>NZ_RCCV01000001.1:0-603207 GCF_003664255.1 Micromonospora sp. M71_S20 | reverse complement strand
GCCTCCGCTCCGGCGCGGACCTCCGCTCCGGCGCGGACCGGGGCCTTGCCGCCGGCCCCGAGCCACCGCCGCCCCGCCCCGGGCCACCGCCGGTCACCACCGGCCTCCCGCCGCACCCTCAGCCCCGGGCGGTATCCCGCCGGTGTGACCTGTCGAGGTGAGTCGTCTACGACATCACCGCCAGCGCTCGCCGGCAGCCCCGCCCCACGGCCCGTCGATCATGCAGTTGTGGTGCTCGACAAAAGGGCTGAAGTAGCCGGAAATTCCCACCACAACTGCATGATCGACGCGGGCGGAGCGGAGCCCGGCGGGGGCGGGCGGTCCGGTCGGCGGGTGGCGGGGCGGGTCCGGCCGGGTGCCGTGGTCAGTCCGACCAGCGGCGCAGTTCGCGCTTGGCGAGCGAGGAACGGTGGACCTCGTCGGGGCCGTCCGCCAGGCGCAGCGTCCGCGACTGGGCCCAGAGGGCGGCGAGCGGGGTGTCCTGGCTGACGCCGGCGCCGCCGTACGCCTGGATGGCCTTGTCGATGACCCACTCGGCCATGGCGGGCGTGGCGATCTTGATGGCCTGGATCTCGGAGTGCGCGCCCTTGTTGCCGACCGTGTCCATCAGCCAGGCGGTCTTGAGCACCAGCAGTCGGGCCTGCTCGATGCGCACCCGGGACTCGGCGATCCACTCGCGCACCACGCCCTGCTCGGCGAGCGGCCGGCCGAACGCGACCCGCTCGAGCGCCCGCCGGCAGAGCAGCTCCAGGGCCCGCTCCGCCATGCCGATCAGCCGCATGCAGTGGTGGATCCGGCCGGGGCCGAGCCGGGCCTGGGCGATCGCGAAGCCGGTGCCCTCCGCCCCGACCAGGTTCTCCGCCGGTACGCGGACGTCGGTGAAGTCGATCTCGGCGTGGCCGCCGTGCGAGGCGTCGCTGTAGCCGAACACCGTCATGCCCCGCCGCACGGCGATGCCGGGGGTGTCCCGGGGCACCAGGATCATGCTCTGCTGGCGGTGCCGGTCGGCCTCCGGGTCGGTCTTGCCCATCACGATGAAGATCTCGCAGCGCGGGTCCATCGCCCCCGACGACCACCACTTACGCCCGTTGACCACGTAGTGGTCGCCGTCGCGGGTGATCCGGGTCGCGATGTTGGTCGCGTCCGAGGACGCCACCTCCGGCTCGGTCATGCAGAACGCGGAGCGGATCTCGCCCTCCAGCAGCGGCCGCAGCCAGCGCTCCTGCTGCTGCGGCGAGCCGAACTCGGCGAGCAGCTCCATGTTGCCCGTGTCGGGCGCGGCGCAGTTGAGCGCCTCCGGGGCCAGGTGCGGGCTGCGCCCGGTCAGCTCGGCCAGTGGGGCGTACTGGAGGTTGGTCAGGCCGGCGCCGTGGCGCGGGTCGGGCAGGAAGAGGTTCCACAGGCCGCGCTTGCGCGCCTCGGCCTTCAGCTCGGCCATCACCGGGGGCCGGGCCCAGGGGTCGCCGGCGGCGGCCACCTGCGCGGCGTGCACCGGCTCGGCCGGGTACACGTGCTCGTCCAGGAACGCGGTCAGCTCGGCCCGCAGCTGCTCGGTGCGGGTGTCGTAGGCGAAGTCCATCAACGCTCCCTGGCGGCGGTCAGCCCGTGTTCGACCAGCGGTGCCACCATGTCGCCGATCCGGTCGAAGCCCTCGCCGAGCGTCTGCCCGAGAGTGTGCCGGTAGTGGATGCCCTCGCAGATCACCGCGAGCTTGAAGCAGCCGAGCGCGACGTGCCAGTGCAGCGGCCCGACGTCGACGTCGCCGCGCCCGGCGTACCGGGCGATCAGCTCCGTCCCGGTGGGGAACCCGGCGCGCGGGCCGAGCCCGTCGGCGACCGGGTTGTCGGCGGCCGACTCGCTGCCGCCGAGCACGTCCCAGTAGGTCAGCAGCAGCCCGAGGTCGGCCAGCGGGTCGCCGAGGGTGGCCATCTCCCAGTCGAGCACGGCCCGTACGGCCACCGGGTCGACGGTGGCGAGCAGGTTGTCCAGCCGGTAGTCGCCGTGCACGATCCGGCCGGCGTTGGCGCCCTCCGGCACGGTGCCGGCGAGCAGGTCCCGCAGCTCCTCGATGCCGGGCAGCGGCCTGCTGCGGGACCGGTCGAGCTGGCCGGCCCAGCGGCGGACCTGCCGCGCGAGGTAGCCCTCCGGCCGGCCGAAGTCGCCCAGCCCGACCGAGGCGGGCTCGACCGCGTGCAGGGCGGCGAGGGTGTCCATCATCGCGAGCGCCAGCTCCCGACGCTGGTCGGCGGTGAGCGGGTCGGTCTGGGCGCGGGTGCGGAACACCTCGCCGCGCACCCGTTCCATCAGGTAGAAGGGTGCGCCGATCACCTCGGCGTCCTCGCAGAGCAGCAGCGCGGCGGGCACCGGCACGTCGGTCGGCGCCAGCGCGGAGATCACCCGGTACTCCCGGGCCATGTCGTGCGCGGTGGCCAGCACGTGCCCGAGCGGCGGGCGGCGCAGCACCACCTCCCGCTCCCCGACAGCCAGCAGGTAGGTCAGGTTGGACTTGCCGCCGGCGATCAGCCGGGCGCGCAGCGGGCCGTCGGCCAGCTCGGGCCGGTGCCGGGCCAGGTAACCGGCGAGCCGGTCGAGATCCAGCCCGCGGGGGGCGGCGGCGGGGGCAGTCGCGCTGCCCGGCCCGTGCGCGTCGACGGCCGGCTCGGTCATCCGATTAGTTGATGGCAGCTCCGCCATGTTGTCAAGGTCGGGATTTGACCCTCGGGACATGCCACGGCAACAGGGGCGAAACGGCCACCGACCAGGCTGGGGCCCAGCCTGCCGGCCAGCGGCGCCGGCCCGCCGAGCGGAGGGTTTCAGACATGTTGCTGCGAGTTCGGGTCACCCTGCCGGACCGTCCGGGCACGCTCGGTCAGGTGGCGCGCACCATGGGCGTGTCCGGTGCGGACATCGTCCAGGTGGTCGTCCTGGAGCGGCTCGGCGGGCGGGCGGTGGACGACTTCACCGTGGTCTGGCCGGGCGCGGCGCGGGTCGAGCGGCTGCTCGCCGGGCTGGCGGCGATCCCCGGCGTCCGGGTGGACGGGGTGTGGCGGGCGATCGGCGCGCCCACCACCTCCGGGCAGGACGCCGAGTTGCTGGCCCAGGTCGCGGCCAACCCGGTCGACGGGGTGGCGACCCTGGTCGACGCCGTTCCCGGGCTGCTGGCCGCCGACTGGGCGGTCGCCGCGGTGGTGCCGGTGGACTGGGCCGCCCGGACCGGCGCCGCCGGGGAGGCGACCGTCGGGTTCGCGAGTTGGCGCGCGCCCGTACCGCCGCCGCTGCCGGAGGTGACCCCGCTGCGGGCCCGGGCGCTCAGCACGCCCGGCGGCGCGCACTTCGCGGTCGCGCCGTTCGGCCGGGCCGGCCTGGTGCTGGTGGTGGCCCGGGAGTGCGCCGGGGCGCCGGCCGCGGCGGCGTTCCACGTCACGGAGGTGGACCGGCTGGCGCAGCTCGTCCGGGCCGCCGCGGTGATCCTCGGCGACCGGCTCGACCTGGTCGGGGCCCCGCCGGTGGCCGCGAACCCCTGAGCCGGGTCGGCCGGGCGGTGGTCGCTGTGGCGCAGGTCGCGCCGCCGAACCGGAGCCGTCACCCCGGGGCAACCGGCCCGCAACAGCGACCGGCGAGCCTCGTACCGGGGAAGGGAGCGAAACCATGACGCTGTGGCGGATCCGGGCGACCGTGGACGACCGGCCGGGCTACCTGTCGGTGCTGACGGCGAGCCTGGCCTTGCGGGGGGTCAACATCCTCGCCGTGCAGGTGCACACCACCGAGCGGGGTGCCGTCGACGACTTCCTGGTCGACGCACCGGACACGCTCGACGAGGCCGGCCTCGTCGCCGCCGTGCGGCGGGGGCGGGCCCGGGACTGCTGGGTGGCGCGCAGCGAGGCGCGCGGCCTCGCCGACCAGCCGACCCGGGCCCTCGGCCTGGCCACCCGGCTGGTGCGGGACCCGGACGCGACCGGGGAGGCGCTGCGCGCCCTGCTCGGCGCCGACGCGGTGACCTGGCGACCGGCGTCGGCGGGGCCCGGCGGCGGGCTCGCCGACACCACCATGCTGCTGGACGACCCGGCCGGCGGGTCGTACGCGCTGCGCCGCGCCGTGCCGGGCTTCACCCCGGCTGAGTACGCCCGGGCCCAGGCCCTGGTCGAGCTGTCGGCCGCCGTCGCGCGCCGGGCCGCCGAGCAGGTCACCCTGGTGCTGCCCGACGGCGCCGAGGCGGCCGTACGGCCCGCGACCGTAGACGACCTGCTCGGCGTGGTCGAGCTGCACGAGGGCTGCTCGGCGCGCAGCCGGTACCGCCGCTACCTGGGCGGTGCGGCGGTTCCCCCGCCGGCCCGGCTGCGCCGGCTGCTGGAGCCGGCCCGGGGCGTGACCCTGCTCGCCACGGCCGGCGACGCCGGGGCGACGGAGCCGGTGGTGGCGATGGCGAACCTGCTCGCCGAGGGCGACGAGGCCGAGGTGGCGCTGCTGGTGCGCGACGACTGGCAGCGCCGGGGCCTCGGCTCGGCCCTGCTGCGCCGGCTGGTCCGGCACGCCGAGCAGGCCGGCTACGCGGCCCTGGTGCTGCACGTCCACGCGGAGAACGCCCCGATGCTGCGTACCGTGCGGCGGCTCGGTCGGCGCACCCCGACCGAGCGGGACGGCGCGCTGGTCACCCTCACCGTCCCGCTCACCGTGGGCGTGCCCTCGGTCAACGGACGGGGCCCCTGCTGACGCGGCGGACGCGAGGAGGCGTCACGTCGCGGGTGCTCGCGTCCCCTGCACGCAGAATCGGTTGCCCTCCGGGTCGGCGAGCACCACGTACGGCGGCTCGGCCGGGTGCGGGTCGGTCGGGTAGTGCCGCCAGTCGACCGGGCGCGCGCCCAGCGCCACGAGCCGCGCCGCCTCCTCGTCGAGGTCCCGGTCGCCAGCGTCGATGTCCAGGTGGATCCGGGGGAACTCCTCGGCCGGGCTCTCGCTGACGTCCATGGCGATGGCCGTGCCCGGCACACCGGGCGGCGGCTCCAGCACGATCCAGTCATCGCCGGCGTACCGGGGCGGGCGGCGGTGGTAGCCCAGCGCGGCTGACCAGAAGGCCGCCGCCCGCTGCGGGTCGGACTCTCCCAGTGAGAGTTGCGCGATGATCGACATCACTCGACGGTACGTGGCCCTGGTGTCGGCGGGGCCCACTGCGGCGTGCACAGGGGCCCCGCCTCACGTCTCAGGTGGTCGGGTAGCTGCTGTAGTCGGGGAAGTTGCCGTAGAGCCGGCCGTCGCCGCCCTGGGTGACCGCCTGCACCAGCAGGTCGCCGCCGACGAAGGCGCCCTTCCAGGACGCGCCCCGGCCACCGAACGGCTCGTCGCGGTCGCCCCGCGAGCGCGGCTTGTTGATGCCCACCTTGAACGCCTGGAGGTCAACCGCGAGCTTGCCGGCCAGCTCCTCGTCGTCGCAGGCCAGCGAGGCGACCAGCGCGCCGTTCGAGGCGTTCATCGCGGCCAGCAGCTCGTCGGTGGTGTCGACCACGACGATGGTGTCGACCGGGCCGAACGGCTCGGCGTGCATCAGCCGGGACCGGCCGGGCGGGGCCAGCAGCACCGACGGGGCCACGTACGCGGAGGTGTCCTGCCCGTCGAGGAACGGCGCGCCGTGCAGCTTGCCCCGGTGCAGCGGCACGGCGCCGCCGCGTACCGCCTCGTCGACCTTGCGGCGCAGCTCGTCGGCCTTGGCGGCGCTGATGAGCGGGCCGAAGTCCAGCTCGGGCAGCGGGTCACCGGCGGTCCAGTCGTCGCCGACGGCGAGCGGGTGTCCGAACCGGACGGAGCGCACCACCGGCAGGTACATGTCGAGGAACTCGTCGACGAGGTCCCGCTGGACCACGAAGCGCGGGTACGCGGTGCAGCGCTGCTTGCCGTACTCGAAGCCCTTCTTCAGGTGCCCGGCGAGCAGGTCCCACTGGGAGAAGTCCCAGATGCCCCACGCGTTGAGGCCCTCCTGCTCGATGAAGTGCCGCTTGTCCGAGTCGAGCAGCGCGGCGGCGACCTTGCCGCCGTTGGAGCGCCCGCCGACGAACGCGACGGCGCCGATCTCCGGCGCCCGCACCAGCACCTCGGACAGCTCCTCGCCGCCGCCGGAGACCAGGGTGGCGGGCAGCCCGGCCCGGCGCATCAGCGCGTGCGCGACGGTGAGGCAGACCGCCCCGCCCTGCGACGGGGTCTTCGCGATGACCGCGTTGCCGGCGAGCAGCTGCACCAGCTCGGCGTGCACGAGCACGCTCATCGGGTAGTTCCACGACGCGATGTTGCTGACCGGTCCCGGCAGCGGCTCCCGGCCGTCGGCGAGCATCCGGTCGATCTCGTCGACGTACCACCGGACGCCGTCGAGCGCCCGGTCCACGTCGGCGCAGGCCAGCCGCCACGGCTTGCCGATCTCCCAGACCAGCAGCAGGGCGAGCAGGTCGCGGTGGGCGGTGAGCGCGTCCAGGGCGTCGGTGACCCGGGCCTTGCGGTCGGCGAGCGGGGTGTCGGCCCAGACCCGGTGCGCGGCGGCGGCGTGCGCGACCGCGGCGCGGGCGGACTCCGCGTCGAGGCGGGCCAGGTTGACCAGCACGGTGTTGTCCACCGGGGTGCGGACGGGGCTGGGCGAGCCCACGGCGTGCCAGTCGCCGCGTACGAGGTTGTGCAGCGTGGTGACACCGTCGACCGGGGAACCGAACGCCTCGGGCACGGCGGCCACCGCGCGGGCGAGGGTGTCGGACCAGGCGGTGCCGTCGGCGAGTCGTAGAGCCATCGCGATCTCCTCAGGATTGGCCGGGGGAGCGGCGGCGTCGATGGCACCGCTGATGTGGCGTACTGTCGCGCGCCGGAAAGCGGTGCGGCAACAGTACGTTCGTATGCCGGAACGCCCGGCCCGCCGCCCGCCCGGCCGCGACGCGCGTCCTCGCCCACCTGCCCCGGTGATGACCTGCCCGTACGCCGGAATTCGATCCAAGTAGTTCGATGGTGTGACGAATGTCCGGTGTACAGGTAAGGGCTTTCCTGCCAGCGGCCCCGCGCGGGCGCCCCGCTGCCGGCGTCTTCACAAACCGGTGACCGCCGCATTACATTGTCGGTCATCCATGGGAGCGCTCCCGGACCCGTGGCCGTACCCCCACCACCTTCGCCGGCACGCCCCGATCACGATCCCGCGCGCCGTCCCCGGTGCCGCCGGCGACGCCACCGACAGGAGCACCGTCATGCGTCACCCGAGACGTCCGCGCCGGCCGGGCGAGCAGCCCTGGCTGCCCCGCCTGCTGGCCGCCGGCACCGCCCTCGCCGCCGGCCTCGCCCTCGCCGTCACCGCCCCGGTGCCCGCCTCCGCCGCGGCGCCCGCCGGGGGCGCCACGCGGACCGCGCCCGGCCCCGCCACGAAGCCCGCCGCCGCCGGCGCGTTCAACTACGCCGAGGCGTTGCAGAAGTCGCTCTACTTCTACGAGGCGCAGCAGTCCGGCCCGCTGCCGGACTGGAACCGGGTCTCCTGGCGCGGCGACTCCGCGCTCACCGACGGCGCCGACGTCGGGCTCGACCTCACCGGCGGCTGGTACGACGCCGGCGACCACGTCAAGTTCGGCTTCCCGATGGCGTTCAGCGCCACCATGCTCGCCTGGGGCGCCGTCGAGTACCGCGCCGGCTACGTCGCCTCCGGCCAACTGCCCCACCTGCTCAACAACCTGCGCTTCGTCAACGACTACTTCATCCGGGCGCACCCGGCCCCCAACGTCCTCTACGGCCAGGTCGGCAAGGGCGACGACGACCACAAGTGGTGGGGTCCGGCCGAGGTGATGCCGATGGCGCGGCCCGCGTACAAGATCGACGCGAGCTGCGGCGGCGCGGACCTGGCCGGTGAGACGGCGGCGGCGATGGCCGCGTCGTCGATGGTCTTCCGGCCCACCGACGCCGCCTACGCCGACCGGCTGCTCGGGCACGCGAAGCAGCTGCACACCTTCGCCGACACGGTGCGCAAGAGCTACCACGAGTGCATCACCGACGCGACCAGCTTCTACCGATCCTGGAGCGGCTGGCAGGACGAGCTGGTCTGGTCCGCGATCTGGCTGCACCGCGCCACCGGCGACGCCGCCTACCTCGCGAAGGCCGAGAGCGAGTACGACAAGCTCGGCACCGAGAACCAGAGCACCACGCGGTCCTACAAGTGGACCATCGCCTGGGACAACAAGCAGTTCGGGGCGTACGTGCTGCTGGCCAACCTGACCGGCAAGCAGAAGTACGTCGACGACG
Source organism: Micromonospora sp. M71_S20 (assembly GCF_003664255.1). NCBI lineage: Bacteria > Bacillati > Actinomycetota > Actinomycetes > Micromonosporales > Micromonosporaceae > Micromonospora > Micromonospora sp. M71_S20. The sequence continues at coordinate 594,960 of NZ_RCCV01000001.1, read as the reverse complement.
CCAACCGCTGGCTCGACTACTGGACCGTCGGCGTCAACGGGCAGCGGGTGCCGTACTCGCCCGGCGGGATGGCCGTGCTCGACTCGTGGGGGGCGCTGCGCTACGCCGCGAACACCGCCTTCGCCGCCCTCGTCTACAGCGACAAGACCACCGACGCCACCCGCAAGGCCCGCTACCACGACTTCGCCGTCCGGCAGATCGACTACGCACTCGGCGACAACCCGCGCGCCTCCAGCTACGTCATCGGCTTCGGGGCCAACTCCCCGAAGAACCCGCACCACCGCACCGCGCACGGCTCCTGGTGGGACAGCCAGACGGTGCCCGTCGAGACGCGGCACACCCTCTACGGCGCGCTGGTCGGCGGCCCGTCGGCGGCCAACGACGCGTACACCGACAACCGGTCGGACTACGTGATGAACGAGGTCGCCACCGACTACAACGCCGGCTTCAGCTCCGCGCTGGCCCGGCTCACCCAGGAGTACGGCGGCACCCCGCTCGCCGGCTTCCCCCGCGCCGAGACGCCGGACATCGACGAGCTGACCGTGGAGACCACGGTGATGCAGGCCGAGCCGCGCGCCACCGGCCTCAAGGCCATCGTCTACAACAAGTCCGCGTTCCCGGCCCGCGCCCTGACCGACGGGAGGTTCCGCTACTACTTCCGCCCCGACGGCACCGGCCCGGTCACCGTCACCCCCGGCTACACCCAGGGCTGCCCGTCGCCGTCCAGCGCCAAGCAGTTCTCCGGCGACGTCTGGTACGTCGAGGTGGACTGCACCGGGCACACCATCGCGCCCGCCGGGCAGTCGCAGCACCGGATGGAGGTGCAGTTCAAGATCGGCGTGCCCGAGGGCGGCACCTGGGACCCGACCAACGACCCGTCGTACCAGCCGGCGGCGGGGCCGAACCGGAAGGTCACGCTCCACTCCGGCGCCACCCGCGTCTGGGGCGAGGAGCCCGCGCCGGCCACCCCGGACACCACGGCGCCGACCGTGCCCGGCACCCCCGTCACCTCGGCGGTCACCGCGACCGGGCTGACGCTGACCTGGCCCGCCTCCACCGACGCAGGCGGCAGCGGGCTGGCCGGCTACGAGGTCACCCAGGCGCAGGTGGGCAGCGACGCGCTCGTCCTGCTCAACGCCGCCACCAACTCCCTGGCCGTGACCGGGCTGCTGCCCGAGCGCACGTACCGGTTCACGGTGCGGGCGCGCGACGGCGCCGGCAACCGCTCTGCCGCCTCACCCGTGGCCGAGGTGACCACGCCCGTCGCGCCGGCCCCCGACACCGTCGCGCCGACCCGCCCCGGCACGCCGACCGCCTCGGCGGTCACCGCCACCGGGCTCACGCTGAACTGGGCCGCGTCGACCGACAACGTCGGCGTCACCGGCTACCGCGTCTACCGCGAGGCCGGCGCGACCGACGCGCTGGTCGGCTCGCCCACCGGCACCACGCTGGCGGTGACCGGGCTGACCGCCGCCACCGCGTACCAGTTCTTCGTGGTGGCCGTGGACGCGGCCGGCAACGCCTCGGCGGCGTCCGCGCCGGTCGCGGTCACCACCGCCGACCCGCCCGCGTCCGGCGGCTGCGCCGTGGCCTGGACGACCAGCACCTGGGACAGCGGCTTCACCGCGAACGTCACCGTCACCAACACCGGCACGACCACCATCGACGGCTGGACGCTCGCCTTCGCCTTCCCCAGCGCCGGCCAAAAGGTCGGCCAGGGCTGGTCGGCGACCTGGACCCAGACCGGCACCGCGGTCACCGCCACCAACATCTCCTACAACGGCCGGCTCGCGCCGGGGGCGTCGACGAGCTTCGGCTTCAACGGCACCCACACCGGCTCGAACCCGAAACCCACGGCATTCACCCTCAACGGCACCCCCTGCACGGTCTCCTGACACATAATCCGGTGGCGCGGACGTCACCGTCCGCGCCACCGGAGAATCTTGGACAGTTGCCGTTCCTCGAGGACGGCAACTGTCCAAGATTCACTTTCCGGCTCGCCAGCCGGCGGCCGTCAGGGCGCGGCGGACGGAGGCGGCGACCTCGTCGGGGCGGGCGCGGACCAGCCACGCCGGGAAGCGCAGGATGCGGTCGCCCGAGGTCCAGACGTCGTTCTGGCGCCGCATGTCGGCCGCCCAGTGCCGGACGTCCATGTGGTGCGCCCCGTCGATCTCGACGTGCAACCCCCATTCCCGCCAGTACGCGTCGAGCCACCGCGTCCGCCCGGAGGCGTCGGCGCGTCGCTGCTGGAGGCGGGGCGCGGGCAGGCCGTGGCGGCGGCAGAGTCGGACGAAGTCGATCTCCGAGAGCGCTTCGGCACCGCCGGCGATGTCGGCCACGGTCTGCCGGACCAGCGCCCGCCGAGGGGCCCGGGGCAGGGCGTCCAGCACCGCCGACAACTCCTCCGGCGTGACCCGTCGCTGCTGACAGCCGGCCGCCAGCGCCGCCTGCGCCTGGTCGACCGTGCGGGCCCAGCCGGCCGCGTCCACCAGTGCCCGGGCGGTGGTGGTGCGCGGCGGGCGGGCGAGCTGAAGGTGCTCCGGCGGCAGCTTCGACGCGCGGTGCACGACGACCGCCGGCATGTCGACGGGCAGCCGGCCCAGCACGGTGCGGCCCGCCCGCCGGTGTGCCGGCACGAGCACGTGCAACGGCTCACTCCGCAACCCGCGTACGCCCGCCTCGGCGGCGGCCGTCGGACCGGCCAGTACGGCCCCGGGACCCGCGGCGAGCACCGCCACCCACAACTGCTGGTCCCGAGTGAGCCGGCCGTTGCCCAGCAGCACGACGCCCCGGCAGATCGAGCGCCAGCGCCCGGAGCGCACGCGTCCGCGTACGGTGCCCCCGGTCAGCGACCGGGTCACCTGGGCGGTGGTGACGACGCCGGCCTGTTCGAACGCCAGCCAGTCGAGGGCGTCGGCCTCGTCGGCCGGGAGGTCGGGGCACACCCGTACCACCCTCGCCGCCGGCCCCGACTCCCGCCGCCCCGCGCGGAGATCCCGGGCGGTCTCCGCCTCGCGCGGGCGGTAGCCGTCCGGGAATCGGGGCATATCCTCCTTGTGACACTGCTGACGGTGGGGCACGGGGCGGCGGACCGGGAACGGCTGGGCGAGCTACTGACGGGTGCCGGGGTCGCGCTCGTCGTGGACGTGCGGCGGTTCCCGGCAAGCCGGACCAACCCCGACGTACGCCGGGAGGAACTGGCCCGCTGGCTGCCGGCGGCCGGCGTGGACTACCGCTGGGAGCAGCGCCTCGGCGGCCGACGGCACACCCCGGCCGGGGTCGAGGAGCCGGACGGCTGGTGGACCGTCGCCGCCTTCCGGGCGTACGCGGCGTACACCCGTACCGCCGACTTCCGGGCGGCGCTGGACGCGGTGCTGGCCGACGCGGCGGCCCGGACCACGGCGGTGATGTGCAGCGAGAGCGTCTGGTGGCGCTGCCACCGGCGGCTGATCGCCGACGTCGCCGTGCTGGGGCGCGGTGTGCCGGCGTCCCACCTGATGCCCGACGGCCGGCTCACCCCGCACCGCCCCGCCGACGGCGCCCGCCGGCTGGCCGACGGCGACCTCGTCTGGGACGGGTGACCGGCGGGCGGGGCGTCCCGTGCGCGGTCGCGGCTCAGTCGGCCAGTTCGTCGGCGAGCAGGTCCATCAGCAGCCCGTCGTGCCAGCGCCCGTCCTCGCCGCGTTCGTAGCGGCGCAGCACGCCGACGGGGCGGAAGCCGACCTTCGCGTACGCCCGGACGGCCGCCGTGTTCGCCGCCGCCGGATCGATGGTGAAGCGGTGGTGGCCGTGCTCGTCGATCAGGTGCCGGACCAGGGTGCGGATCGCGTCCCCGCCGAGCCCGGCGCCGCGCACGGCCGGGTCGAGGAAGAGGTCCATGCTGGCGTGCCGGTAGTCGGGGTCGTCCTCGGCGTACCACTGGATCGCGCCGACGACCCGGCCGTCGTGTTCGATCGCGTACACCGACAGGGCCTCGTCGTCGAGGTCGGCCCGGACGGCGGCGGCGAGGTCGTCGCCGCCGCGCCACCAGCGCCGGACCTCCGGGTCGGCCCGGATCGCGGCGAGCGCCGGCACGTCCTCGGCGCCCGCCGGCCGCAGGGTCACCGTCCGGCCGCGCAGCATCGCCCTCAGCCCCGCATCTCGCCGTGCTCGACGCAGACCGCCGCCCAGCCGACCGGCAGCACCTGAACCTTCATCCGGCGGCGGCAGTGCGCGCAGAAGCGCGGCGGCTCCAGCACCCGGGCCGTCGCGCACCCTTCGTGCGAGCCGGCCGCCACGGCCTCGCCGCAGCGGTCGCACCAGGTGGCCGACGCCCCGCCGGCCGCCGTCGCCGCGTCACTCGTCGTCACCGGGGCGCTCACAGCGTCGCGGAGAGCGCCTTGACGGGCATCTTCAGGTCGTCGAGCAGCTCCAGGTCGGCGGTCGCCGGCCGACCCAGGGTGGTCAGGTAGTTGCCGACGATGACCGCGTTGATGCCGCCGAGCAGGCCGTCGCGGGTGCCCAGGTCACCGAGGGTGATCTCCCGGCCGCCCGCGTACCGCAGGATGGTGCGCGGCATGGCCAGCCGGAAGGCGGCGATGGCGCGCAGCGCGTCCTTGCCCTCGACGACCGGCCGGTCGCCCAGCGGGGTGCCGGGGCGGGGGTTGAGGAAGTTCAGCGGGACCTCGTGCGGGTCCAGCTCGGCGAGCTGCGCGGCGAACTCGGCCCGCTGCTCCACCGTCTCGCCGAGGCCGAGGATGCCGCCGCAGCAGACCTCCATGCCGGACTCGCGGACCATCCGCAGGGTCTCCCAGCGCTCCTCCCACGAGTGGGTGGTGACCACGTTGGGGAAGTAGGAGCGGCAGGTCTCCAGGTTGTGGTTGTAGCGGTGCACGCCCATGTCGACCAGCTCGTCGACCTGCTCCTGGCTGAGCATGCCCAGCGACGCGGCCACCTGGATGTCGACCTCGGCCTTGATCGCGGCGACGCCCTCGCGCATCTGCTTCATCAGCCGGGCGTCCGGGCCGCGCACGGCCGCCACGATGCAGAACTCCGTCGCCCCGGTCGCCGCGGTCTGCTTCGCCGCCTCGACCAGCGAGGGGATGTCCAGCCAGACCGACCGGACCGGGGAGGTGAACAGGCCCGACTGCGAGCAGAAGTGGCAGTCCTCCGGGCACCCGCCGGTCTTCAGCGAGACGATCCCCTCGACCTCCACCTCGGGCCCGCACCACCGCATCCGCACCTCGTGGGCGAGCTGGAGGGCGGCGGGCAGCTGCTCGTCGGGCAGGTTCAGCACGGCGAGGGCGCCGGCCTCGTCGAGACCGACGCCGTTCTCCAGCACCTGGGTTCGGGCCTGGTCGAGGATCTCTGGCATGGCTCGTACCCTACAAGGCCAGCTGGCCGGGATGAACGGCCCGCGTGTCGGCACCTGGACGCAGGGGTGGACACGCCGGGCGCTGGCCGGCGGGTGGTAATTTCGCCCGGCGGAAGCGGCCGACGGCGGCCGGCCGGGCGGCGTGGGGGTGACGGTGGCGGACTGGCTGGCGGCGCTCGACCGCCGCGCCGCACTGCGCGCGAAGGCGGGGCTGGCTCGCCGGCTGCGACCGCGGGCCGCCGGCGACGCCGTGGTCGACCTGGCCGGCAACGACTACCTCGGCCTGGCCACCCATCCCGAGGTCACCGCCGCGGCGGCGCGGGCGCTGTCGGCGTACGGGCTGGGGGCCACCGGGTCGCGCCTGGTACGCGGCTCCACCGACGCCCACCACGCGCTCGAGGACGCCCTCGCCGACTGGCTCGGCGCCGAACGGGCACTCGTCTTCTCCTCCGGCTACCTGGCCAACCTCGGGGCGGTCCGGGCGCTGGTGCGACCCCGTACGCTGCTCGTCTCCGACGCCCACAACCACGCGTCCCTGATCGACGGCTGCCGGATCTCCGGCGCGGAGACCGTGGTGACCCCGCACGCCGACGTCGCGGCGGTCGCCGCCGCGCTCGCCGCCGCGCCCGGCCGGCCGGCGGTGGTCGTCACCGAGTCGGTCTTCTCCGTCGACGGCGATCTCGCCCCGCTGGCCAGGTTGCACGCCGTGGCCCGGGAGCACGGCGCGCTGCTGCTGGTCGACGACGCGCACGCCCTCGGGGTGACCGGCCCGGCCGGCGCCGGGGGTGTCGCCGCCGCCAGCCTCGCCGGCCAGCCCGACGTGGTCGTCACCGCCACCCTCTCCAAGGCCCTCGGCGGCGCGGGCGGGGTGGTGGCGGGGCCTGCGGAGTTCGTCCGGCACGTGATCGAGACCGGCCGGACCTTCATCTTCGACACCGCGCTGCCGCCGGCCGTGGCCGCCGGTGTGCACGCCGCCGTCGGGCTGGCCCGCGCCGGCGACGACCTGCGCGCGGAACTGGCCGAGCGGGCCGCCCGGGTCGTGCGCCGGCTGGGCGCCGCCGGGCTGGCGGTCTCCGCCCCCGACGGCGCGGTCGTCTCGGTCACCGCCCCCGGTCCCGAGGCGGCGAGCGCCTGGGCGGCCGACTGCCGCGACCGGGGAGTCGCCGTCGGCTGCTTCCGGCCCCCGTCCACGCCGGACGGCCGGTCCCGCCTGCGGCTGACCATCGGCGCCGGCACCCCCCGGGCGGACTTCGAGCGGGCCTTGGAGACCATCGTGGAGTGTGCCCCGTGAGCGCGAGGAGTGAGCCGGGTTTGCGAGCCCCGCAGTCGCGAACTGAGGTGGCGCCCGTGAGCGCGAGGAGTGAGCCGGGTTTGCGAGCCCCGCAGTCGCGAACGAGGGTCGTCCCGTGAGCCGGGGGCACGACATGACGGGGCCGTGGCGTGGGCCGGTGCTGGTCACCGGCACCGACACCGACGTCGGCAAGACGGTGGTCACGGCGGCGATCGCGGCGGCAGCGCAGGCGGCCGGCCTGCGGGTCGCGGTGGTCAAACCCGCCCAGACGGGTACGGCCGGCGGCGAGCCGGGCGACGTCGACGCGGTCAACCGGCTGGCCGCCCCGCTGACCGGCCGGACCCTGGCAAGCTTCCCCGACCCGCTCGCCCCGCTGGCGGCGGCCCGGGTCGCCGAGCTGGAGCCGTTGGCGCTGCACACCGCCGTCGACGCGGTCCGCGAGGAGGCCGACAAGCACGACCTGGTGCTCGTCGAGGGCGCGGGCGGCCTGCTCGTACCGATGGGGCTGCGGCCGGAGGGCAAGCCCTGGACGGTGGCGGACCTGGCGGTGGAACTGGGCTGCCCGGCCGTCGTGGTGACCCGGGCCGGCCTGGGCACCCTGAACCACACCGCGCTGACGCTGGAGGCGCTGGAGCGCCGGGCGGTGCCGGCCGGCGTGGTGGTCGGCGCCTGGCCGGCCGCGCCGGAGCTGGTGCACTGGGCCAACCTGACCGACCTGGTGCCGAAGCTGCTGGGCGCCCTGCCGGCCGGCACCGGGGCGATGGATCCGGGGGTCTTCCGCCGGTCCGCGCCCGGCTGGCTCACCCCGACGCTGTACGGGGTACTCGACGACTGGCGCGCGTGGGCCGAGGAGATCAGCTGAGAACCTGACTTTCGTCGGTGTCGGCGCAGGTCGGGCGTGGGTAGCCTGGCCGCCGTGAAGAGCTGGTGGTCCGTCGGGGCGGGCGGGGGTGGGTGGTCCCGGGCGGCCGTCCGGCGGCGGAGCGCCGATCTGCTCCTGTGGGCGACCACCGCCGCCCCGATCGGGTACGCGGGCGTCACCCCGCCGCACTCGGCGTACGCCTCCGCCCTGACGGCCGGCGCGCTGCTGCTGCTCGCCGCGGCGGTCGCGGTGAGCCGGCGGTGGCCGGTGGTCGCCCTGGTCGTCGTGGTGCTCGGGTCGCTGCTGGACGGCAACTTCCTCTTCGCGATCCCGGTGTTCAGCTACCTGACCGGTCGCCGCAGCGCCACCGCCGTCCCGGCCGCCGTCGCCTTCGCCGTGCTCGCGGCCGGCGGCACCGTGCTCAACCTGGGGCTGCTCGGCACCGGCGCGGCCACCTGGTTCCTGCTCGCCTCCGTGCTGCTCTTCGCCGGGGTGTTCCCGTGGCTCGTCGGGCGGTACCGGCGCCAGCAGGCCGTGCTGGCCGACGCCGGCCGCCGGCACGTCGAGGCGCGGGACCGGGAGCGGCGGGGCGCCGCCGAGCGGATCCGGCTGCGGGAGCGGGCCCGCATCGCCCAGGAGATGCACGACTCGCTCGGGCACGACCTGAGCCTGATCGCCCTGCGCGCCGCCGCGCTGGAGGTCGCCGGCGACCTCGCGCCCTGGCACCGGGCCGCCGCCGGGGAGCTGCGGGCCAGCGTCGCCGCCGCCACCGAGCGGCTGCACGGGATCATCGGGGTGCTGCGGGAGCCGGACGGCGCGGCGACCACCCGGCCGGCCGACGAGAGCGTCGCCGAGCTGGTCGACGGGGCCCGGGAGGCGGGCATGGCGGTGCGCCTGGACGGCGCGGACGCCCTCGCGGTGCTGTCCCCGATGGCCGCGCACACCGCGCACCGGGTGGTCCGCGAGGCGCTGACCAACGCCGCCCGGTACGCACCCGGCGCGGCGGTCAGCGTCGTGTTGCACCGCGACGGCGACCGGCTCGAGGTGGCCGTCGTCAACGCGCCCCCACCGGCCGGGCCGCTGCCGGGACCGCCGTCCACCGGTTCCGGCCTGCTCGCCCTCGCCGAGCGGGTCCGGCTCGCCGGCGGCGCCCTGACGACCGGTCACCAGGACGGTGGCGGCTTCGCCGTCCGCGCCCGCCTGCCGGGGGCGACCCGGGCGGGCGACGACGCCCTCCCGTTGCTGGCGACCCGGGCGGGCGCCGACGCCCTCCCTCCCGTAGCCGCTCGGCCGGGGGCCTTCGCCCTCCCGTCGCGCACGGGCGACTCCGGCCGGGCCGGTGGCCGGTGGCCGGTGGGCGGGTGGTTAGCGGGCGAGGCGGACGAGCCGGGGTTTCCGGTCGCCTCAGCAACGGGGGCGGGCACCGATCCGTCGGACGGCGGGTCGCCGGGGGAGCGGCCGTCGCCGTCGCCGTCGAGGTCCGCGACCGCGACCGAGGCCGAGCGGCGGCTGCGCGACGCCCGCCGGCGGGTGCGGCTCAGCCTGCTGACGGCGCTCGGCGCCCCGGCGGGTCTCGCGCTGGTCCTCTCCCTGGTCTACTACCCGGTCGCCACCGCCGGGACGGTCCTCGACGACGGGGCCTTCGCGCGGATGCCCGTCGGCGCGCAGCGCGCCGAGCTGACCGGGCTGCCCCGACGGCAACTGGCCCCGCCCGCCGGGACGGCACGCCCCGGCTGCGAGCACTACACCGACGGCAACTTCCCCCTGGCCCAACCGACGTGGCGGCTCTGCTTCGTCGAGGGTCGGCTGGTCAGCAAGGAGCGGATCGACGGATGAACGCCGACACGGCCGGCCCGGTGCGGGTCGTCCTCGCCGACGACGAGGCGATGATCCGGGCCGGTGTCCGGGCCATCCTGGCCACCGATGCGGGCATCGAGGTGGTGGCCGAGGCCGGCGACGGCCGGGCCGCGGTGGAACTCGTCCGGGCGCACCGGCCCCGGGTGGCGCTGCTGGACATCCGGATGCCGAGGATGGACGGGCTCACCGCCGCCGCCGAGATCCGCCGGCTCGTGCCGGAGACGGCGACGCTCATGCTGACCACGTTCGGCGAGGACGACCACGTCGCCCGGGCGCTCGGGCACGGGGCGAGCGGATTCCTGCTCAAGGCCGGCGACCCGCGCGAGCTGATCGCCGGTGTGCACGCCGTCGCCGACGGTGGCGCGTACCTGTCGCCGCGGGTGGCCCGCCGGGTCATCGAGCTGGGCGGTGACCGGGTGGCCCGTCGGCCCGTGGCCCGGGACCGGCTGGCCGGGCTGACCGAGCGTGAGCGGGAGGTCCTCGCGCTGGTCGGGGTCGGGCTGTCCAACGCCGAGATCGCCCGCCGGCTGCACCTGGTCGAGGGGACCGTGAAGAGCTACCTGACGAGCATCTTCACCCGGCTCGAGGTGCGCAACCGGGTGCAGGCGGCGATCCTCGCGTACGAGGCGGGGCTGGTCGAGCCGACCGGCTGACCCGCCCCGCCCCGGCACCGCACGCGTCCGGGTGCCTCAGGCGTCCCGGCGGCGCATCGCGGCCCGGCCCAGCAACAGCGCCGCGCCGGCCCAGCCCGCGAGCAGGAGCAACCCGACCGGCGCCGGGTACGGGTCGGTGTCCCCGGCCAGGAAGTGCCCGCCGGCGACCCCAGGGAAGGCGTCGGCGACCCGGTTGAGCACGGCGATGTCCGGCTCCTGCAACGACAGCGGAACGATCATCAGGGTGGCGACGAGCACGGTCAGGGTGAGCACCGCGCTGCGCAGGGCCGCGCCGAGCCCGAGGGCCAGCACGCCGACCAGCGCCAGGTAGGTCGCCACCGCGAGGACGTCGCTGACCGTGCCGCCAGCCGGCGCGGCGCCCCAGCGGCCGAGCACCGGCCGCGCCACGAGCGCGCCGACCGCGCCGAGCAGCAGCCCGAGCGCGAACGTCACCGCCCCGGTCACCGCGGCCTTGGCCAGCAGCACCCGGCCGCGCGACGGCGTGCACTGCAGGGTGGTACGGATCGTGCCGCTGGTGAACTCGCTGGTGACCACGAGCAGGCCCAGCGCCAGCACGGCGTACTGGGTCAGCTCGACCGAGCCGATCACGACGCTGCCGACGGTGACGATCCCGGCGTCGTCGGCCGGGTCGTCGTTGGTGTTCGCGTTGGCGGCGTAGATGGCCAGCTGACCGGCGGTGGCGGCCATCAGCAGCACCCCGGCCAGCAGCGACCACCAGGTGGAACGCACGGACCACAGCTTGGTCCACTCGGCGGAGATCGTGTTCATCGTGCCTCGTTCCGGGTGGGGGTGCCGGCGTACTCGACGCTGTCGGCGGTCAGTTCCATGAAGGCCTGTTCCAGGGACGCCCCGTGCGGGCTGAGCCCGTGCAACCGCACCCCCAGCTCGTACGCCAGATCGCCGATCCGCTCGACGGTGGCGCCGGTGACGGTCAGCTCGTCCGGGCCGGCCGGCTCGACGGCGGCCCCGGCGGCGGTGAGCCGCCCGGCGAGCGCGGCGAGGCCGGCCGGCTGCGGGCTGCGTACCCGGACGGCCACCGCGCTGCCGGCGATGACCTCGTCGATCGGCGCGTCGGCGAGCAGGCGACCCCGGCCGATCACCACGAGCCGGTCGGCGGTGAGCTGCATCTCGGTCATCAGGTGGCTGGAGACGAAGATCGTCCGGCCCTCGTCTGCCAGCGACCGCATCAGCTGCCGGACCCAGCGCACCCCGTCCGGGTCGAGGCCGTTGACCGGCTCGTCGAACATCAGCACCGGCGGGTCGCCGAGCAGCGCACCGGCGATGCCGAGCCGCTGGCCCATGCCGAGGGAGAGGGTGCGGCCGGGCTTGGCCGCGGCGCGGGCGTCCAGCCCCACGGTGGCGAGCACCTCGTCCACCCTGCGGTCCGGTATCCCGTTGCTGCGGGCCATCGCGAGCAGGTGCGCCCGACCCGAGCGGGCGGGATGCACGGCCCGGGCGTCGAGCAGCGCGCCGACCTCGCGCAGCGGGCGCCGCAGCTCCCGGTACGTCCGCCCGCCCACGAGCGCCTGCCCGGCGGTGGGCCGGTCCAGCCCGAGGATCATCCGCATGGTGGTGGACTTGCCCGCGCCGTTCGGGCCGAGGAACCCGGTGACCCGGCCGGGTCCGATGTCGACGGTCAGGGCGTCGACGGCGGTCGTGTCCCCGAACCGCTTGGTCAACCCACGTAATGTGATCATGCACTGACGCTAGGTCCGGCACCCCCGCCCCGACCGCGCCCGAACGGCACCACCGTCCACTGACTTTCGTCGGGTCTCTCCCACCGCCACCCCTCCCGCCGGGCGACGCGGTCCGCTCCGGCGTCCTGATCACCGCTGGTTGGCCGGTGTTCCTGGCCTGCCACGGCGCGCGCACCACGGCGGGCGTGCCGGTTCAGCGCCTGCGGACGACGAAGGCGTCGGGCATCCGGAAGGTCAGGTTGTCCGGGCACCACGGCTCGCGGAGCACGGTCACCCCGTCCAGCAGCGGGGTGGTCTCCGTGACCACCACCGCCGCCTCCATCCGGGCCAGTTGGTCGCCGACGCACCGGTGCGCGCCCGCCCCGAAGGCCAGGTGCCGGCGGGAGCCCCGTTGTCCGGGCCGGAACTCGTCCGGCGCGTCGACGGTGGCCGCATCCCGTCCGGCGCGGGCCAGCCAGAGCACGATGCTGGTGCCCGCCGGCACCGCCGTCCCGCCCAGCGTGGTGTCCACCGCCGCCACCCGTCGCCAGGTCACGATCGGCGGCTCCAGCCGCAGCCCCTCCTCGACCACGTCGGCGACCGCGACGGTGCCGTCGCGCAGGCCGGCCAGCACGGCCGGCTCGCCGGTCAGCCGGTGCAGCAGCAGGGTGAGGAACTGCGAGGTCGTCTCCTGGCCGGCCACCAGCAGGAAGAACAGCGCGCCGACCACCACGTCGGGCGGGTGCCCGGCAGCCCGCAGCGACCCGGCCAGGCCGCCCCCGGTCGCGGCGAACTCCCGCAGCACCCGGTGGAAGCGGCCCACCTCAGCGGCGAGGGCCTGCTGCCGTCCGGCGTCCAGCGGCGCCCAGAACAGCTCCAGCGCGGCGCGGGCGAACTCCTTCACGGCGCCGACCGGTGCGTCCGGCAGCTCGACCAGCCGCGCCAGCACCAGCAGCGGCAGGTCGGCGGCGAGTTCGGCGTACAGGTCCACCGACCCGCCGGCGTCCAGGGTGGCGGCGATCCCGCCGACGCGCTCCCGGACCAGCCCGGTCAGCCAGGGCCGCTGGGCGGCGACCCGCGTCGGGTGCAGGGCGTCGGCGACGATCGCCCGGATCGCCGGGTGGCTGGCGCCACCGTTGTTCGCCAGGGTCGGCGGCAGCCGGAACCGGTGCCCGGCCAGCACCCGCAGCGCGGCCACCGGCATCGGGGTCACCGCGTCCAGCGCGTTGTCCGGCCGGTACGTCGTGGGATCGGTGAGCACCTGTCGGACCAGGGCGTGCCGGGTCACGACCAGGTGAGCGACCCCCACGTGGTCGGCCACCCGGGCCACGTCCGGCCAGTGCGCGTCGGCGGTCTGCGCCCAGCTCCGGAACAGCACGCCGACACGCTAGCGGCCCGCCCCCGGCAGCCCCGCCCGCAACTGCCACACCGTGGTGCGCTTCACCCGTACGCTCTCCAGCGTCTCGGGCACCGGCACGTCGTAGACGGCCAGCTCGTCGAAGCGGTCGTGGGGCAGGAAGGCCCGGCCGGGGTCGCCGACCAGCACCCGGGCCCCGGAGCGGGCGGCCCGGAGCAGGAAGCGCAGCACCCGGTTGGCCATCGCCTGGCTGTAGAACACGTCCCCGGCGAGCACCACCTCGGCACCACCGGCGTCGCCGTCGAGGACGTCGCCGAGTTCGGCGTCGACGCGTACCCCGTTGGCCTCGGCGTTGACCGCGACGGCCGCGACGGCCAGCTCGTCGATCTCCACCGCGCGCACGGCGGCGGCGCCGGCCCGCGCGGCGGCGATGGCGACCAGCCCGGAGCCCGCGGCGAGGTCGAGCACCCGGCGGCCGGCGACCAGCTCCGGGTGGTCGGTGACGTACCGGGCCAGCGCCTGCCCGCCGGCCCAGGCGAAGGCCCAGAACGGCGGCGGCTGCGCGCTGCGGAACTCGCCCTCGGTCAACTCCCACAGCCCGATGGCGTCGTCCGCCTGGTGCAACCGCACCTCGGGAACGAAGGCGACCGGGGAGAGGCTGGCGTGCAGCCGGACGAAGGCGGCAGAGAGGTCGGACACGCCGGCGATTGTCCCCCGCCGCCCGGACCCGCCGACCGGCGCCACCCCGGCCGGCACCGCCCGGCTGCCGGCGCGCGGTCGTCGGGGCCAGGCGTGTCGCGGGGGAGGGGTGACCGGTTCACCACCGTCGGTTAAATCAGCCCCCGCGCTTGGCGACCGGTGCGAACACGCCCGTCTACCGGCCGGCCGGTGGCGCTGGCAGCGTTGCGGGTTGGCGGCGACCGACGGGAGGTGGGAACGGTGGCGACCGGGTGGCGGTACGCGCTACGGGCCGGGGTGGTGCTCGGCTGCCTGACCGGGGCGGGTCTGCCCGTGCCCGCGCAGGCGGCCTTCACCACCGAGCTGAGCGGCCTGCCTGACGAGTTCACCGCCGGGGGCCGGGTGGAGACCGTCTCCGCCGTGGTCTCCCGCGACGACGGCGGCTGCGACAAGGTCCGCTGGTCGATGGTGCTGCGGGTACGCGGGATCCGGCTCGACCAGGTCAGGATGGACCGGGTCGAGGAGACCGGCTCGTTCCCGCTGGACATCCGCGCCGACGGGGACGTGGCCCGGCTGACCGACCGTCGGCTCGACCCGGGCACGCTCTGCCTCGGGCGGACGGTCACCGCCCGCTACCGGTTGGCCTTCGCCGGGGACGTCACCCGGGGGCGGATCACCCTGGCGGCGGAGGCGTACGACGCGAACCTGCGGCTGCTGTCCCGGCAGACGGCGACGCGGTCGGTGGTCGGGTCGGCCGCCCGGACGGCCGCGCCCGAGGAGCCGGAGCCCCGCGCCACCCCGGCCGATCCGACCGGATTGGCCGCGACGACCGCAGAAGCGGCGGAGCCCGGGGAGGCGGCCGCCGCCGACGAGCCGGTGACCGACGAACCCGTCACCGACGAGCCCGCGGCCGCCGGGGCGCCGCCGGCAGCCGGCGCGGGGCGGCCGGTGGCGGGGTCCGGGGGTTTCGGGGCCGTGCAGGCCGCGTTCCTGCTCGGCGGGCTGCTGCTCTCACTCGGCCTCGGCCTGCTGCTGCGGCTGCGCCACCTGACCCGGGCGGCCGGCGCGGACGACGACGCCGGGCCGGACCGGCGCTGGGAACGGCCCGCCGCGCCCGGGCGGTGGCGGGCCGCCCGCCGCTGACCGGGGGGACGCCACCGGGACCGGTCACCGGAGGTGGTCCGTCGGGGCCGGCCGACGCGCCGACCGGCCCCGACGGGCGGTCACTTCGAAAACGCCTGGAACTCGGCGATGCGCACCTGCGTACGCGCCGGGCTGGCCGTCGCGCAGTCGGTGGTGGTCGCCGGGTCGTCGTCCTGCTCACCGGCGTAGGCGGGGCCGCCGGTGCACTGGCTGGCGAGCACCTCCAACCGCAGGTGCGTGGCCAGCGTGGTCGGCACCAGGAACTCGCGCAGGTTGACGTCCCGCACGTACGCCCGGTACGCCCCGCCGGGGAACGCGTCGGGCGCGCTGGTGTGGATCCGCCGCCAGTTCGCCGGATCCGCGCAGTCGGTCGTCTTCGCGTTGCACGCCGACACCGCGAACGAGCGCAGCGCGCTGAGCGCGTTCTGGCTGCCCGGGTCGGCGTCGCCGGCGATCGCCGGGCGCAGCATGGCGCTGACGTTCACCCGCTTCACGACCTGTGGGGCGTCCCCGGGCAGCGCCACGGTCACCTGCCGGCCGGCCACCCCGTCCAGGGAGGCCCAGTTGGTGGCCTCGGTGTCGTCGGCGATGCGCTCCAGGTTGACCCCGTCACCGGTGACCGTCGCGCCGGACGCCGTGGACGCCAGGTTCCGGCTCATCCGAAGGTCGACGTACCCCTCCTTGCCGGCCTTGGCGACCACGGTCAGCCGCTGGTGGCCGAAGCCGGGCGCGACGGCGAGCAGCTGGTACGTGCCGGGCACAAGCTCGACGGTGTCCGGCAGCGCGGTGGCCGGGTCGGTGTCGGCCACCGGCACCGCCCGCGCCTCGTACGCCCCGACGTACACCCGGATCGGCGCGTCGGCGCTGTCGCCCTTCGGCCGGAGGGTGAGCACCGCGTTGTCGGCGCCGGGGGCGGCGAAGCTCGGCGTCGGGTCCGTGTCGGCGGCGCCGTTGGTGGCGGCGTCGCGGCCCATCCCGGAGCGGGCGAACTCGGCCCAGAGCAGGTCCTGGTTGGCGCCGCCGAAGCGGAGCAGGTCGGCGGTGAGCATGTTGTCCCGCATGTCGAGCATGCTCACCTGGCTGGCGGCCTGGAGCAGGAACGAGTCGAAGACCAGCTGCGACCAGCGCCGGTTGCCCGGGCACTGCTCCACCGCCACCTTGCCGAGTGCGCAGTCGAGCTGCCGCTGCGGGGTGCCGGCGCCGTACCGCTTCATGAGCGCGGCGCGCACCCGGAAGTTGGTGGCGCTCCAGATCTCGCCGTCGGCGTGCACGGCGGGCCCGCCGGTGTTGTAGCCGACGTCGGAGTAGTTCAGCGGGCTGCGGCTGAAGTCGTGGTTGCGGATGCCGCTGACCAGGTTGCCGGTGACGTAGCCGCCGGTGACGTAGGGCGTCTCGCCGGGGGCGCGCAGCCCGTGCTGGAACAGGTACTCGGCGGCGAGCAGATCGCTCCACGACTCGCCCATCGAGCCGCCCTGGTGCCCGCTGATGCCGCTGTCCGGGCCGGCGATCATGCGGTTGGTGATGGCATGGGTGTACTCGTGCCCGATCACCGTCATGTCGTAGTCGCCGTCGACGCAGGGCGGGTACGGCCCGCCGGCCTGCGGCTGCCACAGGTACATGTTGGTGGTGGGCGGCAGGCCGTCGCGCGGCGTGCCCTGGTTGGCGTTGTTCCGGTTGCCGCTGAGCGCGCCCTGCTGGGCGCGGCCCTGCTCGGCGTCGCCACCCAGGCCCTGCGGGGTCAGGTTGACCGCCTGGAGGTTCCAGGTCGCCTCGGTGAAGCCGAGGTGCCATGCCCAGTCGTGCATCCGGTTGTGCATGGCGAACAGGTTGGCGATCGCGGCGTCGCCGTCGTTGCGCTGCGCCGAGGTGAACACCTGCGGGTTGCAGCGGGCCTGGTGCCACTGGTCGGTGAACGGGTACTCGTAGCGGCGCTCCGGGCTGGGCGTGGCCGGTACGGCCGGCGTGCCGCCGCCCCAGGAGAGCACGGTGTTGGCGGAGTTGCCGCGGGCGGTGCCGGTCGGCGTGCCGGTGGCCGCGTCGACGTCCCAGGGCTGGCCGGTGGCCGGGTCGCGGAAGGCCGCCTGGCAGCCCGGCGCGGGGTCGCCGCACCAGCGCACCCGGGGATCCTGCCCGGGGCCCAGGTCGCGTGGCGGGGTGGCCGGGAAGACCGCCCAGCTCGGGTTGTCCGAGTCGAAGTCGACGAGGTCCTCGCGGACCAGCACCTGCCCGGTGATCCCGTCGACGTAGGTGGTGAACGCCTCCGGGTGGTCGGTGTCGGCGCCGATCAGGGTCACCTCGTAGGCGGCCCGGGGGCCGTCGAGCGGGGTGGGCACGGCGACGGCGCGGACGCTGTGGCTGCGTACCGCCTCGGCGGTCAGGCCGGCGTCGGCGCGCGCCGCGGCGTACGCCTGCTCGTCGGTGAGGGTGGCCGGCGCCGGCGCGGCGGTGTCCCGGGACAGCGAGGAGCTGACCGCGAGGACCTTGCCGCCGGCGACCGCGACGGTGACCAGGCCGTCGTGCCCGGCCGGCAGATCGCCGAAGCGCTGCCGGAGCGTGACGACGGCGCCGGCGCCGATCGGGCGGACCAGGACCCGGTCCATCGCGTCGACCGCCGCGGCGTCCAGGCCGAAGAGGTCGTGATGACCGGTGAGGTACGCGCGGGCGGCCGCCTCCGGCTCGGCGGGGAGACCGGTGGCGAGGGGCGCGCTGCCGGGGCCGAGCGCGTGCGGGGTGCCGAGCCGGTTCCAGCGGGCGTCCGGGTCGGCCCTGCGCGCCAGGCCCCGCTGCCGCGCGTCGGGGGCGGCGGTGCCGGGGCGGTTGTCGACGTCGGCGTGCTGGTGCTGCCCCTCGGCGAACGGGCCGGAGCGCCGCTCGGCGGAGGCGCCACCGGTGGGGGCGGCTGCGGTGGGGCCGGTGGGCAGCAGCGCGGCCGCCACCGCGGTCGCCGCCAGGACGGGGACGAGTCGGCGTCGCCGCCGGCTCATCCAGGGTGTCCACTCCGGTTGTGCCACGGGACCTCCTCGTGGGAGCGGGGTGGCCGGCCCTCCGCCGGCCCGCGCAGCGCGGTTACGCATGCGCATCTGTGGATATCAGCCTGCCTTGGCGGGAACAAGGGTCGCGCCTACTCAAGGCGGCCCGGCGCGGCCCCGGACGCCGTGGCGGGCCGACTCCCCGCGCTGGTTTCGACAAAAACAGTCCCTTGTACACGGACGTGACGGCTGTCACAGTCGAGGGAGGACCGAGAGATCGGAGGCCGGCCATGGCCCTCGACCCCGCAGCGCCCGCCACCGCCGCCGGGTGGCGGGACGCCCGCCGGCCGTTCTGGCCGCTGGCGTTGCTCGTCCCGGCGCTGCCGTTCGTCGGCTGGGCGACCTGGCGGGCCACCGGCGACGCGTGGGCCTGGTGGCTCACCCCCGCCGCCGTGTTCGTCCTGATCCCGGTGGTCGACCTGCTGGTCGGCGAGGACCGGCGCAACCCGCCCGACGAGGCGGTGCCCCGGCTGGCCGCCGACGGCTACTACCGCTGGCTGACCTACCTCTACCTGCCCGCCCAGTACACGGCCCTGGTGCTCTGCTGCGCGGTCTGGGCCCGGGGCGGCCTGACGGTGGCCGGCGCGGCCGGCCTGGTCGCCACGATCGGGGTGGTCGACGGCATCGCCATCAACACCGCCCACGAGCTGGGCCACAAGCGGGAGAGGCTGGAGCGCTGGCTGTCCAAGGTGGCCCTCGCGCCGGCCGCGTACGGGCACTTCCACGTCGAGCACAACCGGGGCCACCACACCCGCGTCGCCACGCCGGAGGACCCGGCCAGCGCCCGGCTGGGGGAGAGCTTCTGGGCGTTCTGGCCGCGTACCGTCTCAGGCAGCCTGCGCTCGGCGTGGCGGCTGGAGACCGGCCGGTTCCGCCTGCGGGGCCGCAGCCCGTGGACGTGGCGCAACGACGTGCTCAACGCGTTCGCGATGACCCTCGCGCTCTATGCGGCGCTGGCCGTCGCCTTCGGCCCGGGCGTGCTGCCGTTCCTGGCGCTCCAGGCGGTGGTCGGGTTCTCCCTGCTGGAGGTGGTCAACTACCTGGAGCACTACGGGTTGGCGCGGCAGCGCACCTCCGCCGGGCGCTACGAGAGGGTCGACCCCCGGCACAGTTGGAACAGCGACCGCAGCGTGACCAACATCTTCCTCTTCCAGCTCCAGCGGCACAGCGACCACCACGCCAACCCGCTGCGCCGCTACCAGACGCTGCGCACCTTCGAGTCCTCCCCGCAGCTGCCCGCCGGCTACGCCACGATGGTGGTGGCCGCGCTGGTGCCGCCGGTGTGGCGCCGGCTGATGGACCACCGGGTGCTCGCCCACTACGGCGGGGACCTGTCGCTGGCCAACGTCCACCCGCCGGCCCTGCGCCGGCTGCGGGAGCGCCGGCGGCGCGGCCCGGTGGCCGCCTGACGGCCGTTCGCGTCCCGGCGCGCTGCCGGCGGTGGCTCCGCCGGGTCGCGCCCCCGGCACGCTGCCCGGGCCGGCTCCCGCCGGGTCGCGTCGCGGCGTCCGTCCGGGAGGGCGCTCAGGGCGTCCCGTCGGGGTTCCTCACGGCGCCCAGTCGGGGTCGCGGCCGAAGGCGGCGACGAGGCGGTCCTGCTCGTCCGCCCGCGCCGGCACGTCGACCTGCGGCCGGATGAGCCGGCCCCGCTGGTAGTCGCCGATCCGCCGGCCGAACCACCGCGCGCACGCGGCGACCGCGTCGGGGTCCAGCCGGGGGTCCGCGCCGATCGCCACGGCGAGGTCCCAGCCGTGGATCAGGTGCTCCGCGGTCAGTTGGTGCAGGTACTCGTCGGCGGGGGTCTCGCCGGAGGAGAGCCCGACGGTGCGCTCCAGCGCCCCCGGGTGGGTGAAGGCCAGTTCGGCCTGCCCCGCCGCCTCCCGGGCCGCGTCGGCCGGGTCCGGGCCGAGCAGGTCGCCGTCGTAGCGGTCGCCGACCTGCTCGATCGTCCGCCCCGCGAGCAGCGCGACGCTCCACCGGTCCTCGCCCACCACGTGGTTGACCAGCGCCCGGACGTCCCAGTCGGGGCACGGGGTCGGGTCCGACCACTGGTCGGGGCCGACCTGCGCCACCCGGTCGGTGAACTCGGCCAGGCTGCGGCGGTACGTCTCCAGCGGGTCCATGCCGACGATTGTTCCGGCTGCCTGGGGGAGCCGAGCGGTTTTGCCGGCTTCGCGGGCGGGCGGAGCGCCGGTCGTGACCGCCGCCCCTTGGCACGGAGCGCCGGTCGTGCCCGGCCGGCCTCGTCGGGGACCCGGCCGCCGGCGCGTCGCCCCGCGCGGGCGGTGATCGGCACTGGCGCGTCGTGCGCCGGCCGCCCCACCGGGCTTCCTGCCCGGCTCAGTCCAGCTGCGCCGGGTCGAGCCCCAGCTCGCGGGCGGTGAGCAGGCGCACCCACTCGGCGAACTGCCGGCGGGAGATCACCCGGTCGTGCACCGCGAGCTGCACCGCCAGCCCGTCCACCACCGCGCTGATCCGCCACGCCGCCCCGGCCGGGTCGGCGCAGTCGAAGGTGCCCTCGCGGACCCCGTCCGAGATGACCGTCGCCAGGTCCTCCCGCCAGCGCAGGTCGAGCCGGCGGGAGACCTTCTCCAACTCCGGGGTACGCAGCGACTCCGCCCAGCCGTCGATCCACATGGCCCAGGAGGTCGCCCGGCCCGCGGGCGTGTAGAGCCGCACGATCCGGCGGAGCTTGGTCAGGGGCGGGGCGCTGGAGCGCATCACCGCGTCCAGGCGGGCCAGATCCTGCTCCACCGCGTACGCGAACGCCTGCGCGAGCAGCCGGTCCTTGGTGGCGAAGTGGTAGAAGACCAGCGCCTGGCTCACCCCGGCGGCCTGTGCCACGTCGGCCGTGCGGGTGTTGGCCAGACCGCGTTCCACGATCACGTCACAGGCCGTGCGCAGCAGGGCATCCAGGCGGATCTCGGCCGCACGTCTCGTCACGCCGTTACCGTAGCCCATCCGATCGAACACGGGCAGTTACGGATCACGGTGCCTTCGGCCGACTACAGTCGGAAGCCGGACAGTTCCGGGGGCGGATCCCGGCCGTGGGCCGCGCCGGCCGCGGATGGACGGGACGAGTCCGGCCCATCCTCCTAGGAAGCTCAGGCGACGGGCGGGACGTCACCCTTCCGCCGCAGGTGGTGGCGTTCGAGTCCCACCCGACTCGCCGGGAGCCACCCCGATTTGGCAACCGCTCGCCGGCTCGGCTAAAGTTCTCACCCGTCACCGGTTAACGCCGGAGACACGCGGACGTAGCGCAGCTGGTAGCGCATCACCTTGCCAAGGTGAGGGTCGCGGGTTCGAATCCCGTCGTCCGCTCGGAGCTGCCGCCACGCATGACGGGGGCAACCTCGGTGGGGTGGCCGAGAGGCGAGGCAACGGCCTGCAAAGCCGTGTACGCGGGTTCAAATCCCGTCCCCACCTCGGTAACAAGCGAGGGCGATTGGCGCAGTGGGAGCGCGCTTCCTTGACACGGAAGAGGTCACTGGTTCAAACCCAGTATCGCCCACCAACACGAAGGCCCGTCACCATCCGGTGACGGGCCTTCGCCGTTCGTCCGCCCACGCCGAGCCCGCGCGACGGCACCCTCGGGGGCGCGGGCCGGCTCGTGACGAAGGCCGGCGGTGACGAAGCCGGAGCCCATGGCGGGGGAGGATCCGCGGCCACCGGCGGCGAAGGCCCGCCCGGCGTATCGACGGCGACCGCCCCGCCCACGGCCGTCAGGCGTGGACGGGGCGGTCGCACCTCCCCCCGGAGTGACCGGTCGGACGTGCTTCCCCGTGCCGCGCGTCCGGACGCGGGCCGGTGGGCGGCCGGCGGTCCCGTACCGGCTGCACCCCCACGGTAGGAAGCCCCTGCGGGCGAAGGCGAGGACCGATCCGCACAGCGAGGGCGTCGGGGGTGCCGGGCTGCACAGCGACCCCCCGCCGCCCTGTCCCGAGCCGGGCGATGACCCTCAGTCCGGTCGGGAGTCGAGGATCCGCAGCGCGAGCCACAGCTCGTGCCGGGCGCTCGGCCCGCGTAGCAGGGAACGTCCGAGGGCCTGCTCGGCCCGGGCCAGCCGCTTGCGTACGGCGGACACCGAGATCCCGAGCGCGGCGGCGGTGCCGGGGAGCCGGCCGTCGGCGCGGAGCCAGGCGCGTACCGTCGCCAGGCCCACGGCCGTCCCGTCGGTGCCCAGGAGCGCGACCTGGTCGTGCGCCCAGAGGCGCAGGGCCGGGGCGGCCAGCAGCCGGTCCAGGCCGTGCCACCGGATGTCCTCGTCGCCGCCGGGAGCCCCGCCCAGGCCGTCGCCGCGTACCCCGCGCGGCCCATCCCCGCGGGTTCCGCCCGGCTGGTTCCCGGGCGTTCCGCGCGGCCCATCCCCGCGGGTTCCGCCCGGCCGGTCCCCGCGGGTTCCGCCCGGACCGTCGCCGTCGTCGCCGTCGTCTTCGGGCGCGGTCGGGGCGAGCAGGCGCAGGGCCAGCCACGCGACCGACTGGTCGGAAACCCGGGACAGGTCCAGGGCGAGGCGGTCGCGCAGCAGCGCCAGCCGGGCCGCGAGGGTGTTGCGGTGGATCCGCAGGTGGCGGTGGGCCGCGCCGTCGAAGGCGAGCCACGAGCCGAGCGTGGCCAGCAGTTCCTGCCCGTCGGGGTCGGTGCGTCGGCCCGGCCGGTACGACAGGCACGGCGCCAGCAGCGTAGAGGCCCAGTCGCTGCCCGCCGGGCCCAGCGCGGACCGCAGGTCTGCCGGGCGGTCGAAGCGGCAGTGCCCCTCCGGCCGGCTGCGGGCCACCGCGAGCGCGTGGAACGCCTGCTCGTAGCCGACGGCGGTGCGGTGCAGCGGGACCGGCTCGCTCACCCCGACCCGGGTGTCCGGCACCCACTGGCTGATCAGCCGGCCCGCCGCGTCCGCGTCGGCGCGGCGGGCGCCCGGCGCTCCGCCGTGCTGCGGAACCAGCGCGATGAGGTGCCGGGAGCGCACCGGGCAGGGCACCACCCAGGCCCGCCCGCCCAGCGCGCGGGTCACCTGCCCGGCCGCCGCGCCGCGCCGGCCGGGGGCGCACTCGACGACGCACACCCGGGCCACGTCCGGCAGGTGAGGGCGCAGCGCCGCCGCGACGCGCCGGGCCGGCGCCACGTCGCCGACCATGAGCAGGTGCAGCACCGCCTCCCGGCCGCGACCGTCGCCGGCGGCCACCCGGCGTCGGGCCCGCTCGGAGCGGTCCAGCCGCCAGCAGAGCCCGAGGAGACGCGCGGCGTCGGCGAGCAGGTCGCCCGGGACCGAGGCCACCGGGTCGACGGCCGCGAGCCACGGTGGCGGGTCCGTCGCACCGTCGGGATCGCAGTCCGCGCCGTTCCCGGGCTCACCGGCACCGAGGGCGACGAGGTGGACGGTGGGCGCCCCGTCGCCGCCCCGCACGGCCGCCGGGGTGCCGCGCGCGTGCAGGTCGGGTACGGCGCGGGCGGCGACGGTCAGCACGGCCGGGGCGAGTGGGTGTCGACCCGCCCGGACGCTCAGGACCGTGCCGTCGACGCCGATCAGGGCGACCGTGGCGGCCGACCGGCGGGCCAGCTCGCCGAGGACGGCCGCCACCGGATCGGGGCCGGCGGCGAGCCGGGTCATCGCGACGACGGCCTCGGCGCGCTCGGGGCAGGGGCGCGGCGGCCGTCCGCGCGCCCGCGACCTGTCCGGCTCCGTCCGCATGGCAGCAGACGCTATTACCCGGTGACGACGGTCGCCAGCGAGCCCGTCGAGGGGCGACCCCGAGGCACCGGCCGCCGGGGCTGGGCGTACGGGCTGCCGGTATGCGACGTGCCGGTCACCCTGATCCGGGTGACCGGCACGTCGGTGCGTTGCGCGACCGTTCAGCTCCGGCGGCCGCGTGGGACCCGCGTCAGAGCGGCGGGGCGACGTCCCGGCGCTCCTCGACCCGCCGGTACTCGACCGGCTCGGTCGTGCTGACCACCTGGCGGCGGCGCCCCCAGATGAGCGTGGTCATGATGAGGCCGAGCACGCCGGCGGCCATCAGGATCCACCCGACGACGTCGAGGTTGATGCCGCCGAGGCTCGCGTCGAGCGCGAAGGTGAGGATCGCGCCGAGCGCGATCAGGAAGATGCTGGTGCCGATACCCACGACAGCCTCCTTGGTCAGGGGATGTGGTGTGCTGTCGATGGACCTCAGTACCCCGTGGTTGACCAGCGCAATCATCGCCTGGTCGGGCCGTCGGCGGGGCGGCGTGCCAGGCGATCTTGCCGTCGGGTAGAGTTTCCCCCGTCGCCGAGGAACATCGGCGGCACGCGGACGTAGCGCAGCTGGTAGCGCATCACCTTGCCAAGGTGAGGGTCGCGGGTTCGAATCCCGTCGTCCGCTCGCGATTCGCCCCTCGTGGTCCGGCCTGCCGGACCGGGCGGTCAGCCCCGGGCGATTGGCGCAGTGGGAGCGCGCTTCCTTGACACGGAAGAGGTCACTGGTTCAAACCCAGTATCGCCCACCAGAAGGTTGCCGTTCAAACGAGCGACGTTTCCCGTTTGAGCCGCCTAATCTCCCGCCCGCCCTCTGCGCGGCGAGTGCGGTGACCGGCACGTTCGTGTCGAACAGCTCTCCCGACTCCCAATCGATCCTGTTGTCTTCGGCCACGGTGAGCCGTTCGAAGAACGCCTTGCGTTCGTCGTTGGCCGTCGCATAGAGCGGTCGAACTCGCAGTAGCTCAGCTCCCGCAGCGGGCCGAAGATGTGCTCGGGGATCTCACCCGTGCGGTAGTGGTTGCCGGTCGCGTAGGCCTCGAACGTCCACTTGATCAGCGGCCGTGGGCCGGTCGAGAACGGCAAGGACAGGCGAGAATGCATGCACCCTCGTCATCGACAATGGAACGGCTCTGTGCGAGCACACCACTGATCCGCATAACTCGGCCTGTGAACCATGGTGGTTGCCGCGTCGGGTACTAAACTCGCCTCATGGGACTCTTGACCTTCAACATGAACTTCACTTTGGACGGGTGCGTCGACCATGAGGAGGGAATCGCCGACGACGAGACGCACGCCTTCTTCACCCGCCTCATGGACGAGGCCGGAGCGATGCTGTGGGGCCGCGTCACCTACGAGATGATGGAGAGCGCCTGGCCGGCGGTCGCCCGCGGCGACGTGGAGGCGCCGCCGGCGATGCGCGAGTGGGCGGTCAAGCTGGAGGCCAAGCCAAAATACGTGGTGTCGTCCACGCGAAAGGACTTCCCGTGGACCAACAGCCACCACATCGCCGACCTGCGCACGGGCGTGCAGGAGCTCAAGGACGCGACCCCGGCCGGCGTGCTCCTCTGTAGCGGCAAGCTCGCGACCGAGCTGGACCGGTTGGAGCTGATCGACGAGTACAAGTTCCTCGTCCACCCCCGGATCGCCGGCCACGGCCCGACCCTGTACCAGAGCGGGCTGCCCAGCACGCGACGGCTCGAGCTGGTCTCGGCGAAGCCGCTCAGCAACGGCGTGATCGCCGTGCACTACCGGCGCGCGCGCTGACTCGGAGCGGTCCCTTCGCGCCAAGCTCGCGGGCCGCGCGTCGTGGGGAGCCTTCTCGCCGCGCAACAAATTGTTCGCCACCCGGTCCCGCACATCCTCGATAGGTTGGCGCGACGGACGCGACGCCGGGTGCCTCGATCCCTTGAGAACACGCCGAATCAGCGAACGAAACGGCTTGCGGGGTTCGAGAAGCACCTGGCGAGGTCCACCACGTCTTCGGACCCGACCCGCCTCTCGACGCGCGGGACATCCCGGGAGCAGGCTGACCCGGCGGGCGAACGGCACCGGTATCCCAGAAACCCGGCGACCCGACCATGAACACGCGGAAGATCCGTCCGTCGGCGGTTCTGCCGTGGGCAGATCCGCTGACCGTGAACACGGGATCACGTCGCCGCCCGCAACGGGCACAGTGGAGCGCATGAGGCTACTGGTGCTGGGCGGGACGGGTTTCGTGGGCGGCGCGACGGTCGCGGAGGGCGTGCGGCGGGGCTGGACGGTGACCGTGTTCAACCGGGGGCTGCACGGCGCGACGCCGGAGGGCGTACGCCGGCTGCGGGGTGACCGGACCGCGCCCGACGGCCTCGCGGCGCTCGCGGACGGCGAGTGGGACCTGGTGGTCGACACCTGGGACGGCGCGCCTCGCGCGGCGCGGGACGCCGCCCGCGCGCTGGTCGACCGGGTCGACCGGTACGTCTACGTCTCCAGCGGCTCGGTCTACGCGCCGCCCGTCGCCGCAGGCGTGGGCGAGGACGCTCCGGTGGTGGACGCGGAGCCGGACGCCGACGACGGCGACTACGCGGCCAACAAGGCCGGCGCCGAGCGGGCCGTGCGGGAGGCGTTCGGCGGGCGCGCGTTGATCGCGCGGGCCGGGCTGATCCTCGGGCCGGGGGAGGACATCGGTCGGCTGCCCTGGTGGCTGACGCGCATCGCGCAGGGCGGGGACGTGCTGGCGCCGGGTCCGGTCGACCTGCCGGTGCAGTACGTCGACGTGCGCGACCTGGCGGGCTGGATGCTGGACCGGGGCGCGGCGCGGTCGGGCGGGACGTTCAACCTGGTGGGCCGCCCCGGGCACGCGACGATGGGGGAGCTGCTCGACGCCTGTGTCGCGGCCACCGGCGCCGACGCCCGGCTGCGCTGGACCGACCCGGAGCCGATCCTGGCCGCCGGCGTGGAGCCGTGGAACGACCTGCCGATCTGGATCCCGGCCGGGCACGAGTACCGCTGGTTGCAGGAGCGCGGCGTCGAGCGCGCGTACGCGGCCGGGCTGACCTGCCGCCCGGTGACCGAGACGGTCGCCGACACCTGGGCTTGGCTGCGACAGGTCGGCACCGTCCCGCCCCGGGCAGGCCGACCGCAGCGCGCCCCCGTCGGGCTGGACCCCGACCGGGAGGCGGCGCTGCTGTCGCCGACGGGCGCGAAGCGCACCTGAGCGGGTGGGCGATGCGGCGCCGCCGGCCCGCTGCTGGTCAGGACCGGACGACCGGCAGGTCGAGCACCTCGTCCACGTCGCGGCGGGGGGTCGGCCAGCCCGGTTGGCCGTAGCCGACGCGCAGCACCATCTGTGGCGTGCCGAACCGCCCCAGCGACAGCCGCAGCTGATCGCGCGCCGACGGCACCTCGATCGGCTGGGACAGCATCGACGCCGCCAGCCCCGAGTCCGTCGTGGTCAGCAGCACCCGCTGCAACGCCTGCCCGGCGACGACCTGGTCGACGGCCGTGTTGCCGGGCGAGCCGAGCACCGCCACGAGCGGCTCCGGTTCGAAGTCCCGCCCCGGGGCCCGGTCCAGGCCGCCGAAGCCCCGGGAGGGCAGCAGGTCCTGCGGCTCGCCCTGCGGGCCGCCGGACGCGGCCGGAATCCCGTCCGGGGCGGGCGTGGTGCGTACCCACTCCTGGCGCTCGGCCCGGTACTCCGGGCTGCGCTCCAGCACCCGGTGGGCGCTGCGGGCGATCTCGCCGAACGCGTTCACCGCGCTGACCCCGACCACCAGTTCCAGCCAGCACTGCTCGGCACGGGCGGCCTCGGTGAGGCGCCAGCGGGCGTCGGCGGGCACCGGGTCGGGCCAGAACGGCGCGCGGTTGCTGAACCGGCGGGGGATGGCCGCGTGCAGGGCCTGCTCGGCGGGGGTGGGGCGGCGCGGCACGTCCGGCACCAGCCGGGCCACCACGTCCGGCTCGGCCGGGTGGGGGCGCAGCCGCACCGTCGCCGGGGTGCCGGCCACGGCCAGGGCGAGCCGCAGGTTGAACAGCGCCGCCCCGCAGGCGATCCGCACGCCCCAGCCGGTGGGGTCGGTGGCCGGCAGCCGCCGGTCCGGGTCGACCAGCACCTCGATGCCGCCGTCGCGGAGTCGGAACCGCCACGGCTGGGTGTTGTGCAGCGACGGCGCGCGTACGGCGTCGGCGACGGCGGCCCGTAGCTGCTCGACGGTGAAGCCGGTCTCCATGGTCGTGCTCCTTCCGCAGCGGTCGTGCGCCGGCGAGTGGTACGTGTCCACGGTGCGTCACCGGACCGTGGCCCGGGCAGGGCCGGACGTCCCGTCCCGCCGGGCCCGACCTACCCGCCGCCGGCCGGGGACGTCTGCGTGGTGGGCGTAAGGGTTGGCAGGTGATGCCGGTTCGGGACCTTCGACCCGTGCGGGGAGGGGTCGGCAGCGGGTAGAAACGAGGGATGATCCGCGTGTTCCTGCTCGACGACCACGAGGTCGTCCGCCGTGGCCTGGCCGACCTGCTGGAAAGCAGCGGGGACATCGAGGTGGTCGGCGAGTCCGGTCTCGCCCAGGAGGCGGCCCGGCGTATCCCGGCCCTGCGGCCGGACGTGGCGATCCTCGACGCGCGGCTGCCCGACGGCAACGGCATCGACGTGTGCCGCGACGTGCGGGCCGTGGACTCCTCGATCAGGGGTCTGATCCTGACCTCGTACGAGGACGACGAGGCGCTCTTCGCGGCGATCATGGCCGGCGCGTCCGGTTACGTGCTGAAGCAGATCCGCGGCACCGACCTCGTCGACGCGGTGCGGCGGGTGGCGGCCGGGCAGTCGCTGCTCGACCCGGCGATCACCACCCGGGTGCTGGAGCGCATCCGCAGCGGCGTCGAGCAGCCGCGCGAGCTGAAGTCACTGACCGAGCAGGAGCGGCGGATCCTGGAGTACGTGGCCGAGGGCCTGACCAACCGAGAGATCGCCGGGAAGATGTTCCTGGCCGAGAAGACGGTGAAGAACTACGTCTCCAGCGTGCTGGCCAAGCTGGGCCTGGAGCGGCGCACCCAGGCGGCCGTCCTCGCCACCCGACTCCTCGGCAAGTCCCACTGACGCCTGCGGGCTCAGTCGCGTAGCGGCACCGACCAGCACACCTCGGTGCCCCGGGGCTCCGCCCGGCGTACCTCGAACTCGCCGCCGTGGCGCTCGGCGCGCTCGCGCAGGTTGACCAGGCCGCCCCGCGCGGCGGCCGGGTCGCAGCCCACCCCGTCGTCGGTGACGGTCACGGTCACCCGGCCGGCGTCGACGCGCACCGCCACCGCCACGCGGTCGGCCCGCGCGTGCCGTACGGCGTTGGAGAGCGCCTCGCGCAGCACGGCGGTGAGGTCGGGGCGGACCGCGTCGGGGACGGCGCTGTCGATCGG
The DNA here is from genome assembly GCF_003664255.1 of Micromonospora sp. M71_S20. Taxonomy (NCBI): domain Bacteria; kingdom Bacillati; phylum Actinomycetota; class Actinomycetes; order Micromonosporales; family Micromonosporaceae; genus Micromonospora; species Micromonospora sp. M71_S20. Next base: position 565,930 of record NZ_RCCV01000001.1, on the reverse strand, counting down.
CCCGGTCAGCTCCAGGCGGGGCCGGTGGCCGAGCGACTCCGCGGCCACCTCGATCGCCTCCCGGATCTCGGTGCGCAGCGCCGCGCTCATCGGGGTTCGCAGCTCGAAGATGGTGCGGCGGATGTCCTTGATCGTGGCGTCCAGGTCGTCGACCGCCGCGTTGATCCGCCGGGCGACCTCCGGCTTCGTCGTCATCGGGGCGGCGCTCTGCAACTGCAGGCCGGTGGCGAAGAGGCGCTGGATGACCACGTCGTGCAGGTCCCGGGCGATGCGCTCGCGGTCCTCCAGGACCACCAGCAGCTCCCGTTCCTCCTGCCCGCGGGCCCGCTCCATGGCCAGCGCGGCCTGGCCGGCGAAGCTGCCCAGCAGGGCCATGTCGTCGTCGTTGGCGACGGGCGCCCGGTCGGCCCGGTGCGCGATCACCAGCACCCCGTGCAGGGTGTCGGCGGTGGCCAGCGGCGCGACCATCGCCGGGCCGGTGCGCAGCAGCGCCGGCCAGGGCGCGGCGTGGGCCAGGTCCGCCACCTGGTCGTGCCGGCCCTCGATGACGGCGGCGGCGAAGCTCGTCTCGGCCGCCGGCAGCGCGGTGCCGACGAGGGCGCCGGCCTGCTCGTCGGCACCGTCCACCACCTCGACGGTGAACTTCTCGGCGTCGGGGTCGTAGAGCAGCACGAGGGCGACCTCCGCCTCGGCGACCTCGCGGGCGCGCCGCGCCACGAGCGTCAGGGCGTCGGTGCGGCGCACCTCGCCCAGCAGCACGGTGGTGATCTCGGCGGTCGCCGCGAGCCAGCGTTCGCGGCGGTGGGCCAGCGCGTAGAGGCGGGCGTTCTCGATCGCCACGCCGGCGGCGGCGGCGAGCGCGACGACGATCTCCTCGTCGTCCTCGGTGAACTCCGCGCCGCCCTGCTTCTCGGCCAGGTAGAGGTTGCCGAAGACATGGTCGCGGATGCGCACGGGAACGCCGAGGAAGCTGTGCATCGGCGGGTGGTGCGGCGGGAACCCGTAGGACTTCGGATGCCGGGTGATGTCGGGCATCCGCAGCGGGCGGGGGTCGTCGATGAGCAGGCCGAGCACGCCCCGCCCGTGGGGCAGGTCACCGATCCTGGCGTGCAGCTCCGCGTCGATGCCGTAGGTGATGAAGTCGTGCAGCAGGCGGTCGTGGCCGATCACGCCGAGCGCGCCGTAGCGGGCGCCGACCAGTTCGCAGGCCGACTCCACGATGCGTTGCAGGGTGCTGCGCAGGTCCAGGTCGGTGCCGATGCCGACCACCGCGTCGAGCAGGGCACGCAGCCGCTCCCGGCTGGTCACCACCTCGCCGACCCGGTCCAGCATCTCCTGGAGCAGCTCGTCGAGCCGTACCCGGGACAGCGGGCTGAGCCCCAGCGAGGGGGTCACGTGCGGTTCGGGGCGGGGGTTCGGTTCGCTGGCGGCCACCGGGCGATGGTAGCCGCCCGGTGGCCGTGTCCCGGCTGCGCTACGCGTCGGTGGAACGCACCGCCGAGGTGTCGACCACCTGCGCGGCCTCCAGGCGCGGGGTGTGCGGCGGGCCGGCGTGTGCCGGGTCCGCGAGCCCCAGCCGGATCACGAGGTACGGGTAGCCGAGGCCGGCCAGCAGCCCGCGTAGCGTCTGCCGGGTGCCCGCGACCTCCACCACCCCGCTCAGTGGCACCACGGAGACTCCGAGTCGGGTCGCGGTCAGCCAGGCTGCCGAGAGCGCCTCGCCGGCGCGCAGCCAGCTGTCCGGCTCGTCTTCGTCGCCGTAGAGCACCCCGTACACGGCGGCCCGGTCGTGCCCGGGGCCGACCGGCAGGGTGCCGGGGCGGCCGAAGTCGCGCGCCGGCACGGTGGTCTGCGGCGCCTCCGCAGGCAGCACCTCCGGCGGCAGTCCGGTGCCGGTGCCGCTGCGGCTGGTCCAGTACTCCAGCTCCTCGCGCAGCTGCGAGTCCTCCGCCTCGACCGAGGCGGCGCGGCTGGCGACAGCGGCCAGCTCCAGGACGTTGTCGCGGTCGAGGAACTGGAGCTGGCAGCCCTCGGCGGCGACCACCGAGGCGATCTCCCCGAGAGCGGCGGTCGGCACGGGCTCGTCGCTGACCGGGCGCCGGTCAGTGTGCCGCACCTGCATGCACTGCACCAGGCGCATGGCCTCCGGGTCGGCCTCCGTGCGGGCCATTCCGGTCAGCCGGGCCAGCAGGTCCTTCTCGGCCGGGTCGGGCATCCGCTCCACCACGGCCGTCCAGCCCTCCGCGGTCAGCGCGACCCGCGCGTGGTGCAGCGCCGCCCCGCAGCTGTACGCCAGCAGCCGGCCCTCGGGGTCGGTCGCCGTGAGCCGGGGATCGCGGACCACCCGCAGCTCCAGCGCGTCCGGCAGCACCCGCCACCGCCACGGTTGGCTGTTGTGCACCGACGGGGCGTGCCCGGCCGTCGCGGCGGCCTCCGCGAGTGCGGTGGTCAGCGGACGGCCCGTCGCCGACGTCTCGTGGCTCATCGTTACGACCTTTCCGTTTCTCCCCATCGTGCCCCAGCCCGGCGGTGCCCCCGGGCGGGGTTGCCGCTCCATCCTGCGCCATGCCCCGTGCCGACGCACGGTACGCAGGCCCCGGCGCGGCCGGGCGCTTCGCCCCTCGCCGGTCCGCCCGGAACGCCGGCCCTTCGGCTCACCGTTCCCGGACCACCGCCACCGGGCACTGCGCGTGCTGGATGAGCTGTTGGCTGACCGAACCGAGCAGCATCCCCGTCAGGCCGCCCCGGCCCCGGGTGCCGACCACCACCAGGCACGCGTCGCGGCTGGCGTCGACCAGCAGGGACGCCGGGCGGCCCTCCGCCACCTCCACGGTGACCGGCACGTCGGGGAACGTGGCGCCCCACCGGGCCAGCGGCTCGTCCAGCTCGGCCCGGTCGGCCGCCATGGCCTCCCGCGCGTCAGGACCCGCCGGCGGGCGCTGGCCGGTCGGCGGGTGCCAGGCCCGCACCACGTGCAGGGGTACCCGTCGGGCGGCGGCCTGCTCGAACGCGAAGCCCAGCGCCAGCAGCGAACACTCGGACCCGTCCACGCCGACCGCCACGTGCCCGGTGCGCCCACCGGCGGCGGCCTCGCCGCGGACGACCACGACCGGGCAGTGCGCGTGGGCGGTGACCGCGACCGCGGTCGAACCGACGAGCAACCCGCCGAACCCGCCGTGCCCCCGGGTGCCCAGCACCAGCAGGTCCGCCTGCGCCGAGCGCTCCTGGAGCATCAGCGCGGACGGCCCGTCGAACACCTCGCCCGTGACGGTCAGCTCCGGATGCGCGGCGGACGCGTCCGCCGCCGCCTTGCGGACCAGCTCCTCGACCTGCCGGCGGGCCGTGTCGTCCGGCCAGATGCCGGGAGCGACGCCGGGGCCGATCCAGCCGGTCACGGTGAGCCACTCGAAGACGTACGCCAACCGCACCGGCCGCCCTCTGCGGCCGGCCTCCTCCAGCGCCCACTCCAGCGCGGCGGAGGCGTCGGCGGAGCCGTCGTAGCCGACCAGGATCTCGTTGCCGCTCATCGGGTCCACCTCTCGTTCACGACCGCCGGACAACCGAACTCACTCCTCGCGCTTGCTGGCCTTTCGTTCGCGACTGCGGGGCTCGCAAGCTCACTCTTCGCGCTCACTGGGCTGGCCTTTCGTTCGCGACTGCGGGGCTCGCAAGCTCACTCCTCGCGCTCACTGGGCTGGCCTTTCGTTCGCGACTGCGGGGCTCGCAAGCTCACTCCTCGCGCTCACTGGTCCCCCCGCAGTCCCGGGTCCGTCTCGCGGACCCAGCGCCACTCCGCGACCCGCGGGTCGTCCTCGCCGTGTTCGCGGGTGTAGTCACGGCAGGACTGGCGCGCGTCGACCATCTCCTGCCGCAGGTGGGCGGCCCGGTCGGCCAGCCCCGGCACCCGGTCGATCACGTCGATGACCAGGTGGAAACGGTCCAGGTCGTTGAGCATCACCATGTCGAACGGCGTGGTGGTGGTGCCCTCCTCCTTGTAGCCGCGCACGTGCAGGTTGGCGTGGTTGGTGCGGCGGTAGGTGAGCCGGTGGATCAGCCACGGATAGCCGTGGTACGCGAAGATGACCTGCCTGTCCCGCGTGAAGATGGTGTCGAACTCCTTGTCCGACAGCCCGTGCGGGTGCTCGGTCGGCGGCTGGAGCCGCATCAGGTCGACCACGTTGACGACCCGCACCTTCAGCTCCGGCAGGTGCCGGTGCAGCAGGTCCGCGGCGGCCAGCGTCTCCAGGGTCGGCACGTCCCCGGCACAGGCCAGCACCACGTCCGGCTCGCTGCCGGCGTCCGTGCTGGCCCAGTCCCAGATCCCGATGCCGCGCCGGCAGTGCTGGACGGCCTCGTCCATCGACAGCCAGTTCGGGGCGGGCTGCTTGCCGGCCACCACCACGTTGATGTAGTGCCGGCTGCGCAGGCAGTGGTCCATGGTGGAGAGCAGGGTGTTGGCGTCCGGTGGCAGGTAGACGCGCACCACCTCGGCCTTCTTGTTCATCACGTGGTCGATGAAGCCCGGGTCCTGGTGGGAGAAGCCGTTGTGGTCCTGCCGCCAGACGTGGCTGGAGAGCAGGTAGTTCAGCGAGGCGACCGGCTTGCGCCACGGGATGCCCCGGGTAACCTTCAGCCACTTGGCGTGCTGGTTGAGCATGGAGTCGACGATGTGGATGAACGCCTCGTAGCTGGTGAAGATGCCGTGCCGGCCGGTCAGCAGGTAGCCCTCCAGCCAGCCCTGGCAGAGGTGCTCGGAGAGGACCTCCATCACCCGCCCGTCGGGGGAGAGGTGGTCGTCGCCGGGCACGGTGCCGGCCATCCAGGCCCGGCCGGTGACCTCGAACGCCGCGCCGAGCCGGTTCGAGGCGACCTCGTCCGGGCCGAAGAGGCGGAACGTCTGCGGGTTGGCGGTGATCACGTCGCGTACCCACGGGCCGAGGGCACCGGTCGCCCCGGCCACGGTCTCGCCCGGCCGCTGCACGTCGACGGCGTACTCGCGGAAGTCCGGCAGCGCCAGGTCACGCAGCACCAGCCCGCCGTTGGTGACCGGGTTGGCGCTCATCCGCCGCTCGCCGCGGGGCGGCAGCTCGGCCAGCTCGGCGACCGGTGCGCCGGTGGCGTCGAAGAGCTCCTCCGGCCGGTAGCTGCGCAGCCAGCGCTCCAGCTCGGCCAGGTGCTCCGGGTTCTTGCGTACCTCGGACAGCGGCACCTGGTGCGCGCGGTAGGTGCCCTCGACCTGCTTGCCGTCGACGTCGCGCGGCCCGGTCCAGCCCTTCGGCGTACGCAGAACGATCATCGGCCAGCGGGGGCGCTCGACGGCGCCGCCCGAGCGGGCCCGCCGCTGGATGGCGGCGATCTCGTCCAGCGCCCGGTCCAGCGTGCCGGCGAGGGCCTGGTGCACCGTCGCCGGGTCGTCGCCGGCGACCACGTACGGCTCGTAGCCGAAGCCGCGCATCATGGCCAGGAGGTCGTCCTCGCTGATCCGGTCCAGCACCGTCGGGTTGGCGATCTTGTAGCCGTTGAGGTGCAGGATCGGCAGCACCGCCCCGTCCCGGGCCGGGTTCAGGAAGACGTTGGACAGCCAGCTCCCGGCCAGCGGGCCGGTCTCCGCCTCCCCGTCGCCGATGACGCAGGCCACCAGCAGGTCGGGGTTGTCGAACGCCGCGCCGTAGGCGTGGCTGAGTGCGTACCCCAGCTCGCCGCCCTCGTGGATCGAACCCGGCACCTCCGCCGCCACGTGGCTGGGGATGCCGCCGGGGAAGGAGAACTGGCGGAACAGCCGTGCCATGCCGGCCTCGTCGCGGCCGATGTGGTGGTACACCTCGCTCCAGGTGCCCTCCAGCCAGGTGTTGGCGACGATCGCCGGGCCGCCGTGACCGGGGCCGGTGACGAACAGGGCCGACAGGTCACGGGCGACGATGACCCGGTTGAGGTGGGCGTAGAGCAGGTTCAGGCCGGGGCTGGTGCCCCAGTGGCCGAGCAGGCGCGGCTTGACGTGCTCAGGGGCCAGCGGCTCGCGCAGCAGCGGATTGTCCAGCAGGTAGATCTGCCCGACGGTCAGGTAGTTCGCCGCCCGCCAGTAGGCGTCCAGCCGGCGCAGCTCGTCTTCGGTCAGGGGGCTGTGCAGGTCGAGAGCGGTGTCCATACTGCATGAGCCTCTCGCGGGTAGGGGAATCCTGCATCCTCAGCGCGCGGATTCGTCCGGGCCGGCCCCAGCATCGCCGGTCGGCGCCGGTGTGGATCAGGGCCGTTGGTCCTGTGGACGCTGGGCGTTGCGCCCGTCCCCCGGAATCCCCGTCAGCCCGCGCACGACGATCAGCGGTGCGGGGGAGTGGTAGAGCAGCGCCTGACTCACCGCGCCGAGCATGCCGCGCCACGGCTCGTCGCCCCGGGCGGCGACCAGCGCCACCTGCGCCGAGCGGGACTGCTCCACCAGGACGGTGCCGGGGTCGCCCCGGATCGTGTGGCACTCCGTGGCCACCGACGGGAACCGGCGCGCCGACCGTGCCACCAACCCGGCGAGCAACTCGGGATCCTCCCCGCCCTCCTCCGACTCGACGACGCGGACCGCCAACAGCCGCGCCTCCCGCCGGGCCGCGCACTCGAACGCCCACTCCAGCGCGTCCCGTGAGCTGTCGGAGCCGTCCACCCCGACCAGCACCGGCCCCTGCGGGGGCGGCTCCCGGCGGGCCACCAGCACCGGGCAGCTGGCGCGGGCGGCGAGCTGCACCGCCGGCGCGTCGACCGACACGCACTCGCCGCTGGTCGCCATGCCGCCGTCCCCGACGGCGAGCAGGAACGCCTGCTCCGACCGGCGGACGAGGGTGGCGACGAGGGCGCCCTCGACGATCTCGCCGCCGACCGGCAGCGCCGGCTCGACCTCGTGGGCGATCTCGGTGGCCCGGGAGATCAGCTCCTCGGCGTCCGCGCGCGGCCCCGCGATCGACGGCGCCTCCAGCGCGGCCGCCCAGTTGAACGCGTGCAACAGGCACAGCGGACGGCCGTGCGCGGCGGCCTCCTGCGCGGCAAGCCTGACCATCGGCAGGTTGCGCTCCGTGCCGAGCCCGACCAGCACCGCCGCGTCGGTGGCTGCGCCCATCCGAATCACCTCCGCAGGCGTCGCGCCCGGCCCTCCTGTCGAGGCTAGTCCCGCCGGTACCACGGTGGGGCGGGATCGCGGGCGACGGTGGGCTCTGGCTGGGTGTCCGCGGAGGTCCGGCCGGTGCTCGGGGTGTGGCGTCGGGGGTCGGGTCGTCGGATGGCTGCGTGATTCGGGGGTGGCTGCCGGGCGTGGGGTGGTTGCGGGGCGTGGGGTGGTTGCGGGGCGTGGGGTGATTTGTGGTGGTGGTTGGTTGCGCCGCGTGGGGTGGTTGCGCCGCGTGGGGTGATTGCGCCGGGTGGGGTGGTTGCGCCGCGTCGGGGTGGGGGTGTGGCCCGCCGTGCCCGGCTCCGGGCGGTCAGGCTTGATCCCTGCGCCGGGCACGGCGGGCCACACCCCGTCGGTGCCCACTCTCGCGTCCGCCCGATGCGGGCCCTGGTGCGGCGCGGCCTGAGCGAGGGTGGCTCGACGTGCCCGCCCTTCGCCGTGCCGATCATGCAGTTGTGGTGGGCGTCGTGCCCAGGATTGCGCCTTATGTGGGGCGTCACAACTGCATGATCGACGCCCGCCCCGCCTCGGGTGCTCCGGCAGGCGGGAGATCTTGGTAGCTAAGGGCCCTCTGAAGGGCCGTTAGCTACCAAGATCACGGACGTGGGGGCGGATCCGGTGCTCGGGTGCTCTTGATAGGTAAGGGCCCTCTGAGGGGCGTTTACCTACCAAGATCCCGGAGGTGCGGGCGGATCCGGTGCGCCGGTTGTTCGGTGGGGTGTCGGTTGGTTGATCGCCTTGGGCGCGTGTAATGAGGCATGTGTCCGGTTTCGGGGTGTGGTCGGGGGCATCGTGGGGGCGGAATCGTGGCGGGGGTGGGGTCGTTACACCCTGCGTACGACCGAGCAAGGCAAGGCCGCGCCGCCCGATGGGATGGTGGGCCGGGGCCCGGAATGATGGCGGGCTGGCGGTCGTTACATATGGTCCGGCCGACGTGAGGGCAACCCCCGCCCCGCGAAACAGCCGGCCCTTTCCGACCCGCACAGGTCGGACATCCGGCCAACACGGCCGATCTGATCTTTCCTCCGGTGCGACGCCGGAGACCCCCTCCAGCTTCTGCTGGAGGTTCCCCTTGCAGTTCTTGGGCGCCGGACGGTGCTTGCATCCGCGTAGCCGATCCCCCTCGGTGTGGGTGCCAACCCCCGAATGGAGCGTTTCTGATGAACACGATTCTGCGTAAGAGCGTTCTTGGTGTTGCGGGTCTGGCGTTTGCCGGTGGCGTGTTCGCCGGTCCCGCGACTGCCCAGGCGGCCCCGTCGGTGCAGTCGGCGGCTCCGATCACCGCCGTGGCGGTGGCGGCGGACAAGCCGGACATGGGCGTGCTGGTGCCGCATGGTGTGCAGGGTGCGCAGTCGCGTATCGACCTGTCCGACGAGCAGGTCGCCAACGTCAAGGCCATCATCGCCGCGACGAAGAAGGCCGGCATGAACGAGCGCGCCGCCGTGGTCTCGATCGCGACCGCGTTGCAGGAGTCGAAGCTGGAGAACCTGGGTCATCTGGGTGACCGCAACGACCACGACTCGCAGGGCCTGTTCCAGCAGCGCCCCTCCAGCGGGTGGGGCACCGTCGAGCAGATCACCGACCCGGAGTACTCGACGACGGCGTTCCTGAAGGGCCTCAAGCAGGTCGACGGGTGGCAGGACATGCCCCTGACGAAGGCCGCGCAGACGGTGCAGGTGTCGGCGTACCCCGACCACTACGCCCAGTGGGAGCAGCAGGCCGCCGACCTCGTCGCCGAGCACTGGAACAGCTGACAACAATGAACGAAACGCCGCTGGCCGGCACCCCACCCGGGGTGCCGGCCAGCGGCGTCTCCGTCGGTGGGCCCCTGTCAGCGGGCAGCCGTGGCGTGGACCCGGACGACCACGGCGGTGGCGTTGTCGTCGCCGCCGGCCTCCAGGGTGCCGTCGAGCAGGTCCCGCACCGCCTCTTCCGGTCGCGGTGCCGCCAGGAGTTCGCGCATCAGGTGATAGTCGACCTGGTCGCTGACGCCGTCGGTGCAGAGCAGCCAGACGTCGCCGGGGCGCAGCGACACCGCGAGCAGGTCCGCCTCCGGCTCGTCCGGATGGCCGGCGTAGCGGGTGAGTTGGTAGCGGGCCCGACCGGCGGCGGGGGAGTCGACCGGGTACCAGCCGTGCAGCACGCCCAGCCAGGCCGCCGTGTGGTCGACGGTGACGAGTTCCAGCAGGCCGTCGCGCAGCCGGTAGGCGCGGGAGTCACCGAGTTGGACGAGCCAGCCCTGCCCGCCGTCGGGCTCCACGAGCAGGGCCGTCAGGGTGCAGCCGGTCAGCTCCGTCAGTTGCGCGCCGGCGGCGCGTACGGCTGACTGAACGTTGCCCACGGCGGCGCGCAACTGGCGCGCGTCGACCGTGGGCCAGGCGGCTTCGACCCGCGCGACCAGGGTGCCCATGGCCGTCGTGCCGGCGCGGCGGCTGCCCTCGCCGCCGCCCATGCCGTCGGCCACCGCGACGAACGGCAGTGCGGGGTCGACGTGCAGCACGTCGAAGTTGGCCGGGTAGCGGTTGCCGACCACGCTGCCGCCGGCGAACTCCAGCGTGACCTCGCCGAGCGGGAGACGGCGCACGTCACCGGGCACGGTGACCTCGGCGCGGCGGCCGGCTGAGGAGGGGCACCGGCGGATCGTACTGCGGTGCGCGGCGGACGGTGATCCGGGTTGCCACGCTCGCGGCCGCTCAGTCGAGACAGAACTCGTTGCCCTCGACGTCCTGCATCACGAGGCACGACTCGTTGTGGTCGTCGGCGAGCAGCAGCCGCACGCGTACCGCGCCGAGCGCGACCAGTCGCGCGCATTCGGCCTCGAGCGCGGCCAGGCGCTCCTCGCCCACGAGCCCGGTGCCGACCCGTACGTCAAGATGTAGTCGATTCTTGACGACCTTGCCTTCGGGTACGCGCTGGAAGAACAGTCGCGGGCCCGCACCTGTGGGATCGACGCAGGCGAACGCTGAACCCTGTCGCTCAGGCGGCAGCGCGCGGTCGAAATCGTCCCAGGTCGCGAACCCCTCCGGTGGCGGCGGTACGACGTATCCCAACACCTCGCACCAGAAGCGGGCGACGCGCTCGGGTTCTGCGCAGTCGAAGGTGACCTGGACCTGCCTGACCGATGCCATCGGCCCACCATAGCGGCGGTCTTCGGTCGCGGGGTGTCAACATGGGTTGACATGGCGGTGATGTCAACGTAGGTTGACGACATGAGTCAGGCAACGGAACTCGCGGCGGCAGCGGGCAGCACCGACCCCCGGGTCGGGCTGCGCGCCGTCCGTGCGCTGCGCCGGTTGCTCGAACGCCTCGAGGTGGTCCAGGTGGACAACGCCCGTCGACAGGGCTGGTCCTGGCAGGAGATCGCCGACGCGCTCGAGGTCAGCCGGCAGGCGGTCCACAAGAAGCACGCCGGTCGTCCGGCGGTCGGATCCTCCTGGGAGGCGTGATGTTCGAACGGTTCACCGACCGGGCCCGCACGGTCGTGCGGCACGCCCGGGACGAGGCCCGGACCGAGGGCCAGCGGCCCGTCGGCACCGAGCACCTGCTGCTCGCCCTGCTTTCCGACGGCGACAGCCTCGCCGCCCGGGTGCTCGCCGAGGCCGGCCTGCGCGCCGACGACCTGCGGGCCCGCGTCCGCCGGCACACCGAGCGGGGAGCCACCGGCCTCGCCGACGCCGACGCCGCGGCCCTGCGCGAGATCGGCATCGACCTGGCGGCCATCGTGGCCCGGATCGAGGAGTCCTTCGGCCCGGACGCGCTGCGCGAGGCCGCGCCGGCGCCGCGCCGCCGCTGGGGTCGTCGGCGGTACGCGGGCGGCCCCTTCTCCCCGCAGGCCAAGAAGGTGCTGGAGCTGGCGCTGCGGGAGGCGTTGCGACTGCACCACCGCCACATCGGCACGGAGCACATCCTGCTCGGCGTGCTCCGCGAGGGGCAGGGGCTGGGCGCCCTGGTGCTCACCGAGGCCGGAGCCGACCTCGACGACCTGCGCCGCCGCGTGGAAACCGCCCTCCGCGCCCCCGCCTGACCCACCCACCCCACCCCCGGCCCAGCGCGTCGATCATGAGGTTGGCGGTGATGTCGATCTCCAGGACCGCGGTCAACCTCATGATCGACGGGTCGCCGGCGGGGCGAGGTGGGGCCGGGTGGGCGGGGGACCGCGCGGGGGGACAGCGCGGGGCGGGGGCAAACGCGTTTTCGCTGCGCGTAAGGTCACCGTCCGCCGGGTCGCTGCCGTGCCGGATCTGCTGCACACTGGCGCCGTGGATCCTCGACAGGACAAGCGACGCGCGGCGCACGACGGCGGTCTGCGCTCCGCCGTGGTGGTCAACCCGGTTAAGGTGACCGACCTCGACGAGCTGCGGCGGACGGTCCACGACGCCCTCGCCGCGGCCGGCTGGCCCGAGCCGATGTGGTTCGAGACCACGGTCGAGGACCCGGGCCGCGGTCAGACGCAGGAGGCGGTCGAGGCCGGCGTGGACGTCGTCTTCGCCTGCGGCGGCGACGGCACCGTGATGGCCTGCGTCAGCGGCCTGGTCGGCACCGACGTGGCGCTCGCCGTGCTGCCCCAGGGCACCGGCAACCTCCTCGCGGCCAACCTGGGCCTCTCGGGTGACCTGGCCGCCGGGCTGGAGGTCGCCGTCGAGCGGGGCCGCCGGCTGCTCGACGTCGGCGCGGTCGAGGACCACTACTTCACCGTCATGGCCGGCATGGGCTTCGACGCCCAGATGCTCGCCGACACCTCCGAGACCACCAAGAAGCGGATCGGCTGGCCGGCGTACGTGGTGGGGGCCGCCCGGCACCTGCGCGACCGGCCGATGAGGGTCTCCATCCGCATCGACGACCAGCAGCCCATCCGCCGCCGGGCCCGCTCCGTCCTCGTCGCCAACGTGGGTCGCCTCCAGGGCGGCGTGCGGCTGCTCACCGACGCCGAACCGGACGACGGCTACCTCGACGTCGCGGTGCTCACCCCGCGTACGCTGCGGCACTGGCTCGCGCTCGGCTGGGCGGTCGTCCGCAAGCAGGACCGCGTCCCCCGGATGGAGGTCTTCCGGGCCCGACGGGTGGAGATCACCAGCAACCGGGCCCAGCCCCGGGAGCTCGACGGCGACCTCATCGAGCCGGGTCGCACCCTCAAGGCCGAGATCCGGCGGCGGTCGCTGTGGCTCTGCGTGCCACAGCCGGCGCAGGATCCCGACCTGGCCGAGGACGCGCAGGCGGCCGCCGAGCGTGGTGAGCAGCTCATCGAGGACGCGCGCCGTGAGTAGCACCCGGATGGTGCCGGAGACCCGGCTGATGTCCGACGAGGAACTCAACGCCGACGACGCCTGGCACACACTGCGCCGGCAGGGCGGCTGGCACCTGCTGCGCGACGCGTTCATCCGGTTCCGCTACGGCGACGGGTTCAGCCACTCGCGCGCCTTCGCGCTGCAACTCTGTCTCGCCGTGGTGCCGTTCCTGATCGCGCTGACCGGCCTGATCAGCGAACTCGGCGTGGAGGAGGGCGGCCGGGTGGTCGCCGACACGGTGCTCGCGCTCACCCCCGGGGCGAGCGAACCGATGGTGGCCGAGCTGCTCGGCGAGGGGGACCGCACCGAACGCGCCGGGGAGCTGGCGCTCAGCCTCGGCATGCTCACCGGCCTGGTCGCGCTGACCACCACCATGGCCCAGATCGAGCGTGGCGCCAACCGGATCTACGGCGTGGAACGCGACCGGCCGGCGCTGTGGAAGTACGTCCGCGCGAGCGTCCTCGCCCTCACCGCCGGCGTGCCGGCGCTCACCGGGTTCCTGATCCTCGTCGGCGGCGGCCCGATGGGCGACTCGGTGCAGCGGCACTACGCCTGGGGCGAACTCGCCAACGGCCTCTGGAACGTGGTGCGCTGGCCGCTCAGCCTGGGCCTGACCGTCCTCGCCGTCGCGGTGATCTTCCGGCACGCCCCCCGCCGCAAGCAGCCCGGCCTGTCCTGGCTCTTCTTCGGCGCCGGCATCGCCACCGCGCTGTGGTGGTTGGCCAGCCTGCTGCTCGCCGCGTACGTGCGGTTCAGCGGCGGGTTCGGCCAGACGTACGGGGCGCTGACCGGGATGATGGCGCTGCTGCTCTGGGCCAACCTGACCGGCATGGCGCTCTTCGGTGGACTGTCCTTCGCCGCCCAACTGGAGGCGCTGCGCATCGGGGTGCGCGAGCCCGCCCAGCCCGACCTCTGGGAGCCCGAGACCCAGCGCCAGGAGATCCACGACACCGGCGAGATGAGCTCCCTGTAGCTCCGCATCGGACACCCCCCGGTGTACGCGGAGCGCCGATCGGGTAATGCGGCACGCCAGAAGCGAGAGGGAGGCTGCCGTGGGCGCGGTCAAAGAGGCGTTACGACGACCCTTGGGTCACTTCACCGAGCGGACCCTCGCCGGCCTGGCGATCGTGCTCGGTGCCGGGGTCGGTTTCGGGGTGCTCCTCGTCCTGGTCCGGACCCGGTGGTCCCCGCTCTACGACGTCGACCACGGCGTGGCCGCCTGGCTCAACGACCTGGTCGCCCCGCACGGACCGCTGGTGACCGTGCTCAACGCGCTCACCGACCTGGGCGGGCGGGCGGTCATCATCTGGCTGGTGTCGGTCGCCGTGGTCGGCCTGCTGATCCGCAAGCAGGGCCGGCTCGCGGTGTTCCTCATCGTCACCGGCGTCGGCGCCCTCGTCCTCGACCCGGCGCTCAAGACGCTGGTCGACCGGCTGCGCCCCGAGGTGGAGGTGCCCATCGGCACGTACGCCGGGGACAGCTTCCCCAGCGGGCACGCGCTCGGCTCGATGGTCGCGTACGGGGCGCTGCTGCTGGTCTTCCTGCCGGCCATGTCGCGCCGCTGGCGCAAGCCCGCGATCGCCCTGGTCGCCCTCGTCGTCTTCCTCATCGGCCTGACCCGGATCGCGCTGGGCGTGCACTTCGTCTCGGACGTGCTCGGGGCCTGGCTGCTCGGCGCCGCCTGGCTCGGCGTCACCGCGTACGCCTTCCGGCTCTGGCGGTTGGAGCGCGGCCGGCCGGTCCCGGCGTTGAGCGACGGGCTGGAGCCGGAGGCGGCGCACGACGTGGCGCCCGCCCCCGACGAGGCGCACCTGCTGCCGCACCCCCGGGCCGCCGTGTTCGAGCTGATCGTCGGCTGGGTGCTGATCCTCGGCGCGCTCTTCGGCTTCGGCATGTTCGTCAGCTACCACGCCGGCGGCACCTTCTTCGCCACCCTGGACACGGACGTGCCGAGGTGGTTCGCCGAGCACCGCACCCCTGGCCGGGACGACTTCAGCTACTGGTGGAGCAAGGTCGGCGACACCCACGCCATCCTGCTCATCTCGCTGGTCTTCTGCCCGCTCGTGCTCGCGGTGTGGCGGCGCTGGCGGCCGGTGCTGTTCGTGGCGCTGACCATGTTCGGCGAGCTGACCCTCTTCCTCGCCTCCGCCGCCGCGGTCGACCGGCCGCGCCCGCCCGTCGGCAACCTCGACGGGCCGATGCCGACCTCCTCCTTCCCGTCCGGCCACATCGCCGCCACGCTCTGCGTCTGGGTGGCGATCGCGGTGATCGTCTTTCCGCGTACCGACCGGTGGTGGCGGTGGGTCTTCGTGGCGCTGGCGGTCGTGATGCCGGCCGGCGTGGCGATCAGCCGGATGTACCGGGGGATGCACCACCCCACCGACTTCATGGGCGCGATCATCCTCACCACCCTCTGGATCGGGCTGCTCTACTGGGTGGTCCGCCCCAACGAGGACCTGCGCGAGGGCAACCGGCCGAGCATCGAGTCCGAGGACGTGCACACCCTCGACGACGAGCTGGCCAAGGCCGGTCGGGCGGACTGACGCCGCCGATGCTGCGGGCGATGACCTGGAACATCCGGACCGGCGGCCGGGACTCCGGCGGCGCCGACCGCCGGGACCGGCTGGTCCGGGTCGTCGCCGACGAGCGGCCGGACGTGCTGGCGTTGCAGGAGCTGCGGGGCTTCGACGCAGGCGACGTGCTCGCCGACTTCGCGGGCCGGGTGGGGATGCGTCCCCACCTGGCCCGTTCCTGCTTCGGACAGCCGGTGGCGGTGCTGCTGCGTCCGCCGCTGCGCGCCCTCGCCGCGACCCGGGTACGCCGGCCGTTCCACCACGCCGCGCAGCGGGTCACCGTGGCGACCAGCGCCGGCCCGCTGACGGTGCTGAGCGTGCACCTCGACCCGTACTGGGGGCTGCGGCGGCGCGTCGAGGCGGGCTGGGCCGCCGCCGCGCTGCGCCGCGCGCCGGGGGAACTGGGGCTGCTGGCCGGGGACCTGAACACCCTCGACCCGGTCGCCGACCACACCGAGCGCATCGCCCGGCTCCCGGCCGCGTACCGCCGCCGTCACCTGCGCCGGGACGGGCGGACGGTGGAGACCCGGGCGGTGGCCCGGTTGCTCGCCGCCGGCCTGGTCGACCTGTACGCGGCGGCGGGAGCATCCGACGGCGGGCTGACCGCGCCCACCCGGCACGGTGGCGGGGCGGAGTTCTCCGGGATGCGGCTGGACTACCTGCTCGGCACGGCGGCGCTCGCCGGCCGGGTGCGGGACTGCCGGGTGCTCCGGGGCGGCGAGACCGAGTACGCCTCCGACCACTACCCGGTCGTGGCGGACCTGGACCTCGACCCGGCCTGACGGCCTGACCGCCCGCCCTGCCGCCCCGGTCGCCTCGCCGGCCCGCTCGTCCGGCCGGCTCCGGTCCGTCCGGTGGGCCGCGGCGGCACGGGCGTTGCCGGGGCCGACTACCGTGAGCCGGTGATCAACTCCCCGAGCCCGGAGCCGGGACGCACCGGGTCGCCACCCGCTCCGCTGCTGGTCGCCGTCGCCCGGGGGATCGCGCTGGTCGTGGTGGTGCCCCTGCGGTTGGTCTGGGAGCTGGTCGTCGCCGTCGGCCGTTGGCTGCACCGCTGGCTGCTCGCGCCGGTCGGCCGGTTCCTGGACCGCTGGCTGCTGCGGCCGCTGGGCTGGCTGCTGCGGATCCTGGTGTGGGTGCCGCTGGTGTGGCTCGGCCGCGGTCTGGGCTGGCTGTTCCGGACGCTGATCTGGGTGCCTGCGGTGTGGCTCGCCCGTGGGCTGGCCTGGCTGGCCCGGACGGTGGTGTGGGTGCCGCTGACCTGGCTGGCGTACCACCTGATCTGGGTGCC
Source organism: Micromonospora sp. M71_S20 (assembly GCF_003664255.1). NCBI lineage: Bacteria > Bacillati > Actinomycetota > Actinomycetes > Micromonosporales > Micromonosporaceae > Micromonospora > Micromonospora sp. M71_S20. Next base: position 549,634 of record NZ_RCCV01000001.1, on the reverse strand, counting down.
GCTGCGCTGGCTGGCCCGGCTCCTCGCGCCGCTCGGACGCCTGCTAGTGGCGGGGCTCGTGGCGGTCGGCCGGTGGCTGGCGGCGGCGGGCCGGGTGCTGCTGGACGCGCTCGCGTGGGCCTGGTGGGCGGCCGGCCGGCTGCTCTGGTGGTGCTACGCGCTCACGCTGCGGCCCTTCGTGCTCGGGGCGGGCTGGCTGTGGCGGCACGCCGTCCGCCCGGTGGGGCGGGCGGTGGCCGCCGCGTGGCGGGCGACGGTGTCGCCGACCGTCCGCTGGGTGCGCCGCGCCGTCGTGGACCCGGTCCGCCAGGCGACCCGTGAAGCGCTGACCGCCCTCGGCCTGCGCGGCTGACCCGACCGCCGCCGGAGTTGAGCGGCGCCCGAGCGAGATCTTGGCGCGAAACGGCCCCTCCAGGGGCACCCCCGCGCCAAGATCGCCGGAGCCGGAGCCGGAGGCGGGGCCGGGGCCGGGGCGCTACAGGAGCAGGTTGAGCAGGACGGTCAGGACGACCGACGCGACGATCGAGAAGAGGATCATCAGCAGGCAGCCCAGGCCGCCGCCGGCCGGCCGGATCTCCGTGTTGCCGATACGCATGTCGTCACCTGTTCGTCAGCGAGGGGGCGAGAAGGGCGCGCACCGCGCCGGCGACCTGCGCCGGGGCGGTGGTCACGACGTTGTGCGCGGCACCCGGCACGGTGACCGTACGGGCGTGCGGCACCAGCCGGCCGACCTGCGCGCGCCAGGAGGGCGGCACGACCGGGTCCCGGGAGCCGGCCACCACCAGGGTGGGCGCGGCGATGCGGACCAGGTCCGCCTCGATCCCGTTGCGCACCGAGTGCGACAGCGTCGCGTGCACCCGCCAGGGGCGGGCGTCGAGGACGTCCCGGAGCAGGATCGGCGCCTGCAACGGCGCCTCCCGCAGGGTGTCCACCAGCCAGCGCCCGAACTGTCCCCGGCGGGAGCGGGCGGCGGGATCGCTGGTCGGGCCAGCGAGGACCACCGCTGCGACCGCGTCGGGGTGCCGGGCGGCCAGCGCCGCGACGACCTCCGCGCCGAACGAGTGCCCGACCAGGCAGACGGGCGGCATCCGGTACGCGGCCAGCCAGGCGGCCAGGTGCGCGGCGTGCTCGCGGACGTCGTACGCGCGTCCGGGGCGCTCGGTCAGCCCGAAGCCGGGCAGGTCGGGCGCGTACACCGGGTGGGTGTCGGCCAGCGCGAGGGCGAGCGGGGTCAGGTAGCGGTGGGAGACGGCCAGCCCGTGCACCAGCACGACGGGGGTGGCGGCGGTGCCGGGGTCGCCGGCGCGGCGGGTGTGCGTACGGAGCCCGTCGACCAGCCGCCACTCGCTGGTCAGCCCGGCGGCCGGCTTCGGGGCGGCCAGCGCGAGGCGCAGCTCCGCCGGACCGAACCGGCCCGGCGGGGTCACGCGGGGCCGCCCGCCCGGTGTCGCCCTCACAGCTCGCGCAGCCTCGGCAGGAGCTGCTCCTGGGCCCAGTCCAGGAACATCGGCTGCGTCTCGCCGCCCACCTGCACGATCGCCACGTGGGTGAAGCCGGCGTCGACGAACTTGCGGAACGCCTCGACGTGCCGCTCCACGTCGGGTCCGCAGGAGATTCCCTCGGCCACGTCCTCCTCGCGGACGAACTGGGTGGCGGCGGCGAACGACTCCGGCCCGGGCAGGTCCGCGTTGACCTTCCAGCCCATCCCGAACCAGCGGAACTGGTCGTGCACGATCTTGCGGCACTCCGCCTCGTCCGGGCCGTAGCAGATGGCCACCTGGCCGTAGCGGGGCTGCCCGGCGCCGCCGGCCTCGTCGTACATCTCGATGATGTGCGGGTCCGGTTCGGTCGCGACGAGGCCGTTGCCGTACTCGGCGGCGAGCGTGACCGACTGGCGGCCGGAGGCGGCGACGGCCATCGGCACCGGGCGGGCCGGCCGGTCCCACACGTAGGCGTCGGGCACGTCGTAGTGGTTGCCCGAGAAGGTCAGCGTCTCCCCGTTGAGCAGGGGCCGGATGATCTGGAGGGCCTCCTCGAACATCTCGTGCCGCTGCTGCACGTGCGGCCAGCCGCCGACCACGTGCTCGTTGAGGTTCTCGCCGGCGCCCAAGCCGAGGGTGAACCGGCCGTCCGAGAGCACCCCGATCGTGCTGGCCTTCTGCGCCACGACCGCCGGGTGGTAGCGGCGGATCGGGCAGGTGACGAAGGACATCAGCTCCGCCCGGCTGGTGGCGTGCGCGACCGCGCCGAGCACCGACCAGGCGTACGGGGAGTGGCCCTGGGAGTCGAGCCAGGGGTAGTAGTGGTCGGAGATGACGAGCTGGTCGAAGCCGGCCGCCTCCGCCCGCACCGCGTAGTCGACCAGTTGCTTCGGACCGGCCTGCTCGCACATCAGGGTGTAGCCGACGTTGACCATGGGCGTCTCCTTCCGACCCGGGCGGATCATCCCCGGATACCCCTGCCAGGTCGGGTCAACCCTCGCGTGCGGTGTCGGCGGCCCGCCGCTTAACCGGTTCATTGCGTGACCGGCCCGTCCGGCCTACGCTGATCCCTGCGCCGCCGGGAGCCGGGCGGCGGCTGTCGGGCTGCAGCCGCCATCCCCTGTGACGTCCCACCCCCACCTGGGCAGCGGGGGTCCTCCCTCTGAGGAAGGCCATGAAGAAGAGACTCTCCGCCGCCGGTGCGGCCCTGCTCGCGTTGCTGGTCGCCGTGTTGGCGTTCGGTCAGCCCGCGCGGGCCGCGACCGGCTTCTCCGTCGCCGACGGCAAGCTCTACGACGCCAACGGCAGCGAGTTCGTCATGCGTGGCGTGAACCACGCGCACACCTGGTACCAGCAGCAGACCAGCTCCTTCGCCAACATCAAGGCGCTCGGGGCGAACACGGTGCGGGTGGTGCTGGCCAGCGGCCAGCGGTGGGCGAAGAACGACACCGCCGACGTCGCCAACGTCATCTCGCTGTGCAAGGCCAACCGGCTGATCTGCGTGCTGGAGGTGCACGACACCACCGGCTACGGCGAGCAGAGCGGGGCGGCCACCCTCGACCAGGCGGTCGACTACTGGCTCAGCGTCTCCAGCGCCCTCGCCGGCCAGGAGAAGTACGTCATCGTCAACATCGGCAACGAGCCGTACGGCAACCAGGGCTACGGCACCTGGGCGACCGACACCGCCAACGCGGTCAAGCGGCTGCGCACGGGCGGCCTGACGCACACCATCATGGTCGACGCCCCCAACTGGGGTCAGGACTGGTCGTTCACCATGCGCGACAACGCCGCGTCGGTGTTCGCGGCCGACCCGCAGAAGAACACGGTCTTCTCCATCCACATGTACGGCGTCTTCGACACCGCCGCCGAGATCAGCGACTACCTCGGCCGGTTCCGTGCCGCCAAGCTGCCGATCGTGGTCGGCGAGTTCGGCTTCGACCACTCCGACGGCAACCCCGACGAGGACACCATCCTCTCCTACAGCCAGGCCAACGGGATCGGCTACCTGGGCTGGTCCTGGAGCGGCAACGGCGGTGGCGTCGAGTACCTCGACATGGTCACCAACTTTAACCCCGCCGCGCTGACCACGTGGGGCCAGCGCCTCTTCAACGGGGCGAACGGGATCAAGGCCACCGCGAAGGAGGCGACGGTCTTCGGCAGCACCCCGCCGCCGACCACCCCGCCGCCGACGACGCCCCCGCCCACCACCCCGCCGCCCACGACGCCTCCGCCCACGACCCCGCCGCCGTCCACCCCGCCGCCGGGAGGCTGCACCGCGACGTACACGGTGACCAACCAGTGGCAGGGCGGCTTCCAGGGTGAGGTGAAGGTGACCGCCGGCTCAACGGCGATCACCGGCTGGACGGCGAAGTGGACGTTCGCCAACGGCCAGACCGTCAGCCAGTCCTGGAGCACCGTCCTGAGCAGCAGCGGGGCGACCGTCACGGCCCGCAACGCCGACTGGAACGGCCGGCTGGGCGCCGGTGCCAGCACCAGCTTCGGCTTCATCGCCAGCTTCAACGGCACCAACGCCACGCCCGCCGTGACCTGCACCGCGAGCTGAGGTACCTACCTCGTACGACCGGTGGCCGGGCCCGCTGCGGGCCCGGCCGCCTCCTCGTGGTGTCGTCGGGAAGTTGCGGGTTCCGGACGGGCGGCGTGGGGACGGCGGGCGCCGCCCGGCGCTGATGACCGGCCGGCCGCCGCAGGCGAAGTGACGGGCCCGCAGGCGGCCCCTGTGCGCGCTGTCGAGCTGCCCCGTTCATGAGACCGCCAGCCGCCACGGACCCGGGACTCCCTGCCCCATCCGTGGGGGCAGCTCGACAGCGTCCGCACGCGTACGCCGCGTCGTGCCCGTCAGCGCTTGGTCGCCCGGGTCGCCAGCCGGGCGGCGCGCATCGTCAGGTACCGCTGCTCGGGCAGGCTCGTGGTGAGGGCGGCGGCGGCCCGGTACGCGGCCACCGCCCGTTCCCGCTCACCGGCCATCTCGTGCAGGTGGGCGCGGGCGGCGGGCAGCCGGTGGTGCCCGGCGAGCCGGGGGTCGGCGTCGAGGGCGTCCAGTGCCGCCAGGCCGGCGGCCGGGCCGTGCACCATGGCGGTCGCCACGGCGCGGTTGAGGGAGACGACGGGGTTGCCGGACGCGCGTTCCAGCACCTCGTACAGGGCGAGGATCTGCGGCCAGTCGGTCTCGGCGGTGCTGGGCGCCTCGTCGTGCAGCGCGGCGATGGCCGCCTGGAGCTGGTACGACCCGACCGGCCCGCGCGGCAGCGCCCAGGTGACCAGGGCGATCCCCTCGTCGATGGCCGCCGCGTCCCACCGGCCGCGGTCCTGGTCGGCCAGCGAGATCAGCTCACCCGAGGGCCCGGTGCGCGCGGCGGCGCGGGCGTCGGTGAGCAGCATCAGGGCGAGCAGCCCGGCGACCTCGGCGTCGTCGGGCAGGAGCGCGCGCAGGGCCCGGGTCAGCCGGATGGCCTCCTCCGACAGGTCCACCCGGCGCAGGTCGGCGCCCAGGCTGGCGGTGTGCCCCTCGGTGAAGATCAGGTAGAGCACGTGCCGCACGGCGGCCAGCCGGGCCTCCCGGTCGGCGGGCTCCGGCATCCGGAACGGGATGCCCGAGGCGCGGATGCGCTGCTTGGCGCGGCTGATCCGCTGGGCCATGGTGGCCTCGGGCACGAGGAAGGCGCGGGCGATCTCGGCCGTGCCGAGGCCGCCGACGGCGCGCAGGGTCAGCGCGATCGCCGACGCCGGCGTGAGCGTCGGGTGACAGCAGAGGAAGAGCAGCGTCAGGGTGTCGTCCCGGTCGGCGGTCAGCGCCTCGTCCGGCGGCGGCGCGGCGCGCCGGTCGTCCGGCTCGCGGCGGGCGACGAGGTCCTCACGCCGCCGCCGGGCCGTCTCGCCGCGGACCAGTTCGACCATCCGTCGGTACGCGACCTGGATCAGCCAGCCGCGCGGGTTGCCGGGCGTCCCCTCGACCGGCCACTGGGTGGCCGCCGCCAGCAGCGCCTCCTGCACGGCGTCCTCGGCGGTGGCGAAGTCGCCGAACCGGCGGGTGAGCACGCCGAGGACCTGCGGCGCCAGCTCGCGCAGCAGGTCCTCGACGGGTGGGTCGGCGGTGGTCAGTCGTCACATCTCCTGCGGCGGCGCCGACATCACGGGGCGCACCTCGATCGGCATGTTCAACGGCCGGCCGCCCGGGCCGGGCGCGGTGGAGATGTGCGCGGCGAGCGCGACGGCCCGCTCGGGGCTGTCGCAGTCCACGATCCAGAAGCCGGCGAGGAACTCCTTGGTCTCGGCGAACGGCCCCTCGGTGACCACGGGGGCACCGCCGGCGCCCGCCCGGACGATCTTCGCCTGGGCCGGGGCGGCGAGCCCTTCGCCGCCGACCAGCTCGCCGTCGGCGATCAGCTTCTCGTTGACCTCGCCCATGAACGCGACGTGCGCCCGGATCTCCTCGGGCGCCCACGCCTCGATCGGGGGGAAGTCCGTGCCGGCGGCGCTGCGCCTAGACGCACATCTCAACTTGGACATTCGCGGACGAACGTACCGACCCCCTGGCGCGGCTCGACCAGGCCGTCCCGCCGAAGCTCGGCGAGCGCCTGGCGCACGGTCACGTGCGTGACGCCGAACTCACGGGCGAAGGCGGCTTCCGAGGGAAGTCGGGCGCCGGGGGCGTACTCGCCGGATTCGATCGCCGCGCGGATCGCGGCATAGATGCGCTGATACTTCGGGGGAGTCACGGGCACGCGGCCACCGTACAACGCGAAACGCCCCGCGCCGGGAGTCCGGGCGGGGCGTCGGGCGCAGCGGGTCAGCGTGTCGCGGGCGGGGTGACGACGACCATGTTCCGGGCGTCGCGGGCGTGCCCAGCGATCAGGGCGCACAGGCGGTTTACGAGGTCCGGCGGGAAGCTCGGCGGGGTCGACACGGGAGGGCTCCTTCAGGGGCGCTGAGATGCCCCCAGAATACGCGGAAGGCCCGCCCCGGGGTGTCCGGTAGCGGGCCTGCGGCGTGGCGGGTCAGGCGGCGCGGCGGGCGATCTCCGCTTCGACCTCGGCCAGCTTGTCGGGGGTGTTGCGGAAGTAGTTGCGCATCGCGGTGAGCTGGCCGGCGTCCATGCGGGCGTAGATCCCGGCGCGGTCACCAGCGTTGGCACGGCGCATGAAACTGCCGCCGTTCTCGACGCGGGCGATGCGGGCGCGGGTGTCGGCGACGGCCTGGCGACGGGCGGCGGTGGCGGCGTTCATGTCGGCTCCTTCGTTTTGCGTTCCCCGGGGGGCGTGTAAACGACTCTACATGCGTTGAACGTTCAACGCAAACCGGCCCCCGGGATTGCTCCCGAGGGCCGATAGGGGATGGGTCAGCGGACCCGCTGGGCCTCGGCCTCGGCCTCGGCGGCGATCCGCGCGTCCCGGGCGGCGGCGAGCTTCGCCGCCCACGCCTCGGCGGCGTCCTGGCGTCCACCCTCGACCGCCCGACGGTGGAAGGTCTCGGCCTCGCGCTCGACGGCGCGGGCCTTCCGGAGGTCCTTCTCAGCGTCCACGATGGCCGCCCCGATCAGGTCCCCGCCCATCGTGGCGACCAGCTCGCCGAGGGCCTGCGCGACGGCCGGCGTCCAGCCGTTCCGCAGGGCTTCCGCCTTCGCGGCCTTCGCGGCGGCGATCACGCCATCACGCGGGGTCTCGGCCTCGCGCATGTGGTCGGCCAGGCTCGCGAGGAGGCGGGCCTTCAGGTCGGCCGGGATCGTGCGGGGGTCGATCGCGCTGCGCATAACGCCCATGTCTAACACCCTTCGGGGTCGTGCGCCCCTGCGGGGCGTGTAAACAGGAGTCTAGGTGCGTTGATCGTTCAACGCAAGCGGGTACGACAAAGCCCGCCCCCGAGGGTTCCAGGGGCGGGCCGTTCCGTCGATCAGGTGGTTACCAGGGTCAGGGCCGGCGGGCTGGCCGGCTGCGGCGCGGTCTTCGCGAGCGCGTCCCGCAGCGTCCAGCGGGCAATGCCGATCAGGTCCGCGATGTGTTGCTGCGAGCGCTTCGGGTCTTCGGCCTTCAGCGCCTCGGCGCGGCGGCGGATCTCCGGGTGACGGTCGGGGTCGCCGACCTCGGGCAGGGGATCGAAGGGCAGCGCGGTGACCATGCGCGGGTCGACCGGCTCGGGCTGGGGCTCCGGCTCGGGGGCCTCGCACTCCTCGACGGCCGGCGCAGGGGCCGGGAGAGCGTCCACGACGGCCGGAACGGGCTCAGGGGTAGGCAGGGCCGGGGCGGGGCTCACGGGGGCGTCTGCGTGCGTCTGGCGGGGGTCGGACCACGCGGCCGGGAAGTACGTCGGGTTCTCCTCTGCGTGTATCGCGGTGGCGTGGGGGAAAAGCTCCTCGAAGGTGGTCGGCGGGGCCGGCTTCGCGGCCGGCGCCTCCTCGGCGAGCGCCCGCTTCCGCCCGGTCAGGATCAGCGCCGCCGAACACACGGCAAGAAGACCGTCGATCGCTAGCGGTCCGATGACGACCGTCATGGGGTCGTCGCCGTAGTGGTCGAACAGGCCCGACAGGTGCCGGTACGACACGATCGCGGCGACCAGGGCGACCAGGCCGACCCCGGCGAACCGCAGGAAGGCGTACCCGAAGCCGGTCGGGAAGGCGACCCGCGCTAGGACTTCGATCCCGACGAAGAGCAGCAACGGCCACGCGGCCGAGAAGATCACTTCGAGCGCGGCGGGGTCGCCCGCGATGTACGGGTGGGCAATGTTCGCGGTGACGGACAGGCCGCCGCCGAGGATCGCGCCGAAGTAGGCCCAACCGCGCCCGGTCGCTTTCGTGTTCACTCTTCGGTTCTCCCGTTCTCGTCGTTCGTGGGTACGCGGTTCGCGCGAAGCTCGCGCTTCAGGTCTTCGCGTTCCCTGACCGCCCGACGCTCGGGAGTCTCGGGAAGAACGGCCTCGACAACGGCGGCGAAGAAGTCGCGCCAGGGGCGGGGCTTGCTGTTCATGGCCGATCCTTTCGATGGGGTTCGGACAGGGTACGCGAAACGTTCAACGGACCGGGGGCGAGCTTCCGCCCCCGGCCGGAAGTGATCAGACGGCCTGCAAGGCGCGAGCAACCGCCGCGCCCTTGTCGGTCAGCGCGTAGCAGGCAACGGCGGTGTAGACCGGGCGGGACACGTAGCCCATGCGCTCCAACTCGTCCCCGCCGAGGAGGGCGTGATAGTCGACAATGGAGCCGCGAGCCGGGTTGCGGATGGCCATGAGCACGTCGGCGTTGCGGGCGATCAATGCCTCAGGGGACCTGTCGCCAGGGGCGTAGGTCGCCCCCTCGTCGCCACCCTCGCTGACGAGCAGGGCGATCATGTCGTCTCCGGTGACCAGGTCGCTCACTTCGGACTCCTTCGGTGGGGCGTTCTCGCTTACGGGGTCAAGTAGAACATGCGTTGAACGTTCAACGCAACCCCGAATCGTGTAAACGCCCCGTGATCCGGGAAAGCCCAGGTCACGGGGCGTCTACAGGGGAGCGCTAGTGCGCCGGGCGGACCTGGCACGCAACCGCGTCGGCGTCCTCGACCGGCGTCCAGCGGGTCACCGGCTCGAAGCCGATCGACGCCAGGGCCTCGGCCAGCCGAATCGGGGCCACGATCCCGCCCCGCTCGGTCGTCAGCGGGACCGGCGCCGCGCGGTCGCCGACCCGAACGACGCTGCCCTTCATCAGCCGGCCTGCCGCGTCCACGTCGACCCTCGCGGTCGCCAGGCCAGCCGGCGGCGGAAGGGTCTCCTCCGGGGCCTCCTCGGGGCCCTGTGCGGCCTCGGGAGCGGCGTCCGGGGCCAGGAGTACCCGCGCCGTCGGGCCGGCGGTCAGGACGCCCTCAGTGGTCGCGAAGACCAGCTTCCGGCCGTCCTTCGTCGGGTCGGCGGTCACGGTCGCGGCGGTCGCCCCCTCGGCGGCCTTCGCCAGGGTCACGAACGGGGCGGGGGCCCCGGTCACCATGACCCGGGCCCCCTTCGACAGCTTCGCGGCGGTCGTTGTCTCCATTGCTCTCCTTCAGTCAGGGTGTTGGTGTCGGGGTCCCGGTCGGCATCACCACGCCCAGCACCCCGCCGAAGAGGCACAGGCCGCAGCACCCGACGACGATCACGACGGCAGCGACGGTCAGCGAGACCCAGACCCAGGCCGCGACCTTCCCGGCCTTGAACAGGCCGGCTTTCTGGCGCTCGGCCTCGGCGCGGGGGTCGTACGGCGACGGGGGCGGGTACATGGGGACTCCTTCGGGGGCTGGGCGTTCAACGCACCGAGACTAATCGCCGCGTCAAACGCCCAACGCACGTCAGGCAATCACCATCTCTTCTCGGTTGCACGGGCACAGCGGGGCGCCGACCTCGTCCAGCCACTTCCGCGTCGTGCGGGCTGTGTAGCCGCAGGCAGCACACTCAACCTTCAACTGCCGGTTCTTCTGCGGCTTCTCGCCCGCCCCGCCGTCCGTGATGGACAACTTCGCGTGCGGGTACGGGCCCAGGAAGGCGGCGATCTCGCCGAGGGTCACCTTCAGGTCGTCGCCCGCGACCGTGGCGGTCATCTTCCCGGTCAGGCCAATCCCCTTCGCGATCTTCGCGAAGTCGCCCTTGTGCCCCGACTTGCAGTCGTCCACGGCGTGCACGACCTCATGCGCCAGGGTCGCGAGAACCTGGCCGGCGTCGTCGAGAACCGGGGAGATGAAGACCTGCGAGACCTTGTCGGCCGCCGTCCACGACGCCCAGCACTGGCCGATAACGCTGTTCTTCTTGCCCTTCCCGCCGGGCCAGCCGACCGACACCCGCACGGTCGGGACGGTCGCGCCGACGCCCTCGAAGAGCGGCTTCAGCGCCTCGACGGCCTCGGTCAGCCATTCCTCGCGGGTGCTGAAGGACTTCGCCGGGGCGGCGACCGGGCCCTCCTCGGCGGCCTCGGCGTTGCAGACGGCGGGGGCGGGGCGACCGGAACGGCGCATGAGGTCCGGAGCGATGCGCCGGGCGGCCTCGCGCTCCGCGCGGTTCGTGCGAAGCGCATCCTCGGCCAGGGCCTCGGCGTGCGCCCGCTTCACGGCGGCGGCGTCCTCGGGGGCGAGGATGAAGGTCTGGGAGGGGGAGACCCACACGGTCTCACCCTGCGAGGTCTCGAAGCTGTACTGACGCTTAGCGCGCCAGGCCGGGCCCACGTGCCGCGCCCCGGCGCGGGTCACGGCCAGGGTCACGACGCCGGTCTTCCGCGTGGCGGGCCGGAAGCCCTCCTCGGCCTCGACCAGTAGCACCCGAGCCGACTCGCCAGCGGCAACGCGAGCGGCGAGGGCGGCGGCGGTGATCTTCCCGGCGGCGGTCATGTCGACTCCTTCGTTTGCGGCCCCGGTGGGGCGTGTAAACGCGACTCTACATGCGTTGAACGTTCAACGCAAACGGGGCCCGGCGCGGCGTGCCGGGGCCGGTAGTCCGCCGGGGTCGCGGCGTATCCGACCGCCCCGTGACGGGGCCCGATGTGCCCGTGCTCGCCGGTCGCCTCGCGGACGATCCGGGCCAGCTCGGCGGCAGCCTCGGGCGACTCCCAGCCGGTCGGGACCTGGGCGGCCTCGCGGCGCTCGGCGAGGTAGCGCTTCAGGCGGGCGATCATCCCGACACCTCGGCCCCGTGCGGGAAGCCGACGGTCGCGGCGTTGCCGTTGGCGTCGAGGCCAATCGACAGGCCGTAGACCTCGACCGTCTCGACCGGCACGCGAGCGCCGACGACGTCAACGGCGCGGACGACCTCGGGGAGGCCGAGTGTGTCGAGGATGCGGCCGATGTGCCGATGTGCCGACTTCGGCAGGATCTCGGCCAGCTCGGCACGGGCGTACTCGCGTTCGGGACTCACCGCCGGGTCCCGGGCCGGGCCGGCAGGCCGGTCACGACCGCCCGCAGGTCGTCCGCGTAGGCATCGTCGAGGTCGTCGCGGGCCTCGAAGTCGAGGAGGTCGTAACCCTCGCGGGTGTCGGGGTTGGTGGGGAAGTTGTCGGTCTCGAAGACGTCCACGGCAGGGCTCCTAACGGGAGGGTCGGGCGGTTACGTGGGGGAAGTCGGCCAGTGGGGGCCGGGCTGTTCAGAAACCCGGCCCCCGGTTTAGGTGCGTTAGTCGTTCAACGCACCGAGCGCCGAACGCATCTTGCCGAGGGCCCGGGTCCGGGTCCGCTGGACCTTCAGCCGGGAGAACCCGCCGAGGCGGTGGCCGATCTCGGCGTCCGGCTGCGGGTCGAAGTCGGCGAAGCCGTAGGCCAGCCGGCAGACGTCGCGCTCGAAGTCGTCCACGGCCCGGAAGGCGAGGTCGCACAGGACGCGGTCTTCGGCGTCCGCCACGCCCCGGGGCTCGGACGCGTCCCCGACCGGCGCCGCCCGGTCCGCGTCCCCGTGGATCTCGACGGCCTCTTCCAGCGACGACTCAGCCCGCACCGCCGTCCAGATCAACCAGAAGGTCTCCTCGGACATCTCGAAGTCGGGGGCGATCCGGGCCGCCTCGACCGGGTCCCGGTCGGCGCGGGCCATGATGCCGAAGAACCGCCGCAGGGTCCGCGAGGGGACGCTGAAGCCGCCGGTCATGTCCGAGGCCGCAAGGGTCATCTCATCGGCCAGGCGGTGACGCAGGAAGGCCGCGAGCCGGCCCCCGGTCTCGGCGTCGGGGCGGTAGACCCGGAGGGCTTCCAGGAACCCGAGCGTCGCGGCCTGCTGAGCGTCGTCGCGGGTCATCCGACCGCCGAGACCCACCATCGACTGCTTGACCGCCGCCCGGAGGGCCGGCTGATATGCGGCGAACAGGCGAAGGGTCGCGGCCTCGTCGCCGGCCTGGGCGGCGGCGATCACGGCGGGCTCCTCCTCGACGTCGAGGGGGGTGGTCGTGACGGTCCAAAGCTGGGCGAAAGCAGACATTGCGGGCCCTCCTGAGGGCGTAAGGGGTCCGCCGGTGGTCGCCGGCTTACCTCGAACGGGTGTGCGAGTTGCGATGCGTGATGAACGCTATTGCGTTGAACGTTCAACGCAAAGGGTCGCGCGATCTTTAAGACCTTCGGGGCGCCGTCCTAACCGGATGGCTGAGTCGGGGTCAGTCGCGGGTACGGCGAAGGGCCCCGAGGAGATTCCCCGGGGCCCTGTTTCCGCTGCTAGTTCAGGCGCAGGCTCGCTCGGCCAGGCAGTCCGCGAAGGAGACGACCGGCACGCCCAGCGCGTCCGCGATTGCGATTTCCCACAGGCGATCGGACCCCGGCAGCGTCACAACGACGTCCGCCGCCGCGAGGGCGTCAAGGTCGTCATCCATCACGGACAGTAGGTGGTCGGCCGATTCGCACGCGGCTGGCTGCGACACGGCGGGGGCGGTCACCGCGAAGCCGGCCGACGTCAGGGCGTCGAACGCGGGGCGGAAGCGGGCGACCCGCTCGGCCGGTGTCCCGTGCGACGGGCCGAGGAGGTAGGCGCGACGCATCCCGTCCTGTCGGTAGGACTCTGCGGCCCGATTGATCATTACTCCCCGCCCTCCCCGAACCACGGCGTCAGCGAATCGCGGACCGCCTGGCGCGCTTGCCGCAGGGAAACAATCCCGCAGGCAAGAACGTTTGCAGAGCGTACTAGTTCCGCGCGTAGGCGCAACCGGTCCGAATCAAGCGCGATGTCTCCCGTGGGGTCACTGCGACGATTTTTCATCCGTTCGGCCGTGTCTTCCCTCGGCCGTGCGACGGGTGCGGCCGTCCATTGCGCGTCGACCGCCGCAGGTAGGACGGATTCCAGCTTGCCCAACTCGTCCCGCAGCGCGGCGACAAGGTCCCCCATGCGAATTGCGTCACGGTCAATGTCAAGATCGGCAGGAGTCACCGCAGCGTCCTTTCTTATTCTTTCGTTACATGGGCGATCCGGGCACGAATCCGGCGTCACGCGTGCGTGACCCCGTGTTTGTGCGGGTGCGATTCACGAACCACGCAGCGCCCGTCCTTCACGGCGCACCCGTAGCCGTGGCCCCAGCTCGCGCCGTAGACGTCCGGGTCGCTTTCGATCCGCACCCCGAAGAAGGTCGACTCCATCGCGCGGCCGATCTCCCGGATGACCTCTTCGGCGTTCTCGGTCGGGGCCTGCGCAATCAACTCGTCGTGAACGGGCAGCAACAGGTGGTCACCGAGGCCGGCGGCGAAGATGTCGACGATGGCCTGTGCCAACAAATCGCGTGCGGTCGACTGAACGACGTAGTTCGTCGCCGCGTACAACCTGTCGCGGTCGAGCGGAAGGTGACGCCCCGACGGGGTGACGACCTCCTTGCGGCCGAACTCCGCACGCGACATGAGCCGGCGCGAGTAGCGCTTGATCTCCGGATACACGCTGTCGTACGCCGCGATAGCGCGCTTCACCGCGCCCAGCTCGGCGCCGGTCTGCCGCGCCAGGGTCACCGCCCCGCCGCCGTAGACCTTCCCGAACCCGACGCCCTTGTAGAGCTTCCGCGCCTTACTCGCGCCCCTGTCGCCGGCCTTCAACCGCGCCGCGAACTCTTCGACCGTGACGCCCTCGACCAGGGCGGCGGTAAAGGAGTGAAGGTCCGCCCCGTCGCGGATCGCGTCCTTCATCTTCGCCACGTCCGCCAGGGCCGCGAGGACACGCATTTCGACCGCCTGATAGTCGGCCGCGATGATCGTCTGCCCCGGGTCCGCGATGAACGCCCGCCGTACCCGCCAGTCCGAAGAGGGCAACTGCTGAAGCGGCGGCCGACTGATCGACATGCGCGCCGTGCGGGCCTGAAGGGCACCGATGGACGCGTGTAAACGGTCGTCCGCGTCCTTCAGCGTCAGGAAGGCGTCCGCGTACGTCGTCGCCCACTTCTCGGCCCGCTTCGAGCGAAGCGCGGCGTCGGCCAGCGGGTTAGGCGTCCTGACGTCGATCCGGGCCCAGTCCAGGTTGAGATCCGCCAGGGGCAAGAGAACGCCCTTGTCGACCTTCAGGGCCCCGGACGGCGTCCGCTCGGTCAGGGTCTCGCCCATCGCTTCGAGCGCCGCCGCGAGCTGCGCTGTGCTGTTCACGTTCTCGACGCCGTACCGCTTCGCGACCAGGCGGAAGGACTCCGCTTCGTCCGTCAGGTCCGCCCGCAGCCGCTCGACGTAGGGCACGTCGAGGCGGAAGCCCTTGCGCTGAAGGATCGCGAGCAACACCTGAAGGTGATGCTCGAACTTCGACAGGTGGTCGAGGCCGATCCCCCGGACCAGCGGGCCCAGCTCGCGGAACAGGCGCCACGTCAGGATGACGTCGAGGCCGGCATACCTGACGTAAAGCTCATTGTCGATGGGGATTCCCGCCCAGCCGGTCGCCTTCGTCAGGCCCAGCCGGCGGAACTCAGCCGTCAGGCCGTCTTGCGTGTCCGGGGCGTCCGGGTCGACGTAGACGGCGCTCAACGGCTTCAGCTTCAGGCCGATCCCGCCTTCCTGCGGCGACCGGGGGTCGATCAGGTGAGCCAGAACGCGGGTATCGAACGTGCGCCCGCCCAGCTCTTCGAGCCGGACGCCTAGGTGACGGTCCACGGTCAGGAGGTCGAACGGCGCATTGTGCATGACGTACGCCCGTGGCTGCCGCAGGGCGGCGGCGGCCTCCTCGGCGAAGAGGTCCTTCCGCAACACCCACGCTTCGCGGCCGTTGCCGAACTGCGCCAGCCGCAGCCGGTGATCCGGCGAGAAGATGTCGAGGCCGGTCCCCTCCGTGTCGAACGCGAGAACCTTGTCACCGCCCGCCAGGAAGGCCCGGAAACCGTCGAGGTCCGCCCGCCGCTCGGGGAAGTGAATCCCGACGACCGTCCCGCCGACCGTGTGCGTCAGCGTCCGCACGCGGCCTCCAAACGGTCGCGCAGGGCGATCGGCGAGAGGGCGCCGAAGCGGTCGACGACCTCGCCGTCACTCTCGACGATGACGGTCGGGACCGACTGGACGTCGAGCGCCAGGGCGACGCGGCCGGCGGCGTCCTCGTCGATGTCGAGGCGCTGAACGGGAAGGTCGCGGGCGCGGGCCTGAACGTCGAGCATCGGGCCGAACTTCCGGCAGGGAACGCACCACGGGGCGGTGAAGTACAGGATGCGGGTCACGGGGAACTCCTCGGGTACGGCCGAAGGGCCGCTCCCACGCGGGAAGCGGCCCTTCGTTCGGGTCGGGTTATGGGGTCAGTTGGGTTCCGGGTCGGTGTGCCGCAGGCTCCCGGCCTGCTCGCCGCAGGTCCCGCAGAGGTCGTTTAGCTCGTCCTCTTCGGCCCGGGTCTCGCGGTTCATCGGGTGCTCGGCGTCCGGGTGGGTGTCGCGCCCGTACCCGCACTGAGACCGGAAGGACAGCAGCCCATCAGCGGTGTTGCGCGAGGCGAGCGGCGTCCAGTGCTGACAGAACGCCCCCGGGCCCTCGAACGGGTGGTCCCGCATGACCTGGGCCTTTATGCGTGCGCGACGCGCGCCCTCGGACTCAGGCACCACACCCGCCACCGCAGCAACCGGCGCCCTCGGGCCGGGGCTCGTTCGGGTCGACGTCCGGGGCGTCGAGGTCGAGCGCCACGCCCGCGCCGTCGACCTCGAACCGGGCCGGGGCGGGCTCGGCCGCGTCCCGGTCGGTCACGACGCCCGCGCCGTCGACCTCGAACCGGGCCGGGTTCTCGGCGGCCGTCGGGACGTAGCCCCACGCCGCCTCGCCGAGACCGAACATCCGCGACAGGTGGCGGTCGCCGTTGTGGCCTGCGGGCTTGTCGCAACGCACCCTGCCCGCAGGGGGCATGGGCGCGTTGCACAGGACCGGCGCGCGGGGCTCGGGCGCCGGGTCGCCGCACACGTTCGCGGCGAAGAGCGGGCACGCCTGGCACCCGCCCGTCACGCCGCAGTCGTCAGCCGGGGTGGTCACACGGCCTCCTCGATCGTCAGGGTCGGAAGGAGGTCGGCGACGTAGCGGACGGCGTCGGCCTCGGCCTCGGTCAGGTAGACCTCGGCGGTCTCGCCCAGGCCGTCGCGCTCTTCGATGTGCACGCGGTACCGCTTGCGGCGGCGGGTCAGTCGGCTCACAGGGAATCTCCCGAGAAGATGTCGTCCAGCGAAGGACCGGCGGAAGGGGTGTCGCTAGGGGAGTCGGCCAGCGGCGAGGCAACTGTTCGCCCCTCGACCGGGTTTTCTTCGGCGGTCTCGTCGGTCGCGTGGTCCGACGGCCGGGCCACCCGCAGGCCCAGGAAGACGACGCCGATGTTCTCCTTTTTCTTCGTCGCGCCCCGCTCTTCGAGCGCCGCGAACATGGCTCGCCGCGTCCAACGCTCCTTCCCGGGAAGGGCTTCGTCGTCGCACCACTGGCGGTACGCGTCCCATACGACCTTGGCCGTGACCTTCCCGCCCTCCTCGGCGACCAGGACGCCGGGCAGGAAGCCGGCCAGGGCGTCGGACGTCTGCCGGTATTCCTTCGTCGCGTCCCGGATCACGACCGGGTCCTGAAGGCCGTCGCGGTACCAGTCGACCGCGCCCCGGACCGCCCACGCGAGGATGCCGGCGGCCTCGGCAAGCAACTTCTCGCCCAGCTTGTGATCCCGCTCGGCCGGCGTGAAGTACCGCTCCCAGGGGACCAGCTTCACGCGGCGCCAGAGTCCTTCGTCCTGACCCCTGAACTGCGGGCGGAAGTTCGTCGCGAGCTGAAGGAGGAACGTCGGGCGGAACTCGAAGAACTCCTTCCGCATGAACCGGGCCGAGATCGAATCGCGGCCGGTGACCCGCTTCAGGACCGCCTCGGCCATCGGGCGGCCCTGCTCACCCTCGGCCGCGAAGACCAACCGGGACCCCTTCAGCGCGGCGAGGTCGTTCGGGATGCCGCCGCTCTGCTTCTCCTCGAACGTGCTGAAGGGCGTCGTCACGACCAGCTCGCGGAAGACCTCCGTCAGCGTGTCCGTGTAAACGCTCTTCCCGTTCGCGCCGCCGCCGTGGTGGACGACGAAGCACTGTTCGCCGGTCTCGCCCGTGATCCCGTACCCGACCAGCCGGCGCATGTAGTCCGGCAGGCCGGCGTGGCGGGCGTGCGGGAAGACCTCACGGAGGAAGGCTTCCCAGCGCGGCGCGGTCGCCTCGGGGTCATAGTCGAGGTCGACGCGCCGGGTCAGGAGAAGGTCCGGGTCGTGCTCCTGAAGCCGGCCCGACCGCAGGTCGATAACCCCGTTCCGCACGGCGAGCAAGTGGTGATGCTTGTCGAACGCCTCGAAGTCGACGGCAACGCCCCGGAGGGCCTTCAGCTCGCGAACCATCGCGTCGATGCCCTTCGAGCTGTTCGCCGCCTTCGCGAAGCTCTTCAGCTTCCCGACGCGGGCGGAAAGCTCCTTCGCCTCCTCCTTATCGCCCGCCTTGACGACCTCCTTCAGCGCCTCGGCCAGCTCGGCGGCCTCGGCCCAGATCGACGCGGCGACGTCCTGTGCAGCGGTCCGGACCGCGTCGAGCTTGTCCGACCTCCACACGCCATCCGTGAGGATGAAGAAACCGGCCTCGGGGCTGTACTTCACCCCGGACCCCGCCTCCTCGAAGAAGTCCTTCAGCCGGCGGGCCGACGCGACCTCGGTCAGGTCCGCGTCCGTCCACGCGTTGAGCCGGGTCTTCAGCCCGCCCGGGTCCTGCGAGTTGGTGACCGCCCGAATGAAGTCCGTCGCGAAGGTCTCCGGGCTGCGGCCCCGCCAGTCCGTCACGTCGTCGCCGTCAGCCGGCGGCCGGACGCTGCGGGCCGAGAGGCCCAGCTTCGCCAGCTCGGCGCACAGGACCCGCGAGAAACGGTCGCCCGAGGCGTCCGCGTCGCCGACGACGACGACCGGACGCCCGTCGGCCAGAGCGGCGACCTCGCCCGCGACGGACGCGGCCAGGCCGGCGCCACGCACGAAGGCGACGTCATAGCCGGTCGCGCACGCGGTCAGGCCGTCGCCGGGGCCCTCGGTCACGATCAGCTCGGCCCAGCCGGACTCGCCCGGCAGGAAGCCGACCCGGGCCCAGGACTCGCCCTGCGGCGACTTCGCGCCCAACCATCGGACCTTCGCCGAGGCGTCGAGCGCGCGGGCCTGGTAGCCACGCGGGACGCCGTCGCGGTCGCGGAACGGAACGACCAGGCGCGGACCGCCGGGCAGGCCGCGAAGGAGGGTACCGGCGTCGTCGTACGCGGCCCGCTCGGCGACGCCCAGACCGAGGCGCGTCATGTCGTCTGCGGCGAGACCGAACCTGTCGCGGGCGTACGTGAAGGCGGCGTCAGCGGTCGCGGGGTCGGACCCGTTCCACAGTGCCGCCGCCCAACGGTCGAGCTGCGCCGCCAGGGCCGCGACCGCCGCCGGGCTCGCCGGGGTACTGGTCGACGTCGCGCGAACGGGGGCGTCCGTGGCGTCGATGTTGTGCAGTTCGGCCACGGACATGCCCAGCGCGAGCAGGACGGCGCCGGGGCGAATCTTGCCGGCCTCGCCCTCGACGGTCGAGCAGCCGGCGCGGCACTTCAGCAGGACGGCGCCGGACTCGCCCACGGCGATCCGCAGGGACGGGCGGGAGTCCGCGTGTGCCGGGCAGACGGCAAGCCAGCCGTCCCCTTCGTCGGTCGCGCCGAGGCGGTCGAGGAGGTCAGAGAGCTTCATCAGGCGTGGGCCTCCATATCGGCGGGGGTGGCACGGCGGACCGTGTAGCTCGCGAACCGCTCGCGGGTGTATGTGAACTGTTGGGCGTCCTTCAGCGAGGCGGCCCACACGATGCGGTTACTCGTGAAGGTGAAACTCCGGTACCGCAGGACGTACGGCTTCAAGCCGTCGGACTCACGGGGCGGGGCGTACTTACGGGGCGGCATTGCGCCTCCTTCCGTCGGGGACGTCCGAGGAGTCGGCCAGTGGCCGGCGGGGTGTTCAGGGCAGAAATGCGAAAAGCCCCCGGCACTAGGCCGAGGGCTTTTCGGGGGTTGGTGGCGGGCGACCGGATTTGAACCGGCGTTACCGTGGCGGGGGCCGCTTGCCTTTCGGCCGGACTCGAACCGTCCGCAGCACGGCGTCTTAGGCCGCTGGACTACGCCCGCCGCGTGTCAGGCGACCTGGCGGCCGGTCGCCTCGGTGAAGGCGGCCTTCACGTCGCCCGCCAGGCGGCCACGCGCGCCGACGTGGCCCCGGAAGTTGACAGCGGCCCAGGTACGGACCTCCTTCGCGGTCGCCGGGGCCTCGGTCTCGGTCGCGGTCTCGGTCGTGGTCTCGTTCATGGCTGCGCTCCCTGGTAGTCGCGGTGCCCTTGCTGGGCGGCTAATGGGTAAGTCGGCCAGGCGCGGCCGGGGTGTTCACTCCTCGCGAAGGGCCTTCGCCAGGGCGTCGAAGTCGGCCTGAAGGTCTTCCTCGGCGAACCCGCGAAGGAGGGCCGCCGTGTCCGGGGCCGCCTCGGCGAGCGCGGCTTCCGCCCGCCGCAGCCGCAGCAAGAGCCGAACGAACGTCGCGACGGTCATCACGGCGTACCCGCGCCCGGTCGACGCGCGGGCCCGCTTCACGAACGCGACGCCGTAGTCCTGGCGGGCGTGTAAACGTTGCTTCTCGACGCCGTCCAGGCCCTCGCGGATCGCGGCCTGCCAGTTCGCCCAATCCTTCGCCTGACCCGCGAACGGGTCGAGACCGCCCAGGTCGCCGACGTCCCGGAAACCCTCCTGTGCCGGGCGGAACGCGCGGATCGTCGCGGCCCGGAAGAACCGCACGAGGGCGGTTTCCCAGCGGGTCCCCTTCGCCTTATTCGCGCTCACAGCGCCGCCCCGCACTCCGGGCACGCCGCGCGGGGACCCCCGCGATGTGCCGGGTCTAGCGCGTCGTGAGGGAACCAGCAGACCACCTGCCCCTGCCGGCGGGCGGCCCGTCGCTGGGCGGTCTCTACCCCGAGGCACGAGAGCGCCGCCGTGAAGCCGTCCACGAACGCCGCGAACGCGCCGGCCAGGTTCGCCAGGGCGCGGGCTGACGGGCTCACCGCTCGACCTCCGTCCCCGGAATGGGCGCCCAGCTCGGCTCGCAGACCTCGACGCAGACGCGGACGACGGCCCGGCCCCGGACCGTGCCGCGCTGGCCCATGGCTGCGCCCTTCGTGGCGTAGGGGCCGACCGACCGGACGCAGTTGCCGGCGGCGTCGTACCCGGCCGCGCGGTACATCGGGGCGCCGGGCTTCACGTAGTCGCGGGTTCCGTAGCTCATTCGGTCACCTCGGCCCAGGTCTGTTCGGCGCGGAAGATGCGGGCGCCCGGGTGTCGCGCCGCGTAGTCCCGCGCGCCGCGTTCGCTCGTGTAGGTACGGCTCGCGGGCGTGGTTTGGTAGCCCGATCGCCGGGGGATCGCCACCCGCCAAACGACGGGCGGAAGGTACGGCTCTTGCATTTCCCCTCCCAGAAAACAAAGAGGGCCCCGAGGCCGGGGGAGACTTAGTGCACCCCGGCCCCGAGGCCATTTGCGTTACGTCAGTTCCAGATGAAGTCCTTCACGCGCCCTCCTTTCTGTGCGCTAAACGTTCAACGCACCGGCCCGATTAGAACGGGGGCTCTTCGTCGATCAGCGCCGCCGGGGCTGCGCCGATCACGTCGATAAGCGGCTTCGTGAACTGCCGCTTCGCGCCGGTCGCCTTCACCTCGTACGACACGACTTCGAGACCCAGCCACGCGAGCGCCGGGCCGCCGATCTCGTCGAGGGCCTTTTCCGTGGTCACGATGTCGCGGACCAGGGACCACGAACCGCTGTTGAACTTGAACCGGCCCAGGTCGGGGGCGTCGGCCAACTTGAAATAGGCGGTGGTCGACGGCTGGCACCCCCGGCCCGCCTTCGCGGCGTCCTTCCGGTCCTGGTAACTCGCCGGGCACTCGCACGGACGGCCCTTCGCCGGGTCGTCCGCGTCCACGCCGGTTTGCTCGACGCCGTCGCAGCGCCGCAGGGCGGCGTTCCGGCCCCAGAGGACCATCTCCTGACGGATCGCCCGGGGGCCGTCGAGGAGGATCTTCACGCGCTCGGCGTTCGTGAAGACTTCGAGGTTGTCTTCCCCGGTCGTCTCCCACGTCTGCGGCTTGTCGCCGCCGAACATGCGCCGGACTTCCTCGGCGACCGCCGGGTCCCCGGAGGTCACCCGCCACTTTTCCAGGCTGGCCGGACGGCCGTTCACCTGGTAGCCCGAGCGGAAGCGCCCGACCAGGTCCCCGGAGAAGTTCTGTCTCGGCTTCGGCTCGGCCTCGGGATCGGTCTCCCAGATTCGCAGGCCCACGTACGGGCCTCCTTCCGTTGTCGAGCGCGGGCACCCTGCTAAGCCGGGTCGTTTGAGCTGGGCGGCGTTCAAGGCCCCGCCCCGCGCTGCGGTTCTGACAGTGGGTAAGTCGGCCAGGGGTGTTCGCCCTGTTCAGGCGAGCGGCAGGCCGGGCGGGCGGGAGATCGACGGCGGGGCCTTGTCGGTCTTCGGGGCGTGGCCCAGGATCTCGGCGATGCGGGCCGACCGGCGGGCGCCCATGTGCGGGAGGATCGACCTCATGACGGCCTCGGCCTTCGGGCCCTGGCACTCCGCGTGCCACATGGCCTTGTGCGGCGCCGGCTTCAGCGACAGCCGGACCGAAACCCCGAACAGGGTCGCGGCGCGGCCGATGACGTCCCGGTCGGTCATCGCAACGCGAACGCGCGGGTACCGGCCCCGCTGAAGGTCGAAGGCCCCTTCGCCTTCGAGGAGGCCGGCGAGCCAGATCACGTCGTCGCGGGTCGCGGTGGCGATCACGCGGCGGCCCGCCGAGGGGCGGCGGTGCGCTTCACGGTCAGGCCCGACCCCGGCGCCCGGTTGATCGGGTTACCGATGACGGTGTCCTTCGTAATCCGGTCCCAATCGAAGACCTGACGGAGAACCTTGAACGCCTCGAACACATCGGGGTCGGACTTCACGGGCACGAACGACCAGCCCTCGGGCCGAACGTGAAGCACCCCGCCGCCGGTCGAGGGCGGCTGCGGCACGCGGCTACCGTCGGGCCGGATGATGTAATCGGCGTGCCGGTACGCGGCGAGCTGAAGGGCGACCTCGGGGTGTACGCCGCTGCGGGTGGTCTTCCAGTCGAGGAAGACCTTTTCGCCGTCGATGATCGCGTAGGCGTCGAAGCTGCCGGCGTAGTCCCACGTCTCGGACCAGACGGTCTCTTCGAGAAAAACGAACTCCGGGGAGAACTCCTTCAGGAACTCCTCGAAGTGGTCGAGGAACACGCGGTACTCCGGGTGCACGCGGCCGACGGGCTCACCCTTCGCCATCTTCTCGAAGAGGTCGTGGACGGCGGACCCGGTCTCGGCGGCCTTCGCGGTGTCGCGGCGCGGGGACCCCTTCAGGTAGTCGATCGCGCCTTGTTTGTCACCCCGTAGGGCAATTCCGACGATGTCCCCCAGGTTTTCGACGGCGTAGGTCGCGACGACCTTTGCCGCCCAATGCTGAAGGAAGGGCTTCGGGAGCATCCCGAGAATCGACGTCACGCCGGGGGCCTTCTCGCCGGTCTCCGGATTGACGTAAAACCGGGACCCTCCCCGGCTAATGGTATTGATTTTGGGCGTAGTCACGCGCTGGGCCTCCTATGCCTGCAAAAGCGGACATAGGCTTAGTCGGCCAGGCGGGGGCGCCCTGTTCACCTGCGGAAATGCGAAACGCCCGCCGGGCCGGGGACGCGGCCTAGCGGGCGGTGCGGGAGCGGGGGTGACGAAGTGACGGACGTTTCGTCACTTCTATATTCCTCTTCTAGCTCTTCTCCTCCTCCTCTAGAAGAAGTAATAGGGAAGTGACGAAACGGGGGTCACTTCGTCACTCCGGCGCGACCGCCGCGTGAAGCTCCTCGGCGTGCGCGAGCAGACGGCCCAGCACCGCCCGCGCCTGCGAGCGCCCCTGGCCGTCGAGCGCCGCGACCTCGGCCGGCGTGATCCGCTGAAGGACCACGAACGCGCCGGCTAGCGCCCGGCTGACGTCAGGGTTGTTCTCGTCCGGGGTCCCCGCTCCCAGCGAAGATAGAAGAGCGCTGTTGACTGCCCGGGTCGCCTGTGCTCGCTGCGCGATGTTCTCGGCGCGCAGGCCCAGGTCTTCGACCTCCTCGGGGGTGAGCCGCTGACGGACGCGCGTCGACACGTGGTAGCGGACCGATGCCTGAATTGATCGGGCTTCGTCTTTGCTGACCCCGGCTTCGCTGTAGCGGTCCCGGACGTACTCGCGATAAGCCCACGACCGACCGGCCCAGTCCGGCTCGCCCGTGTCCGGGGTAAGGAAGTGCTCGCGTAGGTCAACCGAAGCGTCCGCGACCTGTCGATAAAGCTCAGTGCGTCGTTCTCGGTTGTCGCCCACCCGCCGCAGGGCGCGAAGCGCCTTCACAAGCGCCGCGCCCAACTCGTCCTTAGTGGCCGTCATCAGGTCCGCCTCTGTCGTCACGGTCATCCGGTCAGCGTAGACGCGTTGAACGTTTCACGCTAACCCGTTGTCTTAACCCTGTCTTAAGAATCGCGACGGCGCGGACGCGGTGGCGTGTAAACGCCAAAAGGCCCCTGCCGGCGATCAGCGTATAGCCGACCGCAGGCAGGGGCCTAGTCAGGGGTGGGATTCCTTACAGGCTGAGCGCGAGGGTGTCAACCTTGTTAAGCAGAGAGTGAAGGTCCGCGTCGTTCGCCAGCTCATGATCCGCCCGAACGTCCGAAAGCGCCGTCTCGCTGACGTGTTG
This sequence comes from Micromonospora sp. M71_S20, assembly GCF_003664255.1. Classification (NCBI taxonomy): domain Bacteria; kingdom Bacillati; phylum Actinomycetota; class Actinomycetes; order Micromonosporales; family Micromonosporaceae; genus Micromonospora; species Micromonospora sp. M71_S20. Next base: position 525,485 of record NZ_RCCV01000001.1, on the reverse strand, counting down.
ATCGCTCTCGTCCTGTCCGGGCCTGGTCACCCGAATCAGTATGCCGCCTTCCTGGCGGATCTCCGCAGCCTCATTCGGGAAGCGCACGTCCGGGATCACGACCGGGCCGGGCCGGTGGGCGACCTCGTCCATGACGACGCGGACCCAGAAATCGGGCTGAAGGTGGCGGATGCCCACGCCGAACTGTTGCAGCGTGCGCCGGACCTCGCGATGCTCCTTCGCCGACTCCCAGCCGACCGCCGAGACCACGTCGGACAGCCGCAGCGACCCGCCGACGGTGTCCACAGGGGTCACAATCGGGTTCGCGATCAGCGCCGCCTCCTTCAGGGCGTCCGCGAAGCCATAGCGCCGGAAGCCGTACCGCTCGACCAGGCGACCGGCGACCGTGTCCTTCCCGGCACGGGCCCGGCCCATGACGCCGACCAGAGGCGGGCGCTTCGGGGTGTCGATCGGACGCCAACCCTCGCGGGGCGGGAAGACCTCGTCGATCAGGGCCGCCAGGTCGTCGGCCGCGCGGTCGAAGGTGGCGGTCACAGACGCCCCCCGTCGAACGGCTCGCCGCCGGACTGAAGGACCGGCTTCAGCCGGCCCGCGTCGAGCTGGGCGGTCATGAACTCGTCCGTCTTCGGCTGACGGCCCTCGTCGGTCGGCCAGGTCTCGCGGCCTCGGACGTAGGTGTACGGGGTGCGGTGCGGGCCGTAGAAGACGACCACGACGTCACCCGGGCGCCACGTCGGCGACTTCCGGACGACTTCGGCCTTCACGCCCGCGTCGGCGAGGACAAGCTTCGCCAGGGCGATCGTTTCGGTCGGCGAGGCGTCGCGGGCGATCTCGTACTGCCGGGGGCGGGCCATCAGGCGTTCGGATGCCAACCGGGCGCGGGTCCGCGACTGGTCGTCCACCCACGGCGAGCCGTAGACGTCGTGATAGCTGAGAGACACGGGGGCCTCCTCCTGTCGGGGTTTCGGACAGGGGAGGAGTCGGCCAGTGGCCGCGAAGGTGTTCAGGGAAAAGCGAAGACCCCCGGCGGCGGGCCGGGGGTCTCGGGGGGTGGGGGCGGTCAGCGGGCGACGATCGCCCCGGTTCGCCGGTCGAGCCGCAGCCCTGCCGGCCACGCCTCGCCGGTCAGAGGGTTTACGTAGACCCGGCGCGCGACGTCCCACACGGGGAGGGTCGTCGGGAACCGAAGGACGTGCCCCGTCCGCCAGATCCGAACCTCGAACTCGGGAAGGTCGGTCTCGCTGAGGCCGGTCGCCCGGAAGGCCCGGTCCATCACCACGCGGGCGGCGGCCACGCTCTTAGCCACGATACGAAGCGTGCCGTCGGGCTGAACGAAGGTCTTCATGTGGCCCGGGGTGGTTCCAGCCTGGGCGATCCGGTAGGCGATGGCGTGGGCGGCGGTGGCGGTCGTGGCAGTCATCTCGACTCCTTCAGGCGGTGCGGTTGTTTACACGCCTGACGGTACTCGCGTTGAACGTTCAACGCAACCCCGCCCGGAAACGGCCCCCGCCGGTAAACGGGGGCCGCCTGTCCGAGGACGCCGCTCGCTGACGCCGCCCATCGCCCCGCCCAACGACGCCGGGCGACCGGGGGTTACGCCCGGCGGTCCCGGGCGTCCGTCAGGCGTCCCGCCCAAATTCCGCGGAACGCTCCCGGGCGACCTCGGGCGTGCGCCCGGCGTCCCGCCTGACGTCCTCGGGCGTCGCCCCGGGCGTGCCGGGCGTCCGCCCCGGAAACGCCGAAACGCCCCGCCCTCCGGGACGGGCCCGAGGGGCGGGGCGGTGGCGGGCGGCGGGCGTCAGAGACGCGGCAGGAAGGCGGTTTCGTCGCCCGCCTCGGGCGAGTAGGACCCCGCCCCGGCCCCGCCATCCGGCTCGCTAGCTGCGGCTTCGGCCGGGACCAGGGGCGTTCCGTTGGCGTCCTGCGGGTCCGCCGAGGGCGTGACGTGGCGCCGCCCCCAATACGCCACGGCGAGCGGGACGGCGATCAGGGCGAAGTCCTCGACGGCGTCCTTCACGTCGGGCGGGACCTCGACGCCGAAGCGGGACAGGCCGACGTACGCCAGGGCGAGCGCGGCGACGATCAGGGCGCGGTTCATGAGGGGCTGACGGTTCACGGGCGTACCTCTCGGGCGGGGCGGGCGTGCAGGCGGGCGTGGCGGGCGTGCCGGGCGGTCAGGAGAGCAACTTGTCGGCGAGGCCGACCGCGCCGAAGAGCAGACCGCCGAGGGTGGCGACCGCCGCCCATACGGCCTTCGGCGTGACGACCGGGCGGGCCTCGACGGCGCGAAGGCGGGTGTCGACCTCGGGCGCGGTCGCCGGGCGGGCCTCCTCGGCGCGAAGGCGAAGCTCGACGTCGTTCAGCCGGCGGGCGTGCTCGTCGAGCTGCGCGCCGTGCTGGGCGGTCACGACGTCGACCTTCCCTTCCAGCCGGGCGAGGATGATCAGCATTGACGCGGTGCCGTCCGTGGTGACGGCGGGGGCGCCCTCGGACGTCGCGGTTACGTGCATGGTCACGGTGGGGTCACTTCCGGAGAGCGGTAATGGTCTGTCGGCCGGCGATCCCGTCGCGGGTCAGCTTGCGGGCCTTCTGGAAGGCGAGGACGGCGGCCTTCGTCTTCGGGCCGTACTCGCCGTCAGCGGTCAGCTTGTAGCCGCGCCGGGTGAGCTGACGCTGAAGCTCGGCGACGTCGGCGCCCGTGTTCCCCGCCCGCAGCGTGCGGCGACCGAAGCCGGTCCGCAGGGCGGTCAGGGTGAGCGGGCCGACGATGCCGTCCGGGTCGAGCCAGCGGAGACGCTGAACGGCCTTCACGGCGTTCTCAGTCGCCGGGCCGTAGTCGCCGTCCACGGTCAGCCGCGCGCCGAGGCGGTTCAAGAGGGCCTGAAGCTCGCGGACGTCCGCGCCGGTCGAGCCGCGCCGCAGCGTCCGCGACCCGAGCGTGTAAACGGGGGCGGGCTTCGGGGCCGGCTTCGGCTTCGGCTTCCCCTCGACGTGCGCCAGGTACCGGCGGAAGAGCGGCGTCAAGTCCTTCCCGGACTTCGTCGCGTCCCGATAGAACGAAATGTGCGTGTGGGACAGGTGCGAGCGGTCGCCCGACTTCCGCTTCCCCTCGCGGTCCCAACGCTTCACGGTCCGGCCGTCGGGCGAGTAAATGACCTCGCGAATGTCGAGGGTGTCGGGGGCGCCGGCTGCACACTCCACGACCAACCACAGCGAGAACGTCCGCAGGTTGTGACCGCCCTTGTAGAACTGACCGACGTCGAGCGCGCTCGCGTTGATCGACAGGCCGGCGCGGTCGCGGGCGGACTCGTGAACGCTGTAATCGCCCTTCACGACCCGGTCCGAACCGCAGTGGTACCCGCCCCGGTGCGCGGCGTCGCCGACGATGCCGACCGCCAGGGGGTGAAGTCCGTAGTCCTCGAACGCGTCGAGGAGAAGGGTCCGGACGGCCTTCAGGTTTTTCGGTGCCGCAGTCACGCGGCCTCCTTTCCGGGCACGCGAGAAGGGGCGCCCCCGGCGGTGGGGACGCCCCTTCTCGGGAACGGTCAGCGGTGGTAAGTCAGGTCGTCGAAAGAGATGTCCGACGGGGCCCCGGTGTTCGGCCGGCGGACGATGACCGCGCCGGTCGTCATCACTTCGATCGTGGACGCGGCGCCGTTCGATACCGGCGCGATCAGCATTCGGTCGCGCGTCGGTGCGTAGCCGGCGGGAAGCGTGAACATCACTTCGCCGCTTACGGTGCTCGCCGTGTAGGTCAGGCGGCCCCGCATCCGGACGATGTCGTTCGAGTCGAACCGGACGCCGAGCGGGTCGAGGCTCCCGCCGGTCTTCGCGACGTACTTCCCCGTGGCGCCCGGGTCGACGGCGGCGGGGGCCACCCACGCCTGATCGGTCGTCACGACCCGGCCGTCCTTGTCGATCCCGCCGACGTCGCGCCGGACGTTGTCCGCGCCCCGCTGCTGAATCTGAAGGGCGCGGCCGGTGCCGTTGTGCGCCGTGATCGACACAAGCGGGGCGTCGTACAGGGCACCCGAGACCTGTTCGGCCCGGTAGTATCCCCTCTCGTTCAGCCACGCCACCAACCGGCGGACGCCGTTGTGCGTCACGTAGACCTGACGCATGTCCGCGTCCGAGCTGGCCGGCGTCGAGGTGAAGTCGAAGACCTCGCGGGCCTCGGTCAGCGGGGCGGACGGCGGCGGCTTCGCGGCCAGGTAGCGGCCGTCGCCGCGCTCGGGGGTGAGGTACTGCGGGTGCGGGTCGGCGGCGGCCTCGTGACCGTCCACGGACGAACTCGCGGCCAGCTCGGCGGCGGACGCGGCGGCAGCCTCGGCGGCGCGCTGGGCGTCGGTCGCGGCCTGGCCTACCTGCGAGATCAGGTCCGGCATGTCGACGGTCAGGGACAGGACGCGCGGGGCGGCCGGGTTCCCCGCCTCGCCGAGCCATACAGCCGGCAACGGGGCCTTGTACGGGGCGATCTGACCCGGCGCGAAGCCGTCCGTCCCGTCCGAGGAGACGATAGCCGCGAGCGGGGCGCCGTCGAGCGCGGTTAGGTCGGTCAGTTGCTCGCCGCCCGTGCGGGTGTTCCACGCGTCGAGGGCCGCGCCCGCGCCGAGGGTGAGGGCGTTCCCCTCACCCGCGACGATCACATACGCGGCGAGGTCGCCGCCGTGCGTGTAAATGGACATTGGTTTCCTTACGCGGTGGGGACGAAGGTTGCGGGCGCCGTGATTACCCAGGCGCCGCTAGCGATTCCTCGGGACAAATCGGCGACGATCATGCCGTTAGTGCGGTATTCCGCCCAGGTCGAGTAGGGTCCCGAGCCGTTTCCCGCGCCCGTGATAAACGCCGTGGTCTCTAGTGCCGTGTCGGGCACGGTTCCGGGCGGCAGGGTGGCGATAAGCTGCTGCGTGGACCCGGGGATGGCGCCGGACCGCCTCGCGCTTACCTGCGACGTCACCATGCCGTTAAACCGGCGAAGATACCGCTTCGAGTACGTCCAATTGGCGACCGCGAGATGAGTCAGCGGGCCCGAGTCGTCAAGCAGAGTCACCCACCGGCTGCCGTTCGACTCATACGCGCGGCCCGTGTCGACCTCGCGGATTCGGCGGCCTGCCTGGTGAGGCGGGCGGGAGTCCGACCGGCAGAGGATCTGGCCGTCGTCGCCGATGTACCAGGCCCGCCGCCGGACCGCGCCGAAGGCCCCGTTCGCGACGTCGTACTCCGCAAGGGGGATTTCGTGCCAGTCGGTCGGGCCCGTGTCCGTGTACGGAACGGGAGCGCCCGCCCCGGGGGAGCCGGTGCGAATGGCGGTTTCGACCTTGTAGCCCTGGTCGCGGTAGAGCCGCAGCACAACGAGGTCGGTTCGGGCCGGCCCGGTCAGGCTGGGCGTGTAAACGGTGTCGGCGTCGCCGCTGGCCCAGGGGAAACCCCGCAATAGGCCGGCGAGGCCCGCACGCACCCGCACCTGTCCGCCCGACACGGTGACCGGCGCGGGGTTGCTCGGGTGACCGATCAGACCGTCCGCACACTGCGGCGCGGCTAGCCTTTCGTATTGCGCCTCGGTCAGTGCGCCGGTAGCGCTAAGGGGCGATTCCTGCGCCATTAGATTGCCTCCAAACGCCCGAGTCTGCGGGCGAGGTCGCGCAGCAAACGGACCCAATCCGGGTCGACGCTCGCGCTCTGCGTACCGATAGTCGAAGTGACGACCTCGCCGGTAGCCGGCGTGGCTTTGAGATTCACGGCGCGGACGATGTCGGCTAGTTCGACGCCGTTGTTCAGTTCGATTGAAACGAGGTCGCCGAGGCCGTAATGCGTGCCGTATCGCTGCGTGGCGGTGTCGACCGTGTCCGCCGTCAGTCGGGCCGACTCGGCTCCTTGCGCGAGGGCTTCCGCGCCGGCCTGAACGATCTCGGCGGGGTCCTCGGCGGTCCTCTGGTCAACTACGGTCACCATGCGGCCCCAGGTCGCGGCGGCCGGCGACACGAACTCGGAAAAGGCCCGGTTTGCGGCCTCCCCGGTGGCCCCTACGATCGCGACCGTTGCGGTCGGCGCGGCGGGGTCGAACTCGTAGCCACGCAGGTTCCCGAGGCCCCGCGAATACCGGACCTGTGCGCGCAGGTCACGCGGCTGATAGACCTCGAAGGTGATCCCCGTCCCCGTCCAGCGCGTCCGGAAGCCGAGGCCCCCGCCCGCCAGCGCGACCGCGCGCAACGCGTCGCCGAGCTGGTCGAGGCGGAAGCCGAAGGTCACCGCCGAGCCGACCCCCGCGACCGCGCCCAGGGACAGGCCCGGGATGCGGCGCGCAGCTAGCGCAGCTGGCCCGACGTTCTCGGTCACAAGCTGACGCATGACGGCCTCGGCGTTCGCGTTGGTGAACGTGCGCCGGGCGACCGTCTGGGCCGTGATCGCGCGGGCCGGGTCCGGGTAGGCGACCTCGGCCACGATCGACGCGAGGTCGGACGCGAAGGTGAGGGTCGTCGTCCCCGGACCGCTGTCCCCGCCCCTGACGGACCAGGACAGCGCGCCCGGGGTTTCGATGGGGCCCGCCGTGAAGTACGCCCCGTCGCGGATGACGACCAGGCGGTTACCGGGGGCGAGTTGGGCGGGGGACAGGACGCCGGTCGGGAGGGCGACCGAGCCGCTGTCCGGTTCGTTGAACCGAAGGGTTATGTCAATGTCGGTCCATTGCGTAATCGGGTCGCCGAGTACGTTTAGGTTCCGATCCGTGACAAGAAGAGTAATCATGCGGTCTCGAATCTCGGCCGGTATTCGAGAACGACCGACGCGCCGGGTTCCGCGTCGTGCGCGGTAAACTGGACGTCGTTCGTTCCCGGTTCTAAATGCCAAAGGACCGAGCCGGGCCACTGAAGCGCGTACGTCAACGGCTGGCCGGCAGGCCCTCGCACCGTCGGCGGGTCCGTCGAAATCGTGACCCGCTGGCCGGAGGCGAGCGGGTAGTTCAGGACGAAGGTCTGACCGAGGGTCCGGTTAAAGGCGACGAAGCTACTAAACGGCCCGGTGAGGGTCCATTCCGGCCACGCTTCGACCTCGCCCGGGTTCGTTACCTTCACGTCGCCCAGGACGCGCCCGGACGACAGTGACGGGAACGGATTCAGGAAGGGCCGCGACGCGCCCGTTCCGAACGTGACCGCCAGCGGGTCGACCGCCCGGAAGTACGGGTCTTCGCATAGCAGCGAGATAACCGCGACGTCGTCCGTATAGCCCATCCCCGGGACGCCCTCGAACCCATTTTGGAAATAGACGAGGATTTCCCGGCGACTGCCGTCCGGGCGGGTGATCTGAAGGCGGCCGGGGCCGAGGCGGCGGGTCAGGGCGAACGCCCGCGACAACGCCCGCCAGCGCGCGAGGAATTGAAGGTGCGAGTCGCCCCACACCGCCAGGGGCCAGGTGACCACCCGCGCGAGCGGCTGAACGTGGCGGACGCGCTCGCCGCCGCGCGGGTGCGGGTCGGTCACGAGGTCGACCGGCGCCGGGCCGAGGCCCGTAACGTCATCCAGCGTGGCCCAACCCAGCTCGGGCGAGGACAGCGGCCACACTGACCCGTCAGGGGCCACGAACGACGCCGTAGGGCGCCGCATGTCCAGCTCGGGCCATGCGTGGACCGGGTTCGGGGGCGCGTTCGGCAGGCCCGGGGGCGGCGGTACAACCGCCCCCGGACGAATGAGGATAGGCATTTAGCGGGCTCTCCCAGCTCGGGCGAGGATCGCCTGTCGGGCCTGAAGGGCTTCGAGCTGTGCGATAGTCGCCCGCGAATCGTGAAGGTGATAAGCGGTCGAGGAGGGCGCCGCCGAGGGCGCGGCCTGCCAATCCGGACCGGCGGTCGCCCGCGCGGTATCCGGGACCCGCGTCATTGCGGTAACAGCCTTAGTGACCCTCGGGGTCCCCTTGTCGATACCGAGCGCCATACCTTCAGCGACAAACCCGCCGATCTTCATAAAGACGCGGGACGGGCTGTTAATGCCGAGGGCGCTTTCTGCGGCGGCCCGAACGCTGCCCGCCAGGGAACGGGCGACCGACGCGGCCGATGGGATCATGTCCCGAATGCCGCTAATCAAGCCCTGAACGATGTTCGCGCCGACGCCGTAAAGCATTCCGCCCAGGCCGCCGAGCGCCGCGAGGATGCGTCCCGGAATGGACGAGACCACGCCGAGGAGGGCCCGAAGCTGACCCTCGGCGCCCGTGCGCAGCCGGCGGAAGGCCCCGATCGCAGCGTCGAGGGGGTACGTAAGCGTGTCGATCGCCGCCCGCATCGCCGCGACCGAAACGGACACGATCGCGCGCACGGTGGCGAAGACGCCCGAGACTCGCTGGCCCCAGCCCTCGACCGTCGCGCCCCAGCTTTCGATTCGCGTGGCCCAGCCGTCGACCTTCGTCATGAAATCCATTACGGCGGGAAGCCATTCGGTTGTGGCCTTCTTTACGAATTCCCCGAGCTTGTCCATAAACTCTTGGATCTTTTTCTTGTTCTCGGGGTCCGCGAGCCACGCCTTGATTTCCCCGAGCCAGTGCTTCACGCCGCCTAGGAAGGTGTCGCTCGCCGCCTTCGAGGACGGGAAGAACGTGCTAATAAGCTCCTTAGCAATTCCGAGGACAAGCCCACCGATATCCCAGATATCCCGCAGGGCCTTCGCGGCGTCCGTGAAGAACGTCGACAGCGCGCCCGACTTCTCGGCCTTGTCGATCCACGCGCTGAAGGTCTCGAACGCACCGGCCAGGCTGTCGCCGAGCGTGGCGAGGAAGGGGCCCGCCGCCTTCGCGAGCTTTCCGAACGCCCCGATAAGCGGGTCCATTGACTCGCCGAGGCGGTCGAGGAAGGCGCCGAAGCCGAGCATCGCTTCCCGGATATTCCGGATGAAGTCCGGCTTCCCGAGCGCAGACATGACCGTCTTGCCGAACTTGCCAAACCGTGCGGCGAGGTCGGTAAGCATCGGCTTTAGCTGCGGAAGCCAACTCTTCGCGAGGCTCTTCAGCGATTTGTCGAGTCCGTCGAAAAGCTTGTCCTGAACAGCGCGGCGAAGGTCAGACAGCGGCTTACGCAGGCCGGCGAACGCCTTTACGAACTTACGCGCGTTCGGCGCGAGTTTCTTCAGCGTTTCATCGGTCGCCTTGCCCTTTTCCATGACCTCGGAAAAGGCGTCGCCGAGGCCCCGGAAGGCCAGGGCGAAGACGCCGACCGAGCCGACGCCGCCCGCGATGATCGTGAACAGCGACCCGAAGAGTCCGCCCGCCAGTAGCACGACCGGGGCTAGCGCGGTGAAGCCGGTCAGGACGGCAGGGACCGCCGCCGCGACCGCTAGTAGCGCGCCGGCAAGTAGGTTCAGGCCGCCGGTCGCGACAGTCGTCCCGAGGCCCTGAAGCGCCGTTGTGAGGCCGGCGAAAGCGGCTTGCCCGCCCGCCCGGCCGACGTCGCTCAGAAACTTCGAGAACCCCTTAGCCGCGTCCATCGCGGCGTCGAAGCCCTCCTTCGCGCCGTTGATGAGTCCGCCCGCGACGCCCAGCGCCAGGGACTTCCGCATACGGCCGCCCTGATCCTGAGAAATCGAGAACAGACTTCGGAAGCCCTGGCGGAAGCCGTCGCGCAGGGCGAGGGTCACACCCCGCCGCAGCGGGCGCGCGACGGCCTCTTCCGCGTCGTCGGCGCTGTCCCGGAAGCCGTCCCGGAAGCCGTCCCGGACGCTGTCGCCGACGGACTCGCGGACGCTGTCGCCGAGACCGTCCGCCCCCCGGTCGGCGCCGTCCTTCAGCGCGTCGCCTACGGCGTCGGCGATCCCCTGTCCGGCAGAGGCCGCCAGGCCGTCGCCGATGGTCTTCCCTGCCTCCTTCGCCCAGGCGGACAGGATCGGGTCCGCGTCACGCTGAAGGTGTTTCCGGAGGTTCTTCAGGCTCGGGAGTACCTGAAGCGTCGCGAAGCCGACGTTCGACATTGGGCGGGGCCTCCTCTCGGGGCGGTCGGCCGTGCCGCTCGCGCAGGGCGCGCAGCTTCGCGGCGAGGTTTTCGTGATGGGTGCGCGCGGCGGTCGCCGTCGCCTCGGGGGACGGCTGCGGGCGCAGCGGGTGAGGGGTGCCGGTAAGCGCGTGGTAGACGTCGGCGAGAAGGACGTCTGACGGCGTCAGGCCGGGCGGAAGGTCCGACTCGACCGCCCAGACGGCAGACCCGGGCGGGAGGTTCGCGACCAGGGCGCACACCCGGCGCAGGGACAGGGCCCCCGTCCAGAGGTCCCCGAGGTCGACGCCGTAGAAGCGCTGAAGATCGGCTTCTACGGCGTCGTAGTGCTCCCCGAGGAGACGGACGAGGGCGGCTAGTTTCCCGAGATCCCGGCGGCCTTCTGTGCGGCCTCGAAGAGGTCGTTCAGGTCGCCGATCGTCCGCCGCTTCGAGCGGAAAGTCTTCATCTGCGCGTCGCCGAGGATGAGCCGCACGGCGGTCAGAATGTGGCCGTCCTCGAACGCCGCCAGGGCGTCGAGGTCCCAATCGGTCGTAGGCGCGACCGTGTAGGTCTCGCCGTCGTAGACGAACTGCGCGAGCTGGCCGGCGGCCTCGGCGCGAGCGGCCTGGGTCTGCGGTGCCTTCATTCGGGGGCTCCTTCGGGAGTGCGGCGCGGTTGGGCGCGGAAAGAGGGACCCCGAGGCCGTCCGCGCGGCGGCCTCGGGGTCCGGGTAGTGCGGTCGGTGCGTTAGTCGTTCAACGCACTACGGCGTGACGGCGGTGTCGCCGGAAAGCTCGGTGTAGAGGGTGGCGTCGGCCTCGGGGTACAGGGTCACGGTGATCGTGTAGACGGTCGGCTCGGTCTCGGACTCCTTGACCTCGCCGGTGACCTCGGCGGTCGCCCGCTTCACCATGCGCCGCCGGACCTTCGTGCCCTCGCGCAGCTCGAAGCCGATCGCGAACTCGCGCGTCTGCGGAACCTTGACCTTCGAGGTCGTGATACCGCCCGCGACGGTCTGGGTCGAGCCAGGGTTGACCAGCTCGAAGACCACGGGGTTGTCTTCCATCGCAACGAACGTGACGGTCCGCTTGTGCTTCGAGCGGGTCTTCTTTACGAGAATGCCGCCCCAGCCGAAGAACTCCGAAGAGTCCTCCTCGCGCTCCCAGGTGAAGCCCTCCTCGCCGTCGAGGATGCCGACCGGGTCCCAATCGACCGCCCAGGGGGTTACGAGGTCGGACGGGTCAGCGGTGCCGACCTCGGCGATGAAGACGTCCGCGCCGGACCAAAGGTTTACCTTCGTCGGGTCGCCCATGTGTAAACGCTCCTAGTCTGTGCGCGGGCGAAGCCGGGCGCGCACGGTGAAGAAAGTCATCGGCCGCCCCGTGTCCGGGTCGGTCGTGGGGAGGGGCCCAGTCATCGGGCGGAAGCTGACGACCTGCGGCCCGCCGACGTACGCGAGGAGGGACGCGTGAAGGTCGTCGGCGAGGTCGTAGCCGGCAGCGTCGGTCTCGGCCCACACAGCGACCCTCACGGTCGCGCTCGCGGTGACCCGCTGACGGACGAAGGTCCCATCAGCGGCGACCAGGCCATAGGGGAGCGCCGGAACGTCGCCCTCGGGGAAGTCTTCGAGCCGCAGCGTCCCGAAGGTCGCGTCCGGGCGCAGGGCCCGCACGACCGCCAGGGTCCCGGCGCGCGGGTCGTGGTGGCGGACCTTCACTCGGGGGCCTCCTCGGTCACTTCGAGACCGGCTGCGGCGGCGGCCTGCGTCAGGGCGCCGTACTTCGCCTGAACGGGCAGACCGCCGGGGTGTGCGATCGTCACTTCCTGTGCCGCACGGTCGGTCACGTACGCCTCGCGCTCAACCGGCATCCCGTGCCGCCGTACCGAGTGATGCGCCGAGACAAGCGTCTCGACCTCGGCGGCCTTCGTCGCGACCGCCGCCGCGAAGCCTGCCGACTTCAGCAGCGCGGCAATGCCCTTCGAGTCGAGCCGGATCTTCGCGCCCGCCACGGGCTTACCTCCTTCGCAGACGGACAGCGACGCGGGTTAGGACCGCCTTCGAGGGCGACCGCAGCCGGCGGGGGTCGCCCTCGACGTCGTAGACGTCCGGGCCGATCCGCAGCCGATCGCCCCGCTGAACGTCGGCGGTCGGCGGGCCGTAGACGGCGTCGCCGGACAGGAAGCCGGCGAACGTCCCGGCGGGGGCGTGCGGGCCGGCGCCCGGGTTCCCGTACTCGTCGGCGCCGGTTGGGCGCAGGACTTCGACCGTGTCCGGGAACCTCACGCGATCACCGCCCGGAACGGGTCGGGGGCGGCGGGCGGTTCGTAGGCCGACGGGGTCCGGACCGTGTAAACGCCCATGCCGGCCGTCTTGCCTGCGGCCCGCCGGACGATCAGGGCTTCGCTCGCGGTCAGGTAGCCGGACGTCGACTCGCGGGCGTACTGGTAGGAGTAGTCGCCGACGGACTCGCCCTGGTAGCCGTCGGGGTTTCGGTAGGCACGCAGGGCCGCCGCGAGAACGACCGTCGCGACTACGGCCGGGGCCGTAACCGTGACGCCGTCCTCGGCGACCCAATCGGTCCCGGCCTCGGCCCGGACAAGGGTGGACGCGTCTTCTAGCGCCACCCCTGCCCGGACCAGGTCCGATCCGGTCAGCGTGCCCGGGGCCAGCCCTAGCCGCCGCTCTAGTTCAGCGACCGGGGCGAGCGGGGGCAGGCTCACGGGTTACCCCTTCGGTCAGGCCGGGACGGTGGAGGTCTTCACGCGCAGGGCCGGGACAACCTTCGTGGTCGTGCCGTCCTTCGCCAGGCGCTTGATCTGCATGGCCTGGCAACCGGCGTAGGTCTGGAAGACCGACCGGTTCTTCAGGATCGACGCGTCGTAGTCCTTGATCCACGTCATGGCGAAGTTCCCCTCCGAGGTCGACGCGGAGAACGCCGCGCCGTCCGGCGGGTACGGGGCCCGGATTGCCAGGGTGAAGGCGTCCCGCGAGTACCAGATGATCTCGTCCTCGTCGATCCGGTTGTTCTCGACGACGGTGAAGCCGGACAGGCTACCGACGGTCGCGTTCCGAAGCGCGGCGGTCGAGCCGGACTGACCGGCGTCGGACAGAACCCGCGCGTCGAGAAGCTGCCGGTAGACGTCGGTACCGACGGTCGCGAACATGCCGGCCTGCGGGACGCCCAGGTCGCGCAGGGTCTTCCGCGCGGCGTTGAACGTCTTGTGCGGGGCCGCAGCGTCGAAGGCGATCCCCAGCGACTCGGGAAGGGCTTGCATGGTCTCGGCGACCAGGTTTTCCAGGTCCTCGACCATGCCCCTGACCTGCGGGACGGTCACCTGACGGGAGAAGTCGGCGATGTCCATGCGCATCTGAACGTCAGAGACGTCGGTCGCGCTGTAGACGTGCTCGGTCATGGTCACCGGGACGGTCTCCTCGGTGACCGTGTCCACGACGATCGGGGTCCCGTCCTCGGTCAGCTTCCGCCGCCGGGCCTTCAGGGTCGCCGGCACGCGGACGTTGACCACGGTGCCCCGGCCCCCGCCGAAGGCGTCCTCGTAGTCGCGATTGACGGTCGCGGCCAGGGCCAGGTCGTCGGTCACCAGTGCGATTGCAGTGGAGAGAACCTGCTCAGGGATGACGAAAGAGTGAGGCATTTCCTACCTTCCAGGGGGTCAGTAACCGCGAGCCGCGCGGGCGGTCGCGAGGGGGTCGAAGGGGGCTGCGGCGTCAGCCGGCGCGCGGCCCGGGGTGAGCTGCGGTCGCGGCAGGCCGGGAAGCGGGTCCTCGGCCGGCGGCTGGCCGGCGGCGAAGTCGGCGGCGACCTTCGCGGCGCTCGCGGCGATCTCCTCGGCGGTCGAGCCGGTGACGTAGGCCGTCAGGTGGGCGGGGACCTTCGCGTCTGCGATCGCGGCACGCTTCGCGGCTTCGATCGCGTCGGTACGGGTCTTCGCCAGCTCGGCGGTCAGGGCGTCGAGCTGGGCCTTCAGCTCGGCGACGTCGGGCGCGGGCTCGCCGGTCCGGCGCTTCGCCTTCTCGGCCGCCAGCTCGGCGCGAAGGTTCGCGATGAGCTGGGTTCCGCGCGCTTCGTCGTACGGGCCGTCGAGGGTGACGGCCGGCGGGGTAGTGCCCGGGGCCGGGTCGCCCGTCGGGGCCGGGTCAGCCGGCGGCGTGGCGCCGGTCGGGTCCGGGGTGGTCGTCGGGGCGGTCTCGGGGTCGGGCATGGGTGACCTCCTGGGTCAGGTAGGGCGCGGGGCCTGCCCGCGCGGGGGTCCTAGGAGGCGCGTGGAACGTTCAACGCACCTTGGCTAGGGAACGACAAGGGCCCCCAACCGCCAAGCGGTCAGGGGCCCTCTCAGGGGGTGTTACGGGGCTACCCCGCGAGGCCGTCCAGGGGAGCGGTCACGGGGGCATCGTGCTGTGTGTGGTTCAGGACTTCGGCCCAGGCGTCGACCAGGGGCCGTCCGTCGCGGGCGAAGTCCCGGAGGATGTCCTGAACCATCACGCGGACGGTGTCGGCATCCTCGGACAGGTCGGGCCGGGGAAGCCAGCCAACCGCCGTCCAGTCTTTCCGCGACAGGTGGCCGACGACTTCGCCGGCTACCCGCACGGTCACGATCTCGCCGTCACCCCGGTAGTCGTGTCCGGGGTAGCGCGGCGGGGCGTGGGCGAGGTCCATAGGTTGTGGGCGCCAGGGCATCGGGCCGTCCTTCCGTTGAACGTTTAGCGTACCAGCCCAGGTCACGGGAGGTCAGGCTTCGACGCCCGGGGCATCGGGGCCAGGCCCTCGAACGACGCCGGGTCGGCGCCCGGCGGAAGGATCTCGCACTCGACCACCCACTGATGCCCGCGCCGGTAGACGTCGTGAATGAACAGCGACGACGACCGCTCAACCAGCAATTCATACTCGCCCGCGAACTGCGAGAAGTGATTGACGTAGGCGCCCTTATGCCCGGCAGGCATCCGGATCACTAGCTGGACGTCTTTCGTGTAGAAGGCGGCGCGGTGACCGACCGACGTTGACATGTAGCCGTGCTGCGTCTGGACGGTGCCGACCAACTCGCGCGGGTCCGGCGGCGGAAGGTAGGCCGTTCGCGTGCCGTCCGGGAAGGCGAACTCTAGGAAGTCGGTCCCACGGTGAATGATCACGTCTTCCGGGATCGCCGACATACCGGCGTCGGCGTTGCGGGTGTCCTCTTCCCAGCCCGGCGGAACGGCGGCCTTGTCGGCGGTCTGCCGAAGGGCCGTGTTCCAAGGCGTGTAGTCGCTACCCGTGTACCTGTTCAGCGCGGCGGCCTCGACGGTGCCCGGCCGTGTAAACACCCGGTCGGCCCACGCCTCGCCCTCCTCGTGCGAGCTGTGCCGCTCGACCGGGGCGTCCATGCCCCGCAGCGCCCCGCCGCCGCCGTTGGCTTCCCGCCACTCGGCGAGATACCGCTTGTAGCGGGTCGCGCGGTTCTTGTAGGACCGGAGGGCCTTCAGGTAGTCGGCGTCGCTCTCGGCGGCCTCGACCGCTTCGAGGTAGTCGCCGAACAGGTCGGCGGCTTCCTGCGACAGGTCCCAATCGATGTACGACTTCAGGCGCAGTTGCTCGACCGCGTAAAGGCTGTGTTCGTTAACGACCTGCTCGACCAGGGCCCAATTATGGGAGTCTTCGAGCTTCTTGCCCGGGGCGAAGGCTTCATAGCGGGCCTTCACCTTCGCGACCCAACCGTCCAGGAAGCGCGGCTTCTCGGGAACCGGCGGCTTCGGCTTGTCGGGCGGCTGCGGCGCCGGCTTGCCCTTCCACTTCTTGACGATGGCGGCCTTCGCGGCGGCGGCCTTCGCCTCGACTTCGAGCTTCGTCCGCTCGGCCCGCGCCTTCGCCCACAGCGCGCCGAAGTCGTCGGCGAGCCGGTTCTTCCGAGCGACCAGGGCGTCTAGGAAGCCCTCGACGTCGTTCGGCTTCAGGCCCGGCGCCAGCGGTTCGAGCGCCGACGGGTTCCAGTGGTTCCCGGTCAGCAGCCAACCCCGCGCGGCGGCGGCCTCGGCGTAGGGGCGGAAGACGTCCTTCAGGGCGTCGTCCGGCATCCCCTGAACCGACTCCAGGAAGATCGCTAGTTCGTTCTCGCCGTTCGGGTCGAGAAGCGGGACGTCCTTCCCCTCGGCGTACGCGCGATAAAGCGTGTTGTAGATCGGCTCGTGTTCGTTCGCGTGAAACGTCCAGTCGAGCCGGTCGCGGCCGAAGAACTTCAACGCCTGGCCCTTGTCGATTCCGACTAGGTTCCCGTCGGCGTCGCGGACGAAGTTCGCCTTATGTGCGTCGTGGTTCGCGAAGAGCCAGTCGAGGACGTGGTTTTTCTGAAGGGCGACCGCGTCTTCGGCGGACAGCTTCGTCGGGTCGATCTTCTGCGAGTCCGGGCCGGGGAAGGCGTCCCCGCCGGGAAGCATGAATTGCAGCGAGCCGGACTTCCCGCCCAGCTCGTACGCGTACGTGTCGGCGGCCGGCATCCCGAGGAGTTTGGCGAGCTTCGCGGTGCCTGTGTCGACGGCGGTGTTCACGTCGGCTTGCGCCTTGAAAACCCAGCTCGCGCCGGTCTTCTCGTCCTGCCAGAGCTGGGCGCCGTGCGACCCGCCGAGGGTCTTCACTAGCTTCAGGTCTGCCGGCTTCGGCTTCGGCCGGTGCATCCCGTCGGCGGCGGCCTGCGCGATTGCCTCGGCCTCGGCGGCGGCCTCTGCGGCAGCCTTTGCGGCCTTCTCGGCTTCGCGGGCGGCCTCGGCGGCGAGCTGCGCCTGGTGGGCCTCGAAGGTCTCGCGGTTCTTCGCGGCTTCGGCCTGGTAGGCGGCCCGCTGGGCGTCGGCGATCTTGTCCGAGGGGTTCGACCCCTCCGGGTACTTCTCGTCGTACGCCTTCCGCCAGGCCGCGAAGGGCTTTACGCCCTTCTCCTTCCGCTTCTGAACGTCGTTCCAGAAGGTTTCCAGCTCGGGGCCGAGGCCGGGAATCGGGTCGTCGTGCGTGTAAACGGGGACGACGAAGCACCCGCAGTTGTCGTGGTACTTGTCGCCGTCGTCGGTCAGGCCGGCGGTCTGGGCGCTGAAGTAGACCGCGCCCCGGCTCGCCAGCATCGCGCAGAAAGCGCACGGGCGACCGTCGCTCACGCGGGCCCAGCCGAGGGCCTTCTTGTCGCGGTAGGCGGTGCCCTTGATCGTGCCCCGGCCGCCGTTCGACGTGTGCCGGTACGCGGCGCCGGCCGCCTTGACCTCGGCCGCCGCTAGGGCCTGGTCCACCGTGGCGCCCATGCGGATCGCGCGCTTCACCGCGACCGGGCCGGTCACGAGAAGGGACGCGGCGAGCTGACCGCCAGGGAGCGGCGGGGCCCAGGCGATCTCGGGCATAGCCCCGCGCACCCCGGCGGCCTGCCGGTGCGCCAGGTAGAACGCCCCGCCCAGCTCGGCGGCCTTCACGCGGGCGTCCGAGACGACCTTCCCCGCCGCTGCGGCGTACGCCGGGAACGACTTCGAGAGGTCCGCCGGGTTAAGGAAGGTCTTCACCGCCAGGGTCACCCCGGCCGCCGCCTCGGTCGCGACCTTCGCCTGTGCAACTCGGTAGTGCTCAGCGAGGGCGTGCGTCGACAAGACGGCGGCCACGGGGTTACTCCTTCACGGGGGCGGGCTCCTTCTCGGGCTGGGCCGGCGTCGCCGACTGGCGGTCGAAGATGGCGGCGAGCTGGGCGAGGCCGTCCGGGCTCTTCGCCATCTCGCGCCAGCGTTCGATGTCGTCCTGAGTGACGCCCGGGATTCGCTCCCACGCGGCCTCAGCCGGCACGGCGAGCATCGTCACCATCTTCCCGAGGGCGTCGACTGCGGCAGCCATGCTGCGGGCCTCGGTGTCGCGCCAGCGGACCTGCGCGGTCGTGTCGGCGGCGGCCGTCTTGTCGCCCGCAGCGAACGCCGCGAGGCGAAGCGCCGACTCCCACGACTCGCCGAAGACGGTCTCGTACTCGCCGATCTTGCGCTGCGTGCTCGCCTCGGCGGCTGCCAGGGCGTCGGCCGAGAGGTTCACCAGGTCGCCGAGGAGGACGTGAGGCGAAAGCTGGGCGATCGCCGCGAGCGTCCGCACGCCGGACCCGTAGGTTTCCAGGTGCCCGGTCACGTCGGTCTGATCGAACGACCCGAACTTCGCGTCAGGCGAGTCGGTCACCCACAGGCGATCGACGGCGGCCTGAAACGGCTCGACGGGCTGGCCGAAGAGCGGGCTCTCCGGGTCGTCCACGGTCGGGATCGCCAGGCCGGTTGCCCAACGCTGCCGGAAGGACGCGAACTGCAACGCGATCAGCAGCGAGAAGACGGCTTCGTTGATCCGGTCTTGCAGCACGATCAGCGGCGCGATCACGCCCCGGTTCTCGCCGTCGAGGCGGTCGCGGAAGCGGACGAACGGCGTCCTGCCTAGCCGGTGGAGATCCTGACGGACGATCCGTAGCTTCTCGCCCTTCGGGCGGGCGAGGAGGTGAACCACCGCGTCGTCGTAGACCTCGAACAGGTCCGCGCCGTCGCGGCTGCGGCCCTTCTCGTACAGGCCGAAGACGGGAAACTCGTCGTCGTCGTCCTCGTAGACGGCGTGGGTCTTCAGCGCCGGAAGGGGCCGGATGCTCGGCACCCGGCCGCCGGGAAGGACCCGCACGAACGACGCGCCGAAGTCCAGCGCGCCCCGGTGGGCGATCGTCTGCCGGGCGTCCAGGCGGTTTTCCTGCCAGTACCGCCAGGGCCCGGCGTTCTCCTTCCCGCTCGCGGCCCGGTAGCCGTCCACGAAGAGGCCCTTCACGTACGTTTCGCTGATCAGCGGAAGCCAATTCGTGATGCTCTTCCGGGCTAGCTCCCGGTACTCATCGCGGGCCCCGCGCGGGGCGTACGGCTGATCGTGGTCACCCCGCAGGTAGCGGGCGATCTTCCCGGCGCCGTCGTGCGGGTTGCCGGTCGCGGCCTTGTGCTCCGCTATCAGCTCCTCGGCGAGGCCGACGACTGCGCCGTCAGTGGCAGGCACGAAGGGGGCCTCCTTCCGAGGCGTGTAAACGGGTGAGGGCTAGAAGCCGTACAGGCGGCCGGTCGGCTTCCGGCGCTTCGCGAGCGCGCCGTCCGCGATCACGCGCTGACGGGCCATGACCGCGAGGAGGAGGGCCGCCAGGGCGTCGACCTTCTTCGGGCTCTCGCGTGTTTCCTTGCCGAAGCTCACGCCCCAGCGGTTAGGCCGGCGGCGGGCGTTCAGGACGTGGCGCCGAAGGCGGGGCTCGCCGTCGTGGGGGACCTCGCCATCGATGAACGCGCGGTGAAGCGCCTCGACGGCGCGGACCGTGTCGCCCTGATGCGAGCGCATGTCCCACGCGATCGTGTGGCGGGTGGTCGCCTTTACTAGAAGGCGTTCCCCGTACAGTTCTCGCCAGCGGTCGACGTCGGTTTCCCAATACGCCACGTCGCTAAAGAACCCGATCACGTCGAGGGTCGCGAAAGCGTTATCGACCACGCCTCGAACGTCGTCTTGATTGACCTCCCAGCCGACGCCGGACGGGCCCTCGGGCTTTTCCCAGAGGCCGAGGAGGAAGGCCGCGCCGTCGGACATGCGGACCGCGACCAGGGCCGAGGAGTCATCCGTACGGCCGCCGTCGAATCCGAGGCAAACCGTGTCGACCTCGCGCCACTTCCCGGGCTCGCTGCGCTTCAGCGGCGCCAGGGCCGGAAGGCCCTTCTTGCTGCGCTCTTCCGGGCCGTTCGCGTCGTATTCGTGGGGCGCGAGCCAGCTATCCGCAGCGGCGACGATTTGGTTCAGATAGAACCTTCTCGCCTCCTCGGGCGGCGTCGCCGGGTCGTATACCTCCTCGGCGATCCGTTCGAGGTCGACCCACAGCGAATCGCCGTAGGCCATTGCGAGGCCGTCCATCAACTCGTCACGGTTGGACAGGTCGATCGACCCGGGCGCCTCGCGGGAGTCGTAGAGGATGCCCTTACCGCGCGTGCGCTTTTCCTGCTGGGCGAGGTACGCCAGGTAAGAGACCTCGGCGACGCTGTCCTGTCCGGGGCCGTGCGCGTTCGTCGTTTCGATCGCTCGCGCCATACCGTCGCGGCTCTTCGCCAGGTTGCGGCGGATCACCTTCGCCAGGGCATACCCACCATTGGATTCCATCCAATGGTGGGTTTCGTCCATAATGGCGAAGCTCGGCCTAGCGCCTTCCTGGGTCGAGCTGGACGCGGTTACGGGCATGATCTTTCCGCCCGAGGGCGTGAAGATGCGCGTCTTCCCGATGTCCAGGCCCTCGGCCTCGACTAGCGCCGACTGTTCGACCATTGACCGAATGGCGGCCATGGTGTTTTCGGTCTGCGTCTCGCTGACGCCCGCAATTACGATCCACGGCGCGGGGTGCGGCTTGCCGACGGGCTCGCCGTCCTCATTCCAGCGCGCGAAACGGACCGGGCCGCACAGTTCCGCGAGCGCGAGCGCGCCGAGGAAGGGGGACTTCCCCCAGCCTTTTGCCCGGCGCAATACAGCGCGGCGGTAAATGAAGCGTCCCCGGTTATCAATGGCGTAGAACCAAAGGACGAAGTTCAGTTGTTCCCGGGTAAGCCGGTAGGGCTCGCCGGCTTCGTCGCCGTCGGGCTGAAGTAGCCACGCCTCGACCCAATCGATAACGCCCCACCCGAGGGTCTTAATCGACCCGTCGAGCGGGAACGTCTCGACCGTCGCGAGGGCGTGGGCGGCGACCGCCTTCCGGGCTTCGAGCGCGGCGAGGCGGTTCAGCTCTTCGAGGGCGGCTTCCCGGGCGTCCGGGGCGGTCACGCGAGCCGGTCGCGCAGCGCGGCGCGACGGTCGGCCAGGGACGCGACGCCCGCCGGAAGGTCTTCCTCGGCGGTGTCGGCGTCGGTCTCGACGCGCATCCGGGCCCGCATCCGGTCGACGACCGTGGCGCCTAGGCGCTCTTCGTTCATCCGGATCTCGGACAGGGCGGCGGCCGAGGGGCGCTTCAGGTAGCCCTCGACGGTCCGGGCGAGCAGCGCCAGCCGCCGCCAATCGGTCCGCTCGAACACTGCGGCCTGCGGGGAGCGCCGCCAGTCGTCAAACCACAGGTGGACGTCCTCGGGGAACTCCCGACCCGGCATCAGCTCGCCGAGGGACGGCCCGCGAAGGGTGCCGTCGTCGGCCGGAAGGACGGTCTCGCCGTGCGTCGGCGCGTTGCGGCGGCGGCGGGTGCCGTCCGGCTTCGGGGCGTGCATGGTGCCACGGGCCACGGCGGGACCTCCTTTCGGGCGTGTAAACGGGCGGGGCGTGCGCGGCTGGGCGGTAGCCTCGGGCCGTGACGCGGAAGTGTGGGGAGCGCGGGAAGGTCCGCTTCGCGACCGAGGCCGGCGCGGTGCTCTGGGCGGCTCGCGCGGCCGACCGCTTCGGTGACGCCCAGGAGCCCTACCCGTGCGACGGCTGCGGCGGCTGGCACACACGCGACCTCCGGAAGCGGAAGGCGCGGGCGGACAGGTTCTACGCGCGGCAGTCGGGCGCGACGGACCCCGAGGCCCGGAAGCGGCGGAAAGCTCGCAAGCGCGCGAACTACCGCGCGAATCTGAAGCGGCGGCGGTCAGGGCCGGGCGTCGAAGACGGCGGTTGCGGCGGGTTATGCATCGGCGGGAAGGGCCCGAGCGGGGGTCACGGTGCGTGACGTAAACCCGGGTGCGAGGCTCACTCCGTGACCTCTATGCCCGTACAGAGGGCGAGATGCTATGCCGCTTCGGTGCGGGGCCAGGGTCGGAGGGGGGCCACCCCCCAGGGTGTTGCACAGAGAGTGACAACCACGCAGAGTCACAGCGAGCCAGGATGACGCTCGGGCTCGCGCGTTCGCTGCGCTCGCGGGCGTGCCCGCCGGGCCTCGGCCGCCTCGCCTGCCGTCTTGCGTGCGTGGCAGTGAGCGCACAAGGTCTGAAGGTTGGTGGGGTCGTGGTTGTCCCCACGTTCGATGTGGTCGACCTCGGACCCCGGGGCGCCGCAGCGCTCCCCCGTGGTGAAGACCTGCCGGCAGCGATAGCCGTCCCGACGAAGCACCCGCACGCGGCGCAGTGCCCAATCGTGCGGAAGGCGGGCCCTTCGATCTGACCCCTCCCAGGTCATAGCGACCCCCCAGGTAGACGACGAACGCCCCCGGGGCGCTCAATCTCTCGCGTGCGAGCGCGCCCGCGCAGTGCGGGGCTCGCGTGCGGCGGAGAGAGCGCACGCCGGGGGCGTGAGAATGGCGCTCGGGCGGGTGCTCTCACGGCCAGGTCCGAAAGGAGAGCGCCCCGCCCGAGGCGAGATCCGAACCCCGATGGCCGAAGCGCTCGGGGCGTCCAGAGACGCGAACGCCCCACCGTCCTAGCCGGCCCCCAGGGGCTCGCCGGTCGTAGGAAGGCGGGGCGTGTGCGTCGTTAGCGGGTCCGTTTACACGGCTCCCCGCTCTACCTAGTGAGTCGGCCAGGGTTACGACACGCGGCGGTCGCGCTCGGCCTCGGCCGCACAGGCACGGCACGTCGAGCGAAGACCGTCCCGTGACCGGGCGTCCTCGGCGAAGTCGAGCGCCGGGCGCAGCGTCACGCAAGTCCGGCACATCTTCACCGGCTGCGCACCCCGGGCCATCCGGCGGGCGAGCTGACGGCGAACGCGGGCCTCGAAGTCGGCCGGGTCGAGGGCGTGCCGCTCGGCCGCCTCGGCGACCAGCTCGGCCAGGTCGGCGGCGGGGTCAGTCGCCACAGTCGTCGGACTCGAAAAGGTCGTCGTCGACCACGATCGGAACGACGACGGTCCGGCCGTCGCGGTGCTCGGTCCGGTAGGTGGTCGGCTTGCTGACCGGCGGGCGCGGCGGGGCCTGCACTCGCGGGGCCTGCGGGGCTGCGGGCCTCGGGGCCGGGGCGGGCGCCCCCGGCTTCGCGCAGGCCGCCTCGGGGTCGACGCACGCGGCGACGGTCACGGCGAGCGCGCCAGCCATGACGGCCGACACGCCCAGGGACAGGGCACGGGACACGGGAACTCCTTCGGGTACGGGGAAGGGCACGCCCAGCGCGAGGCCAGACGTGCCCTTCCGGGGTGCGAGAGACGACCTCTCGCGGGCGATCAGCGGGCAGGGGCAGGGACGGACACCCCCGGGGTCCTGAAGACCCCGTGAGCGTTCGCAGCGAGACCAACGGTCACGGGGTCGACGCAGCGGCCGTTACGGCGGTGCCGGTCGAACGTCGAGACCGCCGAGAAGGTCCGGTGACAACACGCGCAGTGCGCGATCGTCAGGCCGGACCAACTCGCGCCGCAGCGGCAGGAGATCACTCCTCGACCTCCTCGGTCTCCTCGGCCGCCTTGACGAACGGCGCGCGGACCAGGGCGACCAAGCACACACCGAGGACGAAGACCCGCGTCGCGGCCCACACGTCCGGTCCGGTCACAAGGTCGGTCAGCGACAGCGTGAACAGGAAGACGCCGAAGGACCCGGCGGCGACCCACGCGAGAACGGCTGCGGCCTCCTTCACGACAGCGGGCTTCCCACGCCGAAGGACAGGCCCGAGGTCCCGTCGGCCGCGTCGGCGGCGTTCAGGATGCCGGCGGCGAAGCGGCGGGCGTCCTCGGGCGTGAGGACGATCGTGTGACGGTTACCGCTGTCCGTCGTCACCACCCGGACCCGCTTGCCCCGGACGGTCTGGTAGGCGTCGACCGCCGCCGTGTCGCCGGGCGAGACCGAACAGGTGACCGACGCGAGCGCGCCCAGCGGGCCGATGGCGTCGAGCTGGGCGGCCTCCTCGGTCTCCTCGTCGGCTTCCTCGTCGTACCCGTCGGCGCCGACCAGGAAGCGGGCGATCTCCAACGCGACCGCCGCCCGCTCGGGCGAGGTCCCGCAGGTGGCCGCGCCCGCGTCGGCGTCCTCGATTACCTCCATACCGACGGCCAGGGCGTCGGAGCGGTCCATCGTCACGGGGTCTCCTTGTCGAGCAGGTGGGCGAAGGTCTCGAAGGCGTCGGCGATGCCGTCCTGTACGGGCAGGCCCGCGCACCGCAGGCGCGACGCGGTCTCGCGGGCGGCCGTCGCGGCGGTGGCCGGGTCGGTGCCGAGGAGGGCCGTCAGGTGGTCCCGCAGCGCGCGGACCGTGTCCCGCCGGAAGTAGTCGTCCATCATCTTCAGGTCGCCGTCGCTGTCCCAATCGTCAGCGACCACGTAGCGCGTCCCGTCGTACGCAGTCAGGTCCATCAGGCGGTACCTCCGGTCAGGTAGTCAGCGGTGCGAAGGATTGCGGCGACACGGTCAGTCAGCGAGGCCGTCCCGTCCGCGTAGCCACGGGCGTTCGTCGCCGGGGCGAGCCGCGTCACGGTCTCCTCGGCGAGCTTCAGGGCCTCGGCACGGGACAGGCCCGAGGCGGGCGCGGGGGCCGGCTGGGTAGCCATCGGGCTACCCGCCGGGGCGTCGCCGAGGAGGGCCGTCAGGTGGTCGCGAACGTCGCGGACGTCGCGGCGGCCCAGGTAGACAGACCCGTTACCGGAGATGCGGAACTCGACTTCGTCGTCCCGGTCGAAGCCGTCGTCGATGTCGAAGGCGTCACCGAACCTCACACAATCACCCCGCCGCCGACGAAGTGAACGCCCAGCCACACGACGAAGCCCAGCAGGACCACCCGCCGCAGCCGGACCCAGCCGGTCACCGGGCGACCGCCGCCGACCGCGAACCACTGCCAAACGTGCTCGCTGAGGGTGTCACCCTCGCGGGAGTTGAACAGGGCCCGCAGCTCGACCACGGAGAAGTAGAGGAACCACAGAAGCCACGTCGCCAGGTAGTTGCCCATCCCGAAGGACAGGCCGGCGACGCCCCCGAGGAGGGCGCCGCCAGCGGCGTAGGGGAGGGCGCGCTTCACCGGGCACCCCCGACCGTCGCGGCGGTCGCGGCCGACGCGGCCAGCTCGGCGACGCCGCCCATCCCGCCGACCAGGAAGGCCACGATCACCATGAGGTCACCCGGGGCGGCGTCCGGGTACAACTCGTGCGCCAGCTTCAGCGCGGCCACCCGACGGGCGTCGAGCGGGAAGGAGTCGTCCGTGACGACGTAGGCGCACGGGTCGACCAGGTCCGCGACGTCGGCCGGGGTCAGCTCGTCCACGACCGTCGCAGTCGGAGTCGCGTCGCCCGTCAGCGGGGCGAGGTAGGTCGGGCCGACGTGGAACTCGGCGCCCCGGTCGTACTCCCCGTCGAGGCAACGCACCCGCACGTTGCCCTGACGGGTCGGGCCGTCCACGACCTGTACGCGGGTCACGTCCGCGTCGAAGATGGCGCGTTCGCCGTTCGTGTAGCGCGCGTCCGGCAGTAGCCGGTACTCCCGCCCGACCTCGACCGCCGGGGTCGGCGTCGCGCGGGTGAAGCGCTCGGCCAGCGAGTGAATCGCTGTGCCGGTCGTCGGCCGCTCGGCCGGGTCGTGCGGCGCCAGGGCCGCCCGCAGCCGGGTCACGCCCTCGGCGGTCAGGTGGACGTTTTGCTCGTGATCCTCGCCTG
This sequence comes from Micromonospora sp. M71_S20, assembly GCF_003664255.1. Lineage (NCBI taxonomy): Bacteria > Bacillati > Actinomycetota > Actinomycetes > Micromonosporales > Micromonosporaceae > Micromonospora > Micromonospora sp. M71_S20. The sequence goes on along the minus strand of NZ_RCCV01000001.1, from coordinate 500,037 downwards.
CGTTGATCGACATGGACAGCGGCTCGGCCGGGTTCGTGCGCGTGTAAACGGTCAGCGCGTCGCCGTCCGGGTCGACGTAGTCCAGGATCGCGGCGGGGTTGCCGGTCTCGGGCGGGGCCTCGCGGCGCGTGCCGAACGGCGCGAGCGCGGCGCGCAGGCGGTCGACCGCCTCGCGGGACAGGTAGGCGACCGCGCGGCCCTCACCGACGGGCGCCACGGTCACCGCAAGGGGGACGTCCGGCCCCTCGGCGGTCTCGCGCTCGACCTCGATAAGGTCGCCGTCCTTGTCGGTATAGCTGAAAAGCGGTAGCACGGGGCCTCCTCGGGCCTGTGTCGTTCAGGGACACAGGAGGAGTCGGCCAGCGGCGCGCGGGCTGTTCAGGTGCACAGACACGAAAAAGACCCGCCCCCGGGGACTCCCAGGGACGGGCCTTTTCAGTGGGTGTTACGGGCGCCGCAGGTGGTGGGCCCGCAGGTAGTAGCCGTCGGTCAGGTCGTGCCGCGACCCGCCGCCGCTCACGTACTGCGCGCGGATCGTCTCGCCGTCGATCTTCGTCACGCGGACCCGCGCGCCGACCCGCAGGTTCGCCCCGAGCGGGGTGTCCTCGGTCACGACCGCGATGTCACCCACGGCCCAGGGGCCGGAGGGGCGCCGCAGCCGGCGGGCGTAGCAGTAGGCCGAGGCACCGTCGGACAGCCGCGTGAACCGGACGTGATGGTCACCGAAGCGGTCCTTCGCCTCGGTGATCTTCACGCGGTCACCCGTGCGGAACTGCCGGCCCGTGGCGGTCCGGTAGTCCTCGACGAAGACGGCCTCCTCGCCGACGGTCAGCGGGCCCGTCTTCGGGGCCTCCTCGACCAGCTCGCCCAGGTAGGCCGCGCCGACCCACTGACTCAGCGGGTAGAGCCGCCCCGTCGTGCCGTCGACCTGCTCGACCCGCCAGTCCCCGTCGCCGGGGTTGTTGGTCAGGCGGACGCGGGTCACGGTCATCCCCGTGAACGCCAGGCCCCGACCGACGACCGACCGGGCACCCGACTTCAGCTCGCGGACCTGACCGACCGCCAGCGGGGCCGGGGTCGGGGCCGGGAGCGGCGCCAGGCCGGACGGCAGGACGTAGCCGCCCCGGCCGGGGTTGCTGCCGTCCAGCGCGGTCACCCACAGGTCGCCGTCGCTGTCCGGGCGGGAGTCCACCCGGACGCGGGTCACGCCCTGAGTGAGCAGGATGCACCGCGTCGAAGACATCCGCGCGTCGGGCTTCAGGGCGTACTCCTCGCCGACCTTCGGCGTGAAGGGCGCGGTGACGGTGGCGGTCGTCGAGGCGACGGCCGGGGTGTCGGCCGTCAGCGTGAGCGCGATGTCCGACGGCCGGACGGCGACCCGCGAGAGCCGGCCGTCCCGCATCGCGTGGACGTAGTAACCACGGTCCGCGCCGGAAGCCGAGGGCTCGACCACGACCGCCGGGGTGCCCTTCGGGAGGCGGGACGGCGACCCGGCCCAGCCCTGCGCGTCGTCGGTCACGATCACGACCGGGGTCCCGCTCTCGAAGCGCGGGGCCGGCGGGGTGGCCGGCGTCGCGGGGACCGTCGCGGGCGGCTCGGGAAGGATCGCGTCGGCGTGGCGAACGAGGGCGGCCGAGACGTAGCCCAAGTGCCGCAGGCTGTAGTCACCGTCGCTGTCGACCGCCGACCGGACCTCGTCCGTCCGCTTCAGCGTGCCGTCCCGGTTGACGACCTTCACGGTCTCGCCGGGCTTCGCGTCGAGGTAGCCGCCGACGCCGTAGCGCCGGGCCAGCCACTCGCCCATCTCGCGGGCGGCGGCGGGGGAGAGGTAGGCGTAAGCCGACTTCTCGTCGATCCCGATGAAGGCGTCACCACGCTGCGAGTAGGACTCTTCGAGCCGGAGCGTCGTCGTCGCGGTCTCGGTGCCGTAACCGTCGGCGCTGTACTTCACGGTGATGTCACGGGTCACGCTGGCCTCCTCGGGCCTCGTGTCTATCAGGGACACATGAGGAGTCGGCCAGGGTGCGCCCGGCTGTTCAGGGCGAAACTAAAACCGCCCCGGCCTGACTAGGCGCTAGTCAGGCCGGGGCGGTTTGCGCAGGTCGCGGGGCTACTGGCCCACACGTACGGGCGTGCGGGGGAGCGGGCGGCGGACGGTTCTCGCGGGGGCGGGCGGGGTGTCGAGCCATCGGACCCCCTGGCGGAAGACGAAAAGCTCCCGCTTCGCGACGGCGCCGCCCTTCCCGTCGAGCTGATAGCCCTCGAACCACGTCCAACCGTCGTACGTGTAGCGCTCCGGAATCTCGCGGATCACGCGGACGCGGATCGGGGTCACGAACTGCGGCGACGCCTCGCGGGTCAGCCACACGACGTCACCGGCCTTCAGCCGGCGCAGGGGCGCGGGAGCGGTCACCAGCGGCCCCCGTTCGCGCGGTAGGCCCCGGCGCGGGTCAGGCGACCGGCGCGGCCGACCGGGGCGACCTCGCGGGTCGGGGCGTTCCAGCGCGGGGCACGGGCGGTCGCGCGGACGGGTTCCGCGAGGGGGCCGAGGCCGTGAGGGTTCCGGCGTGTGGGGCACCGTCGCCAGGACGTCAGGCCGCAGCTACAGGCCAGACCGAGGGGCCGCAGCCGCAGCCGGGGGCGGTGCTGAGGGGCGAACCGGACGGGGGTGATCCTGCGTAGTCGTGGCATTGACTTAGCGTCGCGTTCAACGCACCTCTTGTCAAGGTGGTAGTCCCGGTGTGCCAAGTCCCTACTTGCACAGTCCCGGTTTGCACACTGCCGGCGTGGCTACTCTCGGCGCGTGCCGCAACACCTGTACGGGACGGGCGAGATTCAGCAACGCCTCGGGGTCAGCCGTGAGCGGGTCCGTCAGCTCGTCCAGCGGCCCGACTTCCCCCGGCCGTACGACGTCCTGCGTATGGGCACGGTGTGGCGTATCGAGGACGTCGAGGCGTGGATTCGGGAGTACCGGCCGCACCTGGCCGAGGAGGGCGGCGAAGCCCTGTGACGCTGTGACGCACGTTTCGTCACTTCCCTATCCCTCTTCTAGCTCTCCTCCTCCTCCTCTAGAAGAAGTAATAGGAGAGTGACGAAACGGGGGTCACTACGTCACCCCGGCGAGGCTCTTCCGTACCCGGCGTCACCCCCGCGTCACGGTCCGGACATGCGAACGCCCCCGGCGGGATGGCCGAGGGCGTCCGGGAGGGCGTGTAAACGGGTCAGTCGGGGTCGTGGACCCCTTCAGCGGGGATCGCGGTCAGGCGCGCGGGGTCGAAACCCTTCCGGCCACGCTTCCCGGGACCGACCCGCAGAAGTTCGTACGCCTCGGCCAGGAGTTCGCGCTTCCCTTCCAGGTCCCGGGCGTGCCACTCCTCGGCCATTGTGCGGCCGGTCGCGACGTAGGTCACGACGGGCTCGCGGGGGAGGTCGGCTAGGCGGGCGCGTTCGGCCTGAAGCGCTTGCAGTCGCGTAAAGGTCTCGGGGGTGGCCGCCCGTGCGAGGTCGGCGAGAACGGCGGCTAGGGACTCTTCTACGGCCACTAGTGCCCCGTCGTCAGGCAGGATCACGCGGCGTTCGATCATCGGGGCGTGACCGAAGTCGATCAGGAAGCGCTCTTCTAGGTGCGCCTCGAAGGGGAGGGCCGAGACGATCACGGCGCGCTCGCACGTCCGGCCCTCGGACCGGGCGTGACAGCGGTAGGCGATCAGGGCCCCGCGACCGGCCCGGCCCTGTGCATCTTCGGCCGCCGTGCGGTAGCCCTCGCGCCGGACCACCTGAAGGTACGACCCGCACGACCCGCACTCGATTAGCCGCGAGGCCAGGCGGGCCGGCTTCCGGCCGAGGGGCGTCTTCCGCTCGCGGCCCGGGGCGAGGAGCTTCCGCAGCTCGACCAGGGTCACGAGGTCCAACACCGCCGGAAACGGGGTCAGGGCGTGGCCCTGGTCGTCGCGCTGGACGACGCCGCCGACCGTGACGCGGCCCAGGAGGTGATCCCCGGTCAGGGCGTCTTTCAGGGTGACCCGCGACCACTCGGGCGCGCGGCGCGGCTTCGGGCCGTTGTGGTTCAGCCAGCGGACCGTCCGGGCGATTGCGTCGCCGGCTAGGAGGCGGTCCGCGCACTCGCGCAGGGCGGCGGCCTCTTCGGGGACCAGGGCGAGGGTGCGGCCCTTCCCGTCCGGGGCCGGGACGACCTCGTACCCGAAGGGCGGCGTCCCGCCGGGCCAGCGGCCCGCCAGACGAAGCCGGGTCGCGCGGCCCGCCATGCGCTCGCGGATTCGCTCGCGTTCTTCCCGGGCGGCCTCGGCCTTGATCAGGAACATCATGCGGAAGGCGACGCCGCCGTTACTGTCGACGCCCTTCGTGTCCATCAGCCGGACCGGCGGGCGGACGACCTGACCCGTCGTCGGGTCCTTCCCCTCTTGGACGTCAAGGATCATCGCGGCGACGTTCAGGCCCTCGCGGGTCATGCGGTCGACGTGATGGGCGACCAGGACTTCGCACCGTTGGTATCGCGCATCGTCCAGCCAGGCGGCGAACTCGGGCCGGTTGCGGATACCGCCGGACAGACCGTCGTCTACGTGAAGGGCGACCTCCTCGAAGTTCTCCCGGGCGAGGAGGGCCCGGCACTCGGCGATCATGTTTTCCTTCGACGTGTTCGCGTCGTCGGCAGCGTTGGACAGACGGACGTAGATACTCGCGCGCAGGCGTCGGCGGCCGGCGGCGGGGCCGGTCATGGGCAGGCCCGACGACAGGGGCGAAGGGGCAATGGTCATGCGGGCTAGGGTACATGCGTCGAACGTTCATCGCACCCCCCGTAGATGTGCGGCGAGGCGAAGAGTCGTGCCGGCGGCGCTGAACTGCATGAGCAACATGTACTTCACGTCTGGCTCCTCACGACTGCGCACCATCATCGGTGCTCTCACCCGTCGGTAGAAGCCGGCACCCCGGTTCTCGACATCCCGGCCGGAGATCATCCGAGAAATCCGCCCGCCCCTCGGTCGACGGCGGTGACCTCCAGCAACACGGTCTGCTCGGGGTGCAGCGCGGGCATCTGGAGCCCGACGCTCGCCAGCACCGCGCCACCGAGGGTGACGCCGCCGTCGGCCAGCCAACCCGGGGCGGTCCGCTGGAGCGTCGCGGGCTCCGGCACACCGGCGACGGGCCGCACCGCGTACCGGCGGTGGGGGTCGAGGCCGGGAAGCCGGACCGGGCCGGGCGTCTGGGTCACCGAGGTGGCCAGCCGGGCCACGGCGTACACCGCGTGGGAACCGTCGTGGGCGACCACGCCGTGCGCCCAGACGGCCAGGTCGGGGTGGTCGACGCGGACCACCCGGCCGGCGTGCAGCAGCGGGCGGAGCCGCTTGTGCAGCGCGACCCAGGCGGCCAGCTCGCGGCGCCGCCCGGCGCCGATCGCGCCGATGTCCCACTCGATGCCGTGGTGGCCGAAGAGCGCGGTGGCCGCCCGGAAGCCCAGGTCGTGCACGCGGTGGGTGGTGTGCGAGCGCTCCGGCCCGATGTGGCTGCCGACCAGCTCGGGCGGGAGCAGCAGCCCCGTCCAGCGCTGGATCGCCAGCCGTTCCAGGGCGTCGTTGCAGTCGCTGGCCCAGACCCGGTCGGTGCGCCGCAGGATCTCCAGGTCCACCCGGCCGCCGCCGGAGGCGCAGCTCTCGATCTCCACGCCCGGGTGGCGGCGGCGCAGCTCGTCGAGGAGCCGGTAGACCGCGAGGGTCTGCCCGTGCACGCCGGGGCGGCCGTGGTGGCCCGCCTCGGTCAGGTCCCGGTTGTGGTCCCACTTGAGGTAGTCGATGCCGGGGTGCGCGGCGAGCAGCGCGTCCAGCCGCTCCAGCAGGTACGCGTACGTCTCCGGGCGGGCCAAGTCGAGCACCTGCTGGTGCCGCCACTCCGGCGGCAGCCGGCCCGGCGCCGACAGCACCCACTCCGGATGGGCGCGGAACAGGTCGGAGTCGGGGTTGACCATCTCCGGTTCGACCCAGAGCCCGAACTGCATCCCGTGCCCGCGTACGTGGTCGACGAGCGGGTGCAGGCCGTCGGGCCAGACGGTGTCGTCGACGTACCAGTCGCCGAGGCCGGCGCGGTCGTGGCGACGCCCCCGGAACCACCCGTCGTCGAGCACGAACCGCTCCACCCCCACCTCGGCGGCGTGGTCGGCCAGCGCGCGCAACCGGTCCAGGTCGTGGTCGAAGTAGACGGCCTCCCAGACGTTGAGGGTGACCGGGCGGGGCGTGGTCGGGTGCTGCGGGCGGGCGCGCAGGTGGGTGTGCAGGACGTCACTGAGCCCGTCCAGCCCCACGTCGGAGAAGACCGCGTGCAGCAGGGGGGTGGCGTACTCCGCGCCGGGGTCGAGCACCACCTCGCCAGGGGCGAGCAGCTCGCCGCCGCCGAGGACCGACTCGCCCGTCGGGCGCCGCTCGGCGAAGGTCACGTGGTCGCCGCTCCACGCCGTGTGCACCGCCCACACCTCGCCGTGGCCGAAGCCGAACCCGGCCGTGCCGGCGACCAGCAGCAGGGTCGCGTCGTGCCCGGTGCGGCCGTGCCGGCCCTCGCGTACCCAGGCGCCCATCGGCCACGGGTGCCGCTGCGGGGACCGTTCCCGGCACCACCGGCCGGTCAGGTCGAGCAGCTCGGTGGCGACCGGCGGCACCGGCAGGACCGGCGTCAGCTCCCGCAGCTCGTACGGGCGGTCGCCGGTGTTGCGCAGCCGGTGCCGCAGCAGCACCAGCCCGGTCGGGTCGAGCGCGATCTCGACGGTCAGCGACAGCCCGGCACCGGCGTCGGCCGCCTGGACGGTGACCCGGGCCGGCGCGGCCGGGTCGTCGTCGGTCACGTCGACGCCGTCCAGCCGGAAGGCGGTGGACCAGTCCCGGCGGTCGCGGTGCCCGGCGAGCGCCGGCCGGCCGCCCCAGCCGGCGGCCGCCTCGGGCAGCAGGGAGAGCACCGTGGGCGCGTCGAAGCTGCTCGGTACGACCGGCGCGACGGTGGCGTCGACGAGGGCGGGCAGGTCGCCGTCGGGAACCGGGCCGAGGCCGGCGCCCCAGTGCGCGACCCGGGGCAGCCCCGGGCCGCGGGCGTCGAGCACCAGGCTGGTCCGGGCGCGGCGGAGGTGGACGATGGTCATCCCTTGGAAGCCCCCAGCGTCAGGCCCCGGACGAACTGCCTCTGCAACAGGAAGAAGATCACCAGGGTCGGGATCGCGACCAGCACCGAGCCGGCCGAGACGAGGTTGTTGTCGGTGAAGAACTCGCCGCGCAGGTTGTTCAGCGAGCTGGTCACCGGGAACTTGTCGCCGGTGCGCATGAGCACGGTGGCCCAGAAGAACTCGTTGTAGATCCAGGTCACCTCCAGGGTGGCCAGCGCGGCGAGCGCGGGCCGGCACAGCGGCATGGTCACCTGCCAGTACTGGCGCCAGACGCTCGCCCCGTCGACCATCGCGGCCTCGTAGAGGTCGCGCGGCAGCGCCTTCATGTAGTTGCTGAGCACGAAGACGCAGAAGCCGCACTGGAAGGCGACGTTGACCAGGATCAGCCCCCAGTAGCTGTCGTAGAGCAGCTCCGAGTCGCTCATGAACGCCGGCAGCGGCACCTGGGTGAAGAGCCGGAACAGCGGGATGAGCAGGGCCTGCTGGGGCAGCAGGTTCGCCGCGGTGAACAGGCCGAGCAGGACGACGTTGGTCCGCCAGCTGAACCGGGCGATGACGAACGCCACGCACGAGGCGAGGAAGAGGGTCAGTAGCACCGCCGGCACGGTGATGTAGACGGAGTTCAGGAAGTGTTTGCCGAACTCGGCGGTCCGCCAGGCGGTGACGTAGTTGTCGAGGGTCCACCCGCCGAGCGAGACGTAGCCGTTGGTGGCCGTGTACTCGTAGGAGCGCAGCGAGGTCAGCACGGCCCAGAGGATCGGGAAGAGCCAGCCGACGGCCACCGCCGCGAGGAACACGTGCAGCACCACCCGGGCCGGGCGCGGCGGCGGGCGGCGCCGGGTCGCGGGGGCGGTCCGGTCCTCCCGGGGCGCGGTCGCGGTGCTCATCGGCGTCCCTCCCGCAGCACGGTCGCCAGGTAGACGGTGATGAAGACCAGCGAGACGACCAGCATGACGGTGGCCAGCGCCGAGCCGAAGCCGATCCGGCTCGCCTCGCCCACCACGTTCTGGGTGACCAGCGCGGAGAGCAGTTCCAGGCCGTTGCGGCCCTTGTTGATGACCCAGACCAGGTCGAAGGCGCGCAGCGACTCGATCACCGTCACCACCAGCACGATGATGTTGATGGGCCGGAGCACCGGAAAGATCACCTGGAAGAACGTCCGGCCCTCCGACGCGCCGTCCACGGCGGCGGCCTCCCGCAGCGACGGGTCGACGCCCTTCAGCCCGGCAAGGTAGAGCAGCATGATGTAGCCGACGTGCCGCCAGCCGGCGGCCACCAGCACGGCCCAGATGTTGACGTCCGGGTCGCCGTACCAGTCGACGTCGGTGCCGAGGACGGCGTTGACCAGGCCCTGGTCGCGGGAGTAGAGCAGCTGCCAGACGAAGCCGATCAGCGCCAGGGAGAGCACCACCGGCAGGTAGAGCGCGGTCTGGTAGAACCGGCTGCCGCGCAGCTCCTTGTCGAGCAGGACGGCCAGGAACATCCCGAACGGGGTGGCCACCACGAACAGCGCCGCCAGCCAGAGCAGGTTGTTCTGCACGGCCGGCACGAACGGCGGGTAGTTCCGGACCACGTCGGCGTAGTTGCGGCCGCCGACCCACTCGATGTCGCCGACCGGGCCGATGCCGTCCCAGTCGGTGCCGGAGAGCAGCACGGTGGCGCCCGCCGGCAGCCAGACCAGGCCGACGACGAGTAGCAGCGGTACGGCCACCATGAGCGCGACGACCACGCGGTCGGTGCGGGACAGCAGCCGTACGCGCCGGCGGCGACCACCCGTGGGGGTGACCGCGGCCGGCGGCGGCACGGCGCGATCCGCTTGGATCAGGGGCAGGTCGGACACGGTGCCCTCACCTCTCGCCGTCAGTCGGTGAAGATCGACTTCTTCTGGTTCTCGATGCTGGACGTCAGCCCGTCGATGTCCTTCGGGTCCTTGATGAACTGCTGGAGCGCCGGGATGATCACCGTGGAGGCGAAGTCCGGGCGGGTGTCGCGGTCCAGGAACTGGGCGATCTCGGTGGCCGAGCCGACCAGCTCGGCGGCCTTCTTCTGCAGGGCGCTGTAGCCGCTGGTGTCGGCCTCGTTGTTGGCGACCAGTGTGCTCGGGTCGTTCGCGACGGTGATGTCCGCAGCCGCCTTCGAGCCGACGTACTCCAGCAGCTTCCTGGCGTTGGCCTCCTGCTTCGGCTTGCGGGCCATCATGTAGCCGTCGATGGGCGCGTCCAGGGCCTTGGCCCCGATCGCCGGGTCGATCTCGGGGAAGGTGAAGAAGTCGAGGTCGGCCAGCTCGCTGTCGTCGAACTGCTGGCCGACGAAGAGGCCGAGCAGGTACATGCCGCTCTTCTTCTGCTGCAACGACTGGGCGGCCTCCTGCCAGGTCCGGCCGAGGCTGTCCGGCTGGTGCAGGGGCAGCAGGCCGCGCCAGGTGTCGAAGACCTTCTTCACCTTCTCGGAGGTCCAGGACTCCTTGCCGGCCATCAGGTCGATGTGGAACTGGTAGCCGTTGATCCGCAGGTTGAGGATGTCGAAGGTGCCCATCGCCGGCCAGCCGTCCTTGTCGGCGAAGGCGATCGGGGTGAGGCCGTCCTTCTTCATCTGCCCGGCGAGGGCGGTCAGGTCGTCGAGGGTCTTCGGCACCTGGTAGCCGTTCTGCTGCCAGACCGACTTGCGGTAGAAGACGGCCCAGGGGTAGTACGACGACGGGACGAAGTACTGCTTGCCGTCGTCGCCGGTCGACGCCCTGCGGAACGCGTCGGACATCCCGGAGAGCCTGCCCCAGACGTCGCTGAGGTCGCTCGCGAGGCCCCGGGCGGCGAAGAAGCGCATCCGGTAGCCGGCGAACCACATGAACACGTCGTCCGGCTTGCCCTGGAGATAGTTGTTGATGTTCTCCTGGAACGTGTTGTGGTCGACGGTGTTGACGGCGACCTCGAGGCCGGACGAGGTCCGGAACCCGTCCATGACCTTCGCGACCACCTCCTTGGGCTTCGGGTCGGACTGGTTGGAGCCCAGCGACACCGTCTTGGCGCCGGAGCCGCCGGAGTCGGAACCGCAGCCGGCGATCAGGCCCGTGCCGAGCAGCGCGGTGGTGCCGGCCGCGCCGGCCAGCAGCGAACGACGGTCGAGGCCGGCCACGGAGGGGGGTACGAGCCGGGCGAGGTATTCGGCTCGGGTGCGGGGACGGGACATGATGCCTCCTGCGGATGAAGAGGTGCCCGAGGGCCGTCGGTGACGGTGCCCCGGCAACCGTGAACACACATCGGATCCATCGCGAATCCACATTGGTGAACATGAATTGCCAGTGGCGCCTCAAGCTACTCGTCCTCCCGGCGCTGTCAAGGGTGCGGCAGGGAATCGACAACTGGGCCCCGAAAAGGGGGTCGGCCGGTAAACGTTGTAAAGATCATCGATGTTGGAACGTGTTGACTTGGTCGGCTTCGCCGGGCACGCTCTGCATTCATGCGGCGATGGCAGGGTGAGCAGATGTGGTTCGGCGCCGACTACAACCCCGAGCAGTGGCCCGAGTCGACGTGGATCGAGGACGTCGCGCTGATGCGCCGGGCCGGGGTCAACCTGGTGTCGGTGGGGATCTTCTCCTGGGCGCTGCTGGAGCCGGCCCCCGGCGCGTACGAGTTCGGCTGGCTGGACCGGGCGATCGACGTGCTGCACGACGGCGGGATCTCGGTCGACCTGGCGACCGCCACCGCCAGCCCGCCACCGTGGCTGGCCCACCGGCACCCGGAGACGCTGCCCCGACGCGTTGACGGCGCGATCCTCTGGCCGGGCGGCCGGCAGGCGTACTGCCCCAGCTCGCCGGTGTTCCGCGAGCGGTCGCTGGCCCTGGTCGAGGCCCTCGCCACCCGCTACGCCGAGCACCCCGCGGTGGTCATGTGGCACGTCTCCAACGAGCTGGGCTGCCACAACGTGCACTGCTACTGCGACGTCAGCGCCGAGGCGTTCCGCCGCTGGCTGCGCGAGCGCCACGGCGACCTGGACGGGCTCAACGACGCCTGGGGCACCGCCTTCTGGAGCCAGCGGTACGGCGACTGGACCGAGATCAACCCGCCGCGCACAGCGCCGACCTTCGCCAACCCCACCCAGCAGCTGGACTTCCTGCGCTTCTCCTCCGACGAGCAGCGCGCCCAACTGCGCGCCGAGCGCGAGGTGCTCACCCGCCTGGTCCGTCAGCCGGTCACCACGAACTTCATGATCAGCAACAAGTACCTGGACTACCACTCCTGGGCGTCCGACGTGGACGTCGTCGCCAACGACCACTACCTCACCGCCGCCGACCCGCGCGCCCACGTTGGCCTCGCCCTCGCGGCCGACCACACCCGGGGCGTCGCCGGCGGCGCCCCGTGGCTGCTGATGGAGCACTCCACCAGCGCCGTCAACTGGCAGCCGCGCAACGTCGCCAAGGCCCCCGGCCAGCTACGCCGCAACAGCCTGGCGCACGTGGCACGCGGCGCCGACGGGGTGCTCTTCTTCCAGTGGCGGGCCTCCCGCGCCGGGGCGGAGAAGTTCCACTCCGCGCTGGTGCCGCACGCCGGCGTCGAGACCAAGGTGTTCCGCGAGGTGTGCCGGCTCGGCGCCGACCTCGCGGCCCTCGCCGAGGTGCGCGGCAGCCGCGTCGACGCCGAGGTGGCGATCCTGTTCGACTACGAGGCGTGGTGGGGCGCGGAACTCGACTCGCACCCCACCGTCGACGTCACGTACGCCGACCGCCTCGACGCGCTGCACGACGCGCTGTGGCGGGCCGGGATCACCGCCGACGTCGTGCACCCGTCGGTCGACCTGTCCCGCTACCGGCTGGTGCTGGCGCCCACCCTCTACCTGGTGCGCGACGCGCACGCCGCGGCGCTGCGCGCGTACGTCGAGGCCGGCGGCACCGCCCTGGTCACGTACTTCAGCGGCATCGTCGACGAGCACGACCACGTGCGCCTCGGCGGCTACCCGGGTGCGTTCCGGGAACTGCTGGGCGTCCGCGTCGAGGAGTTCTTCCCGCTGCGGGCGGGGGAGCGGGTCACCCTGGACGACGGTTCCGTCGCCGACGTGTGGACGGAGTGGCTGCATCCCGAGGGCGCGCAGGTGCTCGCCGCGTACGCCGACGGGCCCCTGCCCGGTGTGCCGGCGCTGACCCGGCACCCGGTCGGCGCGGGCGCGGCCTGGTACGTCGGCACCCGGCTGGACGCGGCGGCGACGGACCGGCTGGTCGCCCGGCTGGTGGCCGAGTCGGGGGTACGCCCGGCGGCGGAGGTCCCCGCCGAGGTGGAGGTGGTCCGGCGGCGCGCCGGAGACCGCAGCTGGCTCTTCGTCATCAACCACACCGACGCCGACGTCCGGCTCGACGTCACCGGCGTGGAGCTGCTGACCGGCACGAGCTGCGGCGGTGAACTGGTCGTGCCGGCCGGCGAGGTGGCCGTGGTCCGCGAGGGTCCGAGCACCGACGCGGCCCGGTGACGGCCCGAGGGAGGTCATCCGGATGCTGGCGCGACAGCGGCAGACCGCGATCCTCGAACTGATCCGGCAGCGTGGCGGCGTGCGGGTCAGCCACCTCGTGAGCCGGTTCGGCGTCTCCGACATGACGATCCGGCGCGACCTGGAGACGCTGGCCGACCGGGGGCTGATCGACAAGGTCCACGGTGGCGCGACGCTGGCCGGCCTCGGCTCCGCCGAGGAGCCCGGTTTCGCCGCCAAGTCGGCCCGACAGCGGGCCGAGAAGCGCGCCATCGCCGAGCGGGCCGCCGCCCTGGTCGAGCCGGGCATGGCCGTCGCGCTCTCCGCCGGCACCACGACCGCCGACCTGGCCACCCTGCTCGCCGACGTACGCGGCCTGACCGTGGTGACCAACTCGATCCCGGTCGCCGACGCCCTGCACCAGAATCCCCGCGCCGACCAGACGGTCGTGCTGACCGGCGGCATCCGTACCCCCTCGGACGCCCTGACCGGGCCGGTGGCCGAGGCGGCGATCGGTTCCCTCAACGTCGACGTGCTCTTCCTCGGCGTGCACGGGATGAGCCCGCGCACCGGGTTCACCACCCCGAACCTGCTGGAGGCCGGGACGAACAGGTGCCTGATCGACGCGTCCAGGCGGCTGGTGGTGCTGGCCGACCACACCAAGTGGGAGACGATCGGGATGGCCACGATCGCCCCGCTGTCCGAGGCCGACATGCTCGTCACCGACGCGGGCCTGCCCACGGAGGCGCGCGCTCAACTCGCCGAGCAGGTCGGCGAACTGGTCGTCGTCCGGGCCGGCTGAGACCCCTGAGGTGCCGTGCGTGCCGCGATCAGCGACCGCGCTCGCGATACTCCTGCGCTGACATGCCGTAGGTCGCCCGAAAGAGCCGGCTGAAGTGCGCTTTATCCGGGAATCCCCATCGCGCGGCAATGGCGTGGATCGGCTGTCCTGCCTTCAACGGGGTGACCAGATCTCGGCGGCAGCGCTCCAGGCGCTGCCGCCGGATCAGTTCCGCAACCGTGAACTCCTCGCCCTCGAAGAGCCGGTGCAGCGACCGCAGGGAGACGTGATGGGCGGCAGCGATCGCGCCCGGGGTCAACTCCGGGTCGCCGAGGTGCTTCTCGATGAAGCTCCGGATCTTCATCCGCAACGTGCGCTGGCGAACCTCGCCCGGGAGGAGTTCCGCGGCATCCAGGTGCTGGGCCAGCGTGCCGGCCACCAGATCCAGCGCCACCGCGCCCAGGACGACGGCGTCGGAGGCCTGGTACTGCTCCGGATACCTGACGATGCGGTGTACGAACTGGGCCAGCAGCGCGGCCATGCCCGTGTCGGACGGAATCGACGTGGCGAGCAACCGTCGAGCCTTGTCCGCCGGCAGTGGCAACGTCCGATGTGGGATCACGACGGAGATGGAGCCCGCGAGTCCCTGCCCCGTGGAACGGTGGCGACCGGCGAACGGCCTGCAGTTGTCCAGGAACGTGAACGACGCCGGTTCGACGGCCGAGTGGTTGCGATCCTGGCTGATGGCGCTGTCGCCCGCCGTCGTCAGGACGAACTGGTAGTTGTCCGGTTGGCTCGTGCGCACCAGTTTCGAGGTCCGCGTGGTGTCCAGGGTCGGGTATCGCAGTCCCGCCAGCTTCACATTTCCAAGATCCACACTCTTGGCCTGAGCGACGAAGTCATCCAGGTGCGGGCTGCTGATGCGAGCAGGAGCCGCCTCCGACTCGATCACCTCGTACCAGCAGGCGAACCGATCGCGTGGTGGAAGCAGCGACGTGTCGAGAACCTGGCATGGCAGCACTCGTCACCTCCTCGTCATGACGTCCGCCGATCTTGGCGAGCGTACTCAGGCGTATCACGTGTCAGTTGCCTGGGCGAAGCCTGGTAACCGTGCCCTGCCCCGGTTCGTGCGGCGACCGCCAGCGGGCCGGGAAGGGTCACGAGGCCGACCGCCGGGGCGGCCGAGTGACGGGTGGAGGCGGGTCGCCCGCGAGCCGGACCCGCTTCCGCCACCGGTGGCGGCGCCACACGGCGACTGTGACGGCCACGGCGACGAGCAGCGCGCTGGCGCCCTTCCAGGCGCGCTCGAACCACCATCTGTCGATGCCGAACGCCGCGTCGCCGGCCGCCATCAGCCACAGCCCCACCCACGCCCACTGCCAGCCGCGCGGCCGGGAGAACTTGTCCGGCGGTTCGGAGAACGCGACGTACACCGCGGCTGCGGCGCCGACGACGACGATCAGGGGCATTCCGACGCGCGAGGTTGCCTCCCACAGCGACACGAACCGATCATGGCACCCCGTCGGCGTGGGTCACCAGAGCCGCTCCTCGCCCGCTCGGTTCCGCCCCACGATACGGTTCGATCCGTGCTGCCCGGCCGTACCGACCGCCCCTTGGTCTTCCTCGACGTGGACGGACCGCTGATCCCGTTCAGAGCCCGGCCGGTTGAACGCAGGCGTTCCTCGGGCGGCGCGGTCGCGCCGCTGGACGGCACCGGCAACCCACTGCTCGACCGGCTCGACCCGGACGACGGTCGCCGGCTGCTGGCCCTGGGCTGCGAGCTGGTCTGGGCGACGACGTGGATGGCGGAAGCGAACGAGATCGTCGCACCCCGGCTCGGACTCCCCGACCTGCCCGTCGTCGAATGGCCGGACGACGACGAGGAACCGAGGCGCGGGCTGCACTGGAAGACCGAGCCGCTGACCCGGTGGGCGGCGGGACGCCCGTTCGTCTGGCTCGACGACGAGACAACCGGCGCCGACCGGCGCTGGGTCGCGGCCCACCACCCGGCGCGGGCGCTGCTGCACCGCGTCGATCCGTACGTCGGGCTTACCGAAGCCGACCTCTCCGCCGTTTGCCGGTGGCTCACTGCCGCCGACGGCGCCGCCTGATCGCCCGCTCGCTCAAGCCGGCGGTCGTACGGCCGTCGGACCCGTCGCGGCAGGCTCGACTCCGCGTCGGACGCGCCGGCCTGCGGTGCTCTCGTCGGACGGCGCGCCTTCACAGGCACTTCACAGCGCCTCCGGTTAGGGTCCCGGGAAGTCAGCGACCGGCTCCAGGGTGGAGCGCGGTGTCTTTGCGCGGGAGTTCCGATGGTCTTCAAGAAGATGTTGAGCGCGTTCGGGGTGGGTGGGCCGAGCGTCGACACCGTCCTGACCAACCCGAACACCCGGCCCGGCCTGGCCCTCGAGGGCCAGGTGAACCTGCTCGGCGGCGACGCGCCGGCCAACATCGAGCAGGTCGTCGTCGGCCTGGTCACCCGGGTCGAGATCGAGGGCCACGACACCGAGTACGCCGGCGTCATGGAGTTCCACCGGCTGCCGGTCAGCGGCCCGCTCCAGCTCGCCGCGAAGCAGCAGCTCGCCATCCCGTTCCAGCTCCCGGTGCCGTGGGAGACCCCGATCACCGACGTCTACGGCCAGCGGCTGCGCGGCATGACGATGGGGCTGCGCACCGAGCTGGCCATCGCCCGGGCGGTGGACAAGGGCGACCTGGACCAGGTCAACGTGCACCCGCTGCCGGTGCACGAGCGGATCCTGGAGGCGTTCCAGCGGCTCGGCTTCCGCTTCAAGCACGCCGACCTGGAGCGCGGCCACATCCGGGGCACGCAGCAGACGCTGCCGTTCTACCAGGAGATCGAGTTCTTCGCCTCGCCCCAGTACGCGGGCACCATCAACGAGGTCGAGCTGACCTTCGTCACCAGCCCGCACGGCGTCGAGGTCATCCTGGAGTGCGACAAGCGCGGCGGGTTCCTCACCGCCGGGCACGACGCGTTCGGCCACTACCGCGTCTCGCACACCGAAGCCGACCGGACGGACTGGGTCCAGGTGGTCGACGGCTGGCTGCGGGAGACGACATCCCGCTACGGGAGCCTGCGTGGCGCGCACGGGTTCGGCGGCCACGGGCACGGGCATGGCCGGGGCGTCGGCATGGGCGGCGTCGTCGCCGGTGCCGCGATGGGAGCCGTCGGGGGCATGATCGTCGGTGACATGATCGGCGACGCCTTCGAGGGCGACGGCGAGGACTTCGGCGGCTTCGAGGAGTAGGACCACACACGACGGTGGCCTCCGGGACTGTCGTCCCGGAGGCCACCGTTTCTGGTGGAGCGGTGCCCGGTCAGTGCCGGGCCTTGCGCTCCTCACCACTGCGCCAGTTGCTGCCGGCCTTGGCCAGACCACGGCTACCCAGGTACCCGATGGTCAGCAGCGTGATCATGAACCAGGCGTTGTCGGCCCGGAAGATGTCCACGCCGGCCGAGTTCCGGCCGACCAGCTGCGAGGCGGCCAGCACGCCGATCACGGCCGCGATGTAGACCCAGAACTCGGTCGTACGCAGCGACGGCTTGGTCTCCGTGCCAGGCGCCTGCATGGCCTCCCGGTGCCCGTCGTGCATCATCGGCATCGGACGGGTGGGCGTCTCCTGCATGGCCCGGTCCTGCATGGCCCGGTTGGGCGCGTCCTGCGTCGTCCGGTTCATCGGCCTGGTGGAAGCAGCCTGCGTGCTCATCTTGTCCTCCTCAGGATGCGATGAGTCGTACCTGCGTTCCCTCGCCCCGCTACCGCGTGTCGGCCACGGCACGGTTCGCGTTCATGGCGGGGGCACCCGCCGTCTACCCGAGCCGCCGGGGCCAGTAACCCCCACGGCTGCCCGAATAGTCCGACCACCCGTGGCCCCGCGCCCCGCGCCCCGGCCCTGGCCCCGCGCCCCGAAGGTCGGCGTCGATCATGCGGTTGTGGTGGGGCAAAACGCCCGAACGGGCATCTGGCCGGCACCACGACTGCATGATCGACCGAGCATGGGGTGGGGCGTCGGGGCGGGTTTGCCGGGCCGGCCCTCGGGCACGCAATCCGGACCGACACTTCTGCGAGGTGATGGACGTGCGTGAGGACGACATGCGACAGGAAGCCGCCCGGCAGGCCGAGGACCGGATCGCCGGCGGGGTGTACGGCGAGGGCGCCCTCGACGAGGTGACCGTGCCCCGCACCGACGTGCAGCGGGTCATCCAGGACGAGGACCCGGACGACCCCGCCCACGTCCCGATCGACCCGGAGGTGCTGCGGGACGGCGGGCCCACCCGGGGGCAGGGCGCCGTCACCACGACCGGCGGTACCGCGGGCCCGGCCAGCGTGCGACGGGTGGCACGGCAGCCGGAGCGGCACCCCGGCAAGGTGGCCCCGACCACCACGGGCGACGCCACCACCGGCGGCCTGAGTACCCCGGCGGGCGGCTCCACCAGCGACCAGTCCGGCACCGCCAGCCAGGTCGGCGACTTCACCCCGGACTGACAGGCCCACCCCGGCCCGGCCCATCCGCCGCCCGGTCCCACCCCGGCCCCCTCCCGGGCCCGACCCACCGGGTCGATCATGAGGTTGACGGCAGCCGTAGAGATCAACACCGCCGCCAACCTCATGATCACCGGAGCCCGGAGCCCGGAGCCCGGAGCCCGGAGCCCGGAGCCCGGAGCCCGGAGCCCGGAGCCCGGAGCCCGGAGCCCGGAGCCCGGAGCCCGGTGCCCGGTGCCCGGAGGCCGGAGGCGGGCGGGTGGGGAGCCGGGGAAGGTGGGTCAGGTGGGGCGGAGGATGCCGAGGCGTTGGGTGGCGCGGGTGAGGGCGACGTAGAGGTCGCTTCGGCCCCGGGGTGACTCCGCCACGATGCGGTCGGGATCGACCAGGAGGACCGAATCGAATTCGAGGCCCTTGGCCTGGCCGACGGTCAGCACCACCACCCGGCTCTCCAGCTCCGGGTCCTCGCCGACGGCCGCCTCGGGCAGGGCGGCGGTGAGCGCGGCGCCCAGTTCGTCGACCCGGCCGGCCGGCACGATCACCCCGAGCCGGCCGTCGTCCAGGCCGGCGGCCTCCCGGGTGGTGGCGGCAACCAACTCCGCCGCCAGGTGCTCCGGCGCCACCGCGCGGTCCCACGGCGGCACTCCGCTGGAGCGTACGGAGCGGGGTGGGCGCAGCGCCGGGTCGATCTCGGTGAGCACGTCGGCGGCGACCGCCATGATCTCGGCCGGGGTGCGGTAGCTGACGGTCAGCTCCTCCAGCCGCCAGCGCTGCGCCACGTACGGCTCCAGCGCGTCGGCCCAGGACGGGGTGCCGGACAGCGCGCCGGTCTGCGCCACGTCGCCGACGATGGTCATCGAGCGGCTCGGGCAGCGGCGCATCAGCAGTCGCCAGGCCATCGGCGACAGCTCCTGCGCCTCGTCGACGATCACGTGCCCGAACGCCCAGCGCCGGTCGGCCGCGGCCCGCTGGGCGGTGGTCAGCCGGTCCGCCTCCTCCTGCCGCTCCAGCAGCCGGTCGGCGTCGAGCAGGTCGGTGACGCCGAGGATCTCACCGCCGTCGGCCTCGTCCTCGACGTCGATGGAGCGGGAGCCCCGGGCGATCTCCAGCACGCCCTCGGCGTACTCCCGTTGCATGGCCCGGATCCGCTCCCGGCGAGCGGCGGCGGCCCGCTCGTCCTCGCCGAGCAGCTCGGCCGCCTCGTCCAGCAGCGGCACGTCGGCCGGCGTCCAGCCGCCCGGCTCGCGGTGCAGCATGGCCCGCTCGGCGTCGCTGAGCATGGGCGCGGCGACGGCGATCCGCTCGGTGGAGGCGTACAGGTCGGCGAGCAGGCGCTGCGGGGTGAGCACCGGCCAGAGCTGGTCCAGCACGGCCCGCACCTCGGGCTCCTCGCGCAGCTCGCGGCGGATCTCCGCCACGTCGGCCTCGTCGAGCAGGTTCTCCCCGCCCAGCGGGTCCGCGCCGATCCGCTCGGCGACCTGGGCCGCGAGGGCGTGGACGATCTCGACGTCGAAGAGCGCCCGGGCCAGGTTGTGCGGCCGGTCGGAGCGGCGAACCCGGTCCCGGGCGGCGCGCACGGTCTCCGGGTCGAGCAGCAGCACCTCCTGCTGCGGCAGCTCGATCTCCAGCGGCTCGTCGGGCACCCACTGCCGGTCCCGGACGGCGGCGGCCAGCACCTCGACCATCACCGCGCTGCCCTTGAGCGCGGCGGTCGCGGCGGGCTCGGCCCGGCGGGCGCTCACCCCCGGGAAGAGGTCGCCCTGGGTCCGCAGGAGCACGCCCGTCTCGGCCAGCGCCGGGAGCACCTGGGAGATGTAGCGCAGGAACGTGGCGTTCGGGCCGACCAGGAGCACGCCCCGGGTGGAGAGCTGCTCGCGGTGGGTGTAGAGCAGGTACGCCGCGCGGTGCAGCGCGACGGCGGTCTTGCCGGTGCCGGGGCCGCCCTGCACGACCAGTACGCCCGGCAGGTCGGCGCGGATGATCCGGTCCTGCTCGGCCTGGATGGTCTCGACGATGTCGCGCATCCGGCCGGTGCGCCCGGCGTTGAGCGCGGCGAGCAGCGACGCCTCGCCGGTCAGCTCCTCGTGCGCGGTGGGGGAGGCGGTGTCCAGGTCCAGGACCTCGTCGTTGAGCGCGGTCACCTTGCGTTCCCGGGTACGCAGGTGCCGGCGGCGGCGTACGCCCTGGGGGTTGGCCGCGGTGGCGAGGTAGAAGGCGCGGGCCGCGGGGGCGCGCCAGTCCATCAGCAGCGGGTCGTAGTCGCCGTCGGTGTCGAAGATGCCGATCCGGCCGATGTAGTGGGGCCCGCCGTCGTCGGTGTCGAGCCGGCCGAAGCACAGACCGCTCTCCACGGCGGAGAACTGCTCGACCTGACCGGCGTACATCCGCACCGCGCTGTCGCGCTGGGAGAGTGCCTGGCGGGTGCCGCCGGTCGCCCGCAGCTCGTCGCCCAGCCGGCGGGAGGCCTGCTCACGCAGCTCGTCCAGCCGGCGGTAGAGCATCGAGACGTATTCCTGTTCGCGGCCGATTTCGTCATCGGACTGCAATTCGGCGGAATCGGCGGAATGCCTTGACAAGCCGTCTCCTATTCGAGTAGCATCTCTCTCGGAACGGCTTTGAGAGCCGTTCTTTTTTGTTGCCTGAACTGAGAAAGATACCGTGCGCCGGCCGTCGCGACCAAGCGCGCCGGGCCACGCCACGACCCGTACCGCACAGACAGCGGGGGCCCGCCGCTTGGCGGGCCCCCGGACTGCCGATTCTCAGCCCCTGGCCACCTCGTAGAGCCGCTCCGGCGTTACCGCGCCGGCGATGAGCCGGCCGTCGTCGGTGAGCAGCGCGCTGAACAGCTTCCCGGTCAGCAGCCGGCCGCTGCCCCAGTCGCCGCTGACCTTCGGCAGCTTGCCGAGCAGCGCCGCCGGGTCGGCGGTCGACCCGTTCCCGGCGCGGCCGGGGGTGGTTCCGGCCCGGTCGGCGGGCGCGCCGGCGCCGTCGAGCCGCGCGACCACCACCGTGGCCCAGCTCTCGCCGACGGTACGCACGTCCGGCCGCTCGCCGTGCGCCGGCCGCTTCCCGGGCGCGTCGGCGGGCTGCCTGCCGGCGGTCTCCTCGGTCACCTTCACCCCGGGCGGCGGGTTGAAGGTGAACTGGTCGGCGGCGGGCCGGGCGTACGACACCTGGGTGAACGCCATCTCGAAGGCCGGCTTGTCGCTGCCGTCGGCGAAGACCTCGAAGCGCAGCGGCACGTGCTGGCGCGCGTCGATGGCGATGCGCACCTGGTGCACCAGCGAGGCGGCGTCGCGCGGGGCGAGCACCAGCTCGTACGCGTCCCGGCCGGCGACCTTCGCGGATCGGCCGACGCTGACCTCGGTGCTCGGGCCGATCGCCGCCAGGGCCCGGTCGGCCGCCTCCCCGGGGGTGACCGGCAACTGCGGGGTCTCGGCCCCGGCGGCGCCCTCGGGCAGGGTGCGGTGGGTGGCGGTGTTGGACCGGCTGTTCCAGGCCCACACGTCGCGGCCGTTGCGGATGACGTCCCGCTCGCCGAGGGTGTCGACCAGCGCGATGCGCTGCCGGTCGGGCCCGGAGTGCCAGACCCGCAGCGTGTGCGTGCCGGTCAGCAGGCCGGCCGGACCGTCGCCGGCGACCAGGCCGGCCAGCGGCGGCAGACCCAGGTCGGCGCGCTGCACCACCGTGCCGGAGAGTCCCTCCAGCCGGGAGGTCTGCAGGTCGACCAGGAGTTGGGCGGCGGTACGCGGCGGCAGGCTCGGCTCGGCCTGGGCGGCGAACGTGCCGAGCGCGGCGCCGCCGCCGATGACGGTCGCGACGGCGGTCACCGGGACCAGCCAGCGCAGGACGGGACGGCTCTTCAGGACGGACATGTGACACCTCCTGCCGGACATCCTGCCCCCTGGACGCTGTGAGGGCGCTGAGGACGACCGTACGACCGCCCGCGCGGGTGGCACCCTTGACCCCGTGCGGTTGCTGGTGGTGGAGGACGAGTCGCGGCTGGCGTCCGCGCTGCAACGGGGTCTGCAGGCCGAGGGGTTCGCGGTGGACGTGGCGGCGACCGGCCCGGAGGGGCTCGACGCGGCCCGGCACGGCGGGTACGACGCGATGGTCCTCGACGTGATGCTGCCCGGCCTCTCCGGCTACGAGCTGGTCCGCCGGCTGCGCGCCGAGGAGCACTGGCTGCCGGTGCTCATGCTCTCGGCCAAGGACGGCGAGTACGACCAGGCCGACGGGCTGGACTGCGGGGCCGACGACTACCTCACCAAGCCCTTCTCGTACGTCGTGCTGCTGGCCCGGCTGCGGGCCCTGTTGCGCCGCGGCGCCCCCGAACGCCCCACGGTCCTCGCGGTCGGCGACCTGCGGCTCGACCCGGCCCGGCGGCGGGTCACCCGGGCTGACGCCGAGGTCGCGCTGACCAGCCGCGAGTTCGCGCTGCTCGACTACCTGATGCGCCGCCCCGGCGAGGTGGTCTCCAAGACGGAGCTGCTCGACCACGTGTGGGACGCCAGCGTCGAGACCGCACCCAACGCGGTCGAGGTCTACGTCGGTTACCTGCGGCGCAAGATCGGCCGGGAGCGTCTGGAGACGGTCCGGGGCGCCGGCTACCGGCTCGCCCCGTGACGCGGGGGCTGCGCGGGCGCCTGCGTGCCGCGCTCGGGCTGCGCGGGCGGCTGATGGTGGTCGGGGTGCTCGGGGTGTCGGGGGGACTGGCCGTCGGAGGCCTCGTCCTGCTCGCCGTGCTGGGCTGGGCCCTGCAACGCGCGGTGGACACCGAGGCGTTCCGGACCGCCGACGCGGTCGCGCTGCTCGCCGCCGAGGAGGTCCTGCCCGATCCGCTGCCGGTGGCCGGTGGACAGGTCCGGGTGCAGGTGATCGACGCCGAGGGCAGGGTGCGGGCCGCCTCGATCGACGCCGACCGGCTGGTGCCGATGGTGTCGCCGCAACGGGTCGACACCGGCGCGCGGCAGCGGCTGACGGTGTCGGGGGAGCGGGTCGGGCTGGCCGGGCCGGTGCGGGTGGTGGCCGTACCGGCGGGCACCGCCGCCGACCCGCGCACCGTCCTGGTGGCCCGGTCGCTGGCGGACGTGCGGCACAGCGCGCACGTCGTCCGGACCATCCTGCTGGTGAGCTTCCCGCTGCTGGTGGCGGTGCTCGCCGCCGTGGCCTGGCGGGTGGTCGGCGCGACCCTGCGCCCGGTGGAGGCGCTGCGCCGGGGCGC
The DNA here is from genome assembly GCF_003664255.1 of Micromonospora sp. M71_S20. NCBI lineage: Bacteria > Bacillati > Actinomycetota > Actinomycetes > Micromonosporales > Micromonosporaceae > Micromonospora > Micromonospora sp. M71_S20. The sequence goes on along the minus strand of NZ_RCCV01000001.1, from coordinate 476,917 downwards.
CGAGGAGATCACCGGACGGGACGGGGGCGGGCGGCTGCCCGTACCGGCGTCGCAGGACGAGATCCATCGGCTGGCGGTCACGCTCAACGGGATGCTGGGCCGGCTGGAGTCTGCCCGGGACCGGCAGCGGGCGTTCGTCGCCGACGCCGCCCACGAGCTGCGCAGCCCGCTGACGAACATCCGTACCGAGCTGGAGGTCGCCCGGCGGCTCGCCGACCGGACGGACTGGACGGCGGTGTCGGCGAACCTGCTCGCCGACACCGAGCGCCTCGGCCGGCTCGTCGACGACCTGCTGCTGCTGGCCCGTCTCGACGAGCGGCCGACGGCGCGGGCCACCGGGCCGGTCGAGCTGGGGGCGCTGCTGGCGGCGGTGGCCGCGCGGTACCCGTCGCCGCCGGTGCGCCTCGACGCGCCGGCGACGCCGCTGTGGACCGAGGGCGACCCCGACGAGCTGCGCCGGATCCTCACCAACCTGGTCGACAACGCGGTCCGGCACGCCCACGGCGAGGTGGTGCTGGCCGCCGGGCCGGCCGCCGACCGGGCGGGCGGCGACCGGGCGGGTGGCGACGGCGGAACCGTCGGCGAGGGCGACGGCCGAGCCGCCGGCCGGGGGGACAGCGGGGCCGGGACCGCCGGCCGGGGGGCCCGCGACGGTGCCGTGGCGTACCACCTGGTGACGGTGACCGACGACGGGCCGGGGATCCCGGCCGCGGACCGGGAGCGGGTCTTCGGCCGGTTCACCCGGCTCGACGACGCCCGCGCCCGGGACGACGGCGGCGCCGGCCTCGGCCTGGCCATCGTGCGCGAGCTGGTCCGCCGGGCCGGCGGCGGCATCGTCCTGACCGACGCCCACCCCGGCCGGGACGGCGGCGGTCCGGGGCTGCGGGTACGGCTGCTGCTGCCGGCCCTGCCCGACGCGGAGCGGCCCTGACGGAGCGGCTGCGCGGGGCCGCTGGAGGACCCGTCAGCCGCGGCGGGTGCAGACCTGCTGCGCGCGGGCGATCGTGTCGGTCGACCATACGACCGCGACTGTGAAGCAGTAGTCGGTGCTGCGGTTCAGGCCGTAGACGACGAAGGCGGTGGTGCCGGCGGGCAGGTTGGCGAAGGCCGTCTGCGCCTGGCCGACCCGGCCGCCCGAGATGACCACGGGGCCCTCCCCGCCGGCCGGGTACGTCCAGCGCAGCGCCACGTTGTCGCGGTTGTCCCGCAGCGTCACCGAACCCGGCGGGCTGCCGGGGGATGCCACGGCCTCGGCCGTCGGGCCGGCGGCGGTCGGGGCGCCCGTGCCGGCCGGGTCCCCGGCCCGGGTGGAGGCCGGCGCGCCGGTCGCGGCCGGGGGCGCCGGGTCGGGGTCACCGGCCACCCCGGCCACCCCGGCGATCACCGCGGCCGTGCCCAGCAGCACCACCACGACTCCGCCGACGACGAGCGGCAGCAGCCGGTTGCCGCGCCGCGACGGCGCGCGGTGCACCGGCACCGGCAGCAGCCGCGACGGTTGGTAGGGCTCCTCGGGCGCGCCGGGCTGGCGGACCCGGTGCACCCCGTCGGCCTCGTCGGTGGCGCCGCCGGCCAGGGGGACGACCGCCGGCGGCACGGCGCTGTCGGCCGGCCCGTCCCCGGCGTCGGCCTCGGGGGGCCACCAGCCGGGTGGCGGGTCCTCCGTGGGCTGCCGGGGTGTCGGCACCACGTGCGGCGGCCCGGCGTACGGGTCCGGCTCCGCCGGGCGGTAGCCCGGCTGCGAGGGGTGCTGCGCCGTCGTCGGCCCGTCGCCCGGGGGCGGGGTGCGCGCGGACGGCACGATCGGGCCGTCCCGGCCGACGGGCGCGGTGTCGGCACAGACATGGTCCGGGTTGGCCGCCGCCCGGGCCAGCGCCGCCACCTGCGCCGCCAGCGGGTCGTCGGCCGGCAGGTGCTGCCGGCACAGCTCCCGGGCGAGCGCCAGGTTGTCGTGCGCCTCGGCGAACTGCCCGCAGTCGCGCTGCATCGCCCCGAGCCGGGCCAGCATCTTGATGCCGCTGGGGTGCCCGTCGCCGTAGACCTCGCGGTGCAGCTCCCAGGCGTCCTGCAACCGGTCGCGGGCCACCTGGCACTGGCCGCGGGCGTACTCCACGGTGGCCAGGTCGGCGTGGGCGGCGAGCACCCGCAGCGACTCGGGACCGTCGAGCGCGGTCAGCTCGATGATCACTTCCTGGTAGAGCCGGGCGGCGCGGGACCAGCTGCCGACCCGGTGCAGCACCGCCGCGAGGGTGGCCGCGGCGGCCACCGTGCGCTGGTCGGCGCGCCCGTGCAGCCGGGTCGCGGCCGCGTACGCGAACGCGGCCCAGCCCCGGGCCGAGTGCGGCTCGCCGAGGGCGACCAGCACGCGGGCCTGGAGGCTGGCGGCCTCGGCCAGCTCGGGTGTCGCGTTGGCCGGACGCGGATCGGCGTCGGTCAGCGCGTCGGCGAGCAGCCGTTGGGCGCCGGCGAGGTCGCCGGCGGATACCAGGTGGTGCGCCTGGTCAGTCAGATCACCGAAGCCGGAAGGCACGCCCCATCGTGCTCATCCGACGACGGTAAGTACAAGACCCGAGCGGGAGTGTATTGGTCAAGAACCGGTCAGGTGTGCGGCGAGCGTCTCGCTGATCCGGCGCAACTGGTCCACCTGGGCCGGGGTCAACGCGTCGAACAGGTGTCGGCGTACGCCCTCGACGTGGCCGGGCGCGGCGGCGGCGAGGGTGGCGAATCCCTCGTCGGTGAGGACGGCGAGCTGCCCGCGCCGGTCGGTGGGGCACTCCTCGCGGCGGACCCAGCCGGCCGCCTCCAGCCGGGCCACGGCGTGCGAGAGCCGGCTGCGCGACGAGCCGCTGGCCTCGGCCAGGTCGCTCATCCGCAGCCGCCGCCGCGGCGCCTCGGAGAGCCGGACCAGGATCTCGTAGTAGGCGTGCGGCATCCCGGCGTCGCGTTGCAGCTCCCGGTCCAGCGCCTCCATCAGCGCGCGGGAGGCGGTCAGGTACGCGCGCCAGGTGCGCTGCTCGTCGGGATCCAGCCAGCGGGTCATGGCGCCCATCATACGCCAGATAGTTGAACGTTCAACAAAATCGCGCTAGCGTCGGTGGCATGGGAATCCACCGCCTCAACCACGCCGTGCTCTACGTCAGTGACCTCGCCCGCAGCGTCGCCTTCTACCGCGACGTGCTGGGCTTCCGGCCGATCCCGATGACGCCGGACGGCTTCCGGGGCGCCGCCTTCCTCCAGGCGCCCGGCTCCACCAACGACCACGACCTCGGCCTGTTCGAGGTCGGCGCGGGCACCGGCCCCTCCACCGCCGGCCGCGGCACCGTCGGGCTCTACCACCTGGCCTGGGAGGTCGACACCCTCGACGAGCTGGAGGTGACCGCTCAGCGGCTCGCCGCCGCCGGCGCCCTGGTCGGCGCGTCCGACCACGGCACCACCAAGAGCCTCTACGGCCAGGACCCGGACGGGCTGGAGTTCGAGGTCGTCTGGCTGGTGCCCGCCGACCGGCTCGACGACGCCGCCCTGGCCGCCCGCAAGCGGATCGGCCGGCTCGACCTGGACGCCGAGCGGCGGCGCTACGGCGGCCAGACCCGTGGCGGCGTGGGCGTCTCCGTCCCGGCCTGACCCGACCGGGATCCGACGGTGCCCCCGCCCTGACCGGCCCGGGGACCGGACGCCGCGCCGACCGCGCGCCGCGCCGCGCCGTCGGGTCCGGGTGGGGGAGCTGTGCCCGGCCCGGGACGGGCGTGCGGTAGAACGGCAGCATGCCGACCGACGCCGTCCTGCGCGAGCTGCTCGTCCGACACCTGGAGACCTGGCTGCCGGGGGCGCTGCACCGCGCCCGCCGGGCCACCCTGGCCCTGGCGTACGCCGGCGGCGACGCCGGCTCCGCGGAGGCCGCGCTGCGGGTGGTCGCCCGGCACGCCGACCGGCTGCGGGGCCGCCAGCTCACCGTGCTGGTGCTCGCCGACGGCACCGAGGAGCTGCCGGCCCGGCTCGGCGCCGTGGAGGCGGAGCTGCCGGCGGGAGTCGCCGTGCACCTCGTGCCCGGCGGTCCGGCCCGCCTGCCGGTGGCGGTCAAGGCGGGCGGCGCGGCCGGCGCGCCCCTGCTGTCCGTCGTGGACGACGACGCCGCCGATCCCGCCGTGCTGACCGCCGCGGCCGTCGGCAAGCCGGCGGACGTGCTGCTCGCCACCGCCGCCGGCACCCCCGCGCGCGCCGCCCTCGCCGACGCCGGGTTCCCGCTGACGACCGAGGTGGAGCTGGTGCCCGCCGACGGGGCCCCGGCGCGGCTGCTGGCCTTCGCGACCAGGTCGGACAAGAGCCTGGAGGCGTTCAAGGAGGCGCTCTGGGCGGTCGACGGTGCCGCTGGCGTGCGCTACCGCGACCCGGCGGGGCGGCTGCTCGACGTCGTCCCGGCCCCGGAGTCCGGCCCGCTGCGCCGCGAACTGCTGGCGGAGCTGGCGCGCTCCGGTCCCCGTACGGTCACCGAGCTGCGCCGACACGCCCTCACCGCGACCGTCTACCGGTCGTCCGACGCCGTCCGGGCGCTGACCGGCCTGCTCGACGCGGGGGAGGCGGCCCGCGACCCGGAGCACGGCCGGCTCGGCGGCGACGTGGTCGTCTCGGCCCGGAAGGACGGGACGGCGTCCTGACGCGAACGCCGAGCGGGGTGCCGGTGGATCCACCGGCACCCCGCTCGACCTCGGGACCTCACGCCCGGGACTTGTCCTGCTTCCAGGACAGCGGACCCGGCAGGTCGACCCGGTGCGCCTTGGCCCGCGAGTTCCAGGACCAGCGACCGATCTTGATGCTCCAGGAGGAGAAACCGTTCTCGGTGAAGTTCAGGATGATCGGACCGTACTTCTTGCGCTTGCGGAACATCAGACCCATCGTCGTGCTCCCTTCGATTCCCTTCCCTGCCCTGTCGAACCCGAACATGCCCGGATCGCCGAATCGTGAAACCCCTGCCCGTCCGGGGTGGACGGTGCCGAGGGACGGTGCCGGCCCCTCTGCGTCCGAGGGCGCGCCGAGCCCCACCCGCCGGCATAGGGGTTCGCGACGGTGTCGGCCGACGTCGATCCCGCCCTCCCGATAGGGGCATTGACCGGCGCCCCGGGCCCCGGCAGCATGGGGCGATGACGCAGCGGGACGATCTTCCCCACGCGGCTCGCCCGCCCGTCGACGCAGGGCTGCCCCGCACCCCCGGCGCCCGCCCGGGCCCGGAGCCGGCGTGACCACCGTGGAGTGGTCCCCGCAGGGCGGCGCCGACCTGCTGCCGGTGGACCGGGACCTGTTCCGGGCGCTGCTGCGCCGGCAGGCCGCCACCGTCACCGTCGTCACCACCGTCGCCCCGGACGCCGCCGCGTCGGCCCGCCCGGACGGCTCCGGCGAGCCCGTGAGGGCCGGCTTCACCGCCACGTCGTTCACGTCGGTCTCGCTGGACCCGCCGCTGGTCTCGTTCTGCCTCGGGACCGCCTCGTCGAGTTGGCCCGTCTTCGCCCGGGCCGAGCACGTCGCCGTGCACCTGCTCGGCGCCCACCAGCGGGAGGCCGCCCGGGTCTTCGCCACCGGCGGGATCGACCGGTTCGCCGCCTATCCGCACTGGACGCCGGGGCCGTTCGACGTGCCGCTGCTGACCGGGGCGCTGGCCCGGCTGCTCTGCCGGGTCGCGCACCGGGTGCCGGTCGGCGACCACACCCTCTTCGTGGCCGAGCCGCTCGCGCTGGGCGGCGGCGAGGACGGGGACCCGCTGGTGCACCACCGGGGCGGCTACACCACGACGGGCACGCCGGCCCGGCCCTGACCCGACCGGGCCACGCCCTCATCACGCAGCGGGCGGGTGTGGAATGCGGACCGTGCCGCCGGTTACCGGGGGCGGCGTCAGGCGGGGGCGCGGTGGACGACGAGCACGCGGGTCACACCGCCGTCGACCTCGGCGATGTCGCGTTCGTGGACGAAGCCGATCCTGCCCAGCAGCGCCAGCGAGGCGTGGTTGGCGTCGGCGACCGTCGCGTACACGCGGGGCAGGCCGAGGGTGTCGAAGCCGTAGCGGACCAGGGCCCGGGCCAGCTCCGTGCCGAGACCGGCGCCCCAGGCCGGCTTCGCCAGCGCGTAGATGATCTCGTGGCCGTCGACCTGGTCCGTCCGCTTGATCTCGGCGTGTCCGACGTAGCGACCGTCGCGGCGCACCGCCCAGACGTCGAAGAGGTCGTCCGCGTAGACCTTCGTGAAGATCCGCCCGAAGAGGGCGCCGGCCTCCTCGGCGCTCAGCGGGCCGTCGCCCATGAACCGGCCCACCTCCGGGTCGGCGAGCAGGGACACGGCGTCCTCGGCGTCGTCCGGCCGATAGGGCTCCAGCAGCAGGCGGTCGGTGTGCAGGGTGGGGGTGGGCATCAGCGCGGCTCCCAGGCGTCGGGCAGGGCCGTCAACCTACGGACGTGGGCGGGCAGCCGGCCACTGATTATCTCCGCGAGGCTCACCTCGTCGACCACCCGCCGCACGGCGGCCCGCACCGCGACCCAGAGCCCGGGCAGGTTCTCCGCAGCGCCCTCGTAGCTGGTCTCCTCCGGGCGCAGCCCGCGCACCCCGGCCAGCGGGCCCTCCACCGCGCGCAGCACCGCGCCGACGGTCACCTCGCGCGGCGGCCGGGCCAGCGTGTAGCCGCCCTCGGCGCCACGCTGCGCCCGGACGATGCCGGCCCGCCGCAGGTCGGCCAGGACGGCCTCCAGGAACTTGCGCGGCATGTCCTGCTCCGTGGCGATGGCCTGGGTGGACAGCAGCCGAGGGTACGCGGTGGCGAGGCTCAGGGCCGCCCGTACCGCGTAGTCGCCGCGCGCGGAGATCTGCACCCCGACATCATGCCCCGCGCGGCCGGCCGGCCGCGTCGGCGGGCGGGCGGGGACGGACCACCGGCCCGGGTACCGGCTGCTCACGGGCCGCGCGGAACGCGCCCGGGCTCACCCCGACCTCCCGGGTGAAGAACCGGCCGAAGTTCGTCGGCTCGGAGAACCCCAGCCGCCGGCCGATCCGGGCGATCGGCTCGTCGGTGGCGGCCAGCAGCCGGCTCGCCTGGAGGGCCACCCGCTCGTCGACCACCTGCTTGGCGCTGCGCCCGGTCACCGCCAGGCAGGCCCGGGTGAGCGTACGCACCGAGCAGCCCAGCCGGGCGGCGTAGTCCTCGACCCGGCGGGTGTGCTGGTAGCCGCGCTCGACCTCGCGGCAGAGCCGGTGGAAGGTGGCGGCCTCCGCCCGGGTCGCCGGGTGGGCGCGTTCGGGCAGCAGCGACAGCCGGAGCAGCAGCACGGCGAGCTGGTGGCGGAGCAGTCCGCGCGCGGCGGCCACCCCCCGGTGGCGCTCGCAGTCCACCGCCAGCTGGCTCACCTCGTTGATCACCGCGTCCTCGTCCTCGCCGGCGAGCTGGAGCCAGGCCGGGACGGCGTCCGGGTCGACGTCGAGTCCGCGCAGCGCCGCCGGATCCCAGCGCACCACCGTCGCGTCGAGCTGCGGGCCGGCGCAGCGCAGCACCTGGCCGGCGCGCACCCGCAGCAGGGTGCCGGGTCGGCACGGCAGGGCGCGGAAATCCAGCTCGGCCGTGCCGTGTCCGCCCGTGGTCAGCACGAGCAGGTCCTTCTCCAGCAGCACCGGACGACGCCAGCGCGGCTCGGAGGCGAGGTCACCGAGGGCGACCGTGTCGATCTCGGCGGCGGCGGTCGCCAGGTTGCCGGGCGGAGCGGGGGAGAGCTGACCGGAAGAGACCATCGCCTGCGACGGTAGCCCGGAGCGACGACCAATGCATCCCGGGAGCGCCGCCCAGGTCACGCGCGCGGCCGGTCGCACCGCGGGCCCGGCCGGCGGGCTCCCGCCGGCCGAGCGGTGCGCCGGGCCGCGCGGATGCGCGGCGGGCTGGCCCGGGCCGCCCGGCGGGGGTTGTCGAGGTCGTCGGGGCCGGGCTACGTTACCGAGCGGTAGCGCCGTCCGGTCGAGGCACGGCCGGAGCCGGGGTCCGCGCCGGTCGGGCCGCCCCGCCCCGGCGGCCCCGGCCGACTCGCGATGGGATGGGCATGACGGATCTGTTCTCGGTCGAAGGCAAGACGGTCCTGGTCACCGGCGGCTCGCGGGGGATCGGCCTGATGATCGCCCAGGGCTTCGTCCGGGCCGGCGCACACGTGATCATCTCGTCCCGCAAGGCGGACGTCTGCGAGGCCGTGGCCAAGGAACTCTCCGCCGAGGGGCGCTGCGAGGCCATCCCCGCCGACCTCGGCGACGACACCGGCGCCGAGGGCCTGGCCGCCGCCGTCCGGGAGCGGTTCGACCGGCTCGACGTGCTGGTCAACAACGCGGGCGCGACGTGGGGCGCGCCGCTGGAGTCGTACCCGGAGAGCGCGTTCGACAAGCTCTGGGCCGTCAACGTCAAGGCGGTCTTCCGGCTCACCACCGCGCTGCTGCCCGCGCTGCGCGCGTCGGCCAGCGCCGACGACCCGGCCCGCGTGATCAACATCGGCTCCATCGACGGCATCCGGGTGCCGATGATGGAGGTGTACGCGTACTCGGCGACCAAGGCCGCCGTGCACATGCTCACCCGCAGCCTGGCCCACCAACTGGCCGGCGAGCAGATCACCGTCAACGCGATCGCGCCGGGGCCGTTCGAGAGCAAGATGATGGCGTTCGCGCTGGACGACCCCGCCTCCCGGGCCGCCATCGAGGGGCAGGTGCCGCTGGGTCGGATCGGCCGGCCGGAGGACATGGCCGGCACCGCGATCTACCTGTCGTCCCGCGCCGGCGCGTACCTCACGGGTGCGGTGATCCCGGTCGACGGCGGCATCACCACTCACGGCTGAACCGGCGAAGGGCGGGAGGCGGTGCGCGTACCCCCTGGTGGGCCGGAGCCGCGCGGACTCGGCAGATCCGCGCGGCCCCGGACGGCCGGTGTGGCCGGTGGTTCAGCGACCGGCGAGCAGCCGGCTCACCGCGGTGTCGACGTCCAGGTGCTCGGCCTCGCGGCCGCGCGGGACGACGACGTAGGTCCGGCGCAGGAAACGCACCAGGACGCTGCGCGGCACCTCGAACAGGGCGTTGCCGTCGGGCGACGACAGCGCCAGCGCGACGAAGTCCCCGCGCGGGGTGGCCCAGGGCCAGACCCGCACGTCCCCGATGCCGGCCGGCTCGTCGAGGCCCGTGACCAGCAGCTCCCGGGCGAACGACCAACTGACCGCCTCGCCGCCGGCGGATTCGGCGTGGAACAGGACATGGACCGCATACGGATCAGCAGGGTCGTAACGCAGACTGGCACGCACCGGCAAGGCGGTGGCGTCAGGTGCGACGAGCCTTAGCGACGTCTCGACCTCTACGGTCGTCGGTCGGATGACACTCATGGACGATCTCCCCCCGGCACCGCTGCGGAACGCGCGTGTCCCGCTTTTCCCATACTCAGGTGCTACTCCTGGCTACGCTCCGCCATACGCTGACTTCACCCAGTGGTGGGAAGGGGGTCGGAAAGGCCGCGTGAATGTGAATATTCATGTAGGATTTCCGGTTCTGCCCAGTGCGTGATCCCGCCCGGCATCGGGTGGTTCAGTCGTCGACTTACTCCGGTAACGTCCAGTCGGCCGTTGCAGTGACGGGCGCGAGCCACACTGGGGGAGGAAATGGTTACGAAACGATCCTCAGTGGATCCGATGGCAGTGCCGGGCCCGCCGAAAGTCGCGGCCCGGGCAGCCGAAAGGCGGGGGTGCGGGGTGCCGACGGAGCAGCACGACCGGCCCGGTCGGCCGGCGACCGACCGGGATGGCGCCGGCGGCACGGCGCTGGCCGAGCGGCGGCAGCGACCCCGCTGGCGGCAACGGCTGGGCACCACCCTCGACCTGATCCGGGCCAACCCGACCGGGCGGGTGACCCTCAAGATCTTCATCGCCATCGCCGGCGCCCTCGTCGTCACCATCGGCATCGCCCTCATCCCGCTGCCGGGGCCGGGCTGGCTGCTGGTGATCGCCGGCCTCGGCATCTGGGCCGTCGAGTTCCACTGGGCCCGCCGGCTGCTCGGCTTCACCCGCCGGCACGTGCACAACTGGACGCAGTGGGTGAAGGACCGATCGCTGGCCGTACGGTTCCTGCTCGGCTCCGTCGGCCTGGTTTTCGTCGGCTCGGTGGTCTGGCTGTCGCTGAAGTACAGCTTCGGCATCGACGTGGTCGCCGAGGCGCTGCACTACCTGGCGACGCACTGACCCGGCGCTCCGCCGGATGGGCCGACTGCCGCGCGGCACGCGGACCCCGGATTTCCGGTCCGGTCCCTCGATCAGGTAGAGTCATCGGCGCTGAGGGCGATTAGCTCAGCGGGAGAGCGCTTCGTTCACACCGAAGAGGTCACTGGTTCGATCCCAGTATCGCCCACCGTTAATATTTGCAGGTAGCGAGCCCGTCACCGGAACCGCCGGTAACGGGCTTTCGCGCTTTCGCCCTTAGATCGGGAGCAGATTGGGAGCAGCCCAACCGCCCGCGCTCCTCACCTGTGGGACTGAGCACGGATCCGTGGCGGCTCGCCTGCACTCCCTCTTCCAGGGTGAACGCCTTCCCGGGAACCTAGGGACGTCTCGCAACTCGGTCAGATCTCCATGGTGAAGATGTCGGGGTGCGCTCGGCATCGAGGCGCCCGCCTCGATGATCTACGAAGGCAGACTCCAGCAGGAGACGATCCTTTCCCCTGGATGCGGCCACCATCGAACACACCGACTCGGTGCTGCACATCCCCGACGGGCGTCGGCGCGGCTATGCTCGCCGATCAATTCTCGCGCTGTCCGGCGTTGAGTAGCTCGCTTTGGAGCAAAGTTAGTTTTTGGTGTGCATCTGGCTTACTTGGTTCCTCGACTGTCCGATGTGCTGTGGTGGCGCGAGTAGTCGATGATGTGGTCATGCGTTCGCGACGCTGGGTGATCATCGGGGTGGGTGGGGTGGCCGCTGCCGGGTTGGTGGTGGCGGCGGTGGTGTTCGGTCTGCAGGGGGTGGAGGTGGCCAGTTGGGTGGCCGGGGTCGCCAGTCTGGTGGTCGCGGTCGCCGCGGTCGTACTGGCCCCGTCGGGAAGCCCCGCTGCGGCAGCGACGCCGCCGGGTGCGGCCGCAGTGCCGCCACCAGCCGGGCCGGGGTCGATCGTGGCGGGTGGTGACATCACGGGTATCGCCTCGACCGGCGACAACGCGACGAACACCCAACACCGATGAGCTGGTGGTCTCGACGCGGCCGAGCAACGCCTGCGCACGCTGATCCCGCGACGCCAGCGCCGGCAGGTGAGTCCGCTGGGCCGAGCGGGTCGGGTGCCATCACGGCGGGCAGCATTCCTGGCATCGCGTCGACGGGTGCCCATGCGACCAATACCCAGCACGTTACGGTGCTGCCGCCGGAGGCGCTGGTCGCGCCGGAGGCGGTGCCGGCACCGGCCGGGTTGGTGAACCTGCCGGTACGGCGGCTTTTCGTGGGTCGCGAGGATGCGCTGGGCTGGCTGGACAGGACGGTCCTGGATCCGGGTGTGGTGGTCGTGCAGGCTGTGCACGGGCTCGGCGGTATCGGCAAGAGCACCCTGGTGGCTCAGTGGGCGGCTACGCACCGCGACGAGCACCGCCCGACTTGGTGGATCACCGCTGACAGCCCCGCCGCTCTCGACGCTGGTCTGGTCGCCTTGGCGGTCGCGTTGCAGCCGGGTCTCGGCGCGGCCCTGCCGTCACCGGCCCTGCGGGAGTGGGCCGTGCGGTGGCTGGCCTGCCACGACGGGTGGCTGCTGATCCTCGACAACGTCATCGATCCCGACCACATCACCGATCTGCTGGCCCGGCTGCCCCGAGGCCGGATCCTGGTGACCAGCCGGCGTGCCACCGGCTGGCCCGACCTCGTGACCCCGCTGCACCTGGACGTCCTCGAACCCGACCAGGCGGTCGACCTGCTGACCGAGATCGTGTCCCGTGCTGGTGCCGCCATCGACCCCGCCGACGCCGCCGCAGTCTGCGACGAGTTGGGCTACCTGCCGCTGGCGGTGGAACAGGCCGGTGCCTACCTGGCCCAAACCCGTGTCACCGCTGGCGACTACCTGCGGCTCCTCGGCCAGCATCCCGCCCACATGTACCGCGATGGTGGGGAAGGCCGGGCCGCCGAACGCACGATCGCCCGGGTCTGGCAGGTCACCCTCGATGCCCTCGCCGATGACCCCCTGCCCGGACGGCTGCTACGGACCCTGGCCTGGTACGCCCCGGAAGCCATCCCCCGCGACCTGTGGCACCACACCGGCGGCGACGGCCAGGAGGAACCGGCGGTAGTGCGGGCGATCGGCCGGCTGGCTGCGTACAACATGCTCACCGTCGACCCCATCACCCGGGCGGTCACGGTGCACCGGCTCGTCCAGGCCGTCGCCCGCACTCCCGATCGCGATGACCCGCATCGCCAAACCGACGACATCACCGCCGCCCGCAGCGCCGCCACCAAGGCCCTGACCGCTGCATTGCCCGACGGCTGGCGCAATCCCACCACCTGGCCGGCGTGGCGCGCTCTGATACCTCACATCGACGCGCTCGCCACCGTCACCAGAGCACACAGCACCGACAGCGACCGCGGCGCACAGGCCTACCTGCTCAACCAGGCTGGCCTGTTCCTTCACGAGCAGGGAAGCCTCCCCCAAACCATCGCCTATCTCGAGCAGGTCCTCACCGACTTGCGGCGGGTGCTCGGGGATGACCATCCGGACACGTTGGTTTCGGTGAGCAATCTTGCTGGTGCCTACCGCGCGGCCGGTGATTTGGGGCGGGCGATGCCGCTGTTCGAGCGGGTCCTCACCGACTCGCGGCGGGTGCTCGGAGATGACCATCCGGACACGTTGGTTTCGGCGAGCAATCTTGCTGGTGCCTACCGCGCGGCCGGTGATTTGGGGCGGGCGGTCCCGCTGTTCGAGCAAGCCCTCGCCGACGTGCGGCGGGTGCTCGGCAACGACCACCCACACACACGAATCGTCCACGACAACCTGCAAGCTGCCATCGAAGGTGCCAACTCCGAGTAGCGATGGTTCCGGCCATCGGCGGTCCGTAGCTTTCAGCCCAAACAACTCCAGGCATCATGATCGCCGACGTCCTCCCGGCGGTCTGACCCGAAAAACAACGGGCCGCGGTGCCTTGTTAGCGATACGTCGACCGGCGGGAGGACGTCGCCGTGCCGCCGCCAGCCGGGGCCGATGTGGCCTGATAGGAGCCCGAAGCGTCCCACTGGAGTCCTGCCCGCGTTCCCGCTGGCGGCGGCACCGCACAGGATGAGGCGACGCGATGGAGGTCCGAGGTGGGCGTGGCGGCGGCGATCGAGCTGGCTGAGGTGCGAGTCACCGTAGGCGCAAGGGCTGTCGGAGAAACGATCGTTTTTCGAACAAGATCAAGATGCATCGTCGGGGCGGGTAAATCGCGTCCGAAAAACCCGTCCGGGAAATCAGCGTGTCCAACAAAGCGACGACGGGTTTGTTGGGCACTCTGGACGGCGTGACCGTCACCTCCATGCCCGCCGAGGGCGACCTGCTCGCCCCGACTCCGCTCGTAGGCGTGCTCGTCGGCTACGGGCGAGTCTCCACCCGCGAGCAGAATCTCGCCCGCCAGCAAGCCGCATTGACTGCGGCCGGCTGCGCCAAGTGCTTCTTCGACAAGGCCTCCGGCAAGAACACCGACCGGCCCGAGCTGGCCAAGGTGTTCGAGTACATCCGACCCGGCGACGTGCTCACCGTCGTCTCGCTCGACCGGCTCGGCCGCTCGCTGGAAGACCTGATCGGCATCGTCGGCCGCCTCAAGCGCCACGGCGTCGGTTTCCAATCCCTGCACGAGAAGCTCGACACCACCACCGCAGGTGGGATGTTCGTCTTCCACGTCTTCGCCGCGCTCGCCGAGTTCCTGCGCACGATCATCGTGGCCAACACCAACGAGGGCCTGGCCGCCGCTCGCGCCCGCGGGCAACGCCTCGGCCGGCCGCCGGCGATGACACCAGAGAAGGTTGCGTACGCGCTGCAGCTGCTCGCCGAGCCGAACCGCACCATGACCTCGATCGCCAAGCTCCTCGGTGTCTCGCGCAGCACCCTGTACAGCGCGCTGCCTGGCCTCATTTCAGCCCAGGACGACGGGCAGGTCGTCGCTCTGCAAGACCGGTGAGTCCCGGCCCTTGAGGACCAACGCTCGGAGAAGTCCCGTTAGGCAAGATCAATTAGCGGGTGCGCCGAGAGGGTGCCGGATCCGGAGACCTGTGGGCGGTTCTTCTTTGATGGGCACCGCGGACCGTGGGCTGGTCGAGGGGCATCGCGCCAGTCCAACCGGGTCCGTCGCCCGCCCGCTTCACCGTTGGTGGTCACCCCATCAGCATGACGTGAACGATCTATCGCGAATCGCTCGCCGCCGTAGGCCCCCACGTCTGGCTGCTGGGTGAGCTCGCTGATGTCGCCGTGCCAACTGGTCGCGAGGACCAGGACAGCGCCGTCGAAGGTCTCCAACCAATCGGCGGCCCTACGCAGCATGGCCGCTTCGGTCGGGCCGGTGATCTCGACAAGGACGTGCGGCTCCTGGTCGCCATCGACGTCGCCCGGATCCGTTCGGCAACTTCGGCCGGGGTACGCCGCGGCGGCGACCATCGCCGCCGCAGTGGACGAGGCCAAGGCCGCCGACTACATGCGCGGGGCGGCCTGCACATGCGGTCGCGTTGGTCGCATGCAGGCTACGGGCGGTCGATCCCCGTGAAGGTTTCGAGAATGCGCGCCATCCGCTTGACCGGCCCCGTCGGCATCGACGGGCTCATCGTCAGCGACGTTCCGATCCCCGACGTGCGCCCGGGATGGGTGCGTATCCGCGTGATGGCGTTCGGTGTCAACGAGTCCGAGGTAACCAGCCGCCAGGGCGAGTCCAGCCCCGACTTCTCCTTCCCCCGAATCCTGGGCATCGAAGCCGTCGGCGTCGTGGACGCCGTCGGTGACGGCGTCGACCTCGCTCCCGGGCAGAAAGTCGCCACCATGATGAGCGGCCTCGGCCGCACCATCGACGGCAGCTACGCCGAATACACCCTCGTCGACGCCGCGAACGTGATCCCGTTCGACACCGACCTGGGCTGGGACGTCGTCGGCGGCCTCCCCGAGATGATGCAGAACGCGCACGGCTCGATCACCACCGGACTGGGGCTGAAATCGGGCCAGAGCGTCCTCATCCACGGCGGCACCTCCACCGTGGGACTGACCGCCATCGCGATCGCTCACCACCTCGGCGCCACGGTCATCGCAACAACCCGGAACCCCGCGAGAGCCGAGCTCCTCACCCGCGTCGGCGCCGACCACGCCCTTGTCGACGATGACACCCTGCCGGACGCGATCCGCACGATCGCACCGGACGGCATCGACGCCGCACTCGAATTCGTGGGAGCCACCGCACTGCCCGATGTGCTCTCCCTCATCCGACCCAGCGGCACCGTCTGCTTCGCCGGCGCACTCAGCGGCGCTTGGACCATCCCCGACTTCGACCCGTTCACCATCCCTACCGGAGTCCGCCTCACCAGCTACGCCGGCGAAGCCAGCGACCTCCCCTCCGATGCGCTGGACCAGTACCTGCGGGCCATCGAATCCGGCACTCTGAACGTCGTGATCGCCGGGGCCTATCACGGTCTCGAGAAGGTGCCCGATGCACACCGCGACGTCGAGTCCCGCCACCAGCCCGGAAAGTACGTCGTCGTCGTACCGACGACGTGAGGCCTCATTCGTCTGCCGCCCGCTGCGATCGTCGACGGCGCAGCGGGCGGAAGCCTCCCGGTCGCGGGCGCCGCACTTCGCTCTGCCCTGTCGACGTGGAGCTGGCCGGATCCTCACCCTCCACCTTTCCGGGGTGTGAGCACCGTCGCGTACGCATCCCGCAACCATGCGCACCACCCTCGCCCTTGCCGAAGAGAAGCCCGAACATGGATTCAGTTCCTGCCGCTGGCTCCACCGTGCCGGATGTCATCTGCGTGCGTGGCGCGCGTGTAAACAACCTCCGCGACGTCGACATCCCGCTGAACAAGCTGGTGTCGATCGCCGGGGTCTCGGGCTCGGGAAAGTCGTCCGCTGCGACCCCTCGGCGTCCTGCACGCCGAGGGGTCGCGGCGCTATCTGGCCCGGCCGTAGTTTCCAGACCAAAAACAACTCCAACGCTGGTCCAGGGCTGATGGAGATCCAAGCTCCCGGGCGTTCGTACGGTGCTGCGACCAGAGGCTGACGTTGCTTTCGACCCGAAAACTACGGCCGGCCCTTGATGGCGCGCCCGTTGAGATCGCGCCGTCGACCCTAGGACCAGGTGATCGCTCCGAGGTTGTAGTGTTTGTTGAAGTCCGGTGACGGGTCTTGTTCGAACTGAATCTCCTTGCCGTACGGCGCGTCTTCGTACCGCACCTCCGTCATGGGGCGGGAACGTGATGACACGGCGAGCAGGCAGGTCTTCCATTCGGCGCCCTTGCGATCGAACTCGTCGGAATCGGGTGGGTACCTCTCTCGGCAACCCGGCAGCCGCATCTCGCCGGTCACGGTGACGGCGGGACCGAAGTCGCCGAACTCGCCGGTAAAGCGCGGCGTTCCCGGCGAGAAGGCATTGCCACTCTCGTTGGTGATGATGATCTTGGCGTAGTACGCGGTGTGGCGCTTCAGTACCGCCCTGCTGTCTTCGTCGAAGTTGCCCTGGACCTCCGAACCCGGGGTCGTCTGAATGCGCTGCACCACGATGCCGAGCACGCCCTCGGCGTAGGTCTTCAGCAGGGGGTAATAGTGGCGGACGGGCACGATCGCCTTCTCACCGAACCGCAGTCGCGCCCCAGGCCGGGTCATCTCACCGGTCAGCCGAAGCGGTCCGGTCGGAATCGCGATCGTCGCGGGTGTCGGCGCCGACGTGGCGGGTGACGGGACCGGTGACGCGGTCGTGGCAGGAGCCGCCGACGGTGTCGCGTTCTCGCCTGCGGAACAGCCCGCCAACAGCAGGCAGGGAATCAAGGCGAAGGCATGGCCGCGCATAGACGAAGTATCCCCGAATCACACCGGAACCAGTCCTGTCAGGGCTCGCCGTAATTTTCGGGTCGAGAGCAACGCCAACCCTGGTCGCAGCACCGTACGAACGCCCGGGAGATTGGTTCTCCATCACGCCCTTGACCAGCGTTGGAGTTGTTTTTGGTCTGGAAACTACGGCCGGGCCCACTGGTCGAGCGCCGGGGCCTGCGCCGGCAGCACCACGTCGACGCCCCGATCGCGGCCAGGGCGACCGCGCTGATGGCCGCGATGGCGGCCGGCGCCACCTGGCCGACGACCTGCTTTGCTCACCACGACGATCCCGCCATCAAGCCGATCGCAAGGGCCGGGGCCAGCAGAACCCCCGAAAGCGCTGAGCCCCGCTCACCAGCGGGTTTAATGAATGCAATTAAATGCTCATATTAACCAAACATTGGCGGACTTGATTATTGAGGGCAAGCCGGGCATCCTTACAGCTCATCCCTCTTAGCGACGGAAGGTTTACCCAAGGTGACTAAGGTGGGAATGCGCAAGCTCGCGGTGCTGGTGTTCGCCGCGATGTTCGGAACGTTGTCGTTCGTTTCGCCGGCTGGTGCAGCGCCGTCTGGCGGGCTTTCCCCGGCCCCGGTCAACGAGTCGATCCTCGTGCCCGACTACACGGAGATGCTGTGGTCCCTCGCCGGGTCACAGAGCGAGGAGGAGATCGACAGGATCGCGAACTCCGGACACAAGGTTCAGTTGCTCGTTGACCCGGAGGCCGGCAAGATCCTGGCCGCAATCGACACCGAGAGCACGATCACCCCGTCCGCGCTCACCCCCGTCGGCCCGGGGTGCTCTACGACCAGTCTCTGCATGCTGAACGGCGTCCCGAACGGCTACACGGGTACCGGTACCCTGTACGGCACCTGGTCGAACGTGTACCAGTACGCCACCGGCGACAAGATCGGCACGTTTCGCTTCGGCGGTCTGGACTGGACGCACAATCCCTACACGACCGTGAACCTCCCGACCCCGGAGAAGATCACCTACATCGCTCGACGGTGAACTCATCTGACGAGCGGAACGTGGCAGGCCCGGGGCGTCCGGGCCTGCCACGTTTCACGACCGTCGAACGCAGTCTGCCCTGGCCATGTCCTCCAAGGCTCCGCCGTGCACGAGAGGCTCCGTGTCGCAGCGAGCTAAGGAGTGTGGCACCGCACCGAAACGATACGGCCGGTCTGAGAATCGATGGTGAGTTCGACCCTCGGCCACAGGGTTGTTGGAGTCGCCGCGTTGTCTGCTTCAACCGTAGGAGGCCCGCAAACCGACCTCGTATCAACCTGCAAAGGCCGTTCCGCCGGCTCGCCAGTAAGACAGCCAAGGCCCAGCATCACGCCGACGGCAATAACAAGCCGAGGGTGCGGGCGTCGCAGAGGCGGCGAGCTGCGCGACGGCGCATCCAGATCAATAACTGGCATACGGTACGTTAGCGCCTGAGGCAGCCCAAGGACCATCTTCCAGGTCACCATCGAGCCGGGACCGCTGTCGACCAGGCAGCCTGGTCGCCCGCTACTCCCGTGCCGGCGCCGGCCGAGCAGGCCTGGCATTGTTCGCCGAGATGGGAAGCACCTTCACTGGAGCGTTGCCGGCGTGAAACCCAGCGTGACGCCGGCCGGGCCCGCACCGTCTCAGGCGACACAACGGTGTCGGCGGCTGAGCGGCAACGCCGCGCCGCGCAGAACCGCGTCGACCACCGCACCGTGTACGGCGGCGACATCAACTTCATGTCCAAGGACGACTGGCGACCGCTCCCGGTGGATGCGGGGCCCGGCACTGGTGTTCGTGCTCTCGGCTATTTAATGCCGGTGCGGTACTTCATCGCGCCGACCTTGTTGCCGAACATGAAGAACAGGGCGGTGACGACCTGGACCTGGTCTTCTTCGCTCAGCCGTTCCCACACATCGTCGATGTCTTCCGCCTGAAGGTCGACGGTGCTTAGGGTCCGCTGGTTGAAGATTTGGCGCGCTGCCTCATGCTGCTCGTCGGTGAACGTCAGCACCGGCACCAGCTTCCGCAGGTCGTATTGCTCCGGCAGCGGCCTCCTGACCAACTCCTCCGGGTAACGCGCGGACATGATCCGCATCGCCGTGTTGACCAGGTGCACCGCCAGGAAGGACCCCATTCCCATCTGGATCATCCCGAGGACCTCCTCGAACGAGGCGGCGTCGGAGACCCCGACCGGGGTGTCGATGTCGTTGTCCAGACGTTCCATCGTCAGCGCAAAGTTCTCTAGCGCCTGGCCCGGCTGGATGATCATCCTGTCGTCGCCGTCGAGAATGCTCGCCCGATGGTGGTGGCGGTCCATCAACTCGCTGACGGCGCGGTCGTTGTCGTCCGGCGGTGGGGTGGGTTGACGGCGGAACAGGCCCATGCTCGTTCTCCCGAGAGGTAGGTGACGTGAAGGTCACCGTACGCGCAGGTTTTGTCAACGCTCGGCTATGGGGCTCCCCTAGTTTCAGCGAATAAGCAACTCTAGGCCCTGGTCAGGAGCCCTGCGCAGACGCCTGAAGTCCGTGCCCACCCCCACACCCACACCCACCGAGGCCACCACACCTGGACCTGGCACTGGCTCCATCGTCGTAGCACGTTCCGGTCACCCAACGGCACCACGCCGCCGCCGGCGGCACCTGGAACCGATACGCACCAACGACAGCTGGTCAGGCCAGCGGCTGACGAGCGTGCTCGAAGCAGACAGGCAGCGATCAATTACCGTGCCACCATGCAGCGACTGGCGTTGTTCGACCTGGATAACACCCTCATCGATCGCCAGGCAGCGTTCCGCGAATGGGCTGAAGAGTTCGTGACCGATCGCGGACTTGACGATAAAGCCCTGACCTGGCTGATCGCCACCGACGCACACATGCCAGGCCCCAGAGGCCCCTTCTTCACCGCAGTTCGCGACGAATTCGCTCTCACGCAAGCCGCTGAGGATCTCTGGCAGCAGTACCGCCAGCGCGTGCCCGAGCTGGTCTCCTGCAGAGCCGAGGATCTCGACGCGCTCCGACAACTGCGCTCGGCAGGCTGGCGCATCGGGATCGTGACCAACGGCAGGACCGACAACCAGCAGGGAAAGATTCGCCGCACGAGGTTGGACGTGCTCGTTGACGCCGCGCTGTTGGAGAACCGTTGCCGATGCCTGCTCGCTGCGCTGCTGTTGGACCGAGGTGCGACCGGTGAAGCAGCTGAGCTGGTCCGGCGGGTACGCGCCACCGGTAACGACCTGGTACGCCGTTACGCCGAGCAGCTCGCGGAGGAGTACGAGCTGCTGTCGTAATTTCCCCAGGCCAACAGCAGCACAAGCCCGGCTGGCCTCGCGACTGAACATCCGGATCTGTCGCTGTCCGAGCGTTAGGAGGCATGACGAGGGGCTACGCCTTGTACAACTGGAGGAAGTAGCGGATGCGAGCGGCAAGGGTGGATCGTGGCAGGTGAGCAGGGTAACCGGTTGGTCGTCGAGCGCGAGGAGGTTGTCGGGGTTGACTACTCCGCGCAGGGGTTGACCGGGCTGGTCGGTATCGGTGCGTGTTTCGAGCGGTGCCGCTTCGAAGGACTCCGGTTTCAGGATGTAGCGCTCGGCTCCGGCATGGAGTTGTCGCAGTACGTCGAGTGCTCCTTCGACGGCGCGGTGCTTACCGGCACTGCCGGCTACTCGCAGTTCGTCGGCTGCACTTTTCGGGAGGCGGAGATCCGCGATCTGACGGCGAACTACCTGGAGATTGTGGACTGCGTCTTTACCGGACGGATCAGGTCGACGACGTTCTGGGGCGCTCCACCGCCCGGTTCCGCCGAGGGGTTCGCGAGTGACCTGGCGTTCCTGGCGAAGCAGGGGCGGACAGAACCACCGGGGTACCGGGCGCTCGCCTTGCGGGAGTCCAACGAGTTCCACGGAAATGACTTCTCCGAGGCCGACCTGATCGGCGTGGCCTTCCGGTACGGCGTTGACCTGTCCCGGCAGCGTCTGCCGACCGCTTCGGACTACCTGTACCTGCCGGACGCCGAGACCGCCCTGCACCGTGCCCTGTCGCTGCTAGCCGACCAGCCGGCGGACGACCTCCACGCCCGGGTCGAGCGTTCGCTGCGGCGGATGCTCGACCGGGAGGTCGGCAACGGCCAGCGGCAATTGCTGTTCCGCGAGGCGGACTACAAGAGCCGGGGGGTACTGAAGCCACACGCCCGGCTCATGTTCGAGCTCCTACGGAAGGCCGCCGGGGCGGGGGCCTGAGCGGCTGCGCGTGAGGAACTGACCTCAATCTGGGTCCGCAGGGCAGGCCGGGCGGCAGAGGTTACCGAGCCGAACAGGTCCTTACGTGGACGGTGAGGTGGCCTTCGGTGGACGACCGAAGGCCACCCGCTCTGGGCCAATGCCGACCATGCCCCAAGAGGGACTGCCCTCCTACGCGACAGTCGGGCTGTTGCACACACCGCTGCCGGTCGGGTCGCTCCGCGAGAACGGAGGACCCTACGATGGGCCGACTGTCCCGGCTGCCCGTATGGGTCCACATGGGGCCGCGACGGGGGAGCGGGGTGGGAGCAGGCGCGTGAACTGAACAGCAGTGAACTGCATCCAACGACACTGAACCGCACTCAACGGCACTCGCGCCTACCTGCGGCTTTATGGTTCTGCAAGTCAGATCCGATGCAGCGTCCTGATTCACGCGGAGCGCTCAGCCGTCTTGCGTAGCAGTCGACCACAATCTATGTCGCCTGGCGGGGGAATATGCGCAGGTTACTGTCGGCGACGCGTGAAAAATCGGGCTCTGGCACACATTCTGTGATTGATCTTGGTGGCGGCTCACGGGTTGATCAGGACGCGTTTGCGTAAGAGGTCGAGGTTCGCGCGGCCATACATCTGTCGCTTGATCGTCTTGATGCGGTTGACGTGGCCCTCGACCGGGCCTGAGCTCCAGGGCTGAGCGAGGCCGGCGACGACGGCATCGCGGTCGCTGACCAGACCGGCGGCGAAGCCGCGAATTTCGGAGTATCCGGCGTTGCGGGCGCGGTCGATCCAGGCGTCGAGGTGCTGTCCGGTGCCCTGGTGACGGACCAGGGCGGCGAACCCGCGGGCGAGATCGGCAACGGTGTCGAGGTCGGGGCAGCGGCTGCGGGCGTCGGCGAGGTCGGTGTGGTCGTCGTCGGTGAGTTTGTGGCCGGGTCGCATGATCCAGGCGGTGATCCGCCGGGCCGACGGCACCCGGACTGCGGTCGCAGGTGTGGGTCGGGTGCGGTTCGTGGCGAGCCAGTCCCGCAGCACGCGCAGGCTGCCTTGGTAGCCGCGGACCAAGATCTCGGCGTGCAGGTCGGCTGTCTGGTGGATGCCGTCGGTCAGTCGCTGACGCAGGTGGGTGTGAAACGGTGCGAGGACGCTGGGCCGGCTGCTGGCGTTCGGGCCGATCAACGCCTCGGCGGTCGCGGCGTGAGCGTATTTGCGGGCGGTTCTGACGTTCATGTCGAGGCGGCGGGCGGTCGCGCTGATCGACAGTCCTTCGGCCCGCAGGGCGTGCACGGCCGCGTGGCGTTGGCGGGTGTTCGCCGCCCGACGGCCCGTCCTGACCGGCTCGTCCATGATCGGTCCAGCCAGGGCGGGCGTCGGTTCGGTGTGTTCCCGTAGGCATCGGCGGTGCCCACGGACGACTTTTTCGACGGCATCGCTGAGGTTCTTGAGCAGGTGCCACCGGTCGGCGACTTGAATCGCGTCAGGTGCTCCCTTGCGGGCGCCGTCGGCATAGCTGCCACCGCGGTCCCGGCAAATGATCTGGACGCCAGGATGGTCGCGCAGCCATGCGGCGAGGGTGTCGGCGGTGCGGTCGGGCAGGACGTCGATCGGCCGGCGGGTGTGCATGTCGAGCAGCACGGTGGCGTATCGGTGCCCCCGCCGTCGGGCGAAGTCGTCCACGCCCAGCACTGCCGGCGTCACCGGCGGCGGGTCAGGCATCCGCCGGATCATCCGGATCAACGTCATCCGGGACACTGACACCGCCAACCGCTGCGCCAACCGGCTGCCCGATCGACCGCCCAAGGCCACCGCGACCGCTTCCAGGTCACCCGCCGCCAGGACCGTGTGGCGGGCATGCCTGCGGGTCAGCCCGGGAACCTGCTCGACGAACGTCCGCCGCCGGCACCCGACGTTCGAGCAGGCGAATCGGCGGACCGTCAACGCGACCAGCACCTCATGGCCACCCAACCTGACATCAGCCAACCGCCGCACATAGCGACCATGCACCGTGGTTGACCAGGTGCCGCAAGCGCCGCACGGCGCCCGCACCGTCTGTGTCGCCGCGTCGATCCTGACCCCGACGCCGCGGACCACCACCGCGTCCAACCGCAGACCAACCAGATGAGGCAGCAACGCCGAAATGATCTCCACTCCGGCACCCAACCCGAACCTTCAGCGAGCACGACTCACAGAATGTGTGCCAGAGCCCGATTTCACGCGTCGCCGACACACAACAGAAGACAGCAGGTGAGAGGCCGGTTGGAGGACACTCCAGCCGGCCTCTTCGCTACCCCTCGCCGGAGATCGTGGGTCACCGGTGATGCTCAAGTGGAGCGGTCAGGGCATCGACCTTGGCGGCCGGCTGCTCCACGCATTCGACGGACGCCGCGCGGCGCGCGCCTTCCGAGCGGACCAGCCAGCCGCTCCAGCCGACCACGAAGAGCGCGGCGAGAAGGACGTAGACGGCAAGGCCGACGTCGAACGGACCGTGGGCTGGTGTTCGCCGACGACTCGCTGATCCAGCCGTCGAGCACCGGCTGAGACTCGTTCCCGGAGCCGGAGTACCCGTGCTCGGAGAAGGGCTCGCGCCGGGCCGGTGCGGGTCGCGGTCGGCGTTGGCCGTCACCCGATCCGGCTACAACACGAAGCGTTCCCCGAGTCGGGCGAAGCTACCCCGAAGGCCCCTGAGGTGGATACTCAGCGGGTGCAGTTGATCTGCGCCAGCACCGAGTAGAGGCCCGGCCACGGCTGCGTGGTGAAGCTCCCCCCGTGGCTGCACTGCGTGTCTGGATCGAAGCCGTCCGCGCTGGCAAGGGAGCGCGCAGCGTTGTTGGCGTTGGCCAGCGCCGTGAAGTAGTTATTGTTCATTCCGTTGCCGTAAAAGGTCTTGGTTTCGGCGGCGACCGCAGGCCCGGAAAGCAGGACGGACGCGGACACCGCCCCGACCAACGCTGTGGTTGCGACGATCCGACGAAGTGCAGGCATGCGGGCTCCACTCTGTTCGATCCGAATGCCGAGCCTGCCAGATAGATTGACGCGCATCAACTAGAGCGCGCGCGAGCACGAGGGCCGCACCCCCGGAATGGCCCACAAGAACGTGTCCTCGGTCAAGCGGTGCGCGTCCAACATCTTCGGCACGAACGTGGCGATCGGCTCGACGTCGATGCCGGGGTGGTGCGGCACCTCGACGGCGTACGCTATCGCTGCGCTTCGAAGTGCTCCTTCATGGCGGGGTAGTAGTCGTCGAAGTTCGGTGCCGGCTGGCCGTCGTGCGAGGCTGCCAGGGCGTCCAGGTAGTACTCCCAGCCCGGTCCGACCTCGCCGACGCCCTCCGTGCCGGTCAGGTGCTGCGTGAACCGGAGCTCGGTCACGCCCGCGCTTTCGGTCAGCGTCATGTCCAGATGCCAGCTGCCGTGCTCGTCGACTGCGGAGACCGCCAGCCGGCGCGGCGGTTCGCACGTGTCGATGGTCATGTCCATCCAGGGCTTGCCCTCCTCGTACGCCATCTGGACCTTGATCGTGCGTCCGGGCGCGGCGTCGCCCTGCCACGGGCCGAACCAGCGTGCCGTGCGCGCCGGATCGGTGAGGCTGGCCCAGACGTCAGCCATGGGAGCGCGGAAGGTGCGGGTCAGCACGAGATCGTCGCCGATCAGTCGGCCGGTGGGTGTCGGGCTCATGCGGTCTCCTTCTGCGATGGGTGCCGCCCGGCGGCCGTCTGCCGCCCGGCGGCCGTCTGCCGCCCGGCGGCCGTCTGCCGCCCGGCGGCCGTCTGCCGCTCGCGGCGGGTGCGGTGGACCTCGGTCTCCAGCGCGTCGAGGCGGTGCTGCCAGCCGGACGGGCGCGTCAGTCGTCCCAGCCACCCGGACAGCTCGTCGAGCGGCGCGGTGACCAGCGTGTAGACGCGTCTGCGTCCGTCGGCCGTGTCGTGCACCAGGCCGGCCTCGCGTAACACGCGCAGGTGACGGCTGACGGCCGGCCGGCTGATGGCGAACCGGTCGGCGATCTGGCCGGCCGAGAGCGGTTCGTCGCGCAACATCAGCAGGATCTCCCGCCGAACCGGATCGGCGATCGCGGCCGCTACCTCATCCACGCCAGAAGCGTAACCAATCAGTTACGCTTTAGCAACGACGTACCCCGTGATCTACCGCAGACCGAGCGGCACCGGGCACGTGGGGCGTTGGTACAGCTGCGGAGAACGCGCCGTCCGATCACCGCCAGACGGCTGGTCCCCGGTCGGCCAGGCTTCTGTCATGAACAACGCACTTGAGGGCAAGGTGGCTCTGGTTACTGGTGGTGGTCGTGGCATCGGCGCTGCGGTGGCGTTGCGCCTGGCGGAGGAGGGTGCCGATGTGGCGTTGACGTTCCAGCAGAACCAGCAACGCGCCGACGACGTGGTGGACCAGATCAAGGCTGCGGGACGGCGGGCCATCGCCGTGCAGGCGGACAGCGCCGACCCGGCGGCCGTGGTCGACGCGGTCGACCGGGTCGCCGGCGAGCTGGGTCGGTTGGACATCCTGGTCAACAACGCCGGCGCGTTCCTGCTCGGACCGTTGGAGCAACTGAAGCTGGAGGAGTTCGAACTCACTGTCGCGGTCAACGTCCGGGCACCGTTCGTCGCCTCCCAGGCTGCGGTGCGACACATGTCGGCCGGTGGACGGATCATCAATATCGGCAGCAACATGGCAGAGCGGGCTGTCTTCCCGGGGTTCGCGCTGTACGCGATGAGCAAGACCGCCCTGATCGGCCTGACCAAGGCACTCGGACGCGAACTCGGCGGCAGGGCGATCACCGTGAATCTGGTGAATCCAGGGGCCACGGACACGGAGCTGAACCCGGCCGACGGCCCCAACGCGGACACGATCAACGGGTTCACCGCTCTCGGTCACTACGCGGACCCGGCCGACGTGGCCGCTGCGGTGGCGTTCCTCGCCAGCGCCGACGGGCGCTACATCACCGGGGCCACGATCAACGTGGACGGCGGCTTCACCATCTGATCACCGGCCAACCGCCGTTCTGGCCACCCCCCTGCACACAGCTACGGTCCGTTCCTTCGTCGGGAACGGACCGTGGCATTGCCAGGAACTGAGCATCCGAGCCAGACCACCTCGATTCGGCACGTGCGGATGTCGTACACCGGTGAGCCGATCAGCTTGCGCCGAGCGCTTCGTGGCATGAGCGTGCGCCGGCTCTGCGCCTCGCGCCCCATGCCGCACGGCGGTTCAGGCTACGAGCAGGCGGAGGCCGAGCTCTGCAGTGTCGAGGGCGACGAGGTCGCGGTTGCGCTCGGCCCACCGCCCTGAGGAGAGGTCTTCGCGGAGAGTGCTGACGGCCCGTTGCTCAGCCTGCGGTCCGACTCTGGTCCATACCGAAACCGCGCGGCGGACACGTTCGTCCAGGTACGCCTCGGGCCGGCGCCAGTGCGCCTCGAAGAAGCCGTCAGCGCAGTCCCACGGGACGAGCAACGGCTCCGCGCGTCCTCCGATCGCGCCGGTCAGGTCGGCCAATGAGGGCCAGCCGACGAGAAGGTCCGCGAATTCGGGCAGGT
Organism: Micromonospora sp. M71_S20; assembly: GCF_003664255.1. NCBI lineage: Bacteria > Bacillati > Actinomycetota > Actinomycetes > Micromonosporales > Micromonosporaceae > Micromonospora > Micromonospora sp. M71_S20. Next base: position 450,118 of record NZ_RCCV01000001.1, on the reverse strand, counting down.
AGTCGCGGGTGAGCCAGAACCGTTCACGCCAGCCGGTGTCATCGGCGTCGTACGTGAACACCACCACGCGGCGGGCCACCCGCCGCATCTCACGCAGCCCGGCGACGGGGTCCGGCCAGTGGTGGACGGTGCTGACGGCCATCGCGGCGTCGAAGGACTGGTCCTCGAACGGCAGATTCTCCGCATGGGCGGCCACGCATGGCGCCGCTCCCACGGGACGCTGCGCCCGCATGACCGCCGACGGCTCCACCGCCGTCACGTCCCGGTCGGGTGGTTCGTACGAGCCGGTGCCAGCCCCGACGTTCAGCACCGTTCGTGCGTCCCCCAGCGCATCCCAGATGCGCGCGGCGATCCGCGGCTCGGTGCGCCGCGTCGCTGGGTAGGCAGATCCGATGGCGTCGTACAACTGCGCGCCGAACACCTTCAGTTGCTCCTCCGGCGTCGTCCTGATCCCCATCGCCCGTGCCTCCAGTTCCCTGTCTATGGCCGTCACCATGGCGGCAGCGCGGTCGCGCTGGTCCATCAGCAGGCCGCGCAGCCGGCACAGGTGCGCGACCGCGTCGGTGGCCGGGTCGTCGACCAGATCCGCGATCTCCCGCAATCCGAAGCCGAGCCGCCGGTAGGCGAGCACCTCCCGCAGCCGCTCCACGTCGCCCGGGGAGTAGGCCCGGTGCCCGGCTGCGGTCCGCGTGGACGGCTCCAGGAGGCCGATCTCGTCGTAGTGATGCAGGGTGCGGACGCTGACACCGGCCAATTCCGCCACACGCCCCACGGTCAGGTGCTCCTCCACGCCCCCGACTATGTGGCATGACGTCGCGTGAGGAGCAAGCGCTTCGCTGCCGGCGGCTGGCGGGCGGCGACTCGGGGTGAACTGACGGTAGCCAGGGCGGTGCCGCCAGCGGTCAGGCAGCGCGGCGGGCGCGGCGGCGGGCTCGGAGGAAGGCGGTGTCGCCGCGTACGCGGTGCCACCAGGACCACGGAACGCTTGTCATGTACCGGCCGATCGACGCGAAGACCGGCGCGGCGTCGGCGTCGCGGCCGGTGCGCGCCAGCCCGTACGCCAGGAAGTTCGCGTCGTTGAGCCAGTCGGCGTGCCGGGTGGCCGGCTGGTGGAACCACCGGGACAGCGCGTTGTCGAGGTCGGACTGCATGACCGGATCCTGCCGCCACCGCTGGCCGATCTCGTCGGCAGCGCTGCCCTGGGATGCGCGCTCCTGCTCCCACAGCGCCCACTCGGCGGCGGCGCGCACCGGCAGCACGTGCAGCGGCGAGCCCGCGGGCGCCGCTTCGGCGACCGACCGGGCGAAGCCGAACATCGCCTCGTGTGAGCCGCTCCACTTCCTGCAGTGGTAGGTCAGCTTGAGGATGTGCCCCTGGTGGTGCCGGGGGTCCCGCCGGGTCAGCTCACGCCACGTCTCCTCGACCTCCTCCGGTGGCGCACTCTGGTCGATCATGAGGTCCAGCCGGCTCACCCACGGCGTGGGATCCTCGGGCGCGAGCCGCATCGCCAGGTCGTTCACCTGCCGGGCCAGCTGCAGCAGGCGGTTGAACTCGGTCCACTGCTCTGGACGGACGTTGGCGGCCCAGTCCCCGCCGCGCACCTCCCAGGCTCGTGCCATCAGGGAATGAGCCCGTACGAGCTGGGCATCCGGATTGGTGGGCGAGCGCGCCGCCCAGCGGTCGGTCCAGGCGGCTGCCGTGTCGACCCGGCCGGTCGTTGGGTCGACCCGGGATCCCAGCCCACCAGCGGTCGATTCGGCCAGCACCCGGACGTAGCGTGCCCGACGGTCGTAGTCACCTCGGGTGGCAGCCAGAGCCTTCCGGGCCGGCTCGATGTCGGAGCCGTACCGCGCCTGCGTGCACGCCTCGCGCAGCACGGCGTCGTCCTGCGCCAGGTTGGTGTCGATCTGGCGGGTGAGCAGCCGCCACACGGTCGAGATCATAATCAGCGATGGTAGGCGTCGGCTGGCGTCCGCCTCAGGCCCGGACCGGCGTACGACATGTGCGCCGGCAGCCCGACGAGCCGGACCGTCCCACGCGCGGCGGCTGCGGCCACGGCGCAGCGATAGCTTGCCGTCATGGCGAGCGCTGAACTGGAAGAGTTGATCGTCGCGGACGCCGACGCCCTGCGCGCGTGGTTGTCGGCCAACCACGCCACGTCGCCCGGCGTCTGGCTCGCCCTGACCAGGAAGGGCGGCACGGTCACGACGCTGACCTGGCAGCAGGCGGTCGACGAGGCCCTGTGTTTCGGCTGGATCGACGGGCAGGCCCGTAAACGGGATCAGGAAACCTCCTGGATCCGGTTCACCCCTCGCCGGCCGCGCAGTTCCTGGTCGCAACGCAACGTCTCCCACGTGGCCCGGCTGGAGGCGCAGGGGCGGATGCAACCCTCGGGCCGCGCCGCGGTGGAAGCCGCGAAGGCGGACGGGCGGTGGGCGGCCGCCTACGCCCCGCCGTCGGAAGCCGAGGTGCCGGCCGACCTCCTCGCCGCCATCGCTGCCGACCCTGCCGCCCAGGCCATGTTCGACGTACTCACCAAGACCAACCGGTTCGCCCTCATCCACCGCGTCAACGCCGTCAAACGGGCGCAGACCCGCGAGCGGAAGATCGGCGAGTTCGTCGCCATGCTGGCCCGTCACGAGACGATCTACCCGCAGAAGGCCAGGCCTCCGCACTCGCCGTGACCGGCGTCCTCATGATCGTGTGCCCATCTGCCGCCGACCGCGCGCGCTGTCTCAGCACACCCGTCACGTCGGGTGCGCCGAACAGCGTTGAACTACGCGGTCAACCGACGATCCGGCAGCAGCATCCACGGCGAACGCCCACCGAGGGGCGGCAACGTGCCCGGCCACTGAGTGGTGATGCACCGCGCATACGGGCACGCCTTTCGCGGTCTGGCACACTGCACCGATGCTCACGTTCGATCGACTCTTCGCCGAGCATGTCGCGACCGGGCTCGCCCGTCAGATGGCGCTGGGCGACCTGATCGGCGAGCGGGACTGGCAGCTCGACCTGGGCAGCGGCACCGTAACCTTCGGCGACGACCTGCGGTACCAGATCCAGCTTCTCGGCACTGAGAGCCACCGCGACGGCAGTTGGCTGTGGGCATGGGCCAACGAGGCGAGCGGCCTCCCGCCCGCGCTGCTACGACTGTGTGGCTGGCTGCGCGAGTACGGTCACCACCACGGAATTGCCGAGTTCACTGAGCCCACGTTCCCGCTTCAGCGCGCCGACGGTCACCGGCTCGCCCTGCTGGCCTCCGGCCTGACCGGCCGGTGCTACTACCGCGGCCCGTACCCAGGTGGTGCGGCGTTCTTCCACCTCGACGACGCCCCGCCGCAGATCACCGCGCCGCTTCGGCCGGAGCGCACGGTGACCGTCCTGGGCCAGGTCATCCAGGGCTTCCCGGTGGACCACCGTGTTGCCGTGGAGTCGTTCCTGCGCCAGCAGTCATGGCACCTGGCCCCGGCGCCAACGTCGTTGACCGCGCACCGATCCGACGGCTCCACTCTGCGCGTCGACTTCGACTCCCTGGGCCGCGTGAGCAACATGTCCACCACGGTCAACCCGTAGCCTGCCGCCGTGACCGACGGGCGCACGCCAAAGAGAGAGCTACCCCAACGCCTGCGGTAGATGCGGCGTTCCCCGTGTTCGTCGAGCCGAGTGCGCCGAGCCGGCCGGTGGCGCCGGCGGCGGTGACGTCTACTGGCTCAGTCCCTCGACCAGGGACGTGGTGGGGTGTCCGATGAGGCGGGTGAGGCCGTCGCCGGCGTACGCCATGATCCCGGCGCCCAGGTTGCCGTCGAGCGCGGCGAGGAACGCGGCGGTTCCCTCGTCGAGGCCGCGCCCCGCTACCAACGTGAACGGCCACGGACCAGGGAGCACCCCGCATGACAGGCGCGCCCGCGTAGCTGCGAGGCGTCAACGCCCGGCACCGGTGTGGAGATGAGCCGCCCACAGCGAAGGTGTGTGCGGGAACTGGTCGCGGAGTCCGCGTACGGTCACGTGCAGGGCACGGGCCGCGCCCACCTGGCCGACGGCCCGGTAGAAGTCGGCGGAGACCTTCGCCGCGATCTCGTCCTGGATCTCCCACAGCGTGCCGATGACCTGGGTGAAGCCGGCCAGTTGGAAGGCCGAGGTCAGGTGGATCGACTCGTCGGCGAGGTCGGCGACGTCGATGGCAGCGGTACGGCAGGCCGACAGGTAGGCCAGGTCGGCGTCGTCCAGGCGGACGGCATGTAGATCGGCCACGCTGAGCGGAACGTCGAGCCGCAGGTGGCTGCGGGACGGGTCGACGGGATCGCTGTGGCCGTGGCAGGCGAAGTGGGCGATCCGGTACGACGCGAGCTTTGCGAGGACGTCCTTCCTGACGGCGGGGACGGTCACCACGTCGGGCAGGTGCTCGCGCAGAGTGGACACCTCGGCCTCCGCGTGAGGCAGGTCCGGGTCCGCGACGACCAGTGCGCGTTGTGGACCGGCCCGTAGCGGGCGGCGCAGCGCGCGCAGGGTCGGTGTGTACGAGGAGACCACGCGATCCAGCACGGTCCGCCCTGAACCGTCGTGGTGGTAGCCGGCCGCGTGCAGCGGGAGCAGACCGAGCAGGCCGCCCGGCGCCCACCACAGGCGCGGCCATCCGTCGTCCAGGCTGCGGTGATGTCCCAGCGCCAGGAGGATCGGCTCGGCGACGCTGTCCCACAGCCATTCCAGGGTCGAGGTCAGCCGGCGCTGCGCCTGCTGGCGATCGGCGATGGTGCGGCCCGCCCGTGCCTCGGCGAGTGAGGCGTGGAAGACGGCGACGCGATCGGTCACGTCGTCACGGGTCATCCGGGTCAGTGGCACGCAGGTGACGCCTGCGGAACCGACCAGTAGGGCGTCACTGCGGTAGGAGGTGACGTTGCAGACGGCGACCGGTCCCCGATCGAGCAGATCCTCGATCGCGGGTGGCAGGCCGAAGCGGGCGAATCCGTCCTTGGTGCGGATCTGGGTGAGGACAGCGGCGAACTCGTCGGCCAGGTCGTGCCGGTCGTCGGCCTGCCGCGTGCCGCCGAGCAGGGTCAGCAGTTCCGGCGACACGACCGGTTCGTCCAGCCGGTCGCGCAGTTTCTCGAAGCGCGCGGCGAGGGCGGGCTGGGCCACGCGCAGGTCGGTGAGGTCGTCCCGGGTGTTCAGCGCCTGGCTGAGCAGCACGGCCCGGCCTTCCTCCAGCAGTCGCAGCGCGTCCCGCGCTCTGGTGGCCGGGTCGCGCTCGGGATCGTCCAGCGTGAGGGCAGCCGCGTCCGAGGCGAGGCCGCTGAAGGCACCCAGCGCGTGGTAGTGGTCGTCGCGGGTGAATCGCGCCGCGGCGAGTTCGGGCAGTAGGCGCACCGCGATCTCGAGCAGCCGGGCGGCCTGGCCCGGGGCGCTGGGAGCAACGATCGTGGCGGCGGTGCGGGCGGCCTGGATGCGCCAGGTGGGTGCGGCGCTCGCCAGCGTCGTCGCCCTGAGGAAGTGGACCATCGCTTCGGTGAGGTCGGCGTCGTCCCGGGTGCGCACGTACCGGGAGCCCAGGAGGTTGCCGAGAGCGGTGAGGCGCGGCCCCAGGTCGGGGCCGCCGCCGAGATCGACGCGGGAGGCCGCGACCGCCTCGTCCAGATCAGACAGCTTTCCGGTACGGGCGTAGCGGGCCTTCAGCAGCAACCCCAGCAGCATGCCGATGACGTGCCGGTTGGGGTCGTCGTCCGGGATCGCCAGGGCCGTCCGGCAGGCCTCGATGCCCTGATCGACGTCAGCCAGGTTTCCGGTCAACTCGCATCGGAGGCGGAGGCTGTTGCCGTAGAAGGCCAGTGCCTCGTTGCGAGCGGGCTGGCCCGGGTGCCACACGTCGATCCCGGTGCGGAAGGCCGCAATCGACGCGTCGAGGTCGGCCGGGTCACTCGTGCGTTGGTATCGGAGCTGAAGCGCCGTGCCCAGATCGCTGAAGAAGCTGCCCCGGCTCGGATGGTCGGGCGGCCCGGTGTCGACCGCGACGCGGAGGGCGTCGATCGCGGCGTCGAGGTCGGCGATCGCGCCGACATAGCCGAAGCGGAGCATCAGGGCGTTGCCGAGGGCGGCCTGCGCCATCGGGTCGTCCGGGTCCAAGGCCACGGCCCTACGGCCGGTGGCGACGCTGCGGTTGAGGTCGGCGCGGTCACCGGCGGCGAGAAACCGCATTCTCAGCGTACGGGCCAGGTCGATCAGGTGCGTCGTGCGCTCCGGCGTCCTGGCGTCGGCCGCGCCGGTCAGCAACGTGACGGCCTCGTCCAGGTCGGCGCGGCGGTCACTGCGAACGTACCGGTCGGTGAGGACGCGTCCGAGGTCGCCCCTCAGCTCTGCCCTGCGGCGGGCGGACGCGATGCCGACGGCCTTACGAAAGTGCTTGACCGCCTCATCGAGGTCCTGGGTGCTGCCGTTGACGCTGGCGCGGATGGCGAGCGTCCGGGCCAGCGTCTGGAGGCGGGTGGCCCGCTGCGGATCGCCCGGCGAGGTGGCATCGAGGACTCGGCGGTAGGCGGCGACGGCCCGGTCGAGGTCGGCGATGCTGCCGGTCTCGGTGAACCGTGCTCCGGCCGCGTCCCCGGCCCTCGCCGCGGGGTCCACCGGCCTCCCGCGCTGAACGGCCAGGGCCGCGTCGAGGCGGCGCACCATGGCCGGACGGGAGGGAAGCTTGGCGTCCGTGAGCTGCACGGCGCGCCGGTAGGCGGCGATGACGTGCTCGAGGTCGGCGGGATCTCCGCTGGCGGCGTAGCGCCATCCCAGCAGGTCGCCGAGGGCGGCCTGGCAGTCGGCCACATTGAAGCCGGGAGACGTTCGTGCGGCCTCCAGCGCCGCCCGGCAGGTCTCGATCGCCTCGTCGAGGTCGGCAGTGTTCCTGGTCGCCTCGTATCGCCGGCCCAGCAGGCTCGCCAGGTGTTCGAGGTGCGAGGCCCGGCGCCGGTCGCCGACCGGGGTGGCGGCGACGCCCTGCTGGCAGTACCCGATCGCCTCGTCCAGGATCGCCGGACTGCGGGTCCGCTCGTATCCCGCCATCAGCAGGTTGGCGCCGAGGTTCATCAGCGCGTTCGCGCGGCCCGGGTCACCCGGCGGGGGGAGCAGCGGAACCAGTTCGTTCCGGATCAGGTCCAGCACCGGGTCCGACGTCTGCTGTTCGCGTTCCTGCTCTTTGCGTTCCTGCTGCTTTCGGCCCTGCCGGCGCCAACCGAACATGACCATCTCCCCACGGTGGACACCCCCACGATACTGAAGAACGTGGACATCATGAGTCAGCGTGACGAAAAGGTGCCATCGATGCGGGACACACTCGCGTACGTCTGCGCCCACGCGGACGAGATCCGTACGGTGCCGGGTGCGGCCGCCCTGCTCGACGAGGTCCGGACCGGCGCCGACGTGGCGCACAAGCTGGACCGCCTGCACACCACGCTACAGCGCGCCGGTGACGCACTCGGCGTCCACGGCGCGACCGAACGCGGTCTCCACCCGGCCGGCGTGCCACGCCGCTCGATTCCCGCCGCGGACGACGTCGTCTACCTGTGCCCGGCCGACGTCTGCTCCCGTTACTGGCTGCCGCAGGGCGACTCCGACCCGCCCCGCTGCGGACTGCACGGCAGCGCCCTGCGCAGGAACCGTCTCTGACATGGGTGGCCTCTTCAGCGAGTTGGCCAAGCAGCTGGCGGAGCGGTGGCTGTCTCTGCTGGTGCTGCCCGGTGCCCTCTATCTCGCGGTGGCGGGGGCGGCGCACACGCTGGGGCACGCGCACCCGTTCGCCATGGGCCGGCTCGTCGAGCACATCACGGCCTTGGCTTCCGTGGACGGCGCGGGCGCCCAGATCGCGCTGCTGCTGGCGGCGCTGGCCGGTGCGGCCGTCGTGGGCGCCATCGCGCAGGCCCTGGGTTCCGGCATCGAGCGGGTCGTGCTCGCGGCCGACTGGCACGACTGGCCGGCTCCCGTTCGGCGCCTCGCGCAGTGGGCGGTGCGGCGGCGGCAACAGCGGTGGGACACGGCGGCCCGCGCCTACCTGGAACGGCGGGACGAGGCCGCCCGGCAACGTGGTCAGGGCGAGCACCCGGATCCGGCACCGCGAACCGACGCATGGCGCCGGATGACGCGCATCTCGGCGGAACGACCGGGCCGTCCCACGGCTCTGGGTGACCGCATCCACGCCGTCGCCACACGGCTCGACCGCGATCTGAGCGTCGACCTGGCGCTGGTGTGGCCGTACCTCTGGCTGACCCTGCCGGAAACGACCCGCACGGAAATCACGACCGCTCGGCAGAACCTCACCCGCGCCACGGTGCTCGGCGCCTGGTCCGTGCTCTACCTGTTCCTGACGGTGTGGTGGTGGCCGGCCGCGCTCGCGGCCGTCGTGCTGGCAATCGTCGCCGGCGTACGCCTGCGCTCGGCGACCGACACGTACGCGCTCCTCCTCGAGGCTGCCACCCGCCTGCACCTGGGCGACCTCGCCCGGAGCTTGGGCCTCGACCCCGGCGGCCCCGTCACCGCCGAGGTCGCGGGCCAGACCATGCAGATTCTGCGCGCAGGCGGGCCGGGCCAGTCTGTGGTCGCCCCCCGATGAGGGCCGCGACCGGTATCGAGGGCCCGACCGGTCGAGGTGACCCGGCGCTGGTGTGAGCGGCGCCGATCCAGTGGGTTTGCGGGCCGGTGACGTGCGGGTAGGAAAGGCGTCACGGCCGTCGGTCCCGGGCGGCGACGCCCGGGGGACCGGACGGGTGACCGCCCCTTCGTCTCCTACCTGCCGACGTACGCCGGCGAGAAGGACTGCTCTGCCATGGCGCAACCGTGAGTCCCGCCGACGCCTTCGTCGAGTCGGGCCGGATCCGTGACCGCGGCGCTCGTGACGGACGCCGTCCGGGTGTGAGCGGCCCGAACGGCAGGAGATGAGCGTGCCTTCGCCCCGGCCGGACGAGTCGCCGCACGACCTGGCGGAGGCGCTGCGCGTCCTCGCCGGCCTGCCCGACGACGCTCCGGTGCTGCCGGGGCACCTGAGCGCGATCGTCCGGCTGAGCGCGCAGGTGGTGGGTCCGGTGGACTTCGCCTCCGCCACCGTCCTCGCCCCGGACGGGCACCGCACCCAGGCCGCCAGCGACGAGGCGGCCCTGGCGCTCGACCTGGCCCAGTACGCCGACGACGCCGGCCCCTGCCTCACCGCCCTGCACTCCGGCGAGACGGTCGGCGTACCGGATGTCGCCGGTGCGGTGGTGTGGCCCGGCTTCCGGGACGTGGCCTGGCGGTACGGCATCCGGGCGTCGCTGTCCGTGCCGCTCTTCGCCGGCAGCGGCGATCCGGTCGCCGCCCTCAACCTCTACGCCCGCGACGCGGCCGGCATGCGGCTGCTGAGCCGGCGGGTCGAGTCCTGCTACCACGCCGGGCGGAGCGAGGTGCTTCCCCGGATGGACGCCGGCAGCGAGCAACTGCTCGCCGGTCTGGCTGATGCGTTGCGGAGCCGTGACCTCATCCAACGGGCACTCGGGCTGCTGATGGACCGGGACGGCATTCCGGCCGGGTCGGCCTACCGGCAGCTGGTGGCGGCGACCGGGCCGGGCCAGGCGCTGACCGGCACGGCCGGCGCCATCCTGCGCCAGTTCGCGAGCTGACGGACGGTGACCGGTCAGCGGTCACGGGTCCGGGGGCGGCGCGCGGCCACGTCGCCGGCCGTCGCCGCGGTGGGCCGCGGGGCCACCGGCGAGCGCGAAGTTCGGAAGAACGGCGGTCGTGGCGAGGATGTAGGTGACACAGGGCGCGAGATCGCACAGGAGGAACGCGGCTCCCACGTCGGCCGCGGTCTGCTGGGCCTGGAGCAGCGCGCTCACGCCGTGCGCGCTGAAGAACCGCACCGCGGAGAGGTCCACCGCGATCGCCGGCAGCGGGGGGGCGGCAGACGGACTCCACCAGTTCCGCGAGCAGGTGGGCGTTGCTCATGTCGATCTCACCCGAGACGGTGATCAGCTTCGTCGCGCCCTCGCAGGTCAGGGTCAACGACATGATCGGCTCACCGAGGCCGGCGCGGTCCGCGTCGTGACGGGCCCGGCAGCCTCCGCGCGGGCGAGGTATTCCGTCCGTGAACATGGCGCCTCCGCTGCGTCGGGCTGGCCCGTCCGCTGCGGCGCGGGGCGCGGCAGGGGGAGGGCTTCGGAGGGCACATGTCTTGACCCGGGATGGTCCCTACCCTCCCGCGGTGGTCCTACACCTGCTGATGCCCGGTTCCAGGTCGAGCGGCTCGACGGGCGGTGCGCTCGCCCTCGCGGGCGGGTACAGTGGCGGCCCTGTAGCCCACGCCCGCCTACCGGGTGTGGCGAACCGGCGTCAAGGAACAGGCGCGGGTCCCGGCTCCGCCATGGTGGGTCCGTGCAGCGGTCCGCCATCGCGGGCTGCCATCCGCGCGTACCCACCTCTTCTCCGATCTCGTGGGTGGAGCGCGCCGGTCGTGAGGGCCCTGCCATGACGCATCCGTCGACGGACGCCGCTGACGCCTTCGCCGAACTCGGTCGCATCAAGCTCGGTGAGGTCGGCCTCGACGACGTCCTGCAACGCGTGGCCGAACTCGCCAAGCGCGTCCTGCCCGTACCGGTGGGGGTGTCGGTCACGCTGGTCCGCGGCGGAACCGGGCACACGGCCGCGTTCACCGACGACGTGGCCCGCGACATGGACGAGCGGCAGTACGCCCAGGGGGGTGGCCCGTGCCTGGACGCCGCCGCCAGCGGCAGCGTCCTGTCCGTGCCCGACCTCGGCGCGGAGGACCGCTGGCCGGACTGGGCCGAGCAGGGCCGCAAGGCCGGAGTCGGCAGTTCGGTCTCGGTGGGTCTGCCCATCCAGGAGGCCGTCGTCGGAGCGCTCAACGTCTACGCGCACACCCCGCACGCCTTCGATGACGACGCGGTGGCGGTCCTGGAGACGTTCGCCGCGTACGCCGCGGTCGCCCTGGCCAACGCGCAGCTCTACGACAGCACCGCCACGCTGGCCCGGCAGATGCAGGAGGCGATGGCGAGCCGCGCGGTCATCGAGCAGGCCAAGGGCATCATCATGGGCGAGCACCGCTGCACCCCGACCGAGGCGTTCGCGATCCTGTCGAAGACGTCGCAGGACTCCAACCGCAAGGTCCGCGACGTGGCCCAGGCCCTGGTCGACCGCGCGACCGGGACATCCAGGTCCTGACGTGCCGTACGTGCCGGGCACGGCCCCGGTCACTGCTCAGCCGGGTCGACGAGTCGGCCCTCGCCGCGCGACAGCCGGATGAGCAGGTCCCGTAGGCGCCGCGTGTCCTGCGGGTCCCTGCCGCCCCCGTAGAGGCTGGCCACGGCGGCTCCATCCGCGGCGAGTGTGATCAGTCGCGCGCGGTCCGGGTCCAGCCCGTCGGCTTCCAGGGCCTTGGTCCAGCTCCGGTCGTCCTCCTGCAGGAAATCGGCCACGCCCGGTACGCCGGCCAGCGAGGCGGCCAGGATGACGTGCTCCGGAACGGTCGACCCGTCGCCCAGCCCGTCGAGAGTCGCCCTGACGTAACCGCGCACCAGCCGGCCCCGGGCGTGGTCGCGCGGATCGACGGCGGCGTGCACGGCGGCGGTGAACTGCTCCGCCAGGTCGCGGGCCAGCTCCAGCAGCAGCTGTTCCCGGCTGCGGAAGTGGTGCAGCAGCCCGCCCTTGGAAACCCCGGCGGTGCGGGCGATGAGGTCCAGGCTGACCCCCGCGCCGTGTACGACGACGGCACGGGCGGCAGCATCCAGCACCGCCCGGCGGGTCCTGGCGGTGTCACGCTCGCGAGGCGGCATGCCCGTCTCCTTCCGTTCCTGAGTCGCCGGCCGTGCCGGCGGGGTGTCGGGCGCATCACCACCTTAACCGACCAATCGGCTTGCACAGCCGACCATTTGGTCCGTAGCGTGGGCGGCGTGAGCAACGCGGATCTGGCACCCGACCCCGCCACTGCCGCCGGCCCCGCCGGACTGCGGCAGTGGGCCGCCCTGTCCGCGTTGACCCTGGCCGTCACGCTGCTGGCCGTCGACGGCACCGTGCTGGCGCTGGCCGTACCCGCGCTGGTCGCGGAGTTGCAGCCCACCGCGGTGCAGCTGCTGTGGATCGGTGACGCCTACTCCTTCGCCCTGGCCGGCCTGCTGATCAGCATGGGCACCCTGGCCGACCGCATCGGGCGCAGGCGGCTGCTGCTGACCGGCGTCACCGGCTTCGGCGCCGCGTCGCTGCTGGCGGCCTTCGCTCCCAGCGCCGGCTGGCTGATCGCCGCCCGGGTCCTGCTCGGCGTGGCGGGCGCGACGCTCATGCCCTCGACGCTGTCGATCGTCCGGAACATCTTCACCGACGCGCGCCAGCGCACCCGCGCCGTCGCCGTCTGGTCGGCCGGCGCCTCCGGCGGCGCGGCACTGGGTCCCCTGGTCGGTGGGGCCCTGCTGGAGCACTACTGGTGGGGCTCCGTCTTCGTGATCAACGTCCCGATCATGCTGCTGGTGCTCGTCAGCGTCGCCGCCCTGGTGCCCGAGTCGCGCGACCCGCGTCCCGGGCGGTTCGACCTGCTCAGCGCTCTGCTGTCGGTGGCGGCGATCGTGGCACTGGTCTGGGCCGTCAAGCACGCCGCCAAGGCCGGCGTCGACCTGGCCGGCGTCAGCGCGGCCGCGGCCGGCCTCGTCGGCGGGGTGCTGTTCGTGCGCCGCCAGCGCCGTCTGCCCGCCCCGCTCGTGGACATCACGCTGTTCGCCCGCCCGGTCTTCACCGGCACCGTCGTCGCCAGCCTGATCGCCATCTTCGCCTTCAGCGGCCTGCTGTTCTTCTTCTCCCAGTACCTGCAACTCGTCCGCGGTTACTCGCCGCTCCAGGCGGGCCTCCGGGAACTGCCGCTGACCCTGGCGTCCATCGCGGTCGTCGCCATCGCCGCCGCCGCGCTCAACCGCCTCGGCGTCGGACGTGCCCTCGGCGCTGCGCTGCTGACCGCGGGCGCCGGCATGGTCGTCCTCGCGATCGGCGAGGGCCACGCGGGCTACGCGCCCCTGGCGCTGGGCCTGGTCGTCATCGGCCTGGGCGTCGGCCTCGCCTTCACCGCCGCCACCGACGCGGTGCTCTCGGCGGTGCCGAAGGACCGGGCCGGCTCCGCCTCGGCCATCTCCGAGATGGCGTACGAGTTCGGCGTCGCCCTGGGCATCGCGCTGCTCGGCACCCTGCACACCGTCCTCTACCGGTCGGCCCTGCCCGACCTGTCGACCCTGCCCGACCCGACCGGCGACGCGGTGCACGAGTCACTGGCCACCGCCGACCGGGCCCTGACCGGCAACGGGCAGCAGGGCGCCGAGATCCTGGCCGCCGCCCGGGACGCCTTCGTCCACGCCATGCAGACGACCTCGCTGATCGCGGCGGTCCTGCTGATCGCCGCCGGCGTGGTCGCCTGGAAGCTCGTACCGTCACCCCGCGACCGGTGACGCGGCACCGCGGCCGGCGTCGGCTCGGCCACTCGACCGGCGGGCGCCCGCGGCGACTGAGCCCCGGCCGGCCGTGCCACGCCCCGCCCCTGCCCGCGCGGCGGGGTGGCCTCCGCGCGCACGCCGGCCGGCGACAAACCTGGTCGCCACCGGGACGTGGCGTCGCCAGACTGTGCCGATGAGCGACGTGCGGGTACGCCCGACCTCCGACGAACGGCACATCGACGAGGCCGCCAGGATCTGGGCGGCGGCGACCGCGGCCCGCGACGGCGACACCGAGATCGCGCCGCTGCGCCTCGCTCGGCCCCTGATCGAGGCGGTGGTCGGCAGCACACCCCGGTCCTTCCTGCTCGTCGCTCTCGACGCGGATCGGGTCGTCGGGTTCGCCGCCGTCGAGCCGGTGCCGACGGACGAGTCGACCGCCGAGATCCGGTACCTCGGGGTCGCGCCCGACAGCTGGGGCCGGGGCGTAGGCCGGCACTTGCTGAGGGCCGCGCCCACCCACCTGGCGGGCGCGGGTTTCGTCGGCGCCGAGCTGGGCGTCTACCTGGACAACCCGCGAGCGGTGCGACTGTACGAGAGCGCCGGCTGGCTGCCGCGCGGCGAGGCCGCACCGCACCCGGGCAGCGGTCGTCCGGAACAGCGGTACCGGCTCGACTGGTGAGCCCACCGCCGCCCCTGGTGGCCTCCTCCGAGAGCGGGACCGGGCCGGCCGCCGGTCGTCGAGACCGTGCCGCCGCCGGGCGCGTCGAAGGTGGACACCGCCGATCGCCGTACGGGGATAGGGTGCTCGCGACCGGCCCTCACGATCGGACACTCGGATGAATCCCGCCAGGACGACGGCCGCCCCGCTTGGCGACCGCCGATGATCGACCCGCGACAGGCCTCTGCCGTGGCTCACGCGATCGCCTCGGCGGTCCTGGGCCGAGACGCCGGCCCCATGACGGTCGCCGACAGCCTTTCGCACCACGTCTACCTGGGCGCGGACGTCGTCGTGAAGGTCATCGACGCCGGCCGCCACTCGCGACTGGACCGGGAGATCGCCCTCGCGCCCCACCTGCCCGCCGGCATCACGGCGCCGCTGCTCGACAGCGGGCGCTACGAGCTGGAGACCCGCGAGGTCCGCTACGCCTGCTACGCCCGCGCGCCGGGGACGACCCCGGGCATGGACATGCCCGGCGTCGACGAGGCGACCGCGTGCCAGTTGGCGGAGGAGGCGGTCCAGCGGCTGCACGTAATGCACAGCTGGACGCCTGCGGCCCCCGCCCGGCAGACGCTGGGGGAGACGCTCGACCACGGCGGGTTCGTCAGCCAGGCCGCGCTCCTCGCCGAGGTGGGACAGATCGCCGCCCTGGACCGGGACGGCATCGTCCCCCGCCCGGTGCTCGACGGCCTGAGGGCGATAGCGGAGGGCGCGCCGTCGCAGTCACGCACGGATGTCCCGGTTCACGCGGACTGCCACTGGGGGAACTGGCTCGCTCGCGATCGCGGTGTGACGGCGCTGCTGGACTTCGAGTGGGCGCGCTTCGGCGAACCGATGGACGACTGGTTCTTCCTGGTCCGGTTCAGCGGCCCGCACATGGAGGCCGTCCTCGACGTCGTCGCGGACGCGACGGAGACGTCCCCGACCACCCTCCGCCGGGAGTGCGAGGTGCGCGAGGCGAGCTACCTCGCCTCGGACCTCCGCGTCGCGCTCCAACGCCCCGGCACCCCCGCGCAGACGGTTGCCGTGGACGTCCGTGACCTCGAGGAACTCGTCGTCGCAAGTCCCTGGTGGCGCCACGCCCCGTAACGCAGGGCGCGGCGAGCGAGCAGGCGCGGCTCCTGCGGCTGGCGGTGGGTCCACCTCCCGCCTGGCTTCTGCGCCGGGGCGGCAGGAACGGGGGCGGAAGGCAGCGCAGGCCGCCGCGCGGATGCCTTCCGGCCGGCAATCCGTGATCTTTCTCGGACCGGTCGACCCACGACGTCGAGGTGTGCGACGAGGGGCTTCCGACCTGCCGGCCGGAAGCCCCTCGCCATGATCTACTTCAGCGTGCTGACGTCATGCGTCGAGCGACGCCCTGCTCCGACGCAGGAGCAGCGAGGCGGTGCCGCCGAGGGTCACCATCGCGGCGCCGATGGCGAGCAGCCACCACAGCTGGGTCGAGTCGTCGCCGGTCACGGGGAGGATGGGGCTGGGGCTGGCGGTCGGCGGTTGGGTCGGGTCGTCCGTGGGCGGCGCGGTCGGCTGTGTCGGTGAAGGTGTGGGCTGCGTCGGCGTCGGGGTCGGTGTGGGGCCGAGCGGACGCTCGCAGCGCGCCTCGGCGAGGATGACGGTGCCGACGGGGATGTCCAGCAGCGGCCCGCCGACGATGGTGCCGGTCAACCGGAGGGTCGCCTGCACCGCGACGGCGACGGCGCCGTCGTCGGTGACGGTCTCGACGTTGGTCAGCGTCGCGTTCAACGCGGCACCGATGACCCCCGGGATCGTGACCGCGGCGTTGGCCGTGACGCCGGGGGTGTTCGGCACCAGTACCACCGGCTCGCCGAACAGTTCCAGCCCTGTGAAGGTGGTGTCCGCCGTCTGCGCGCCGGTCTGCGGGCAGTTGACCGCCGCAGTGATGACCTCGGCGTCGATGACGGGAGTCCCGAGGACGGCCAGGGACACGTCGGCGATCTCGGCGTTCGCCGATGAGGCCGTCTCGCCTCGGGTGGCGCTCACCTCGACCACCGTGCCCGTGGCCGTCACGCCCAGGGCGCCCGGGATGGTGATCGCCAGAGCGGTGTCGGTGTCCGTACCGCCGCCGGCCGGTGCGGTCGCGCTGCCGATGACCACGTCGGCCGTGATCACCGGAACGCCGGCCACCGCCGCGGATAGGTCGACCACGACGCCGCGGGCACTGGCATCGCCGGGCGCGGCGAGCGCCGGGGTCGCGCTGGACAGCGCCACGGCGCCGACGGCGACAGCCATCGCACCGGTGGCGGAAATTCGCCGGATTAGTCTCACGTTTTCGCCTCTGCTCAATCAGGCCCTCCCGTCCCTCGAGAAGGCACGATCGACTGTATAGACGAATACCGGCATAGTTGGATAAATTGGACAATGCGTGGGCTGCTCGCATCGGCGGGCGTCCCTCGGGTGGCGTCGCGAGAGGTTTGCGGCGGCGGTGGTCGGGGCAGTGGCGCATGCGCGGCCGTCGATTGATGGCCGGGATGCGATCGGGGGGACAATGGACAGACTGGTCGGCGTCGGCATGGCGGCGACGCGGCCAGGTGTCCCGCCTAAGGTGGCCATCCTGCGGCAGCTCTGACGCCCGGCGACGGGGGCGGTGCCGGGGGCGCGCGTCGTGCGATCATGATCCACATCGGAAGACAGTCGACTGTGGATTGGTGACCATGAAGAGAGTGTTCTCGACCCTGATGGCGCTGGTGACCGTCGCGTCGGTCATGACGATCGGCGCACCCGCCGCTCAGGCTGCCGGCTCCTGCTCGGGCACGATCATCTACAGCCAGGTGCAGTCGTCGGGCCTCGGCGAACTGGTGATCTACTACAACAGCAGCAGCGGGGGCACCAACAGCGCGTGCTTCTACCACCGCGGCGCGGCCTACGGGAAGTCGGCACCGACCTTCGTGCAGATCTACCGCTGCGCCGAGCGCTCCGGCGAGGGCGCACACTGCACCCGCTCGGGTAGCGCGGACACCGACTCCGGTGACTTCAGCTACCACGCCGGCCCGGTCGGCGTCACCGGCACGGCGTCCTACTGCGTCGAGGCGGTCGGCTACATCGGGTGGGCGGGCCAGCGCCACCAGATCTACAGCCGGCGGCAGGGCTGCTGAGCGCATCTGCCCCGGTCCGCCGGCGGGTCGCGTACCGGCTGCACGGAAGGGCCACTTCCCGGAGACGGGGGTGGCCCTTCCCCCGTTGCCGGCGGCTTCGTGGGTGACCGGGTCCCCGGCGGGGTTCGTCTCCGCCGGTCGCCGCAGGGGGCGGTGCGACGGTGGGAGCGCCTGCGGCGGCGCCCTTGCCGGCAAGGATTGAATGGTGGTTCAATCCTTGCGTGGTCTACCGGAGCACCGAGCGCGTGCAGGCTCGGCTGAGCGCGTCCCGGGAGCGGATCATCGCCGCCGCGCTGGAGATCATGGCCGAGCACGGGTACGCCGGCTGCTCGGTCGCCGCCGTCGCCGAGCGGGCAGGGATGGCGACCGGCAGCGTCTACCGGCACTTCCCCACCAAGGCCGACCTGGTCGCCGAGGTGTTCCGCACGGCCTCGCAGCGCGAGGTGGACGCGGTGGCACGCGCGGCGGCGCTGGAGGGCACCGTCGCCGAGCGGGTCACCGCCGTCATCGAGACGTTCTCCGGCCGGGCGCTGCGGTCCCCACGGTTGGCGTACGCCCTGCTCGCCGAGCCGGCCGACCCGGCGGTCGACGCCGAGCGGCTCGTCTTCCGCCGCGCGTACGCCGAGCTGATTGCCGGTCACGTCGCGCAGGGGGTGGCGAACGGCGAGCTTCCCCCGCAGGATCCCGAGCTGACCGCCACCGCGCTTGTCGGCGCCCTGGCCGAGGCGATGGTCGGCCCCCTGGCGGCCGGGGTCGCCGGGCCGCGCACCATCGAGCACCTGATCACGTTCCTCCACCGCGCGCTGGGAGTGTCGCCGTGACGACGCACGAGGTCCTCAACCAGGTTCCGCCGCTGGTCGGTCACGACGCGGCCGACGACCCGGCGCTGCTCGACGCGCTCGACCGCGAGGGCGCCGGCTGGGCCGCCGCCGAGCTGCACGAGCTGGGCCGGCTCGGCGGCGACGAGCAGGCGATCGAGCACGGGCGGCTGGCCAACGAGCACCCGCCGGTGCTGCGCACCCACGACCGGCACGGCAACCGCGTCGACGAGGTGGAGTTCCACCCGGCCTGGCACGAGCTGATGCGGACCGCCGTCACGCACGGCCTGCACGCCGCGCCGTGGGCGGACGACCGGCCCGGCGCGCACGTGGCCCGCGCGGCCAAGTTCTACACCTGGCGTCCCGACGCCGGCCACGGCTGCCCGATCTCGATGACCTACGCCGCCGTGCCGGCGCTGCGGCACGCCCCGGAGCTGGCCGCGCGGTACGAGCCGCTGCTCACCGCCACGTCGTACGACTTCGGGCTGCGCCCGCCGCTGGCCAAGCGGGGACTGCTGGCCGGCATGTCGATGACGGAGAAGCAGGGCGGCTCGGACGTACGCGCCAACACCACCACCGCCCGCCCCGAGCCGGACGGCACCTACCGGCTGCTCGGGCACAAGTGGTTCACCTCGGCGCCGATGTGCGACGTCTTCCTCACCCTCGCCCAGGCGCCGGGCGGGCTCACCTGCTTCCTCGTCCCGCGCGTCCTGCCGGACGGCACACGCAACCCGATGCGGCTGATGCGACTCAAGGACAAGCTCGGCAACCGCTCCAACGCCTCGGCCGAGGTCGAGTACGAGCACGCGGTCGCCTGGCGGGTCGGCGACGAGGGCCGTGGCGTGCGCACCATCATCGACATGGTCAACCTGACCCGCCTCGACTGCGTCATCGGCGCGGCGGCCGGGATGCGCCAGGGCGTGATCACCGCCGCCCACCACGCCACCCACCGGCAGGCCTTCGGCCGGTACCTCGTCGAGGCGCCCCTGATGCGCAACGTGCTCGCCGACCTCGCGGTCGAGTCCGAGGCCGCCACCGTCCTGATGATGCGCCTCGCCGGGGCCACCGACCGATCCGCGCGCGGCGACGCCGGCGAGACCGCGTTCAAGCGGCTCGCCCTCGCCGTCGGCAAGTACTGGGTCTGCAAGCGCTGGCCGGGGCACGCCGCGGAGGCCCTCGAATGCCTGGGCGGCAACGGCTACGTCGAGGAGTCGGGCATGCCGAGGCTGTTCCGCGAGTCCCCGCTGAACTCGATCTGGGAGGGCTCCGGCAACGTCGCCGCGCTGGACGTGCTGCGCGCCCTCACCAGGGAACCCCAGGTCATGGAGGCGTTCCGGGCTGAGGTGACCGCCGCCGCCGGCGCCGACGCCCGACTCGACGCCGCCATACGCCGCGTGCAGGCCGACCTGTCCGACCACGACGACGTCGAGCTGCGGGCCCGCCGCGTCGTCGAACGGCTCGCCCTGGTCCTGCAGGGCTCGCTGCTGGTGCGGCACGGTCACCCCGCCGTCGCCGACGCCTTCTGCGCCTCCCGGCTTGGCGGCGACCACGGCCAGGCGTACGGCACGCTGCCCCGCGGCGTCGACTTCGCCGCGATCATCGCCCGCGCCGTGCCCAAGGTGGGTTGACCGGAGGCGGCGGGGCCCACCGGGCCCGGGCCTGCACGCGGGAGAGCGCCCACACCGGCGGTCGACCCGCTCGCCACCGTGGCGTCGCCCACACTCCGGCGGTCGGAAATCGTACGCCGATCGTCGGTGCCGCTCGTTAGTCTGCCGACGGACACTGCCGGTACGCGACAGGCCGAGGCACGACTCGGGCCGGCCACCACGGGGACCCAGGAGAATCAGTGACACAGCAATCCATCGCGACCTCGGACAAACTCGACGCCTCAGTGCTCAAGGTGGCCGGGGTCGTCGTCCTCGGCGCGATCATGTCGATCCTCGACGTGACGGTCGTCACCGTCGCCCTGCCGACCTTCCAGCGCGAGTTCGACGCGTCGTACGCCGAGGTCGCCTGGACGATGACCGCCTACACGCTGGCACTGGCCACGGTGATCCCGCTCAGCGGCTGGGCCGCCGACCGGTTCGGCACCAAGCGGCTCTACATGATCGCCATCGCGCTGTTCACGATCGGGTCGGGGCTGTGCGCCAACGCCGACACGATCGGGCAGCTGATCGGCTACCGCGTGCTCCAGGGCCTCGGCGGCGGCATGCTCCTCCCGCTGGGCATGACGATCATGACCCGGGCGGCCGGGCCGCACCGGATCGGCCGGCTGATGGCCGTCCTGGGCATCCCGATGCTGCTCGGTCCCATCGGAGGGCCGATCCTCGGTGGCTGGCTGATCGACATCGCGAGCTGGCACTGGATCTTCCTGATCAACCTGCCGATCGGCGCCGTGGCGCTCGTCTACGCCGCCCTGGCGCTGCCGAAGGACGCCCCCGAGCCCTCCGAGTCGTTCGACTTCCTCGGCATGCTGATGCTCTCGCCGGGTCTCGCCCTCTTCCTCTACGGCGTCTCCACGCTGCCCGAGACCGGCACGTTCGCCGACACCGAGGTGTGGGTGCCCATGCTGGTCGGCGGCGTGCTCCTCGTGGCCTTCGTCCTCTACTCCTTCCGGACCCGGCACCCCCTGCTCGACCTGCGGCTGTTCGCCAACCGCAACCTCACCGTCGCGGCGGTGACCATGTTCGTGTTCATCATCGCGTTCATGGGTGCCGGCCTGCTGTTCCCGAGCTACTTCCTGCAGATCCGCGGCGAGACGACCCTGGCCGCCGGCCTGCTGATGGCGCCGCAGGGCATCGGCGCGATGGTGACCATGCCGGTGGCCGGGATGCTGGCCGACCGGGTCCCCGTCGGCCGTACCGTGCCGTTCGCGCTGGCACTCATCGCCGTCGGGTTCTTCACCTTCACCCAGGTCGACCCGGAGACCTCGTACGTCCTGCTCTGCGGGTCGCTGTTCATCATGGGCCTTGGCATGGGCGGCACCATGATGCCGATCATGACCTCGGCGCTGAAGACCCTGAAGGCCCACGAGGTGGCCCGCGGCTCCACCCTGGTCAACATCCTCCAGCAGATCGGCGGGTCCGTCGGCGCCGCCATGATGTCGGTGATCCTCACCAACGAGCTGAACGGCTCCCGGCCGATCCCCGGGGCGACCGACCCGAGCGGGGAGCCGGTGACGGAGGCCGGCCTCGCCATCGCCGTCCAGCAGCAGCCGGAGCTTGCCGGGCAGTTCCCGGTCCAACCGTCGCTCATCGAGCGCGGCCTCGACTTCGCCGCCAGCTCCTTCGCCACCACGTTCTGGGTCGCGTTCGCACTGGTGCTGGTCACGTTCGTCCCGGTGGCGTTCCTGCCTCGCCGGCGGGAGCCGTCGCACCTGCTCGACGGCCAGCAGGAGGGGCAGGCGAAAACGCCCGTCATCATCCACTGACGCGACGCCCCGGCCCCCGGACATCGTCCGGGGGCCGGGGGCAGCGGGGTGGGCTCCGAACGGCGGCACCGGCGAGAAGGGGCTGCCGGTGGGGCGTGTCGTCCTCCGGTCGCAGCGGTCAGCGCTGCCGTGGCGCGGGGGCGTGGTCGTCGTGGTAACCGGCGGCCTGGAGGGCGAACAGTTCGGCGTACCGGCCGCCGGCGGCGACGAGTTCGGCGTGACTGCCGGCCTCGACCAGCGCGCCGTCGTGCAGGACGAAGATCCGGTCGGCGTGCCGGACGTTGGCCAGCCGGTGGGTGATGAGGATGGTGGTCGCCCGGCCCTGCCGGTCCCGGATGGCCTGGAACAGGGCGTCCTCGGCGCGCGGGTCGAGGGCGGAGGACGGTTCGTCCATGATCAGCAGTTCGGCGTCGCGGAGGAAGCCGCGGGCGGCGGTGATGCGCTGCCACTGGCCGCCGGAGAGGTCCTGGCCCCTGGCGAACGTCCGGTCGAGCAGCGTCTCGTACCCGTCGGGGAGGTCCTGGATCATCTCGTGCGCGACGGCACGGGCGGCGGCGGCCTCGATCCGGTCCTGCCGGACCTCGCTCTCGACGTCGCCGACGGCGATGTTCGTCGCGGCCGTGAAGGGCCACTTGTGGTACTCCTGCGTGACCACCGCGATGCGGGCCCGCAGCCCGTCGAGGTCCCACTCGGGCAGGGGCCGCCCGTTCCAGCAGATGACGCCGTCGGTGGGAGCCCGCAGGGTGGCGATCATCGCGGCGAGGGTGGTCTTGCCCGAGCCGTTCTCGCCCACGAACGCCACCGTCTGCCCCGCCGTGATCGTCAGCGTCACGCCGTCGACGGCGGGCGTCTCCCGGTCGGGGTAGCGCAGGCTGGCCTCCCGCACGGCCAGCTCGCGCAGCGGACCGGGGGCGGTGCCCGCGCTGCCCACGGCCGGGTCGGGCAGGTAGGCGGCGGCGCGGGTCATGAACCCGGTGTAGTCGCCGAAGTGCTGACCCTCGGTGTAGACGCGGTCGACCTGGAAGGTGGTGACGGCCAGCGAGCGCTGCGCGGCCTGCACCGCGACCACGCAGGTCGCCGCCGCCGCGAGGGGGATCTGACCGTCGAGGAGCAGCAGCCCGAGCAGGAGGTAGACAGCGGCGGTGGCGATTCCGCCGATCACCGCCCCGACCGTGGTGGTCGTGGTGACCCGGCGGGCGAGGGCCAGCTCGATGTCGGTCTCGACCTCCATCACCCGGTCGTACTGGTCCAGCAGGAAGCGGCGCAGCCCGTAGGAGCGCAGCTCCGGCGCCGAGTCCCGCTCGGCCATCAGCCGGTGCAGCAGCCACAGTCGCCGTCGCCGCACCGAGCCGGCCGTGTACGTCCGGTAGCGCAGGTGCCCGGCCCGCAGCGCTGCCCAGGCCTTGGGCAGCGTCGCGACCAGCAGCGCCAGCAGCAGCAGCGGGTGGATGACGACGACGGCGACCGCCACGGCGAGCAGGCCGACCAGCCCGGCGAGCAGGTTCATCGACGACTCCACCAGGTCGACCGTCGACTCGGTGCCCCGGGAGGCCCGCTCCATGTCGTCGGCGAACGCGTCGGCGTCGAACGCCTCCAGCCGTACCGCCGTGGACGTCTCGAACAGGCCGCGTTCCACCTCCCGGCTCACCCGTGGGGTGAGCCCGTTCTGCGCGTACCCGGTGGCGATGCCCATGCCGGCGCGCAGCGCGGTCGCCCCCGCGAGCACGGCGAGCGCGGGCGTCGCGGCGACCACCTTCTCCGCGGTCGGGCCCCCGGCGAACAGCTCGACGAGCACTCGCTGGGTGGCCAGCAGCCCGAAGGCGGCCATCGCCCCGCCGCCGAGCGTCGCGGCGGCCACCACCGAGGTCCGGAGTCGGTCGGCCCGCCAGCTGGTCCGGACCGCCGTCCAGACCAGCCGGGGCAGCTCGGCGAACACGGTGAACAGGCCGGCTTCCGACCGCGCCTGCATTCCGGTCTCCCAGTACATCGTCCGCAGCTCCGGCAGGACCGATTCCGCCGGTGCCGACTGTGCCGACGTGGTGTCCCGTTCGGTTCGGGTGGCGGCTCCGGTCACGGGCGTGTCTCCTCGCTGCGCGCGGATCGCGGCCGGTGCCGCCCCGGCGCCGGGGGCGTCCTCCACCCCCGGCGCCGGGCCGCTCACGCCGCCGCGGTCGGCTGTCGCGTGGGATCGGCGGCGGCCCTGCCGCGCCGTGCGGCGACGAAGCCGAAGACGGCGGCGGTGAAGAACATCAGGGTGCCGTAGATGGCCGACGGCATGGCGATGTCGCTGTTGTCGAGCAGGGCCGGGCTGAGCGCGATCGTGATGGCCAGGGTGGCGTTGTGGATGCCGATCTCGAACGAGGACGCGACCGACTCCCGGTGCCCGACGCGCAGCAGCCGGGGCGCCGCGTACCCGATGGCCAGGCTGATCAGGTTGAACAGCAGGGCGATGAGGCCGACCGCGCCCACGGTGGCGGCGAGTTCGTCCCTGATGCCGATCACCGCGCCGGTGAGCACCACGACGAGGACCACGATGGAGAGGACCTTCACCGGTTGCTGCATGCGGGCGGCGAACCCGGGACGACGCCGGCGCACTGTCATGCCGACCGCGATCGGGATGAGCACCAGGGCGAACACCTGGAGCACCTTGTCGAACTGGAGCCCGAGCGAGCTGTCCGAGCCCATGAACGCGGCGACGGACAGGTTGACGATCAGGGGCAGGGTGAACAGGGCGAGCACCGAGTTGATGGCCGTCAGGGTGACGTTGAGCGCGACGTTGCCCTTGAACAGGTGGCTGTAGAGGCTGGCGGTGCTGCCGCCGGGGGAGGCGGCGAGCAGCATCATCCCGACGGCCAGCTCCGGGCGCAGGTCGGCGGCGAGCACGAGGCCCAGGCAGACGGCCGGCAGGATCAGCATCTGGCAGAACAGGGAGACGAGCACGGCCCGGGGGTAGGTGACGACGCGACGGAAGTCGTCCACGGTGAGGGTGAGCCCGAGGCCGAGCATGACGATGCCCAGGGCGACGGGGAAGAGCACGATCGACAAACCGGAACTCACGGCGGCGGCCTCCTGATCGCGTACGCCAAGGACCACCGGATCCTCACACCGCGACGGTGCGCCGGACATCTCGTGACGTGCGCAGCCCGCGCCCGACGGGAGTTGCCGGGCGGCGCGGGGGCGCCGCAGCCGCTATGTGGGACGGCTGTTGCCTTCTCCTATAGGACAAGTAGGGTTTGTGCCATGACGGCGACGAGGGTTCTCATCACCCGGCGCCACGTGGACCTCGAGCGGACCGCCAGCAGCCTCTGTAGCCGCTGACGAGGCGCACCACCACCACCACGGCCGCCGCACGAGACACGGCCACCGCACGGCAGTCGCCGCACGACGGCCCGCCGCCGGCCCGATCCCGCACCAGCCGCTCGCCGACGAGCGGCTGGTCGCCACGCCCATGCCCCCGTCGATTCCTCGACGCATCCCCAGGGAGCCTTCGCATGCCCAAGATCAGACTATTCGCGATCCTGTCGACCCTCGTCGTCCTCGCCGGCTGCGGCGGCGAGGCCGCCGGCGCCGGCGGCAGCCAGCAGTTCGTCCTGCGCGTCGGCATGACGTCGGTGACCGGCACCGTGCAGGGCAACCTCGGCTGGGCGGAGGAGCGCGGGCTGCTGCGCGACCGCCTCAGACCGAGCGGCGTCAAGGAGGTGCGCTTCTCGTTCTTCCAGTCCGGTGCCGACGTCAGCTCGGCGCTGCTGTCCGGCGCGATCGACGTGGCCGTGACCGGAGACATGCCCGCGCTGCGTACCCGGGCCAAGGGCAATCCCACCCGGTTGCTCGCCCTCACCACCGTCAACGCCGACATCTGGCTGATCGGCCGCAAGGGCGGCCCGTCGGACATCGGCGCCCTGGTCGGCGGGACGGTGACGGCCCCCGAGGGCACCATCCGCCACCGCGTGGCGTACGGGCTCCTCCACGCGGCCGGACTCACCGACCGGATCCAGATCAAGAACGTCCCCACACCCGAGTCGCTGGCCGGCCTGTCCAGCGGCTCCATCGACGCGACGGTGGTCGGCGGGACGCAGGCGTACGAGTTGGAGCGCAAGGGCTTCGTGGTGATCGACAAGGCGTCGCGCCACCCGCACCTGCTGAGCACCGAACACAGCACCGCGCTCCAGTCCTTCCTGGACGCGCACCCGGGCTTCGGCGAGGCGTGGGGCACGGCGATCGCCGCCGTCAACCAGGACATCCGCGACAACATCTCCGCCTACTGGGAGTACGCGGCGAAGAAGGACGCCGTTGACGTGGCGCTGGCGGCCAAGGCGGAACCGGCCGGGCACTTCAACGTCGAACCGTTCCCGGCCGACGGCGTCGCGCAGGTCAGGGCCACGTACGAGTTCCTCCGGCAGCAGAAGCTCATCGACGCCGAGTTCGACGTCGACTCCTGGCTGGTGACGTCGTGACGCTCGTACTCGACAAGAGCACCGCGCCCACGGCGGAGCCGGCGCTGCTCGACCTCGCCGGCGGCCCCCGGCGCCGGGCCCGCCCGCGGCGCGTGCCGCGCTGGCTGCGCGCGCTGTCCGGCCCGGCCCTGCTGATCGCCCTCTGGTGGCTGGCCTCGGCCGCCGGCCTGCTCGATCCCCAGCTCTTCCCGCCGCCGGCCGCGGTGGCCGCGACCGCGGCCCGGCTCGTCGCCGACGGTGAGCTGCAGACCCACGTCTGGGCGTCGGTGTGGCGGGTGTCGCAGGGCACCGCCTACGGGACGGTGGGTGGGGCGGTCGTCGCCGTGCTCGCCGGCCTGAGCCGCGTCGGCGAGGACCTCATCGATTCCACCATGCAGGTGGCCAAGGCCGTGCCCAACTTCGCCCTCACGCCGCTGCTGATCATGTGGATGGGCATCGACGAGGGGCCGAAGGTGCTGCTGATCGCCCTCGGCGTCGGAATCGCCATCTACATCAACACCTACAGCGCGATCCGCGGCGTCGACGCGCACCTGGTCGAGGCGGCGAGCACGCTCGGCGCGGGCCGGTCGGCCATGGTGCTGCACGTGATCCTGCCCGGGGCGCTGCCCGGCTTCCTGGTCGGGCTGCGGCTCGCGCTGTCCAGCGCGTGGCTCAGCCTGATCTTCGCGGAGACCATCAACACCACCGAGGGCATCGGCTTCCTGATGTCGCGGGCGCAGACGCTGCTGCAGTTCGACCTGTCCGTGCTCGTGCTGCTGCTGTACGCGGTGATCGGCCTGCTGAGCTACGCGCTCGTGCGGTTCCTGGAGCGGCGCCTGCTCGGCTGGCGCCACGGATTCGAGGGCGTATGAGCGCGGCGATCGACATGCGCGGCGCCCGGCGACGCTTCGGGGCCCGCACCGTCCTGGACGGGCTCGACCTGAGCGTCGCGACGGGCGAGTTCGTGGCCATGCTCGGGCACAGCGGCTCCGGCAAGAGCACCCTGCTGCGCGCGCTGGCCGGGCTGGACCGCGACATCGAGGGCGTCGTGCGGATCCGGCCCCGGCGCTCGGTCGTCTTCCAACAGCCGAGGCTGCTGCCGTGGAAGCGGGTCCTGGCCAACGTCACGTTCCACCTGGGCGGGCCGCAGCCGCGCGAGCGCGGGCTGGCCGCGCTCGCCGAGGTCGGCCTGAGCGGGCACGCCCGCGCCTGGCCCGTCACCCTGTCCGGCGGCGAGGCGCAGCGGGTGGCCCTGGCCCGCGCCCTGGTCCGGGAACCGGACGTGCTGCTGCTGGACGAGCCGTTCGGCGCGCTCGACGCGCTGACCCGGCTCAGGATGTACGCGCTGCTGCGCGAGCTGTGCGCCCGGCACCGGCCGGCCGTGCTCTTCGTGACCCACGACGTCGACGAGGCGGTGCTGCTGGCCGACCGCGTCGTGGTGCTGGGCGGCGGCCGCATCTCGCTGGACCGCCCGGTGGACCTGCCCGGCCCGCGGCAGCGCACCGACCCCGGGTTCGCCGCGCTGCGTGCGGCGCTGCTCGGCGAGCTGGGCGTGTCCGAACACCCCGTGGAGGTGACGTCGTGACGACCGACCGCGCAGTGCGCGACGCGGACGTGCTGGTCGTCGGCGGCGGTCCGGCCGGCGCCTGGGCCGCCTGGAGTGCCGCCACCCACGGCGCCCGGGTGGTGCTGGCCGACAAGGGCTACCTCGGCTCCAGCGGCGCGACCGCCCCCGGCGGCTCGAACCTGCTCTACCTGCCGCCCGACGCCGAACTGCGCGAACAGGCGGTGGCCAGGCGGATGGTCGGCGGCGGCGCGCTCTGCGAGCCGCGCTGGATCCACCGCGTCCTCGACGACGTCTACGAGAGCCTGAAACTGGTCGAGCGGTGGGGCTACCCGTTCGTACGCGACGATCACGGCCAGCCGCTGCGCAACCACCTCCAGGGACCGGAGTACATGCGGCTGATGCGCCGCGTGGTGCGCCGGGCCGGCGTCACCGTGCTCGACCAGTCACCGGCCCTGGAACTGCTCGCCGATCGGCACGGCGTCGGCGGCGCGCGGGGCGTCGACCGGCTCAGCGGCGCGGAGTGGGAGGTCCGGGCGCCGGCGGTCGTACTCGCCACGGGCGGCTGCGCGTTCCTCAGCAAGGGGCTGGGCTGCAACGTGCTCACCGGCGACGGGCTGCTGATGGCCGCCGAGGCGGGCGCCGAGCTGTCCGGCATGGAGTTCAGCAACTCCTACGGCACCAGCGCGGAGTACAGCACCGTCACCCGCAACCGGCTGCTGTCGCTGGCCACCATCACCGCCGTCGACGGCACGGTCGTCTACGCCGGGGACGGCGCGTTGCCGCGCGACGGCATCGCGCGGGCGCTGCGGGACGGCCCCGTGCACGCCGTGCTCGACCGGGCGGACACGCCGGAGAAGCGGGCTCTGCTGCGCACCTCGCACGCGGTGTTCTTCCTGCCCTACGACCGGCGCGGCATCGACCCGTTCACCCAGCGGTTCCCGCTGACCATGCGGTTCGAGGGCACCGTGCGGGGCACGGGCGGGATCCGGCTCGTCGGCGACGGCTGCGAGACGTCCGTGCCGGGTCTCTACGCCGCCGGCGACGCCGCCTCGCGGGAACGCAGCCACGGCGGCCAGAGCGGCGGGGGCGCCTTCAACGCGTCCTGGGCCATCTGCTCCGGTCGGTGGTCCGGTGCCGCCGCGGCGGCGTACGGGACCGCCGTCGGCCCGCGCACCCGCCGCCTGGCACCGATCGGCGGTGCCGGCGTACGCGCGGACTCGCCCGACACCGTGGACACCGCGGCGGTGGTCGCGGCCGTCCAGCGGGAGACGCTGCCCCTGGACGTCAGCTACTTCCGCACCGTCGCCCGGCTGCGGCGTGCGCTGGCCGGCACGGACGCCCTGTGGCCCGCCGTATCGGGCCGGCCGGAACCGGGGGTACGGGGGCGCGTGCGCTCCCGCGAGGCCGCCGCGATGGTCGCCACGGCGCGGTGGATGCACGTCGCCGCGCTCGCGCGCACCGAGACGCGGGGGATGCACGTGCTCGCCGAGCATCCCGCGCCCGACCCGCGGCAGCGGCACCGCCTGGTGCTCGCCGGGCTGGACCGGGTGACCGTACGCACGGAGGAGGTGCCGGCGTGATCGAGCTCGTCAGCGCGAGCCGCTGCACCGGCTGCGGCATCTGCGTCAGGGTCTGCCCCACCAACGTCTTCGACGGCGTGGTCGGGGAGGTGCCGGTCATCGCCCGGCAGAGCGACTGCCAGACCTGCTTCATGTGCGAGGCGTACTGCCCGGCGGACGCCATGTACGTCTCACCCCTGGCCGACGAGGTCGAACGCGTCGACGAGGACGCGCTCGCCGCGGCGGGACTGCTGGGCAGCTGGCGGTCGCGGCTGGGCTGGCACAAGGGCGAGACCCGGCTCGCCGCCATCGACACCACCCCGTTCCTGCATCGCGTCGAACCCGTCCGGCTGGACGGCTGAACACCCGAGGAGAGCCACATGCCACCCGTGAACTCGCAGCTCGTCGCGTTGGGCACGCCGCTGCCCGCCTTCGACCTGCCCGACCTCGACGGCAAGCCGGTCACGTCGGGGGACCTCGCCGGGCCCGCCCTGCTGGTCGCGTTCCTGTCCAACCACTGCCCGTTCGTCCGGCACGTCGAGCGGCGGCTCGCCGAGGTGACCACCGAGCTGGCCGGGCGCGGGCTGTCGGTCGTCGCCATCGCCAGCAACGACACCGGCATTCAGCCCGACGACGACGTCGACGGCCTGCGCGGGCAGGTCGAGCGGGTCGGCTTCACGTTCCCGTACCTGGTCGACGCCGCCCAGCGGACGGCCCGGGACTTCCACGCCGCCTGCACCCCCGACTTCTTCCTGTACGACGCCGACCGGAGGTTGGCCTACCGGGGCGCGTTCGACCGGGCGCGGCCGGGCAACGACGTCCCGGTGACCGGCGACCGGCGACCTGCTGGCGGCGGCGGTCGACCGGGTGCTGGCCGGCCGCGACGTGCCCGAGCCCCACACTCCGAGCCTGGGGTGCGGCATCAAGTGGTCGCCCGGCAACGAGCCGGACGTCGTCGTCCACTGAACCGGGCCGCCGCCGGCGCACCCGACGATCTGGCGCACCTGATCCGCAGGCAGGGCCGGCCGGGCCGGTCGGGGCTGTGTGCCCCGACCGGCCCGGCCGGCGGGCGGGCGACGAGGTGTCGGCCCGCGCGAGGTTCCGTCAGACGCGCGACCACTTCTGGTTGGCGTCACCGGTGCAGTCCCACAACTGGAGCTTGCCCCCGTTGCCGGTGTTGCGGTCCCGTACGTCGACGCAGCGGTTCGCGCTGAGGTTGACCAGGTCACCGGCGGCGTTGAGCGTGAAGCGTTGCGCCGGGTTGCCGTTGCAGGTGACGAGGTTGACCTCGGTGCCGTTCGCCGTGCCGGCCCAGGCCGGGTCCATGCACTTGCCCATCGCCCGGATCGTGCCGTCGGAGGCGAACGTCCAGGCCTGCGCGGCGGTGCCGTTGCAGTCCCAGATCTGGAGCTTGGCCCCGTCGACCGGGTTGGCGCTCGGGATGTCGATGCACCGACCGCTGAGCGCGCCCCGGATGGCGTTGGTGCCGGTCGGTGGGTTGCCGCCCGAGGTGTAGCCCGAGACCCGGACGTAGTCCACGAGCATCTGCTGCGGGAACTGCGTGGAGCCGTCGGGGTAGCCCGGCCAGTTCCCGCCCACCGCCACGTTGAGGATCATGAAGAAGGGGTGGTCGAACACCCAGCGGTTGCCGCCCAGCCGGCTCGGGTCCACCCGATGGAACTCGACGCCGTCCAGGTACCAGATGATGGAGTTCGGTTCCCAGTCCACCCGGTAGGTGTGGAAGCCGTCGGCGAGCGGCTGGCCGATGGTGCGGCTGCCGGTGACGCCGCCGCCACCCGAGTAGCCCGGGCCGTGGATGGTGCCGTAGACGGTGTTCGGCTCCCGGCCGATGTTCTCCATGATGTCGATCTCGCCCGCGTTCGGCCAGCCCACGCTGCCCATGTCGTTGCCGAGCATCCAGAACGCCGGCCAGATGCCCTGACCGCGCGGGATCTTGATGCGGGCCTCGAAGCGGCCGTACGCCTGGGTGAACGTCGCCGCCGTGAGCAGCCGGGCCGAGGTGTACTCGCACCGGCCGTAGTGGCACTGGTAGTTGGCGGGGTTCTCCCGGCGGGCGGTGATCACCAGGTTGCCCTGGCCGTCGTGCGCGGCGTTGCTCGTGCTGTTGGTGTAGTACTGCCGCTCGTTGTTGCCCCAGCCGCCGCCGCCGATGTCGAAGCGCCACTTGCTCTGGTCGACGGGCGTGCCGGCGGCCGCGTTGAACTCGTCCTGCCAGGTGATCCCCCCGATGCCGGCCTGCGCCGGTTCGGGGTGGACCGGCACGGCGAGGGCCGTGGTGGCGCCGATGATCGCGGTCGCGGCGAGGGCGAGCGCCCACGGCCGGCGACGGGTACGGAATCTGAACATGTAGGACCTCCTTGGCATCTGCGCCGCCGCGGCGTGTCTCGCGGCGTCGATCGGCCGTTCGGTGCGGGCGCGACGGCGGACGGATGGGCTCAGCCGCGACGCCACTTCTGGTTGGCGCCGCCGACGCAGTCCCACAGGTGCAGGCGGGCGCCGTCCGAGTTGATCCACTCCTTGATGTCGACGCACTTGTTCGCCTGCGGGTTGACCAGGTCGCCGGCCGCCGAGAGGACGAACTGCTGGGCCGGGTTGCCGCTGCAGTTGGCGATCTGGATGGTCGCGCCGTTGGCGGTGGACCCCCAGGCCACGTCCATGCACTTGTTGTTCTGGGTACGCAGCGTGCCGCCGGTGAAGGTCCACGACTGCGCGGCGGTGCCGTTGCAGGTCCAGGTCTGCAGGGGGACGCCGTCGGAGAAGTTGGAGTTCGGCACGTCGATGCAGCGGTTGTTCCAGTTGCTGATCAGCCGGCTCCCGTCGCCGCCACCGGTGGTCACCAGGGACAGCCCGTAGACGCCGAGGATCTCGTTGACCGGCTGGAACCAGGTCGTGCCGCCCATGGAGCAGTTGCCGGAACCGCCGGACGTGACGCCCTGGGCCTGGTTGCCGGAGACCCAGGCCCCGCCGGAGTCGCCGCCCTCGGCGCAGGCGTTGCTGCGGGTCAGGCCCGACACCGCACCCTGCGGGTAGTTGACGGTCTCGTTGCGGCCCAGGATCGTCCCGCAGCGCCAGCCGGTCGTCCGACCGGAGCGGCAGACCGAGCTGCCGATCGCCGCGTCCTGCGAGCCGGCGACCGTCACGTTGCCGCCGGAGTAGTTGTTCACCCAGGGCTGCGGCGTCCAGGAGCCGTTGGTGCGTACCCATCCGTAGTCGTTGCCGGGGAACGACGACCCCGCGAACGTGCCCTGGGAGACGTTGTTGAAGCCGAGGGTCGGGCTGCCGACACCGCCGCAGTGGCCCGCGGTGACGAAGCCGCCGACGACGGCGAAGCCGACCGAGCAGAGGGTGTTGCCGTTGATCACGTACTGGTCGCCGCCGCGGATGTCGTAGAGCGGCCGGGGCGCGTCGGTGGCCGTGACCACCCGGATCGCGTCCGTGGGCACGCCGCTGGCCTTGGCGTACGCGATCGCCTCGTCGGCGGCGCCCGGCCGGACCGTCACGACCACGCTGTTGCGGGCGACGTCGACGTGCCAGCCGTGGACGTCGCGGGGGTCGGCGGCGGCGGTGCGCCGGTCGAGGGCGCGCTTGACCGCGTCGAGGGTGCGCTCGCTGCGGGCGACGACCGTGACGTCGGCGCCCTCGGCGCGGACGGTCCTGACGAGCGCCGCGTCCGTGACGGCGACGGTGAGGCGCTGCCCGCCGGACGGGATCCATGCGCCGGCGAACGCCGGGCCGAGCTTGGCCCGCAGGCGCCGCTCGACCACCGGCGCCGCCGCCTCGGTGCGTAGGCGTTCGTCGACCTGGGTGGGGGTGAGGCCGAGGTCGCGGCGCATCGCCTCGACCAAGGCGGGGCTGAGGTCGGCCCCCGCCGCCGCGGTGGGGGCCGGGGCGGCGGGGGGAGTGTCGCTCGCGTGGCCCGCCGCCGGGGTCAGGCCGAGGATCAGGAGGCCGGCGGCGGCGGGGACGAGCATGCGCAGTCTTCGAGACAAGAGGATTCTCCCGGTGCGGCGAGGGTGGCAGACGGAACAAGAGAGCGCTCTCCGAAAGAAGTCTGTCGATATCTCGACACATCTGTCAAGAAGGTTGCCAGTTGTCGCCCGCGCGTCGCCCTCGGCGACGACCGGTGCGCCGGGGTCCATGCGCGTGGCCGGTGCGCCCCCGGACCCGGGCCGCGCCCGCCCGCGGTGGGCACCCGGGGCCCGTCGGCGGGCGGCGGGGGTGCCGGAGCGGCGTCGGTCAGGCGGTGGAGAGCAGGCCGCGCGCCGCCCGGACCTGGTCGACCGCCCGGCGGAGGGCGGCCACGATCCGGTCCTCGCCGGCGGCGTCCAGCCGGGCCACCGGCACCGACAGGCTGATCGCGTCGGACGCCGGCGCCGCCAGGGGTACGGCGGTCGCGAAGCAGACGATGCCCTCGGTGTTCTCCTCGCGGTCCACCGCGTACCCCCGCTCCCGGACGGCGGCGAGCTCGGCGCGCAGCGCGTCGGGGTCGGTGACGGTGTGCGGGGTGAGCGCGGGCAGCGGCCAGGTCAGCAGCCCGGCGAGCGCGTCGTCCGGACGCTCGGCGAGCAACGCCTTGCCCAGGGCGGTGGCGTGGGCCGGCAGTTGCCGCCCGATCGCGCTGTAGAGCCGCAGCGGGTGCACCGACTCGCGCTTGGCGAGGTAGACGATGTGCGCGCCGTCCAGGCGTCCCAGGTGGACGGTCTCGCCGAACTGCCGGGACAGGTCGTCGAGCACCCCGCCGAGCAGGCCCACGGTGTCGTCGCTGGTGAGGTACGCGGCGCCGACCTGGAGCGCGCGCACCCCGAGCCCGAACCTGGTGCCGGTCGGGTCGCTCTCGACCCAGCCGCGCTGGGCCATGGTGCGCAGGATGCCGTGCAGGCTGCTCTTCGGGATGTCCAGCGCGCGGGCCAGGTCGACCAGCGAGCGCCGCTGCGGCGAGGCGGCCAGCGCCTCGAGCACCTCCAGCGTCCGGGTGGAGGACTTCACGGGCTGGAACCCGCCGGGCAGCGTCATGGGCGCCACTCTAGCGGGGTTGACAGGCCGGGCGGCACGGCTAGGGTCACATATGTGACTGGCGTACAGAATGATGAACAGAGACATGCGGTCCGCGCGGCCGTCGGCGCGGCCCGGATCCTGCCGGTGGTCGTGCTCGACGACGCCCGCGACGGCGCCCCGCTGGCCGACGCGCTGGTGCGGGGCGGCCTGCGCTGCGCCGAGGTGACCTTCCGCACCGACGCCGCTGCCGAGGCGATCCGCGTCATGTCCGAGCGACCCGACCTGCTCGTCGGCGCCGGCACCGTGCTGACCCCCGCCCAGGTCGACCGGGCCGTCGAGGCGGGCGCCCGGTTCGTCGTCACCCCCGGATTCGGACCGGCCGTCGTCCGCCGCTGCCAGGAGCTGGGTGTGCCCGTCTTCCCCGGCGTCGCCACCGGCACCGAGATCCAGATGGCCCTCGACGCCGGGCTCGACACGGTCAAGTTCTTCCCCGCCGAGCAGCTCGGCGGCGTCGGGATGATCAAGGCGCTCGCCGCGCCGTACCGCTCGGTGCGGTTCATCCCGACCGGCGGGGTCAACACCGCCAACCTCGCGGACTACCTCGCGCTGCCCGCCGTGCTGGCGGTCGGTGGCACCTGGATGGTCGCCCCCGACCTGATCGCCGCCGGGCGTTGGGACGAGGTCGCCGCCCGCACCGCCGCGGCCGTCGAGGCCGCCCGACCCGCCGTGGAGGGCTGAGCCGTGCTGTCCATCCGACCGGCCGGCGAGTGCCGGTACGACCTGGTCTCCCTCGGCGAGATCATGCTGCGGCTCGACCCGGGCGAGGGCCGGGTCCGCACCGCCCGCACGTTCCGGGCCTGGGAGGGCGGCGGCGAGTACAACGTGGCGCGCGGCCTGCGCCGCTGCTTCGGCCTGCGGACCGCCGTGGTCACCGCGTTCGCTGACAACGAGGTGGGCCGGCTGCTGGAGGACCTCGTGCTCCAGGGCGGGGTGGACACGTCGCTGGTGACCTGGCTGCCCTACGACGGGGTCGGCCGCGCCGTGCGCAACGGGCTCAACTTCACCGAGCGCGGCTTCGGCGTCCGGGGCGCCGTCGGCACCTCCGACCGCGGCCACAGCGCCGCCAGCCAGCTCCGGCCCGACCAGGTGGACTGGGACCACCTGTTCGGCACGCTGGGGGTGCGGTGGCTGCACACCGGCGGCATCTACGCCGCCCTGTCGGAGACCACCCCGGAGACGATGGAGGCGGCGATGGCCGCCGCCGCCCGGCACGGCACCGTCGTGTCGTACGACCTCAACTACCGGCCCAGCCTGTGGAAGGCCGTCGGCGGGCAGGCCCGCGCCCGGGAGGTGAACCGCCGGCTGGCCCGCTACGTCGACGTGATGATCGGCAACGAGGAGGACTTCACCGCCTCGCTGGGCTTCGAGGTGCCCGACACCGACGCCTCGCTGTCCGAGCTGGAGGTGGCCAACTTCCAGCGGATGATCGAGGCGGCCACCCGGGAGTACGACAACTTCAAGGTCGTCGCCACCACCCTGCGTACCGTGCGCACCGCGACCGTCAACGACTGGGGCGCGATCGCCTGGGCCGACGGGAAGTTCGTCGAGGCGACCCACCGGCCCGGTCTGGAGATCATGGACCGGGTCGGTGGCGGCGACAGCTTCGCCTCCGGCCTGATCTACGGGCTGCTGGAGAAGGGCGACCTGGGCACGGCCGTCGAGTACGGCGCGGCGCACGGCGCGCTGGCGATGACCACGCCCGGCGACACCTCGATGGCCAGCCTCCGGGAGGTCGAGGCGCTCGTGCGGGGCGCCGGCGCGCGCGTGCAGCGCTGACCGACGGCGTGGCCCGCCGACCGGCCCGGGAGCGACGCGCCTCCCGGGCCCCGGCGGCGGGCCACCCGACGCGGGACGGTCGGCGTCCGGAGGGCGGCCGGCCCCGGCGACGGGATCGTCACCGGCGGCACCCGCCGGCCGTCGATCCGCTCACTCCCCGGTGAAGTGCGGTTCGCGCCGGTCGAGGAAGGCCCGGACCGCCTCGTCGTGGTCCCGGGTCTGGTGCGCCAGCGCCTGCATCGCGGCGGAGAGCTCCAGGACGCTGTCGAGGCTCTGGTGCTGGGCCTCGCGCAGCAGCTTCTTGGCCATCCGTACGGCGTGCGGAGGGTTCGCCGCCACCCGGTCGGCCAGCCGGCGCGCCTCGGTGAGCAGCTCCCCGTGCGGCACGACCCGGGAGACCAGCCCCCACTCCAGGGCGGTCGCGGCGTCGACCCGGTCCCCGGTCAGCGTCATCTCGGCGGCCCGGGCGGCGCCGACGGCACGGGGCAGCAGCCAGGCGCCGCCGTCGCCGGGGATGATGCCGAGCTTGACGAAGCTCTCCGCGAAGAACGCCCGCTCCGAGGCGATCCGCAGATCGCACATGAGCGCCAGGTCGCAGCCGGCGCCGACCGCCGCTCCGTTCACCGCCGCGATCAGCGGCACGTCGCACGCGTACATCGCCCGGGGGATCCGCTGGATGCCGCGGCGGTAGCCGTCGCGCAGCTCGTGCGGGGCGCCGCCGAAGAGGCCGACCCGGTCCGCCATGTCCTTGACGTTGCCGCCGGCGGAGAAGGCGCTGCCGGCGCCGGTGAGGATGACCGCCCGCACCGCCCGGTCGGCGTTGACCGCGTCGACCCGGGCGACCAACGCGTCGATCACGTCGTCGCCGGAGATGGGGTTGCGGGCCTCCGGCAGGTTGATCGTCCACGTTTCCACGGGACCGTCCCGCTCGACGAGAACCGGGTCGTCCACGCGCGTCTCCTCGGTGTGCCGCTGATCTGGTCTGCCCCGAAACCAACCACACGCCCGTCCGGCCGGCAAGGCGGGGTACGCGACGGCTGGCCGCGGCCGACCGGGCCACCCCGTCGGGCCGCGGCACGGCGTCCCTGGTCGCGGCGATGATCGCGTCCCGGACGTGGCGGGCCGCCGGGGGAGCGGGCGCGAGCCGGAACTATGGTCGGGCCATGACCTCGGACACCGGCAACCACGACGACTGGACCACGCCCGGAACGTTCGAGGTCGCCCCCGGCGTCCACCGGGTGCCGCTGCCGCTGCCGAACGACGGCCTGCGCGCCGTGAACGTGTACGTCCTGCGCGACGACGACGGTCTCGTGCTCGTCGACTCCGGCTGGGCGGTCGCCGAGGCGCGCTCCGCGCTCGACGCGGCGCTCAAGGAGCTGGACTGCTCGCTGGGGGACGTGCGCCGGTTCCTCGTGACGCACGTCCACCGGGACCACTACACGCAGGCCGTGCACCTGCGCCGCGAGTACGGCATGCGGGTGAGCCTCGGCGCGGGTGAACGCGAGAGCCTGGCGGTGTCCATGACGCCGCACCGGAATCCGCTCGCCGAGCAGCTCGGCCGCCTGCGGCTGCTGGGCGCCGGCGAGCTGGCCGACACCCTGGCGGGGCTGACCGGGACGCGGCTGAGCACCGAGGACTGGGAGCTGCCGGACGACTGGTTCCACGACGGTGAGCAGATCAGGCACGGCGAGCGCACCCTGCACGTCGTCGAGACGCCGGGCCACACGCGCGGGCACGTCGTCTTCCACGACACCGGCGGGCACCTGCTGTTCGCCGGTGACCACGTGCTGCCCACCATCACGCCCTCGATCGGCTTCGAGGCCGCGCTGTCGGCGGATCCGCTCGGCGACTTCCTGGCATCGCTCGCGTTGGTCCGGCGGCGACCGGACGCGCGGCTGCTCCCGGCGCACGGGCCGGTGACCCCCAGCGTGCACGCGCGGGTCGACGAACTCGTCGCGCACCACGGCGCGCGGCTCGACGAGACGGAGGCCGCCGTCGCACGGGGCGCGATCTCGGCGTACGAGGTCGCCGCGCAGCTGCGCTGGACCCGGCGGGAGCGCCGGCTTGGTGACCTCGACGTGTTCAACGCGATGCTCGCCGTCACCGAGACGGCGGCGCACCTGGAACTCCTGGTCGCGCAGGGTCGGCTGACCCGGTCCGACGTCGACGGGCTGCGCCGCTACGCCACCGCGTGACCCGCCGGGCCCGCTTCCGTCGGGCGCGTCGCGTGGTGGTCGGGTCAGCGCGGGGTGCGGCCGTGCCCCTACGATGCGGCGTATGGCGCTGCTGCACCGGGCGGAAATGCACCCCTCGAAGTTCGCACTCCTGGCGGCGTGGCTGCCCGGCCGACCGTGGTACCAGGGGCCGGCCGACGCCGACGTCGCGCGCGTGGCGGCCTACCGGTTCGACGATCCGGCCGGCGCCGTCGGCGTCGAGACGCTGCTCCTCAGGGCCGGCGACGGCCCGATCCACCAGGTCCCGCTGACCTACCGCGGCGCACCCCTCGACGGCGGCGACGACTGGCTCGTCGGCACCACCGAGCACTCCGTGCTCGGCCGCCGCTGGGTCTACGACGCGTGCGCGGACCCCGTCTACGCCGCGACGCTCGCCGCGGCCGTGCTCGCCGACGCCGGGCAGGCGGAGGAGTTCTTCGAGGTCGACGGCCGGCGGGAGTACCGCGAGCTGTCGATGACCATCGCGGGCAGCGGCACTCGGGGCGCCGAGGTCCCGCCCGTCGGCGCCGTGCGCCGCGTGGTCGACGAGGGCGACCTCACCCTCGTCGTCACCGATTCGGTGGAGCTGGCCGTCGTCCGCCGCCCCGACGGCGGCACCGCGTCGGACGGCGCCGTGCTGACCGGCACGTGGAGCGGCCAGCCGAGCCCGCTGCCGCTGGCGTACGCCCGCCGGCGCTGACCAACCGCACCGCGCCGGCCGTGCGGTGGTTCGCCCCGGGGCCCCGGTCGACCTCGTCCCGCGTGCCGCCGGCGTCGGGCAGCGCGCCGACCCTCGGCCCATCCGAGGGCGAAGGGGTCTTGTAATCCTACTGATCCGGTAGGAAAATGGGGTCATGCCGCGCGTACCGCTGCTCACCTCCCGCCGGGTCGTCGACCTGATGCGGGTCGCCTCGCAGCTCTGTCCCGGTCCGCGCCCGACGGCCTGACCGCCGATCGCGCCGCGCCGACGGCCTGACCGGTCGGTCCCACCGGGCCGGGGGTCCGACGCGGCCTGACCGGCCCTTCCCGCCGCGCCACCCGATCCGGTGTCCTCACCCGGCGCCGTCGATGCGGGTGGCAGCCGGGCGCACCCGTGGCGTCGCCCCGCGTACGCCGGCCGCCGCGCCGGCGCCGGGATCCTCCGTTCCCCTCCCGCGCCTCCGCGCGCCCCTCCTCAAGTCGACCCTGCCCGCGCGCGGTCGCCCCCCAAGGAGCGTCATGAGCAGCGATCCAACACCCCAGACCCCGCCCACCGCCGACGAGTCCCGGCTCGCGTTCAACGAGGACTGGGCCGCCACCGTCCTCGGCCTCGTGCTGATCGCCCTGGTGCTGGTCGGCGCCGTTCCCGCCGGGCTGGTGCCCTGATGGCCGCCGGGCAGGAGCCCACCTCGTCCGGTGCCCGCACGGCGGCGGGGGAACCGACCCGCTCCGGCGCCCTGACGGCGGGGGTGGAGCCCGTCCGCCCCGGTGCCGGCACGGCCGCCGGGCAGGGCGCCGCCTCCGACACCGCCGTGCCGGCCGGGGATTCCGCCCCCGCCCCGGTCACCGCCCGGCCGGGCGCGTTGCGGGCCTGGACAGGGCTGGGCCTGCTCGTGGTGCTGGCCCTCGCCGCGCTCACCCGCATCCTGGAGCAGAACGTCCCCGCCTGGGCCGAGGGCAGCGCCGTCGAGGACGTCGCCGCGGCGGTCGAATATCCCGTGTACGCGATCCTGCTCGGTCTGCTCGGCAACGTCGCGGTCACCCGGCTCGGGCTGCGCGAGCGGATCGCCGCCGCGTTCCGTACCGAATTCTTCATCAAGACCGGCCTGGTACTGCTCGGCGCCTCGATCAACCTGGCGGTGATCGCCAGCGCGGCCGGCCCGGCGATCGCCCAGGCGGTCCTGCTGATCAGCGGGGTGTTCCTGTTCACCTGGTGGCTGGCCGGCCGGCTCGGGCTCGACGACAAACTGCGCGCGCTGCTCGCCTCGGCGGTGTCGATCTGCGGGGTCAGCGCCGCGATCACCGCCGCGGGCGCGGTACGGGCCCGCCGCGAGCAGCTCGCCTACACGGCCAGCCTGGTCATCGTCTTCGCGCTGCCCTCGATCTTCATCCTGCCGTGGCTGGCCGACCTGCTCGGGCTGTCCGACGCGGTGGCCGGCGCCTGGATCGGCGGCAACATCGACACCACCGCGGCGGTGACCGCGGCCGGGGCGCTGGCCGGGGAGGAGGCGCTGCAGATCGCCAGCATCGTCAAGGTCACCCAGAACGCCCTGATGGGTGTGGTGGCGGTGGCGCTCACCGCGTACTTCACGCTGCGGGTGGAACGCCGGCCGGGGGCTGCCCGGCCGGGCGTGGGGGAGCTGTGGCGCCGCTTCCCCAAGTTCGTCCTCGGCTTCGTCGCCGCCTCCGTGATCGCCACCTGGTACCTCGACGCGGCGGGCGCGGACGGCAAGGCCACCATCGCGGTCGTCAACGACCTGCGGGTCTGGTTCCTGATCCTGGCCTTCGTCAGCATCGGTCTCGAGGTCCGCGTGACGTCGCTGCGGGAGGCCGGGTGGCGACCCGTCGCGGTCTTCGCCGGAGCCACCGTGTTCAACCTGGCCCTGGCGCTCGGGCTGGCGTCGCTGCTCTTCCACGGCTTCGTGGCCTGACCCTCTCCGGAAGGTCCCGATGGTCGTCGCGCGGCACGACGCCGACTCCGCCGCCGGCCGCACGCCTCACCGCACCCGTTCCCGCCGCGCACTGGAGGAAAGATCCGGATGGCCCTCACCTTCCACTGGTTCCTGCCCACCTACGGCGACAGCCGGGACATCGTCGGCGGTGGCCACGGCGTGCCGATCGGCACGGCCGGCGGCGCCCGCCCGGCGACCGTCGCCTACCTGGGCCAGATCGCGCGGACCGCCGAGCAGCTCGGCTTCGTCGGCGCGCTCACCCCGACCGGCGCCTGGTGCGAGGACGCCTGGCTGAGCACGGCGATGCTCACCGAGGTGACCGAGCGGCTGAAGTTCCTGGTCGCCTTCCGGCCCGGCCTGCTCACGCCCGCGCTGGCGGCGCAGATGGCCTCGACGTTCCAGCGGCTCTCCGGCGGCCGGCTGATGGTCAACGTGGTCACCGGCGGCGAGTCGCAGGAACAGCGTGCCTACGGCGACTTCCTGGACAAGGACGCCCGGTACGCGCGCGCCGACGAGTTCCTGCACATCGTGCGGGCGCTGTGGCGCGGCGAGACGGTGGACCACGCCGGCGAGCACCTGCGCATCTCGCGGGGCCGGCTGAACCGGCTGCCCGACCCGGTCCCGCCGATCTACTTCGGTGGCTCCTCCGCCGCCGCGCTGCCGGTGGCGGTGCGGCACAGCGACGTCTACCTCACCTGGGGCGAGCCACCGGCCCAGGTGGCCGGCAAGCTCGACCGGGTGCGCGCGCTGGCCGCCGAGGTCGGGCGGGAACTGCGCTTCGGCATCCGGCTGCACGTCATCACCCGGGACACCGCCGCGGAGGCCTGGGCGCAGGCCCGCCGCCTGCTCGACGGCATCGCCGAGTCCGACCTGCGGGCGGCCCAGGAAGGGCTGCGCGGCAGCGAGTCCGAGGGGCAGCGTCGGATGCTTGACCTGCACGGTGGCTCCCGCGACGGCCTGGAGGTCGCACCCAACCTCTGGGCCGGCTTCGGTCTGGTCCGGGGTGGCGCCGGCACGGCCCTCGTGGGCAGCCACACGGAGGTGGCCGACCGGATCGCCGAGTACCACGCGCTCGGCCTGGACGAGTTCATCCTCTCCGGGCACCCGCACCTGGAGGAGGCGTACTGGTTCGGCGAGGGGGTGCTGCCGATCCTGCGCGAGCGCGGGCTCTGGCGGCACCCGGCCGGCGGGCATCGGCCGGTGGAACCCAAGAGCCTCCCGTTCGTCCCGGAGCCGCCGGGTCGCCCCGTGCCGGTCGCCGGGTCGGCCGGCTGATCCACACCGGCGCGATCCGTCGCGTCGCGGCCGGTCCCGGGCGAGGGACCGGCCGCGACGTGGGTGCGGCGGGTCAGCCCCAGATGGCGGTCGCCCACTCCGGGTGGTCGACGAACGGGTTCCGGTTGCCCTGCCAACGCTCGTAGATCCGCTGGTTGCGGCGCTTCTCGAACGCGTCCGGCGGGTCGGCCTGGTTCCACTGGAGCAGCACCGACATCTTGCCGTGGTACGGCGCGGTGCCGTTGTTGACCGACTGGTTCAGCTCAAGGTTGGGCCAGCCGTCGGTGCCCTCGTACCGGATCGCCATGTACATGATCATGCGTGCCACGTCGCCCTTGACCGCGTTGCGCGGCTCCCACGAGTCGGCGTCGGTGTAGCAGCCCGGCGCCTCGGCGACGGGGCTGCCGCCGTTGTCGAAGTCCTTGTTGCCACGCGTCGAGTTGACCGAGACGTCTTCCGGCCTCAGGTGGTGGACGTCGGTGCCCGGGCCGGTCGCGGTGCCGAAGTCGCCGTGCGACTTGGCCCAGACGTGCTCGCGGTTCCAGTCGTTCACGCCGCCGCCGTTGCTGGTCTTGCTCTGGGACCGCCCGGTGTTGAGCAGGATGACGTTGTTGCTGTTGGCCGGGTCCTGGTCGGTGTCCTTCAGCGCCTCCCACACCTGGTCGTAGGAGAGCTTCGTCTGCACCTTGATGATCGAGTGCAGCGAACCGCGCAGCGCCGTGCCGGACTTACCGATCGCGTCGGCGTAGTAGGTGGAGTCGTAGTCGCCGCCGGGTACCGGGCTGGTGGTCGGGACCGGAGTCGGCGACTGGCTCGGCGAGGGCGCGGTGCCGCCGAGGGTCATCGCCGTCGGGTTCTTCAGGCCGCCGTGGCTGAAGTAGGCGGTGAGCGCACCGGTGGCGGTGATCCGCTGGCCCCGCAGGCCCGGGTTGGTGAGCAGCCCGAACG
This sequence comes from Micromonospora sp. M71_S20, assembly GCF_003664255.1. Taxonomy (NCBI): domain Bacteria; kingdom Bacillati; phylum Actinomycetota; class Actinomycetes; order Micromonosporales; family Micromonosporaceae; genus Micromonospora; species Micromonospora sp. M71_S20. The sequence goes on along the minus strand of NZ_RCCV01000001.1, from coordinate 407,114 downwards.
TGCTCCGGTAGGCGGCGGTGACCTGGACGTAGAGCATCCTGCTCGCGCCGGTCTCGGCCGCCGTGTCGGCGATCGCGATCGCGGTGTCCGAGGTGAAGCCGGACCTGAGCACCGTCGTGCTGCTGGTCGGCTGGCCGACGACGTAGCCGGTCACGGCGGCCGTCCGGCCGTCCTGCGCGGCGAGCGCCTGGGCCACGGTCAGGGTGGCGGCGGCCGACGCCGCGGCCGTCACCGCCACGGGCGCCACCAGGACGACGGCCAGCGCGAACGCCATCGCCAGCCTTCTGGGCCCCGAGCGGGTACTGCTCCTCGTATTCATGAGCAGCGATGCTAGCGGTGCGCGGGTGAACGTCGGGAAATCGGGAGCGCAACTTTCGGCGGGGCGGCCGCACCTGCCCGGCAGTGGGCGCGCCGGGGCCGGCTACCGGGGCGCCCGGCCCGCGCTGTAGTTCCCGGGTAGGGCCAGCACTACCCCGGTGGCCGGCCCACCACGGTGGACACGGCGCCGGACGGCGGCGGACCGGAACGGTGCGGCGTCTCGCCGGGGGTAGGCTGACCTGCGTGGATCACGAAGACCGCATCGCCCTCTTCCTCGACTACGAGAACCTCGCGCTGGGGGCCCGCGACCACCTCGGCGGCGTGGCCTTCGACTTCCGGCCCATCGCCGACGCCCTCGCCGAGCGCGGCCGGGTGGTGGTGCGCCGGGCGTACGCGGACTGGTCCTACTTCGACGAGGACCGGCGGATGCTCACCCGGTCGCACGTCGAGCTCATCGAGATTCCCCAGCGGATGGGGGCCTCGCGCAAGAACGCCGCCGACATCAAGATGGCCGTGGACGCGGTGGAGTTGGCCTTCGAGCGCGGTTACATCTCGACCTTCGTGATCTGCACCGGCGACAGTGACTTCACCCCGCTGGTCCACAAGCTCCGCGAGCTGAACAAGCGCGTCATCGGCGTGGGCGTGGAGAACTCGACCTCGGCGCTGCTGCCGCCCGCGTGCGACGAGTTCCTCTACTACGACCGGTTGGAGGGCGTCGACATCCCTCCCGCCCGGGTCCGGCGGGGCCGCCCGGCCCGCCTGCCGAGCCCGGACGTGCCGCGGGTGGAGCAGGAGACCGAGCCCGAGCCGCAGCCGGCGGTCGAGGAGGCCGGCCGGGACGTCGACACGCTCGCCGTGCTCGTGGCGCAGACCGTCGCCGGCCTCCAGGGCAGTTCCAGCGGCGAGGTGACGGCCTCGACGTTGAAGCGCACCCTGCTGCGCAAGGACCCGACGTTCAGCGAGTCCGACTACGGGTTCCGCACCTTCGGGGAGCTCATGCGGCACCTCGCCCAGCACAACGTGGTCGAGCTGGCGGAGGGGCCCGCCAAGGGCGACCCCGAGGTCTCCCTGCCCGAGCACGGCGACCGGGAGGTGGCGTTCGGGCTGCTCGGCTCGGTGGTGGCGGACCTCGCCGGCGACGAGGGCGCGGTGGCCCTCTCCGGGCTGAAGAACCAGCTGCGCCGGGCGCGGCCCGACTTCAGCGAGAAGAAGCTGGGCTACCGCAGCTTCCTCCAGTTCTGCAAGGCGGCCGCCACCAGCGGCGTCGTCGACCTGCGGTGGAGTCCCGAGGCGGACGACTACCTCCTCACCCCTCGGGCCGCCTGACCGTTCCGGTCGGTGCCGGAGGGGGCCACCTCGTCGAGGGCGTCGCGACCACCGGCCGCGAGGGCTGATCCCGCCGTGCCCGGCCCGTCGCGCGGGGGTCGGGCCGGGCACGCGGGTGGTCGGTCAGGGGACGGTCACGCCGTACGCGGCCAGGATCTCCATGATCGGTTGGTAGTAGGTGGTGCCACCGCTGGTGCAGTTGCCGCTGCCACCGGAGAGGACGCCGAGGATGGTGCCGGTGCCGGCGGCGTAGAGCGGCCCGCCGCTGTCGCCCGGCTCGGCGCAGATGTTGGTCCGGATGAGGCCGGTGACGCTGCCCTGGGCGTAGTTGACCGTCGCGTTGAGCCCGGTGACCGTGCCGCAGCGCACCCCGGTCGTGGAGCCGCTGCGGCAGACCGCCTGGCCGACGTAGGCGTTGCCGGCGCCGTTGATGGTGAGCAGGCCGGGGTAGGTGTAGACGGCGCTGGGGTGGGCGACCAGGCTCGTGTAGCGGACCAGCCCGTAGTCGTTGCCGGGGAAGCTGCTGCCCGTCCGGCTGCCGAGGACGGTGGTCTGCGCGCTGTTGGCGTACCAGGTCGCGCCGGCGGTGGTGCAGTGGCCGGCGGTGACGAAGTAGTAGGTGCTGCCGCTGCGGACGTTGGCGCCGAGGGAGCACCGCCCGCCGCCGCCGTAGATGGCCTGCCCGCCGGCGATGAGGGTGCGCAGCTGACCCGGCTCGCGGCGGAGCACCGCACCGGCCCGGGCGGCGGTCGCCCGCAGCGCGGCCACGTCCCGGGCGGAGACGGTGTCGTCGACGGTCAGGGTCATCCGGCCGGTGGCGGGGTCGAGCCCCCAGGCGGTGCCGGCGGTGCGGACCTGCGCGAGCGCGGCCGCGGCGCGGCCGGTGTCGTGGTCGGGGGCGGCCCCGCCGTTATCGGGGGCGGCGTGGGCGGGCGCCGGCAGGCCGAGCAGCAGCGCGGCGAGCAGGAGCAGGGCAGGCGGGAGACGACGCATCGAACCTCCATAGATTCGTTTCTGTCGATTCCCTACAGGATCCACCCCCGGATGCGACGCGGACAAGCGCCGGACCGCACCGCCTCGGTCACGACGGCGGTGCGGTCCGGCTACGGCAACGGATGGGAGATGCCCCGGGCATGGTCGGTGAGGGCCGCGCCGACCACGGTCGCCTCCAGCGGCAGCACCTCCAGGCAGCGGCGTACGGCGGCGGCCATCAGGGCGTTCGGCACCCGCATGGACAGCGTGCAGTGCGGCACCCAACGCCCCGGCTGGTAGTGCTCGACCAGCCCGATCCCCGCCTCGGCCAGCCGGCCGTGCACCCGCGCGTGGTGCGCGAGCAGTTCGGCGGTGGGGGTCGGGCCCAGCCACAGCACCCGGCCGACGAACTGCCCGGCGTGCTCGAAGCTCAGCCGCAGCGGCGCGGCGACCACCGTGCCGCGCAGCGCCGCCGCGACCCGCTCCGGATCGAAGCGGGGCGCGACGGCGAGCGAGACGTGCGGCCGGTGGCGCTGCTCCAGCAGCGACCGCATGCTCTGCACGCCCTCGGACTCCAGCGCGTCCCAGAGCACCCGGATCCGTCGGGTGGCGTCGGTGTCCAGGTAGAGCTCCAGCGCCGCGACCACATGATCACTCTAGGGTCGCGGCGGTCACGGCACGACGACGGCCCGGCCCTCCAGCGTGCCGTCGCGCATCTTCCGGTACGCGACGACCGCCTCGTCCAGCGAGAAGGTGCTGGCCTTCGGCTTGACCAGGCCCCGGGCGCCCAGTTCGAGCACCTCGACGAGCTCCGGCCGGCTGCCCCAGTACGTGGTCTGGATGCTCACCTCGTACGGCACGGAGAAGAAGCCCACCGGCAGCGTGCCGCCGCCGATGCCGACGATGGTGAGGTCGCCGACGGTGCGGGCGGCGGCGGCGCCGAGCGCGAGGGTCGGGTCGGCGCCGACGAAGTCCAGGACCACGTCGGCACCCCGGCCCCCGGTGGCCCGGCGGATCTCCTGGGCGGTGTCCTCGCCGGAGAGCATCGTCAGGTCGGCGCCGCACTCCGCACCGAGCTTCAGCGCCTCATCGCGGGTGTCCACCGCGATCACCCGGGCCGCGGTGGTGGCCTTGAGGATCTGCACGCCGACGTGCCCGAGCCCGCCCACGCCGATCACCACGGCGGTGCTGGTCGGGCCGAGTTTCGCCCAGGAACGGCGGATCGCGTGGTAGGGGGTGAGCCCCGCGTCGGTCAGCGGTGCCGCCAGCACCGGGTCGAGCCCGTCGGGCAGCGGTAGGACCTGCCGGGCCTGCGGCACCAGCATGTACTCGGCCATGCCGCCGTCCAGGCCGAGGCCGCCGCCCCCGCCGGGCACCGGCGCCTCGGCGGTGTTCTCGCAGTACGGGTCGACGCCCACCCGGCAGCGGGCGCAGGTGCCGCAGCCCCACGGCCCGTACACGGCCACCGGCTGGCCCACCGTCAGCCCGCCCACCCCGTCGCCGAGCGCGTGCACCCAGCCGGCGTTCTCGTGGCCGAGGGTGAACGGCGGGTTCCAGGGCACCGCGCCGGCCTCGAAGTCGTGCATCAGGTGCAGGTCGGAGTGGCAGGCACCGGCACCGCCGATCTTCACGACCACCTGACCCGGGCCCGGGGTCGGCTCGTCGACCTCGACCAGTTCGGGCTCCGACTTCCAGTTGGGCAATCGCAGCGCGCGCATGACGCCTCCCGTTCTCCCGCTTCCGGTCCGCCTGCCGGCTGCCCGTTCAGCGGCAGCCCAAACGGCCCACCGCGGCGCCCCGGTTCACCCGTGCGGGTCAGTCGCCGGGAGCGTGGCCGTCAGGGCAGGGCCGTCGCGTCGGGCCGGGCGACCTGCGGGGCGGCCGAGGGGGCGTCCGGGCTGGTCGAGGTGGCGTCCGGCGCCGCGGCGCGGCGGCCCAGGCCCCGGTCGACGGCGACGAAGAGCAGGCCCAGCAGCCAGAACGCGGCGGCGAAGAAGACCGCGCTGACGGCCACCCCGGCGTAGCCCAACTCGCCCGCGTCGATGAACGGGTACGGATACCGGTCCACCACCAGCCCGCGGAGCAGCGCGAAGCCGAGGTATCCGAGGGGGAACGCCAGCCACCAGGCCGCGTAGCGCAGGCGGAGCCGGCCCCGGCGGTCGAACAGCGCCCAGTCCGCCACGGCCAGCAGGGGCACGACGGTGTGCAGGAACTGGTTGCCCAGCGCCTCGCCGAGCGTGCGGTCGGCCTGCGGCATCGCGAACGGGCTGACCGGGTTGGCCAACACCAGGTGGTAGACCACGCCGGTGATGGTGATGTAGAGCGTGACCGCGCCCTTGAGCGCGGAGGGCGGCTCGGGCCGGTCCTGCCGGGCCACCCAGGCGGCGTACCCGGCGAAGAGCCCGACGGCGAGGTTGCTCTGGATCGTGAAGTACGGCAGCAGGCCGGTGACCGTGGCGGAACCGAGCGCGGTGAGCACGATCCCGGCCAGCACGCTGATCACGATCGCCAGGCGGACGGCCACCGCCACGCGTCGACGCCGCAGACTCATCGGGGCAAGCTACCAGCAGCCTCCGCCGAGGTCACCGGCCGACGACACGTGGGCCACGCCGCCGTGGCGGCGCGCCGGCAGGGACGCGCCCGCCCGCCCGCCGGCCGCCCGGTCAGCCCGCGTCGCCGCCGCTCGGCGCGGCGGTGTGGCGCCCCTGCGCCGGCGAGACGTGGACGGGGCCGGGCCGGGCCGGGCGTGCGGCCGTGGCCGACGGCGACGCCGTGGGCGGCCCGGTCCGCCGGCCGGTCGGCTCCGCCCCGGGACGGCCGGTCGGGTCGACCCCGGGCCGGCCGGTCGGCGCGACCGCCGGACGTCCGGTCGGATCGACCCCGGGACGGCCCGTCGGGTCCGCTCCGGGTCGGCCGGTCGGCGTGACCGCCGGCCCGCCGGACGGGCTGCCGTGCGGGCCGGGGCCCTTCGGCTCGTCGGCCAGCACCCGCTCGCAGTAGCCGGCCACCTCTCCGGGGCCACCGGCGGCGTCGATCAGGTCACCGAAGGCGGCGCCGTCCGGGGAACCGCCCGGCCGGTCGCCGGCGTCCGCCCGGTACGCCCGGCACAGCTCCCGCACCCTCGCGTCCGGCTCCGGCCGACCGTCCGCCCCGCCCGTCGGGGCGGACGGCGGGTGGCGGGTCGTCGTGGAGGAGTCCGTGGTGGGGGCGGGAACGGGAGCGGCGGTGGTGGGCGCCGGACCCCGCAGCGGGTGGGGCAGCACGCCCCCGGTGGCGGCGAGGGCGACCCCGCCCGTGAGGGCGAGGGCGGCACCGGCCAGCGCGGCGCGGACGCCGAACCCCGCGAGGGCGGGCCGGCGGCGCGGCTGCGGCGGACCGAGCGGGCTGCCGGCCCGGGCCAGCCGGTAGGCCCGTACGGCCGCCTCCTCGCCGGCCAGTTCGCCGGCCCGGCCCGGGGCGCGGACCGCCGTCAACAGCGACGTGACGGGCTGCGGGCCGTCCTGCGGGTCGAGGACAGGACCGTCGAGCAGCCGCTCGACGGTCTCCTGGTCCATCCGGTGTGCTTTCATCTCGTGTCCCTCAGCGCCACGGGCCCCCCGGTCGTCACACGGGCCGGGGTGTGACGTCCGACAAACGCCGGCTCTGGAGGACCGGGTTTCCGGGGCGGCCACGGCCCTGGCGCCGTCGACCGCCTCGCGGCTGCCGCTCCGGTTCGTCGCCGAGCCGGATGTCGGCGGGCAGCCCGGGTGCCGGTTTTCCGCCAGCGGTTGCCGATTCGTCCGGTCCGCGGTGCACTGAATCACATGGGTGTGATCAAGGTGGGCACGTCGTCCTGGGCGGACCAGATGCTGCTGCGCTCGGGCTGGTATCCCCGCGCGGCCAACACCCCGGCCGGCCGGCTCGACTTCTACGCCGGGCGCTTCCCGCTGGTCGAGGTGGACACCTCCTACTACGCGGTGCCCGTGCCCGAGACGACGCGGGGCTGGGTCGACGCCACGCCCGAGGGCTTCACCTTCGACGTCAAGGCGTTCAGCCTCTTCACCGGTCACCCGACACCGGTGGCGGCGCTGCCCCGCGACCTGCGCCCGGCCGGTGGCCCGAGCCGGATCCGCCGCCGGGATCTCCCCGCGGCCGCGTACGACGAGCTGTGGGACCGGTTCCGGGCGGCGCTGGACCCGATCGCGGCGGCCGACCGGCTCGGTGCGGTCCTGCTCCAGTTCCCGCCGTGGCTGGCCCGTGGGGCCGCCGCCGAGCGGCGCATCGCCGAGCTGGCGGAGCGGTGCCAGCCGTGGCGGGTCGCCGTCGAGCTGCGCCACGGGTCGTGGTTCGACGGCACGGCGGCGCTGGACACGCTCGCCTTCCTGAGGGAGCGCGGGCTGTCGTTCGTCTGCGTCGACATGCCGCAGGGGCATCCCTCGTCGGTGCCGCCCGTTCTGTTCGCCACGGCGGAACTGGCGGTCGTCCGGTTCCACGGGCACAGCACCGCCTGGGAGACCGGGGACAAGCAGGAGAAGTTCCGCTACGCGTACGGCGACGAGGAACTCCGCCGCTGGTCGGAACTCCTGGCCGAGCTGGCCGGGCAGGCGGGGGAGCTGCACGCGCTGTTCAACAACTGCTGCGGCGACCAGGCCCAGCGTGACGCCGCCCGACTCGCGGAGCTGCTCGGGGTCCGGCCGGCGGGACGCGACCGGGCGGGAGCCGGTTCGCCGTCCTGAGCACGCGCCGGGATCGTCGGCACGGCGGCGAGGTTTTCCCGTCGGCCGCCCGGGTACCGGCGGGGGCGTGAGCGACGGAAGGGGACGCGGTGATGGGTGAGCAGCGGCAGGAGCGCCCCGGGGAGGCGACGCCGGGCGTACCGGGGGACGCGGCGGCGCGCGAGACCCGGGAGGCGCAGGAGGCACACGGCGGCAGCATGGCGCCCGGTCTGGTGGACGACACCGGTCACCCGGTGGCGGCGGACCCCGCCGAGGTCGCCGACGAGGACACCGCCGGCGGCTGACCTCGTGGCGGGGGCCCAATTGCGTGGACCGGGTCGGTGCCCTCGGGCATGATCGCCGGATGGCGACAACCTCCCGTGCACTCCTGCGCTGGCAGTTCGACCTGACGTGGTCGCTGTTCGAGTACCACCTCGAGCGCCTCGACGCGGCGGACTTCCTCTGGGAGCCGGCCGCGATCTGCTGGACGGTGCGACGCGACCCCGCCGGCGGGTGGACACCCGACTGGGCCGACACCGAACCCGACCCCGTGCCGGTCCCGACGATCGGCTGGCTGTCCTGGCACATCGGCTGGTGGTGGACGGTGGCCATGGACCATCTCGGCGGAGGGCCGCCACGGCAGCGCACCGACGTCGGATGGCCGGGCGCGGGCGAGCCGACCATCGCCTGGCTGCGGGGCCTGCGCGCCGAGTGGCTCGGGCACCTCGACCGGCTCACCGACGCCGACCTCGACGCCACCGCGTCGTTCCCGTGGCAGGACGACGCGGGGCACACGGTGGCGCACATGCTCGCCTGGGTCAACGCCGAGTTGATGAAGAACGCGGCCGAGATCGGTCAGCTCCGGCTGCTGCGGGCGGCGGGGCGCGCCTGACCGTCGGGCGTTCGGCGCGGGGCCGTCCCGTCCGCACCCCCACCCCGGGGCGTACCGGTCAGGAGCGCCGACCCCGGGTCCGCAGGGCGTCCTCCGTCCGCTCCTCGATGTCGGCGGCGTCGGGAAAGGACCGTCGGGCCGGCGCCGGGTCGGGCGGCGCGCCGGGGCCCGCCGGTCGCGTGGGTGTCGGTTCGACCGAGCCGAAGCCGTGCCGCCCGGCGGGGCCGGACGGTCCCGCCGGCTCGTCGGCCCGCCGCTCCCCGCGCCGCCCCTCCGGTACGGCGGTCTCCTCGCTGCCCTCGTCCATGGGGTCGTGCTCACCGACGCCCCACGGCGGCTCCACGTCCATGCCGTCCCTGGTCACCCAGGGCGTGGTCGCCTCCGGTGCGCGTCGGTCCCCGCCGCGTCCCTCTCCTGCCGTCATGGCCACCTCGCTGCTCGGTCCGCCGGTACCGGCCCCGAATGCCCGTCACCGGGGCGGTCATGCCTCGCCGGCGCCGGGGGGCCGCGGTCCCGGCGGGTGGGGACGCGCGCAGCGGCGCCCCGCCGCCGAGGAGTCGGCGGGACGCCGTCCGGCGGCACGTCGGTCAGCAGCGGCCGGACTTCGCCATCCGCTTCTGCCGGGCCCCGCCCATCGCCATGAGCGCGCCCATCCCCTTCGGGGCGTTCCGCTTGCCGCCGACGCGCCCGAGCATTCCCCGGAACACCTCGCCGGGCTTCTGCTGCTCGCCCATGTAGGCGGTCATCACGATGAGCGCCCCGGTCATCGCCGGGATCGCCCACTGGAGCATCCGCATCTGCCGCTGGCACGACGCCACGTTCGACGGCGTGTGCGAGTTCGGCTCGGTGACCCCCTCGACCGCCGGGCCGCCGGCCTTCTCCAGCTTCATGCCGAGCAGCCGGCTGTAGCCGGTCACCGCCAGCGCGCCGACGGTCAGCGCCGTCTTCAGCGTGCTGGCCCGGGCCACCCCCGACTGGGCGGCCACCCGGGGGCTCTCCGTCACCAGTTCCCCGACGGCCCCCGCCAGGTGGGCGCCGATCGCCGCGGCGTTCACCGGGGTCCACCGGGCCCAGCCGGCCGAGGCCATCGGCAACCGCTGGGTCGAGTCGTTCATCTGTGCCGCCGCGCCGTTGACGCCGAACGCTCCCATCAGGGAGCCCCCGAACCAGGCCGCCAGGCCCAGGTCGTGCATCGAGCGCAGTGCGGTGTGCCGTTCGGACATCTGATCCCCTTCCACCGTGTCGGGCGGTGCGGCATACCCGCCGCCCGGCCGGCTAATCCCGCCCGTCACCTGCTGATACGCCGCGACGGCGCAGATACCGGACCGGGGCGTCGGCGCGGGGAGACGACGGGGACGGGCCGGGAGGAGTCGGCGGGGCCGCTGCGGGTAGTTGACCGGACGACCCGAGCGAGAGGGGAAGCGGATGTCGCAGCCCGAGGAGAGCCGGGAGAAGACCGCGTCGACCGACGCGGTGCTGATGCACCCGGACAACGACCCGCGCAAGACCACGGCCCAGGTGCCGCCGCCCGCCGAGCGCGGCGAGACCCGCGTGGAGCGCGACGGCGAGATGGTGCCCGTCGACACCGACGAGTGAGCGTCTCCGTCCCGGGCGGTGGGGCGCCGCCCGGGACGCGTCGCCGCGGCCGTGCCGACCGTCGCCGGCGTCGGGCGGCCGGGCCGGCCCGACGAGTCGCCCCGCTCGTGTCGCGGCCCGCCGAGGGTCAGCGGGCCGGCAGGTCGGCGGCGAAGCGGGCCACCCGGGCCGCCAGCGGGGCGCTCGCGCGTACCCAGGTGAAGTGGTCCATCCGGGTGCCGGCCTGCGCCGGGGTGTAGCGCTCGCGCGCGACGGGCGCGGCGGCCAGCTTCGCGCACAGGTGGTCGACGGTCTCGTGCGGGGTGTACTGGTCGTCGTCGACGCTGACCGCGAGGACGGGGGTCCGCAGCGCCCGCACGGCCGCCTCGGCGTCCACCCCGTCCAGCTGCGGGAAGCGCCCGGTCCGCGCGGTGTGCGCCCAGTCGCGGATGACCCCGCGCGCCTGCCGGCCGCCGAAGCCCCAGCCCGGCCAGACGCCGAGCAGCCGGGCGGTCGCCGCGATCCCCTGGGTGTACGGCAGGACGCCGTACCCGCGCAGGCCCGGGTAGCTGCGCCACCACGGCACGCCGACGGCGACCAGCGCCAGCCCGTCGACGTCGTGGTCGCCGTGCACGGCGAGGTGCAGCAGCGCCGCCTGCCCGCCGAGGGAGTGCCCGAGCAGCAGCGTCCTGCGCCCGTCCCGCCGGGTCTTCAGCGCCGCCAGCACGGCGCCCACGTCGGCGGCCAGTTCCGAATAGCCGTACCGGCAGGCGCGGCTCGGCTTCGGGGTGCTCTCCCCGGTGCCGCGCAGGTCGGCCACCGCCACGGCCAGGCCGGCGGCGCGCAGCGCGGCGGCGAACGGCCGGTAGTAGCGCGCCCGGACGCCCATCGCGGGCGTGATCAGCACCAGCGGGGCGTCGGCGACGCCGTCCGGATCGGGATACACCTGTAGCCCGATGCGGGCCCCGTCGACCTCGACGAACTCCTGCCGGTATTCCCCCGTCGCGTTCACCGCCCCAGGCTACGACCCGAGGCTACCGACGGGTAACCGTGGGGTGGTGGGCGTCACGTCCCCGGCGTCGACCGCGGACCGCCGACCACCACCCGCGCTACGCCACCGCCGGGGCGGGCCGGCCGACCGTGCTGACCGTGGCGTAGACCGTGCTCAGCTGCTCGGCGCAGCGCTTCCACGAGTACCGGTTGCGGATCCGGTCCAGCGCCGCCGTGGCGTACGCGAAGCGACGGACCTTGTCGGCGAGCAGCCGGCGGACCGCGGTGCCGAGGGCCCGGGGGTCCCGGGGCGGCACGAGGTCGCCGGTCAGGCCGTCGACCACGGTGTCGGCGATCCCGCCGACGTTCGTGCCGACGACCGGCACCCCGCACGCCATGCCCTCCAGCGGGGCGAGCCCGAACGGCTCGTACCAGGGGGCGGCCACCAGCAGGTCCGCCGAGCGGTACCAGGGGGCCAGCTCCTCCCGGGGCAGCCCGCCCAGCAGCTTCACCCGGTCGGCGACCCCACAGGACTCGGCGAGCGCGCGGAGCCGGCGGGCGAAGCCGTCCGCGGGGAGCAGCTCCGCAGGCGGGCCGCCGACCACCACGCACTCGGCGTCCGGCACGGCCGGCAGCGCCCGGATGACGTCCTGGATGCCCTTGCGCTCCACCATCCGGCCGACGGTGATGAGCCGGGGGCGGGCCGGGTCGCGCGGGGCGACGGGCCCGTCGGGGCGGAACAGCTCCTGGTCGACCCCGGCGGGGACCAGCGTCATCCGGGACCGGGGCACGCCGAGCCGGACCAGCTCGCCGACCTCGTCCTGGCATTGCACGATGACCCGGTCCGCGGCCCGGCCCAGGGCCCGCTCGTAGCCCACCCGGCCCGGTGGACTGGCGTCCCGGGCGCCCTGCAGCCGCCGCTTCACCGAGCCGAGGCTGTGGTAAGTCAGCACCACCGGCACCCCGGTGCGCCGGCCGGCGTGCACGGTGGCCAGCCCGCTCGTCCAGAAGTGGGCGTGCGCCACGTCCGGCGTCCAGCCGCCGTCGCGCCACTGACCGGCCAGCCAGCGTCCGAACTCGCCCATGTGCGGCAGCAGCTCGTCCCTCGGCACCCGTAGCGCCGGACCGGCCGGCACGTGGCACACCTGGTAGCCGTCCGGGGTGACCACGGAGTCGGGCGGGACGGTGGAGTCCCGGCGGGTGTAGACGCGGACGTCGTGCCCCTCGCCGACCAGGGCGGCGGCGAGCTCCGCCACGTGCGTGTGCTGACCGCCGGACTCCTCCACCCCTCCGACGGCGAGTGGACTGGCGTGCTCCGAGATCATCGCGATACGCATGTGCTTCCTCCATCGGCCGGCCCGTCGGCGGGGACCCGGTCGAGCCCCGGGGCGTCTCCTCGCCGCCTGGCGGACCCCGCCGCAGGAGTCCCTACCCCCGACCTCACCTCCTAACCGCCGCCCGCCCGGCTCGTCCTGCGGAGCTGTCCGTCGGGTGTGGAGGGGCCGGCGGGCGGCGGGGCGAACCGCCCCCACCGCCCGTGACCGGCCGATGACACAGGGTCAGGGCCGGTCGTCGTGGAGCATGCCCGGCCCGAAGACCTCGCAGGCGATCCGCTCCACCGGCACCCCTCGGCGCAGCAGGCCGCCCCGGACGGTGTTCATGAACGGCAGCGGCCCGCAGAGGTGCACGTGGGCGTCGGGGGAGAGCGGGATCAGCGCCGGATCGACCCGGCCGGCGATGACCTCGGCGGTCACCCCGGCCAGTTCGCCGTCGGTGAGGTCCTCGTACCAGAGGGCGGTGCGCAGGTTGGGCAGCGCGGCGTGCAGGCGCGGCAGTTCGCCGCGGAACGCGTGCGCCGCGCCGGCCCGGTCGGCGTGCACCAGCACCACCGGACGCTGCGGCTCGGTGGCGGCCAGGTGCTCCAGCGCGGCCATCGCCGGGGTCAGGCCGATGCCCGCGCTGACCAGCAGCAGCGGGCCCTCCCCGGCCACCGCGCTGACCTCGCCGAACGCCGGGCTGAGCCGGAGGGTGTCGTCGACCCCCACGCGCTCGTGCAGGAAGGTGGAGACCATGCCGTCGGGGGCGTCGCCGGTGCCGCGTACGCGCTTGACGGTGATCCGCCAGTGGTCGGCGCCGGGGCAGCCGGAGAGGCTGTACTGGCGGATCTGCTGACCGCGCCCGCCGTCCAGGTCGACGGCGACCGAGGTGTACTGGCCCGGGACGAAGGTGGGCACCTGCCCGCCGTCGGCCGGGACCAGGGTGAACGACACGACGTCCAGCGCCTCGGTGGTCCGGGCGACGACCCGCCAGTCCCGCCAGACCGACTCGCCCTCGGCCAGCCCGGCCACGGTGTAGAGGCGGGCCTCCCGGGCGATCAGCTCGCAGGCCAGCAGCCAGTAGACCTCGTCCCAGGCCGCCGCCACCTCGGCGGTGACGGCCTCGCCCAGCACCTCGCCGACGGCGGCGAGCAGGTGCCGGCCGACGATCGTGTACTGGGTGGCGGTGATGCCGAGCGAGGCGTGCTTGTGCGCGATGCGGTCCAGGATCGGCCCCCACGGCGCGCGGCTGCCGCCGGTCAGGTGCTCCGCGTACGCGACCACGGCGGCCGCGAGGGCGGCCTTCTGCGTGCCGGTGGCCTGGTTGCTGCGGTTGAAGATGTCGAGCAGTTCGGGGTGCGCGTCGAACATCCGCTGGTAGAACCGGCCGGTGATCGCCTCGCCGTGCGCCTGCACGGCGGGCAGGGTCGCCGTCACCACTGCTGCTGAGGACTCCGAGAGCACGGCTTTCTCCTTCTGAGGTCAATCGCTCGAACCACGACAGCAAAACAGGTATTCGAGATACCTCTTCAGGGTCGAAGGTCCCGGGTCGGGGGTCGTCCGGATCACATCCCGGGTCCGGTCGACCGTGGTGGGGGCTCGACCGCGGTGGCTAGGGTCGGGACGTGAAGCTCAACCGGTCCACCGACATGGCGCTGCGCATCGCCATGCTCGCCGCCGCCAACCCGCGACGGATGACCGTGGACGAGCTGTCCGACCAGCTCGACCTGCCCCGCAACCACGTCGCCAAGGTGGTGCAGCGGTTGCAGCGGCTCGGCGTGCTCGTCACCATCCGGGGCCGCTCCGGCGGGGTGGCCTTCGCCGAGGGCGGCGGGAACGCCACGGTCGGGCACGTGGTGCGGGCCTTCGAGGGCGACGACGAGGTGGTCTCCTGCGACGAGCCGGCCTGCTCGCTGCGCGCGGCCTGCCGGCTGCGGGGCGAACTTCGCCGCGCCCGGGACGCCTTCCTCGCCGTGCTGGACGACGTGACGCTCGGCGAGCTGGTCGCCGGGCCGACCGGCCCGGCGCTGCTCGCCCTCGGCCTGCCCCGCCCCCGACCGGCGTCGGCGCCGGTCGCGCCGTCGTCCGGGGAGCGACCTCTGCCGGGCGCGCCGCCGTCGGGGGAGCCACCCTCGCCGGGCACGCCGTCGTCCGGCGAACCGTCGGCGCCGGGCCCGCTGCCCCCCGCGGCCGTGCGCGGCCCGGCGCGGCCGGCCGCGACGCCGTCCCCGGTCGGCCGGCGGGCCGTACCCGATCCGGTCTGAGGAGCGACGATGTCCCGTGGTGCGGTCTCCCACCCGGTGTTCGCCCGGGTGTTCGCGCGGGCGAGCGTGGCGATGGACGCCGCCGGCGCGGCCGCCCACCGCCGCCGGCTCGTCGCCGGCCTCGCGGGCCGGGTGGTCGAGGTCGGCGCCGGCAACGGCCGCACCTTCGCGCACTACCCGGGCACCGTCGAGCGGGTGCTTGCGGTCGAGCCGGAGCCCCGGCTCCGGGCGGCGGCCCGGGAGGCGGCGGCCGGGGCGCCCGTACCCGTGGAGGTGGTCGACGGCCTCGCCGAGGCGCTGCCGGTGCCCGACGCCGACGCGGACGCGGTGGTGCTGTCCCTGGTCCTCTGCTCGGTGGCCGACCAGGCCGCCGCGCTGCGCGAGGCCCGCCGGGTGCTGCGGCCCGGTGGGCAGGTGCGCTTCTTCGAGCACGTACGCGCGCAGACACCTGGCCTGCGCCGCGTGCAGCGGCTGGTCGACGCGACCGTCTGGCCGTTGCTCTGCGGCGGCTGCCACACGGGCCGCGACACGGTGGGCGCGATCCGGGCCGCGGGCTTCACCGTCACCGAGCTGGACGCGTTCCGCTTCCCCGACAGCCGACTCCCGGCCCCCGCCGCCCCGCACGTGCTCGGCGTGGCCACCCGCGACTGATCCACCCCGTCGGCGGCCTCCGGCGCTCGCCCGCGACCGCGTCGGCTGTCCGTGACCGCGCCAGCGTCGTTGACGGCGCCGGCCGTCCGCGACCGCGCCGGGCGTTCGTGACCGCGCCGGCCGTTCGTGACCGCGCCGGCCGTTCGTGACCGCGTCGGCCCGCCCGGCCCCGGACGCGGCGGAACCCCGCGCCGAGCGGCACGGGGTTCCGGGACGCGGTCGCGGTCAGGAGACCGTGATCGAGCCGTCCCCGGCGCGGACGCAGGCCACGGAACGCGCACCGGTGGTGGCCGCGCCCGTCAGGCACTGCCCGAGCACCTGGTGGCCGGCGGCGTTCGGGTGCCACGACTCCTGGCAGGTCTGGAAGTAGCTCACGCAGGTGTTCGCGATCCGCTGGATGGCGATCTTGTCCTTGCCGGAGAGGCTGGTGACGAAGACGCCGTTCGGCGGGCTGTCCTGCAGGCGGATCGGGGTGGCCAGGGTGCCGGCCGGGCTGGTCCCCGACTCGCAGAGCCGGGCGCCGTCGAAGGCCCGCTGCACGTTGAGGTAGACCAGGTCCGCACCGGGGAACTCGGCGGCAAGGGTGTCCCGGGTGGACTTCACCAGGGTGCCCAGCCCCTGCGAGAAGCGGTGCCCCGGCAGCAGGCTGGCCCGGTGGATCGGGCAGCCGGCCGCGTACCGCTCGGCGCCCAGCGCGCGGAACTTGTCCCGGGTGTCGTCCCGGCTGTCCTCCTCGTGGAAGCGCGCCTCGAGGTCGAGCGGCAGCGGGTTGGTGTAGTCCTGCAGGACGATCCGGTGCTGACCGTCGGCGTCGATCTCGCGCAGCGTGGTGAGGAGCTGGCGTACGGCCGAGGTGGTCTCCGCGGTCGCGGCGCTCCACTGGGCGGCGGTGGCCAGGTCGGCGTCGGTGCAGGGCTTCTGCTCCACCGGCCCGCCCAGGTAGGCCCAGAACTCCCACCAGCCGGTCCAGGCGTCGGCGATGAACCGGTTGGCGCACTTCTCCGCGACGTTGCCGAAAGTGAACGAGCTGTTGTTCGAGCCGAGCCCGAGCAGCACCAGGTCGATGTCGTGGGTCCGGCCGACCGCGCGCAGCTGGTCGAGCTGGGCGGCCACCTGACGGCCGTTGGTCCGGGCCGAGGAGGCGGCGGCGATGTCGTGCGGCTGCCCGCCGGAGCAGGCGAGGTTGAACCGGTCCTGGATGCCCGGCAGGTTGGCCCGGTGCAGCGAGGCGTTGGCCGAGCGGTGGCAGAAGAACGCGTTGTTGTTCGCGGCGGTCCAGCCCGGGAAGCCCTGGGCGACCCCGTTGACGTCGGCCACCGGGGTGTACGCCCCGGCGCCCTCACCGCTGATGAAGCTGTCGCCGAGCGCCACCGCGGCGGTGGGCGGGGCTGCCGAGGCCGGGGCGCTCAACCC
This sequence comes from Micromonospora sp. M71_S20, assembly GCF_003664255.1. Lineage (NCBI taxonomy): Bacteria > Bacillati > Actinomycetota > Actinomycetes > Micromonosporales > Micromonosporaceae > Micromonospora > Micromonospora sp. M71_S20. Next base: position 390,703 of record NZ_RCCV01000001.1, on the reverse strand, counting down.
GACGGCGGTCGACAGGGTGGCGGTGGCGACGGCGAGCGCCGCCGCGAGTGCGGTACGACGGAACCTGGACATGACGTCCCCCATCTGTCCATCGAAACGTGAAAGATCCTCCGAGGGCGCGATCAGATCACCCCGGCATGATGGGCGTCAATGGCCCGTAACAAAATCTTTCGCAAAGGGACACACCCGCCCCGTCCGGGCCCCCGCCGGCGTCGGACGGTCGGAGCGCCCGGCCCGAAGGTGTCGGCGGCGCGGTGTCCACGGCCGGTGGCACCGGACACCCGGTGCCCGGGACCTGGCGTCCTCGCCGCTGGGGAAGGTCGGCCACGGCCTCGTTGTTGTCCGGATGGAAGCGCCCGTGGCCGGCTCGTTCGCAAACCGGTCACGGCGGCTCCGATGCGCCGGAACCGGACGGAACGCGTTACCCTCCCGACCGGGGCCCGCCCCACGGCGAGGCGCGTGCCTCGCTGCGGGGCGCCGTCGTCCTGTCGCATCTCCCGGTTAGGCTCGCTGCGGCGCGCCGGCCGACCGACGACGTCGGACGCGGTACCACATCGCCGAGACCTGGGAGTACGACCAGTTGACCGCAGAGCCTGAGACCCTGTACGGGGCCGACGACCTCACGCACCTCGAGGGGCTGGACGCCGTCCGCAAGCGGCCCGGCATGTACATCGGCTCCACCGACAGCCGTGGCGTGGGTCACCTCGTCAACGAGATCCTCGACAACTCCACCGACGAGGGCGTCGCCGGCCACGCCACGAAGGTGGAGGTGACGCTGCACGCCGACGGCTCGGTCCAGGTCGACGACGACGGTCGGGGCATCCCCACCGACGTGCACGCCAAGTCCGGCATCTCCGGCGTCGAGCTGGTGCTCACCCGGCTGCACGCGGGCGGCAAGTTCGGCGGCTCCGGCTACAAGACCTCCGGCGGTCTGCACGGCGTGGGCGCCTCGGCGGTCAACGCGCTGTCCCGCCGGTTCGACGTCACCGTCCGCCGGGGCGGCAAGGTCCACGCGATGTCGTTCCGGCACGGCGTGCCGGGAGTCTTCGACGGTGACAGCCCCGACGCCGTGTTCACCCCGGGCCCCGGGCTCCAGATCGTCGGTGCGATGAAGCGCGGCCAGCGCACCGGCACCTCGATCCGCTGGTGGCACGACGCGCGCTACTTCGAGACAGGCGCCTCCCTGGACGCCGACGCCGTGCGGACGAAGCTGCGCAACACGGCGTTCCTGGTGCCGGGCGTGAGCTACACGCTGCGTGACCACACCGGCGAGGAGCCGACCGAGGAGAGCTTCCACTACCCCAACGGGCTGACCGACATGGTGGAGTTCCTCGCCCCGGCCGGCGACCGGCCCGTCTCCGGCATGCTGATGGTCACCGGCGAGGGCACCTACCGGGAGAACGCCGCCGACGCCAACGGGGTCATGCAGTCCAACGTGCAGCGTCGGGCCGAGGTCGAGGTGGCCTTCCGATGGGGCACCGGTTACGAGCGCACCGTCGAGTGCTTCACCAACACCATCCGCAACGCGCACGGCGGCACCCACCGCAAGGGCTTCGAACGGGGCCTGGCGCGTACCCTCGCCGACGCCGTCCGCAACACCCGTGGCCTGCTCAAGGCCAAGGAGGACCCGCCCACCCTGGACGATGTCCTGGAGGGCATGACCGCGGTCGTGCACGTCCGGATCCCGGAGCCACAGTTCACCTCGCAGACGAAGGACGAGCTCTCCACCGCCGGCATCACCAAGGTGATCCAGGCGCTGGTCGAGCAGCACCTGAAGGCGTGGCTGGAGGACCGCAGGACCAAGGCCGAGGCGCGTACGGTCCTTCAGAAGATCGTCGACGCGGCGCGCGTGCGGCTGACCCAGAAGCAGCAGAAGGACGCCGCCCGGCGCAAGACCGCCCTGGAGGGCGCGTCGATGCCGCCGAAGCTGGTCGACTGCCGCGCCACCGGGGTCGATCGCAGCGAGCTGTTCATCGTCGAGGGCGACAGCGCGTTGGGTTGCTTTACCGGCGACACCATGGTGGCGCTCGCCTCGGGCGAGGCCAGGTCCTTCGCCGATCTGGCAGCCGACTGGGCTCAGGGATTGACCCACTTCGGCTACACGACCAACAAGGCTGGCCGTGTGGTGATCGCCCCTCTGGTGGAACCGCGTCTGACCAAGCGAAACGCGCCGCTCGTCCGAGTACTCCTCGACAACGGTGAGTCGGTGCGGTGCACGCCGGACCACCTCTTCCGGCTACGTGACGGTTCCTATCGGCGCGCCGACGCCCTGGCCCCCGGCGAATCGCTGATGCCGCTCTACCGAAGCGTCTCCAGCAGGGCCGAGAGGCATAAACTGCACGGATACGAACGGGTCTGGATGAACGATCGCGAGGAGTGGGTCTACACCCACTACCTCGCGGACGCGTGGAATCTCCGTCATGGCAAGGACAGCGCCGCCAACGGCAACGTCCGTCACCACGTCGACATCAACAAGCGCAACAACGATCCCCGGAACATCCAGCGGATGACCTGGGCCGACCACTCGGCACTGCATGCCGCGATGATGGGCGAGCACGTCCAGGCGGGCTGGCGTGAGTGGTTCGACAACGGTGGCCGGGAGTTCAAGTCCGCCATGCTCGCCGCTCAGTGGCGTGATCCCGCCTTCCGCGCGGCATGCCTTGCCCGGCTGTTCGCGCTCAACGAGTCACCCGCGTTCCGGGCGAAGATCGAACAGGCCTTCCAGGACTGGTACGACGCGCTCAGCGACGACGAGCGACGCGCCTACGCCGATCGGATGCGCGACCGACAGGCGCAGTACTGGTCGAAGCCTGAGCACCGAGAGGCCGCCGCCGACCGCGTCCGCAGGTACTTTGCCGACCCCGCCCGCCGCCACGAGTGGCGTGACCCTGCGGTACAGCAGTGGGACGATCCCGGGTTGCGTGCCTGGCGTTCGCGAAAGACCGTCGAACAGTTCGCCGACCCCGCCGAGCGGGAACGCCAGCGCAGCGCGGTGCTGGCCTGGCACGAGGACAATCCGGAATTCGGCGAACGCCACTCACGCCTGATGAAGCGGCGGATGTCGGATCCGGCGACCGGTCACCTCGCCAAGGCCCAGGCGGGCCGGGCCGCATACGTGGCCAACGTGCCCCGGGCGGAACGGGTGGATCGTCAGCAGGAGGGCAGGCGCCTGGCAGCGCTTCGTCGCCTCGCCCCGCTGCTGGTGCTGCCGGACGCCGAACTTGCGCAAGCGTACGAGGCCGAGCGCCTCCGGAGCGCGCGCACCGGTCTGCGGTTCGACCGGCTCCTCGCCCTCTACGACGGCGACTACACCCGTCTGCGGGAATCGGTCGGCCTGGTCAACCACCATGTCGTGTCGGTGGAGCGGCTCGATGAGACCGCAGACGTGTATGACCTGACGGTCGAGGGTCACCACAACTTCGCCCTTGAGGCCGGAGTCTTCGTCCACAACAGTGCGCGGGTTGCACGCACCGCCGAATACCAGGCGCTGCTGCCCATCCGGGGCAAGATCCTCAACGTGCAGAAGGCCAACCTCCAGCAGGTGCTGGACAACGCCGAGTGCGCCGCCATCGTGCAGGTGCTCGGCGCCGGCTCCGGCCGCACGTTCGACCTGTCCGCCATGCGCTACGGCCGGGTGCTGATCATGGCGGACGCCGACGTCGACGGCGCGCACATCCGCACCCTGCTGATCACGCTCTTCGCCCGCTACATGCGACCGCTGATCGAGGCCGGCCGGCTCTACGCGGCGATGCCGCCCCTGCACAAGATCACCACCAAGGGGCGTAACCCGCAGACGATCTACACCTACACCCAGGCGGAGATGGAGACGACGGTCCGCAAGCTGGAGAAGGCCGGTAAGCAGATCGTCACCCCGATCCCGCGCTTCAAGGGTCTCGGCGAGATGGACGCCGACGAGCTGTGGGAGACGACGATGAACCCGGCCACCCGGGCCGTCCGCCGGATCACCCTCGACGACGTCGACGCCGCCGAGCGGATCCTCGAACTGCTGATGGGGGAGAAGGTCGAGCCGCGCCGCAACTGGCTGATCGACTCCGCCGACCGGGTCGACCGCGAGGCGATCGACGCATGACCAGGCCCGCCACCACCCGCCGGGAAGTGAGCTGAACGATGGCACGCCGCAAGGACGACCGCGCCAAGGTGGACCTGTCCGCCTTCGACCAGGCCGGCGCGCGGGTCTTCGACAACCCGCTGGTCACCGAGGTCTCCGACTCCTATTTGGAGTACGCCTTCTCCGTGATCCACTCACGGGCCCTGCCCGACGCCCGCGACGGCCTCAAGCCGGTGCACCGGCGCATCCTCTGGTCGATGTACGAGCAGGGCCACCGACCCGACCGGGGGCACGTGAAGTCCGCCCGCATCGTCGGGGACGTAATGGGCAAGTACCATCCGCACGGCGACACCGCGATCTACGACGCGATGGTGCGCCTGGCGCAGGACTTCTCGCTGAACGCGCCACTCATCGACGGGCACGGCAACTTTGGCAGCCCGGACGACGGGCCGGCGGCGTCGCGCTACACCGAGGCCCGGATGTCGCGCGAGGCGATGCTGCTCGTCGGCGAGCTGGGCGAGGACACGGTCGACGTCGAGCCCAACTACGACGGCTCGCTGACCCAGCCCACCGTGCTGCCCGCCGCCTTCCCCAACCTGCTGGTCAACGGCGCGTCGGGGATCGCGGTCGGCATGGCGACCAACATGATCCCGCACAACCTCGGCGAGGTCGTCTCCGCCGCCCGCTGGCTGATCAACCACCCGGACGCCACGCTCGACAAGCTCATGGAGTTCGTCCCCGGTCCGGACCTGCCCACCGGTGGCGTGCTGCTCGGGCTCGACGAGGTGCGTCGCGCCTACGAGACCGGGCGCGGCGTCGTCCGGATGCGGGGCAAGGTCGAGATCGGCCCGCTGGAGGGCAGCCGGGGCCGGCAGGCGATCACCGTCGTGGAGCTGCCGTACGGCATCGGTGCCGAGAAGGTCATCGCGGCCATCACCAACGAGGTCAACAAGACCAAGCGGCTCACCGGCATCGCCGACGTCAAGGACCTCACCGACCGGGAGAGCGGCACCCGCCTGGTCATCGAGTGCAAGGTCGGGGTCAACCCGCAGGCGCTGCTCGCCGACCTCTACCGGCTCACCCCGCTGGAGCAGTCGTTCGGCGTCAACAACCTGGTGCTGGTCGACGGGCAACCGCAGACCCTCGGGCTGAAGGCGCTGCTGGAGGTCTTCCTGGCCCACCGCTACGAGGTCGTGACCCGGCGCAGCTCGTACCGCCGCCGCAAGCGCCAGGAGCGGCTGCACCTGGTCGACGGCCTGCTGGTCGCCCTGCTCGACATCGACAAGGTGGTCAAGCTGATCCGGGGCAGCGACGACGCGCAGGCCGCCAAGGACGGCCTGATGCGCCAGTTCGGCCTCTCGGACATCCAGGCCACCTACATCCTGGACACTCCGCTGCGCCGGTTGACCAAGTACGACCGGATCGAGCTGGAGGCCGAGCAGGAGAAGCTCCGCAAGGAGATCGCCGAGCTCTCCACCATCCTCGACGACCCGAAGGTGCTGAAGAAGGTCGTCTCCGACGAGCTGGCGGCGGTGGTGAAGCAGTTCGGCGCGCCGCGCCGCACCACGCTCGTCGACGGGGACCTCAAGGAGGTGCTGGCCGCGTCCGCGCCGGCCGGCCCGCTGGAGGTCGCCGACGATCCCTGCCAGGTGATCCTCTCCGCGACCGGGCTGGTCGCCCGCACGGCGGCCGAGTCCGAGGAAGCGTCCGAGGGGCGCCGGCGGCACGGCCGGGTCAAGCACGATGCCGTACGCGCCGTCGTGCACTCCACCGCCCGGGGGCGGGTACTGCTGGTGACCAGCGCCGGGCGGGCGTTCAAGGTCGACGTGCTGCCGCTGCCGGTCCTGCCCGAGCAGGCGGGGACGGTGTCGCTGCGCGGCGGAATGGCCGCCGCCGAGTTGGTCCCGCTGGAATCGGGGGAGACCGTGGTCGGGCTGGCGCCGCTCGGGCCGACGGCCGAGGGCTCCCCGGGCCTCGCCCTGGGCACCCGGCAGGGCGTGGTCAAGGTCTGCGCGCCGGAGTGGCCCGTCCGCTCGGACGAGTTCGAGGTGATCGGCCTGCGGGAGGGCGACGAGGTGGTCGGGGCGACCTGGCTCACCGACGGCGCGGAGACGCTCACCTTCGTCACCTCGGAGGCGTCGTTGCTGCGGTTCGCCGCCGGACTGGTCCGGCCGCAGGGGACCAAGGGCGGCGGCATGTCGGGCATCAACCTGCCCGCCGGCGCCCGGGTGGTGTTCTTCGGTGCGGTCCGCACCGACGACCCGGGCCACGGCGAGCCGATGGTGGTCACCTCCACGGGCGCCACGGTGAAGGTCACGCCGTTCCAGGCGTACCCGGCGAAGGGGCGGGCGACCGGCGGGGTGCGCGCCCACCGCTTCCTCAAGGGTGAGACCGACGTGGCCGTCGCCTGGGTCGGGCCGCGTCCGGTGGCCGCCACCGCCACCGGCGAGCCGGTGGAGCTGCCGGCGGCGGACCCGCGCCGCGACGGCTCCGGCTTCGCCGTGATGCTGGGCCCCACCGTCGTCGGCCACCAGATCGAACGCGACTGACCCGTCAGCAGTAAGGGCCGGCTGCACCGCAGCCGGCCCTTACTGCTGCCGCGCCCAGCCCCGCTCGACGGGACGCTGGCACTCCGGCCCCGTCCGACCCGGCCTTGCCCGCCCGGCCTGGCCCCACCGGGCCCTTGCCCGGCCTGGCTCCGGCCGCCCCGCCCGCCGGTTCACCTGCCGCCGTCGATCATGAGATTGGCTGGTCGAGATCGGGCGTATTGCCCCGCTAACCCCATGATCACCCCGCCGGAGGCGGGGCCGGGACCGTGGGGCCGGGGCCGGGGTGGGGTCAGCGGGTCGGGTTGGAAGCGGGGGTCGGGGTGGGGTCGGGGGTGTGTTGGGGGGTGGTGCCGCGTAGGTGGGCCACCAGGCGCATGCCGTGGTAGACGGCGAGGGCGGCGGCGGTGCCCAGGGCGATGCCGTTGAACGAGAGGTCGCCGGCGGTGAGGGTGTAGTTGGCTGCGCCGACGATCACCGCGACGGCGGCGGTCATCAGGTTCACCGGGTCGTGGAAGTCCACCCGGTTCTCGATCCAGATCCGCGCGCCGAGGATGGCGATCAGGCCGTACAGGGCGGTGGTGGCGCCGCCGAGCACGCCGGCCGGCACGGTGAGGATCAGCGCGCCGAACTTCGGGCTGAGCCCGAGCAGCACCGCCGTCAGGCCGGCCACCCAGTACGCGGCGGTGGAATAGACCCGGGTCGCCGCCATCACGCCGATGTTCTCCGCGTAGGTGGTGGTGCCGGAGCCGCCGCCGGAGCCGGCGAGCACCGTGGCCAGTCCGTCGCCCATGAACGCCCGGCCCATGTCCCGGTCCAGGTTCCGGCCGGTCATCGCGGCGACCGCCTTGACGTGCCCGGCGTTCTCGGCGATCAGCACCAGGATCACCGGGATCACCAGCACGACCGCGCGCAGGCTGAAGCTCGGCGCGTGGAACTCGGGCAGACCGACCCACGCGGCGTCCCGCAGGCCGTCGACTGCCTTCGGATCCAGATCGCCGAGCACGGCGGCGAGCACCCAGCCGACCACCACCCCCAGCAGGATGGACAATCGGGCCAGGAAGCCCCGGAAGGCCACCGTGGCGAGCAGGATGGCGGCCAGGGTCACCACCGCGATCAGCGGCTGGGCCTTCACGCCGGTGCCGCTCCCGCCGCCGTCCCAGGCGACGGGGGCGAGGTTCAGGCCGATCAGCGCGACGATCGCCCCGGTGACCACGGGCGGCATCAGCGCGTCGATCCAGCGCGACCCGGCGAGCTGGACGACCAGCCCGACGGCGGCCAGCGCCACGCCGGCGACGACGATGCCGCCGAGCGCCGGGCCGATGTCGCCGCCGGCCTTGGCCGCCAGCACCGGCGCGATGAAGGCGAAGGACGAGCCGAGGTACGAGGGCAGCCGGTTGCCGGTGATCAGCAGGAACAGCAGCGTGCCGAGCCCGGAGAAGAAGAGCGTGGTGGCCGGCGGGAAGCCGGTGATGAGCGGCACCGTGAAGGTGGCGCCGAACATCGCGACGACGTGCTGCACGCCGACGCCGAGGGTGCGCGGCCAGGAGAGGCGTTCGCCGGGGTGGACCACATCGCCGGGGCGGATGGACCGGCCGTCGCCGTGGACCGCCCACGCGGACCAACGGGAGCGCGGCTCGGTGGAGGACTGGGTCATGGAACGCCCTTCGCGTCGTGAAGAGGTGACGGGGGCGCAGGTGAAACCCAGGAGTCGTTTCTAGCAGAGCCCCGGCCTGGCCCGGCCGGTGGCCCGGCCTGGGCCCGGCTTCTGGGCTGGCAGAGGCCCGGCAGAGGCCCGGCCGCTGGGCTGCAGGGGCCCGACCACTGTGGGGCTGGCAGGGGGCCCGGCCGGGTGGCCTGGCTCGGCCCGGCCGGTGGGCTGGCAGGGGCACGGCAGGGCGGACCCGTTCCGGCCCACGGTCGGTTGCCGCCCGTCGGGCGGGTCAGGCGACGCCGGCGGGGCGGAACTGGACGCTGACCCGAGGGCCGACGGGGCGGGTGGTCTTGGGTACGGCGTGCTCCCAGGTGCGCTGGCAGGAGCCGCCCATCACCACGAGGTCGCCGTGGCCGAGCGGGAAGCGCAGGCTGTCGCCGCCACCACGGGGCCGCAGCAGCAGTGAGCGCGGCGAGCCGAACGAGACGATGGCGACCATGGTGTCGGTGTGCGCGGAGCGGCCCTGGGTGTCGCCGTGCCAGGCGACGCTGTCGCGGCCGGAGCGGTAGAGGCACATGCCGGCGGTGACGAAGGGCTCGCCGAGCTCGGAGGCGTAGTGCCGGGTGAGGGCGGCGCGCGCCTCGGCGAGCAGCGGGTGCGGCAGCGGGCGGTGCCCGGCGTACCAGCAGAGCAGCCGGGGGACGTCGACCTCGGCGTCGTACATCGTGCGGCGCTCGGCCCGCCAGGGGACGTCGCGCAGCAGGACGTCGAAGACCTGGTCGGAGCCGGTGACCCAGCCGGGCAGATGGTCGACCCACGCGCCGCGGGTGAGCGGGTGCCGGCGCAGCCGGTCGGCCAGCGGGCTCAGCGCCGGTCCGGCGGCGGTGAGGTCGAACATCGACGGCTGGTAGGCGGCCCCGGTCATCCGCCCAGCGTACCCGCCATGTTGGTACAGGTGTACGGAAGGAGGTGACGCCTCAGCGGTTCAGCATCCGGCGCACCCGACCACCGATCACCTGCTTGACCCGGGCCTGCAGGCGCTGCCCGCGCAGCGTCTCCGTCTCCTTGCGCAGCTCGACGTTGCGGTCGCGCAACCACTGGATCCGCTCCAGCAGCGCGTCGGGGGCGGTGGCGCCGGCCGGGCGTACGGCGGGCGGGAAGGTGGTGGAGCGCACCTGCGCGTCGAACCGGGCCGCGCTGTCGCCGTCGGCGAAGGCGTTGCCCAGGTCGTGCTTGGCGAGGAAGGCCAGCATCGTCTCGTAGCGCGACTTGTGGCCGGCGTTGAGCGCCGTGTAGTCCGCCTCCTCGTAGAGCTGGGCGGCGTCGACGTCGACCGGCACCTCCTTCATCACCCGGTGCGGGATGTCGAAGTACCGGGCGAGTTCCAGGGTGCGCGAGTCGTGCGCGAAGAGGTAACCGGGGGTGCCGGCGACCAGCGCGGTGATGGTGCCGTGGATGCGGGTGCCGAACGCGAACTCGAAGCCGGAGAGGTAGTCCATCCAGGTCCAGGGGTCGACGAACATCCGCACCTTGTCCTCGGTGAACAGCGGGTGCGAGGTGTGGATCGGGATCTTGCTGGTCCTGCCCCGGTCCCCGGGGGCGTCGCCGTAGAGCAGCGTGCCGAGCGTCTTGAGGTCCTGCGGCAGGTAGCGCAGGTTCGGGTACCGGTCCTGGTGCCGGGCGATGATCTCCGCCATCGACGTGACGTACGGCGAGACGGTGAGCGCGAGCCTGTCGTCGGGCGACAGCGACGCCTTCCTCTTCTCCACCCGCAGGCTGTCGCCGTGCAGGAACATCGACGGACAGCCGATCACGTCGACGGCCGAGAAGCCCAGGGTGCGCAGGTAGTCCCGGGTGATCTCGCCCCGGACGCCGATGCTGTGCGAGCGGTCGAGGACCGCCCGTACGAACCGGGTCACCACGTCGTCGATCGGGCGGAGGTACTCCCGGTCGCCGTTGACGTCGGTCTGCACGCCGACCCCGAGCACCACCACCGGGATCTTCAGCTGCTCGATGAGCTTCGTCATGGCCTCGACGCGGTGGGCGTAGCTGCGGCGAAAGGCGTTGGCGAGCGGTACGACGTAGACGTCGTACCGCTCGTTGATCATGTCGGCGTCGCGCGGGTTGATCCTGAACTCGGTCGAGGTGATCTCGGCGGTGGCGGTGCGCAGGAGTTTGTGGGCGGCGTGGCTGAAGACGAGGTTGCCGTTGTTGTCGCCGATCCAGTTCCGCTCGTGCGTCTCCTCGGGCGAGTAGACGTCGAACGGGCCCTTCTTCGCCCGCATCAGGATCCGCTGGTGCATCCGTCCCCGCCTCTCGTCACCTCCGGGTCTGGGAATACTAGCCACCGATCGGCCGCAACCCGGACGGCCGCCACCGCCGTCACGCGCGGGGACGGAACGGTCACCCAGGGACGACAGGAACGGGGATTCCCCCACGGGACAGAACGGGCACTCACGGACGGGACGGAACAGAGCCTCAGGTGCGGCGGGTAGGGTGCCCGGCGGGGCGGCGCCGACCGGTGGGCCGCCCACGGGCCCCTCGGGGCGCCTGGGGACGGGGTCGAGGAGGAGACGTACGTGCTGGTGACCCTGCGGATCGTCGGGATGCCGGCATGAACGACGCCGCGACCGCCGCGCCGGCCGTCCGGCCCGCGTCCCCGGCCAGCCGCCTGCCGTCGCTGACCGGGCTGCGCTGGGTCGCCGCCCTGCTCGTCTTCGGGTTCCACGTGGCGACGATGGGCATCATCGCCGAGCCCGGCCAGAAGGCCGTCGTGGACTGGGCCTTCGCCCTCGGCCTGTCGGGCGTGCAGTTCTTCTTCATCCTCAGCGGCTTCGTGCTGGTCTGGTCGGCCCGACCCACCGACACCCGTCGGGCGTTCTGGCGGCGCCGGGTGGCCAAGATCTGGCCGAGCCACGTGGTGCTGTGGGCGGCGGCCCTGGCGGTCGCGGCCTGGCTCGCCGACCCCGTGGACCGGTTCGTCGCGGTGGAGAACCTGTTCCTCCTCCAGGCGTGGGACCCCCGGCCGGGCCACTTCTACAGCATCAACACCGTCAGCTGGTCGCTGTCCTGCGAGTTCTTCTTCTACCTCTGCCTGCCGTTGGCGCTGCCGCTGATCCGCCGGGCCCGGCCGTGGGCGCTGTGGGCCGTCGTGGTCGCGGTGCCGCTGCTCATCCTGGCGCTCTGGCCGGCCCAGGCGCTGGTGCCGGAGGAGAGCCGCTGGTGGTTCACCCAGATCTTCCCGCCGGTGCGGTCGCTGGAGTTCTGGATGGGCGTGGCCGCCGCCGAGCTGATGCGGCGCGGCCGGTGGCGTGGGCCGGGCCTGCCGCTGGCCAGCCTGGTCTTCGTGGCGACCTGGGTGGTCGCCGCGCAGTGGGTCCGCGCCGAACTGTGGGCGGCGCTGCTCTCGGTGGCGTACATCCTGGTCATCGCCGCGGCCGCGGACGCGGACGTGCGCGGGCGGCGCTCGCCGTGGCGGTCCCGTCCGATGATCTGGCTCGGTGAGGTCTCCTTCGCCTTCTACCTGGTGCACGTCCTGGTGATGATCACCGTCCTGCGGCTCACCGGCGACTGGGGCGTCGGCTTCACCGGCTGGCGGGGGCCGGCGGTGGTGCTCGGCTTCCTGCTGGTCAACCTGGCCCTGGCCGGCCTGTTGCACCGCGTCGTCGAGACGCCGATGATGCGGTTGCTCACCCCGCGCAGGCTGGCCCGGGCGACGCCGCGGGACGGGGGCGACGCCGGGACGCACTCCGGCGGCCCCGGGGCGACGCCGCCGGGGGAGCGGGGCAACGCCGTGCCGCGCCCCCGGACCGCCGATCCGCACGACGACCACCGACCGGCGTACGTCGACTCGCGCTGACCGCCCCGGCGACCGCAGTGCCCGCCGACGAAATCCCGACCGTTTCGGTGACGCCGGTCACCCCGTCGGCGAACCGGTCATCCGGCGCGGCCCGGTCGATTCCCGCCGGGGTTTCGGCGCCGATGTCCGCCACTCGTCCCGTTATCACCCGGAGGCGCCCGCAGAAACGGTCGTCCCATTGAGTCGCGTCAGTGGCGAAGTGCCCGCAAAAATTGTCTCCCGATCAAGGTTTAAGCAGGTGGGACGGGGTTGGCAGGGCGCGGACCGGCCAGTAATGTCGGCGCGTCCGGTGCGGTACCCGATCGCCAGAGGCGACGCCGCGCCGACCCGCCTAATCGTGAACGACGAACCGGGGACCCAGTGCTTGTTGGGGTGAATCCGCGGGCCCGTGGGCCCGTGGTAGGGCGTTCTTCCCGCCCGAATCCGTCAGCTAACCCGGTCGGCGGTGTCGGAAGGAGTTCCATCCTCATGCCACACCCGTCCACCCCTCGGTTCCGCCGTCTCCACGGCGCCGCGGTGCCCGCGCTCGTCCGCCCCCAGGTCACGAGCTGACCCACCGGTCACCGTCCGTCGCCCGGCATCCCGGGCGCATCCCCTGAGTGGCCCACACCCGCCCGGACGCCCGTCCGCGCGGTCGGTCCGTTCTGCCCTCGGCGCGGACCGACGGCCGCTCACCCCCGAGCCCGTGGAGGAAACCGTGAAGCACCACCTCAAGCGACAGTTGCGTCGCCTCACGTCCGAGCGTCCGTACCAGCTGGCCGCCGCGTCCGCCGCGGCGCTCGTGCTGGCGTCGGGCACGGGCGCGCTGTTGGCCGGAGCCGACGAGGCCCCCGCCGCCGCGCAGGCCCCGGTGGCCGCGACCGAACTGCGGGACGACACCGCGGCCTCGCGCAGCCAGGCCAGGGCCGCGACCGCCCCGTCCAGCGCCGCCCCGGCCGCGTCCAGCGCGGCCCCGTCGGCCCGCGCCTCCAGCGCCGCCCCGGACCCGGACCTGACCCGCAAGCCGGAGCCGCCGAAGCCCCCGGCCGCCAAGACCCTGGACTACGACTACCAGGCCCAGACCACCTTCTACAACTGTGGTCCGGCGGCCGTCCGGCACGCCCTCAGCGCCGCCGGCATCGTGCGCAGCCAGGACGCCCTCGGTGCCCAGTTGGGTACCGACCAGATGGGCACCGACTCGGCCCAGGACACCACCCGCGTGCTGAACGCGGTGGTGAAGGGCGACCCGTACCGGACCCGGATGATCCCTGGTGGCGCGGCCACCCCGGCCCAGATGGACCGGCTCCAGGCCGACGTCGTCGCGGCCATCGCCGACGGGCGGGGCGTCGTGGTCAACGTCGCCGGCAGCGCCACGGACACCGACGGCGGCTGGCACTCCTTCCCCGGCGGCCACTACATCGCCGTGGTCGGCTACCAGGACGAGGGGCGGCTGGTGAAGATCGCCGACTCGGCCAACCCGGCGACCGCCTCGTACTGGATCAGCACCATCGCCCTCGCGAACTGGGCCGCCACCCGCGGCTACTCCGCCTGAGCGACACCGTCGGGCGTCGGCCCCCGGATTCCGGGGCCGGCGCCCGATGTCGTGTCCGGGTCACGGCCCTCGCTCACGGCGTCCGGTGGGTGGCACACTGCGCCCATGGTCGATGAGTCGGGTGACCGGGACGGCCGGCGGGTGCTCCTGCTGCTGCACGGCATGGGTGCGACCGGCGACGTGTGGCTGCCCCGGGCGCCGCTGCTGGAGCGTCGGTGGGCGGGGCGGTGGCTGGCGCCGGACCTCGCCGGTCACGGCTGGTCGCCACCGCTGCCGGAGTACTCGTTCCCGGGCCTGGCCGCGCGGATCGCCGCGGGGCTCGCGGCGGGGGACCGGCTCGTCGTGCTGGGGCACTCCCTCGGCGGGGTGGTCGGTCTGGCACTGGCCGCCCGCAGCGCCGGGCTGCCCGTCGACGCCATGGTCGGGCTCGGCATCAAGGCCGTCTGGTCGCCGGCGGAGCTGGCGAAGGCGGGTGAGTTGGCGGCCCGGCCGGTGACCTGGTTCGCCAGCCGGGACGAGGCCGCCCGCCGCTACCTGCGGGTGGCCGGACTGACCGGGCTCTTCGCCCCGGACCATCCCGTCGTGGAGGCCGGGCTGCGGCAGGTCGACGGTCGCTGGCGGCTGGCGATGGACCCGGCCGCGTTCGGCGTGGGCGCGCCGGACCTGCCCGCCCTGCTGGCCGCGACCGACGTGCCCGTGCTGCTGGCCCGCGGCGAGCACGACCCCATGGTCACCGACGCCCAGCTCAGGGAGCTGGGCGTGCCGGTCGCCACCCTGCCCGGCCTCGGGCACAACGCCCACGTCGAGGCCCCCGAGGCGGTCCTGGACCTCGTCGACTACCGCTGACCGTTCCCACCCGAGGCAGGGCGTCAGGTGGCGGGGGAGAGTGTCGCCTCGTCCGGGTCGAGCGGCAGGTCGGCCCCGCCGGCGCGCGGGGCAGGTGCGTTCCACTCCCCGTCGAGCTGGCGCCGCGCGGCCTCCAGGAACGCCTCGGCGTACGACTCGGCGGGGAAGTCACCCAGGTAGCGGCTCCGGGTGGCCCATCGCGCCGGAGCCAGCGGATCGGTGTCCAGCAGCGCGGTCAGCACCTCGTCCGCGTTGGACATGTCGCGCCGCAGCACGTAGCCCGACCCGGCGAGCGGGAACTGCTCGGGGAACCGGTCGCCGGAGTCCACCATGTCGGTCACCGCGTACGGCTTGCCGGAGTAGAGGTAGTCGGAGATCACCCCGGACACGTCGGAGATCAGCGCGTCCGAGCGGTTCACGCACTCGGTGAGGGTCAGCTCCCGGCTGGCGGCGGCCCCGAAGACGTGCTGCCGGCCGCTGCGGGCCCGGTCCGCGGCCAGCAGTTCCGTGAGCCGGCCCAGCTGCCGGGCGGAGGCCGGGTTCTGCGAGGTGTACGGGTGGGCGCGCAGGATCACCGTCGCGCCCCGGTCGAGCAGCCGGCGCAGCAGGGTCTCGGCCACCGGCAGGGAGCAGTAGTTCGCGTCCGCGTTGTGCCCGGTCCAGGTCGGCGTGTAGAGCACGGTCGGGTTGGTCCGGCCGTGCGCCGGCTCGGGGCGTACCTCGATCGACTCGACCTGCGGGCGGCCGACGACGACGAACTTCTCCGCCGGGATGTCCACCCCGGCGCGGGCGTACCGGTCGATGGCGGCCTGGCCGGCGACGAAGATCCGGTCGAAGATCGCCGAGACGGGGTTGGCGCTGGGGGCCTTGTCGCTGTCGCCGTGGTGCAGCTGGACGTGGGTCAGCTGGGTGAAGCGGATGCAGTGGCTGTTCTTCGCGCCGTGGTTGACGTAGAACGCCACCCGCAGGCTCGGCACCAGCGCCTCGTCCATCGCCCTGGTGGTGGGGCAGTAGACCACGGGCGCGCTGGTGGCCGCCGCGATCAACGGCAGGAACTCCGGCTCGCGCACCATCACCAGGAACGGCCGGCCGATCCGCTCCAGGTACGGCAGCCACATGGTGACCTGGTACTCCGAGCCGGGCGGCGCGGAGAAGTGCAGCAGGAACTCGGGCCGGTGCCGGCGCAGCGCGCGGGACACCGCCGAGCCGCCCGCGCCCGGGCGGAACCGGCGCCGGGCCAGGTCCAGCCCGATCGCCCCGGCGGCGGCGGCCACCAGCAGCACGGCCGCCAGCGCGACACCGGCCGGCAGGCCCGCGGCGGCCGCCAGCGCCAGCAGGGCGAGCAGCCCCGCCAGGGCGTCGCCGAGGCGGGCGGCGACCAGCGGCGTCCAGGAGCGCACCGGCAGGTTCGCGGCGCGCACCTCCAGGCCGCCGGCGTCCCGTAGCGGGTTGACCAGCAGCACCAGCCCCAGCAGGACCAGGGCGGTCACGGCCAGCGCGGGATCGAAGCCGGCGTCGAGGCGGCGGGCGTACCCGACCAGGATCGCCGCCGCGACCAGCGCGGTCTCGGCGGCGTTGTCGGCGCCCGGCCGCACCCGCCGCTCCCAGGTGGCTGCCGCGAGGGCGGCCACGGCCAGCCCCAGCCCCCAGCCGGTCGCGCCGGTCAGCGCGACGACGAGGAACGCCAGCACCGCCAGGCCGGTGGCCAGCGCGCGGGCGAGCAGCTTCCGAACCAGGTCACCACGCATGTCGGCTCCGTTTCCCGCCGTGGCCCGAAATCCGCGTCAGCCGGCGTCGGCCGGGCTGGCGTCCCGCTCCACCCGCGCCGGCCCCGGCTGGGCCGGCACCTCGCCCGGCGCGCGACGCACGTCGATGACCTGACCGGTCAGGTCCGAGATCAGCACGTCCAGCGACGACCGGGCGACGGTCTCGGCGGCGAGCAGGGTGTGCTCCGGCTCCTCGCCGAACGCCTTGGTGCGCATCGGGGTCGCGGTCCGCTCGGGGTTGACGCAGTTGACCCGTACGCCGAACTCCGCCCACTCGTCGGAGAGCGCCTGGGTGAGGTTGACCAGGGCCGCCTTGGTGGAGGAGTAGAGCGCGTAGCGGGCCCGGCCCCGGGTGTAGGAGCTGGAGGTGTAGAGCAGCAGCTGACCCTTGGTCTGCTGGAGGTAGGGCAGCGACTGGCGGGCCACGATGACCGGCCCCACGAAGTTGACCTGGAGCACCCGGTCCATGGTCTCCTGGTCCATCTCGGCGAGGGCGCCCTTCTCCAGGATGCCGGCGGTGACCACCACGTGGTCGATCCGGCCGGTGGCCTCGAAGGCGGTCTTCAGCGCCGCCTCGACGTCCTCGGCGCGCTCGACGTGGGTGCCGGTGCTGGAGCGGCTGAACGGGAAGACCTGCGCGCCGTAGCGGCGGGCCAGCTCGGCGAGGTCGTGGCCGATGCCGTAGCTGCCGCCGAAGATCACGATGGTCCGGCCGGTCAGCTCCTCGGTGTAGCTGCGCTCGTCGGTCACCCGGGGCGCCTGCGCGGCGGCGAGCTGGAACAGCTTGTCCGCCAGGTGCACGTCGACCGGGTGGGTGACCTTGATGTTCTCGTCGGAGCCGTCGATGACCTTGATCGGCGTGCCGGGCAGGTAGCGCAGCACCACGCCGCAGTCGTCGGTGGCGGCGAAGTGCGGGTCGCCCTCGGCGAGCCGGTAGGCCTCGCGGATGGTGCCCGAGCGGAACGCCTGCGGCGTCTGGCCCCGCCGCAGCGAGGAGCGCACCGGGATGTCGGTGATGCAGTCGTCCTCGTCGACCTGAACGATCGTGTCGGCCGACGGGATGGCCACGTCGACCGCCGAGTACGTCCAGAGCGCGTTCACGCACTCCCGGACGATCCGGCCGCTCACCAGGGGCCGCACCGCGTCGTGGAAGAGGATGTTGCAGTCGCCCTCGCCGACGGCGTCGAGCGCGATCCGGGTGGTGGCGTTGCGGGTGTCGCCACCCTCGATCACCTTGGTGACCTTGCGGAAGCCGGCCTTGTCGACGATCTGCTGGGCGTCGGCGACGTGGCCGGTGGCCATCAGCACGACGATCTCGTCGATCTCGGGCGCCGCCTCGAAGACCGCCAGGGTGTGCTCGATGATCGGCTTACCGGCGATCTTCAGTAACTGCTTCGGGATGCCGAGGCCCAGCCGGGTCCCGGTGCCGCCGGCCAGCACCACCGCCACCGTCCGCGAGGGCCGCCACGGTGCCGGGTTCTCCGGTGCGGCGTCCGGGCCAGCGGTGTGGTCCTGCGTCATTGCCGAAGCCTCACTCTCAGGGTGCGTGAACAGAAGGTTCCGCCCGCGCGGCGACCGGATGAACCTTAACGCGCGGACCGCGCCGCCCCCACGGGGCGACGCGGTCGGCCGGCACCGGGCGGATGCCGTACGTGCGCCGGGGCGCTACTTGCCGCTGAACGCCTCGTACTCGCGGACGACCTCGTCGGTCGGGCCGTCCATGCGCAGGACGCCCGATTCCAGCCAGATCGTCCGCTCGCAGGTGTCCCGGATCGAGGAGAGCTGGTGGCTGACGAGGAACACCGTGCCGGCGCCCTCCCGCAGCTCCCGCACCCGCCGCTCGCTGCGCTTGCGGAAGATCTTGTCGCCGGTGGCGAGGGCCTCGTCGATGAGCAGCACGTCGTGCTTCTTGGCCGCGGCGATGGAGAAGCGCAGCCGGGCCCCCATGCCGGAGGAGTAGGTGCGCATCGGCAGCGAGGCGAAGTCGCCCCGCTGGTTGATGCCGGAGAAGTCGATGATCTCCGGGGTCCGCCGCTGCACCTCCTCGGGCGACATGCCCATGGCCAGGCAGCCCAGCACGACGTTGCGCTCGCCGGAGAGGTCGTTGAGCAGGGCCGCGTTGACCCCGAGCAGCGAGGGCTGCCCCTGCGTGTAGACCGCGCCGCGGTTGACCGGCAGCAGGCCGGCGATGGCGCGCAGCATGGTCGACTTGCCGGAGCCGTTGCTGCCGATCAGCCCGACCGCCTCGCCCCGGTACGCGGTGAAGCTGACCCCCTTGACCGCGTGCACCTCCTGGATGTTCGGCGCCGAGGTGCGGCTCATGATCCGCTTGAGCGCGCCGACCGGGCCGCCGCCCCCACCGGCGCCCTTGTGGATCCGGTAGATGACGTGGGCGTCGTCCACCACCACGGTGGGGATGCGCTCCTGCACCTTGGGCAGCGTCACCGTCACGTCGTTGGACGACTCGAAGTGATCAACCACGGCCGTACTCCTGTTCGCCTCGCCAGAAGTAGATGAAACCTCCGACGCCCATCACGATCGCCCAGCCCAGCGCCGTCACCCAGAGTTGAAGCAGGGAGGAGCTGAGCGTCGGCGTGTTCTCCAGCAGCGAGACCCGGGCCAGCTCGATGTAGACGAGCGCGGGGTTGAGCTCGACCAGCCGGGAGGCCCAGGACGGCAGCTGCTCGCTGAAGAGATCCACGCTGTAGAGCACCCCGGAGCCGTACATCCAGGCGCGCATGACGAAGGGCATGACCTGCTTGAGGTCCGCCAGCTTCGAGCCCATCCGGGCCATCGCCATGGTCAGCCCGGCGTTGAAGATCGTCTGGAGCAGGATCGCCGGCGGCAGCATCAGCCAGGCCAGGGTGATCGGCTCGCCGGTCACCAGCACGATGAGGACGAGCACCACCATCGAGCCGAGCAGCTGCTGGAACTGGGTGATCGTCACGGCCAGCGGCAGGCAGGCCCGGGGGAAGTGCAGGGCCCGGATCAGGCCCAGGTTGCTGGTGATCGACTGCGTGCCGTTCTGCACCGCGGTCTGGGTGAAGTTGAAGATGAACAGACCGGTGCAGAGGTAGGCGATGAAGTTCGGGGTCCTGTTCTGCTCCAGCACCACACCGAAGATCAGGTAGTAGACCGCCGCGTTCGTCAGCGGGGTGAGCACCTGCCAGAGCTGCCCCAGCCGGGCGTTGCTGAACGACGCCACCAGCTTGGCGTTGGCGTACGCGGCGATGAAGTGCCGGTAGTGCCAGAGCTGCCCCGCGTATTCGCCCAGGGACGGCCGTTCGCCGGCGAACCGGAGACCGTAGCGCTGGGCGAGCTGGGCCCCGGTGAGCCCGGAATCCGGGTCTGCCACCGTGGTGTTGGCCATGGTTAGGCGCTCCGATCTCTTTCGTGCCAACGGGTTGCGCGCGACGACGGGAGAGCGTGGCCAGTGCGGAGCGCCGCCTCGTCGCCGGGCGAACCGTAGTGGAAAACACGTCGGGACGCAACCGTACCGTCGCTGCGCTACATTGTTGCACGTGAAGACCGATAAGAGGCGGGTGCCGGCCGGTGCGGCGGTGCTCCGTGACGACATCACCACGGCCATCCGCCGCGCGGTCACGCAGGAGCTGGCGGAGGTCGGCTACGGACGGTTGTCGATAGAGGCGGTGGCCCGGCGGGCCGGGGTCAGCAAGACGGCGATCTACCGCCGGTGGCGCTCCAAGCTCGAGCTGGTGCTGGACATGGTCTCCGCGGTCGCCGGGCGCAAGCTGCCGATGGTGGACGCCGGCAGCCTGCACGGGGACGTGGAGCTGCTGCTGCTCGTGGCCGCCGGTGCGCTACGCCACCCGCTGGCCTCGCAGATCATCCCGGACCTGCTCGCCGAGGCGGCGCGCAACCCGCAGATCGCCGAGACCCTCCAGCGGGCGCTGACCGGCTACCAGGACCGGGTCGGCGAACTCGTCATCGGCCGGGCGGTCGAGCGGGGTGAGCTGCCGGCGGGCGCCGACCGGAGCGGCGCGGCGGATCTGATCGTCGGGCCGGTCTACTGGCGGCTGGCCATTTCCCGGACACCCCTTGACACGCCGGAGATCACGCGCATGGCCGCCGCGATCGTCGCGGCCCTGCGGGTAGCATGTACCGGTCCGTCCCTCGACGAGCCAGCGGTGTGGGACACCCGGTCCCTGACCGCTTCTGAACCCCACCGGGCCGGTGCGTGAACGTTGACCTCGTCGGTCTCGACCTGATTCGCAACGGGCTAGTATCGCACCCCGAACCCCCACCCGAGCACCATCTGACACAGGAGGATGCCCCATGGCTGGGCCGCACCCAGAGTTCATTCCCCCAGCGCGGCCGATCATCGGCGACGCCGAGATCGAAGCGGCTGTCCGGGTGCTCCGCAGCGGCCGGGTGGTGCAGGGTCCCGAGGTCGCGGCCTTCGAGGAGGAGTTCGGCGAGCTGGTCGCCGGGCGGCACTGTGTCGCGGTGAACTCGGGCACCTCCGCCCTGCAGCTCACCCTCATGGCCCTCGGCTTCGGCCCGGGTGACGAGGTCATCGTGCCGTCGTTCTCCTTCGCGGCCAGCGCGAACGCCGTCCGGCTGGTCGGCGCCGAGCCGGTCTTCGTGGACATCGAGCCGGGCAGCTTCTGCCTCGACCCGGAGGCGGTCGCCGCCGCGGTCACCCCGCGCACCGTGGCGATCATGCCGGTCCACCTCTACGGCCACCCCGCCGCCATGGACCGGATCATGGCGATCGCCGAGCGGCACGGCCTGGCCGTCGTCGAGGACGCCGCCCAGGCGCACGGCGCCGCGCTGCACGGCACCCCGGTGGGGGCCTTCGGCACCGCCGGCTGCTTCAGCTTCTACCCCACGAAGAACATGCACGCCCTGGAGGGCGGCATGGTCAGCACCGGCGACGCCGAGCTGGCCCGCACCCTGCGGCTGCTGCGCAACCAGGGCATGGAGCAGCGGTACGCCAACGAGATCGTCGGCGCGAACATGCGGATGACCGACGTCGCCGCGGCCATCGGCCGGGTCCAGCTGGGCCAGCTCGGCGAGTGGACCGAGCAGCGCCGGGCCAACGCCAAGTTCCTCGACTCGAAGATCACCGGCATGGTCACCCCGCCGGTCGCCGACGCCGCCAGGCACGTCTACCACCAGTACACGGTGCGGGTGCAGGGCGACCGCGACGCCGCCCAGCAGCGTCTGACCGAGCTGGGCATCGGCAACGCCGTCTACTACCCGACCCCGATCCACCGGCTCAAGCCCTACCTGACCGAGGACGGCAAGCCCGGCCCCTGGGACCTGCCGGAGACCGAGCGCGCCGCCGCCGAGGTCGTCTCCCTGCCGGTGCACCCCTCGCTGACCGAGGCCGAGCTGGAGCGCATCGCCGAGGGCGCGAACCTGGCCGGGGGTGCCCGGTGAGCGCCGGCCGCAAGCTGCGCGCCGGCCTGATCGGCCTCGGCGCGATGGGCCGCAACCACGCCCGCGTCCTCGCCGGCCTGGACGGCGTCGAGCTGGTCGGCATCGTCGACCCGGCCGGCGACACCACCGGCACGCTGCGCGCGCCGGTCGTGCCCGAGCTCGGCGACCTGCTCGCCCTCGGCGTCGACTACGCGGTGGTGGCCTGCCCGACGGCGCTGCACGAGCAGGTCGGCCTGGAGCTGGCCGCCAACGGCGTCAGCGCCCTGATCGAGAAGCCCCTCGCGCAGAGCGTGGACGCGGCGGTGCGGCTCGTGGAGGCCTTCGAGGCCGCCGGCCTGGTGGCCGGGGTGGGGCACATCGAGCGCTACAACCCGGCCCTGCAGAACCTGCGCACCCGGCTGGAGGCGGGCGAGCTGGGCGAGGTCTACCAGGTCGTCACCCGCCGGCAGGGCCCCTTCCCGCACCGCATCGCCGACGTCGGCGTGGTGATGGACCTGGCCACCCACGACATCGACCTGACCAGCTGGGTGACCGGCCAGGAATACACCTCGGTGTCGGCGCGGACGGTCTCCCGCAGCGGCCGGCTGCACGAGGACATGGTCGCCGTGGTGGGGCAGCTCGCCGACGGCACCATGGTCAACCACCTCGTCAACTGGCTCAGCCCGCTCAAGGAGCGGTCCACGGTGATCACCGGTGACCGGGGCTGCTTCGTCGCCGACACCCTCACCGCCGACCTCACCTTCTACGCCAACGGCGCCATCGACACCGAGTGGGAGGCGCTGCGCGCGTTCCGCGGCGTCGCCGAGGGCGACATGGTGCGCTACGCGATCCCGAAGCGGGAGCCGCTGCTGGTCGAGCACGAGCGCTTCCGCGACGCGGTCGAGGGCAAGGAGAGCGACATCGTGACCCTGCGCCAGGGCCTGCGTACGGTCGAGGTGGCCGGCGCCGTCCTGCGCTCCGCGACCGACGGCAGCACGATCGCTGTCGGCACCTCGAAGATGTCCCCCGCCGAGCCCGCCGTCCCCAGCCGCTGACTCGGGCGACCACGGTCTGCGGGGTGCAGGCCGCCATCGTTCGGTCAGCCCTCACGAAGAAGGACAGCCAAATGTCATCGTCCGCCCGTCCGCCGAGACTGGTCGTCCTGGTGGCGAACGGCATCACCGGGGATTCCCGCGTCCAGAAGACGGCGCTCGCCGCCGCCCGAGACGGGTGGGACGTCGTCCTGGTGGGCCGCAGTCTCCAGGCAAAGTCCAAGCATCTTGACCGCTCGGCCATGGGCCCGATCGAGGTGATCCGGATCCCCGTCAAGCCGGTGCTGTCCCGCCAGCGCGGCAGCCGGCACAAGGTCCGCCAGGCGCTTACCCAGTTTCGTCTCCCGGACAAGCCTGCTCTGGCTCGGTACCGGGCCCGGCACCAGGCGTGGCTGCGTGCGCAGACCAGCAAGCCGAACCCGCCGCCGCGAGCTTGGATCAAGGCGCACGAGGCGTTCCACGAGCTGCGCGTACGGGCCTGGGGCTGGGAGCAGTTCCATGGCACCCAGCCGGGACCGCCGACCGGTGACTGGCGTACCGACTGGCCTATCCTGCTCGACATCGACCTGGCCTTCGGACCGGTGCTCGAGGAGTTGCAGCCGGACGTCATCCACGCCAACGACATCAACACCATCCCCACCGCGGCGATGAGTGCGGCCCGGCTGCGTGCCCAGGGCAAGGAGTGCGTCTGGATCTACGACGCCCACGAGTACGTCCAGGGCGTGGAGTGGCCGAAGCCTGAGCAGGCGAGCGGCGTGAAGGCAGCAGAGCGGGAGTTCATCGTCCGCGCCGACGCGGTCGTGACCGTCTCGGAGCAGATCGCCGAGAAGCTGCGCACCTCTTACGGGCTGGCGAAGAGCCCGCTCGTGGTTGGCAACTCGCCGGTCCGGGAGGGCATCCGCAGCGGGAACGTCACCGTCTCTGTCCGGGCCCGGGCCGGCCTGGCCGAGGATGTGCCGCTGATGGTGTACGCCGGCTGGATCGGCCCGGAGCGCGGCCTGGACACCGTCATCGCGGGCCTGCCACAGCTGCCCGAGCACCACCTGGCGCTGGTCACCGGACGGACCACCCCGCTGCTGGAGGGACTGCTGGCCAAGGCGGGGGAACTCGGCGTCCGGGACCGGGTGCACCTGCTGCCCTACGTGGCACCGTACGAGGTGGCGGACTATCTCAGCTCGGCCGACCTGGGTCTGATCCCGTTCCAGCGCACGCCGAACTGCGAGCTGTCGCTTCCGACCAAGGTCTCCGAGTACCTGCACGCGGGCCTGCCCCTGGTCACCAGCGACGTGCAGGTGGTCAGCGCATACGTCAACCAGCACCAGATCGGCGAGGTGTTCACCTCGGGCGATGCGGACACCTTCGTCGCCGCGGTCAAGCGGGCCACCGCCCGGCGGCAGGAGTTGGCCGCACACATCAGCGAGCCCATCCTCGACGACCTCTCCTGGGAGCGGCAGAGCAGCAAGCTGCTCCAGCTCTACCGGGACGTCTCCGCTCTCGCGCCGGCCGTCCCACGTCCGGACGTTCCGTGGACCGTGCAGGAAGGCCCGCCCGTCCGGACGAGCGAGCGGCGCGAGCTGACGGCATGGCGCGCGCTCGGCGAAACCCGGATCCGGCTCGGCCTCGGCCCGGCGAACTACGCCGGACAGGCGGCGGCGTTCGCCAAGGCGATCTGCCGGGACAACCCGGATGTGTCGGCAGAGGTGGTGATGAACATGCTGCCCGCCTCGCGCGAATACCCGGCCGACATCTACGTTGACGCACAGCGCTACCGAGACCTGGACTTCCAGCTGGAGCAGGTTCGTCGGGTGCTCACCGCCGGGTATACCCACCTGCTGGTGGACGCCTTCATACCGATCTTCGGCCACCTCAACGGCGACACCATCCAGGGCGACCTGGCAGCCCTGAACAGGGCCGGGATCAAGGTGGGGCTGCTGGCGCACGGCAGCGAGATCCGCCACCCCGGGCGGCACCGGGAGCGGCACGAGTTCTCCCTCTTCGACGACGCACCGGACGGTATCGCGCAGAAGTTGCAGCAAAAGGCAGAGCGGAACCGTCGAGTGGCCGAGGAAACCGGGCTGCCGGCCTTTGTCACCACGCCCGACCTGCTGGAGGACCTGCCCTGGGCGACCTGGGTGCCGCTGGTGGTGGACGTCGAGTACTGGGCGTGCGACCGCCCGGTGATGGAGCGGTCCCGCCCGCTGGTGCTGCACGCGCCATCGAAGCGCTGGACCAAGGGCACGGATCGGATCCTGCCGGCCATGCAGGCGTTGCACGACAAGGGCGCCATCGAGTTGCGGGTGGCCGAGGGCGTCGCCTGGGCCGACATGCCCGAGCTGGTCAAGGAGTGCGACATCGTGCTCGACCAGTTCACCACCGGCAGCTTCGGCACCTTCGCCGTCGAGGCCATGGCGGCCGGCAAGCCGGTGGTGGCGTACCTGAGCGACCAGGTCGTCAGCTCGGTCGGCTCCAATCTGCCGATCGTGAACGCCTCGCCGGTCAACCTGACCGAGGTGGTCGAGTCCCTGCTCGATGACCGGGACACCACGGCCAAGATTGGTCTTGCCTCCGCGCAGTACGCCCAAGCGTGCCACGACGGCACCTGGACGGCGCGTCAGCTCGCCCCGTTCCTCAACAGCTGACGCCGGTACTACGACGGCCCGCCGACCGGAAGGCCGGCGGGCCGTTCGACGTCCGGAATCAGAAAACGGTGCGGATGTATGGAATGCGCGCGGCCACCATTGAGACACCGAACGAAATGGCCAGGACGGCCAGATAGACCGGAGCGATCACCTCCAGCGATCGGCCTGCCAACACGTCTGGGATCAGCTGGCGGAACACCTCGAAGACCAACAGGTGGATCAGGAAGACCCCGAATGAGGCGTCTGAGAGGCGGACGACCGTCCGGGCGACCGCCGGCCGCCATGTGGCGCGGGCGCCGATGCTCACCGCGGCCAGGAAGATCAGCACGGTAGCCGTGGCGACCAGGGTGCCGGTGGCCATCACCGGGAAGGTGGCCTGGAGCAGCCGGTGCCGGGGAGCCACGGCGTACTGCCAGATCGCCTCGGTCAGTAGCAGCCCGGCGCCGAGCAACGCCACCGTGGTCCAGAGCCGGTTGAGCACCACCTTGCGCAGTGCCCAGCCGGCAATGAAGAAGCCGACGTACGGCCACCAGCGGTTCCAACTGGTGAGGACGTTCGGCCGGGAGTCACCGAGGAGTAGCGCCCAACCCGGGATCATGTACGCCACCATCGTCCAGGCCAGCGCCACGCCGGCCGTGATCAGGGCACGCTGTCGGCCTCCGGCATGCAGAAACGGTGCCAGTACCGGGGCGATCACGTAGAGCCCGGCGATCAGCCAGAGGAAGTACAGCGCGGTGAACACCTTGCCGTCGATCAGCTGCCGGGCCAGGACACTCGCGGTCACCTCCTCGCCGCGCATCGCCATCCGCACGACGACCACGTAGAGCACGTGCCAGACGATCATCGCCGGCAGGATTCGGATGAACCTCCTGCGATAGAAGGCGAGCGGCCCGGCACGATGCGCCCGCGGGTCCAGCACGAACGCTCCGCTGATCATGATGAATGCGGGCACGGTCCAGATCGCGCCGATGTCGATCGCCGTCGCGATCGTCCAGCCGAGGTTCCCGCGCAGGTCGTCCTGCGCGACGATCACGCCGAAGACGTGGATGGCGACGACGCCGCAGATGGCGACGACGCGCAGCACGTCCAAGCCGTACTCGCGCGACGGTGGGGCGGCGGGTACGGTTGATCCTCGGTCGGGTTCGGTGGTGGCGGTCGCCGCCCCAGGGCTGGTGGCCGGCACGGGGACCACGTTGACGGGCTGTGTGGCAGTCACCGGGACATGCTAGAGGGTCGAACCGTTGCCCGCTTCCGGCATTGTCCGGCGGTTGAGTGCACGCCCGAACGGCTGCCGTACACTCGCCCAGGCTCGGGTCACCTGCACTCAGCAATGGAGTTGGCGTCATGATCGGTGGCGGGTCGGGCGCCAATTCGAGCGGGTGATGGCGGTATGGCCGAGTGGGGCAGATGGCGACTGAGCGGCATCGTGCAGGCGTCAGGTTCGTAGTCAGACATCGTCCGTGCCGTCAGCGGCTGGGCGTCGGCAAAAGGAGAGGCAGCGATGACTGCGACGGGGGAAGAGGCGCCGAAGGCGCCCGCCCGGATCGTGATACTCGTCGACAACGGCGTCAACGGTGACTCGCGGGTGCAGAAGACAGCACGCTCGGCCGCTGATGCCGGGTGGGACGTGAGCCTGCTCGGCTACTCTCCGGACGGGAAGCCGAAGCAGTGGCAGATCGGCTCCGCGAAGGTGCAGCTGCTGCGTATGCCCAGCCCCTTGAAGCAGCGCAAGCACGAGCTGCGCCGGCGATGGCTCAGCGGTCCGTTGGCGTACCCGCCGACCGGTGTGGCAGCTCGCCGCCAGCAGGAGGTTCGTGCCTGGCAGGCCGATCTGAAGGTGCGGCGAGCGCTGCTGCGCTCCGAGGGCGGTTCTCCCTTGGCGTGGCAGACCCTGCGGGCGGAGGAACTGGCCGCTCGGGTGACCCGGAAGTGGGTCTCCTTGCGGCGTCGGCAGTTGACCAGTGGGCAGGAAAAGCGTAAGAGGTTGACGACCCCGTCGGACCGTTTGTACACCTGGCTGCAACTGCGTCTGCACGGCGACCGCGCCTGGCGCAGGCTCGAACCGCAGCTGTGGGACTTCGAACTCGCCTACGCGGAGACCGTTGACCGGCTCAAGCCGGACATCATCTACGCCAACGACTTCCGGATGCTGGGTGTCGGTGCGCGCGCCAAGATCCGAGCGGCGGCGGCTGGCCACAAGGTCAAGTTGATCTGGGATGTCCACGAGTATCTGCCCGGTGTGAAGCCGCGGGCCGATAACGTCCGATGGATGATCGCCAATCGGGCACACGAGCGCGAGTACGCCCGACAGGTCGACGCGGTGATCACAGTTTCCGAGCGGCTGGCCGAGATGTTGCAGCGCGACCATGGCCTGCCCGAGCGACCGGCAGTTGTGCTGAACACTCCGCATGCGGCCGACGCGATGCACGTCCGAGACGCTGGTACGCCGGATGTGCGCTCCAGTTGTGGGCTCGATCCAGAGGTGCCACTCGTGGTCTACAGTGGCGCGGCGGCGGCGCACCGTGGCATGGGCGTGATGGTGGAGGCGTTGCCCCGACTGCCCGATGCGCACGTGGCATTCGTCGTGAACGCCCCCACCGGGCCTTATCTCACCAGCCTGGTTGCCCGCGCCCGGGAACTCGGTGTGGCGGAACGTGTTCATGTGTTGCCATACGTCACGCCGGCCGAGGTGGTGGGCTTCCTGTCCACGGCGACCGTGGGCGTGATCCCGATTCACCACTGGCTCAACCATGAGATCCAGCTCATCACCAAGTTCTTCGAGTATTCGCATGCGCGGTTGCCGATCGTGGTCAGCGACGTCGAGACGATGGCGGCCACGGTGCGGGAGACCGGGCAGGGCGAGGTCTTCAAGGTCGACGACGTCGATGAGTACGTCAGGGCGGTCGACGCGGTCCTGTCCGACCTTCAGCGGTACCGCAAGGCGTACGACGCGATGGACCTGACGGCATGGACGTGGGAGGAGCAGGCCAAGGTGCAGAACAGCGTCTACCAGCGGCTGATTCCGCAGGATCGGCATCCTGCCTTTTCGACGTCCGATCGATCTGGTTCGGGTAGCTGACTCACTCGCAACGGTGGGAGCGTGGACCCGCTGAGGGACAGGCAGGCGAACGTTCCGGGTAACATCCGCAGGGCCGTCGGGGTGGAGGACGGCTGTCCTTCACCCCCGACCACCCACGCTAAAGGGACAACCAATGACAGATGTCGTGATTCTCGGCCTGGGCTACGTCGGGCTTCCGCTGGCCCGGGAAGCCGTGCACGCTGGCGCTTCCGTTTGCGGATATGACGTCAACGAGGCCGTCGTGGCGAACCTGAACGCCGGTCGCTCCCACGTCGATGACCTGACCGACGCCGAGGTAGCCGAGATGCGTGCCGGCGGCTTCACCGCGACCACCGACGAAACAGAGATCGCCTCGGCCGCGACCGCGGTGATCTGCGTGCCCACGCCGCTGTCGGAGGATGGCGGCCCGGATCTGACCGCCGTCGAGGCGGCGACGCGAGCCGTGGCGCGTAACCTCCGTCCCGGCATGTTGGTCATCCTGGAGTCGACCACCTACCCGGGTACGACGGACGAGATCGTGCGGCCCCTGTTGGAAGCCTCGGGGCTGCGGGCGGGCGTCGACTTCCATCTCGCCTTCTCCCCGGAGCGCATCGACCCGGGCAACTCCCAGTTCGGGCCGCGCAACACGCCGAAGGTGGTGGGCGGGCACACGCCAGCCTGTGCTGATCTGGCCGTCTCGTTCTACGGTCGTTTCGTCGACACGGTCGTGCGGACGAAGGGCACGCGCGAGGCCGAGATGGCAAAGCTGCTGGAGAACACCTATCGGCACGTGAACATCGCATTGGTCAACGAGATGGCCCGCTTTTGTCACCAGTTGGGCATCGACCTGTGGGACGTCATCCGTGCAGCCAGCAGCAAGCCGTTCGGCTTCCAGGCGTTCTATCCGGGCCCGGGCGTCGGCGGGCACTGCATCCCGATTGACCCGAACTATCTCAGTCACAATGTCCGGGCAAAGCTGGGATACCCGTTTCGTTTCGTTGAGCTGGCTCAGGAAATCAACGCCACGATGCCGGACTATGTGGTCCGCCGGGCGCAGGACATCCTCAACGATGCGGGGCTGGCCGCCAACGGCTCGTCGATCCTCATGCTCGGGGTGACATACAAGCCGGACATCGCCGACCAGCGCGAATCCCCGGCCGTGCCGCTGGCGCGCCTCCTCGACGGGCTGGGCGCGAAGCTCAGCTACCACGACCCCTATGTCGATCGCTGGGACTGTCTTGGTGGCACTGTGCCCCGGGTTGAAGACCTACACACGGCGGTAGCGGAAGCGGACCTGGTCATTCTGGTGCA
Source organism: Micromonospora sp. M71_S20 (assembly GCF_003664255.1). NCBI lineage: Bacteria > Bacillati > Actinomycetota > Actinomycetes > Micromonosporales > Micromonosporaceae > Micromonospora > Micromonospora sp. M71_S20. The sequence goes on along the minus strand of NZ_RCCV01000001.1, from coordinate 360,987 downwards.
GGGCCACAGGGCGTATGACGTTGACCAGCTTGCCGGTCAGGCAAAGCGCTTCTTCGACACCCGAGGCGTGACTACGGTCGACACCGCGCACCGGCTCTGACCGGTGCCGCCCTCGGGCTTGGGTGCCGGGAACCGATCTTTCGTAGAATCCTGCGCCATGAATGGCTTCCGGTCCGGTCCCTCAATCCCGCATGGCGAAATTCCCGACAGCCCCGCCCTCCCGGTCGGCACGCCCTCAGGCAAGCCGCCGGAGGGCGATGGCCGGCCTGCGGCCGACCCCGAGCCGGACAACGGCCCGGCGACGGCGCGTGCGGACCGATCCGGCTCGGCTGACGCCGGACCGGCCCGCACGCGCCGTTCCCGATACGATCTGCTCGCCGCCTTGGTCGCCCTTGCCGGCGCCCTGCTGGTCACCGGCCGCGGCTGGCTGGATGCGCATGGGCGGCTGCTCGGCAGCCGGCCCAACGACCAGGGCTTCAACGAGTGGATGCTGGCGTACGCCGCGCACGCGGTGACCCACCTGGAGAACCCCTTCTTCACCACGCTGCAGAACGCGCCCGACGGGGTCAATCTGATGACCAACGTCGGCATGCAGTTGCCCGGTCTGGTGCTCGCCCCGCTGACGCTGATATTCGGGGCCCCGGTCGCGTACCTGTTCTTCATCACGGTCAATCTCGCCGCCACCGCATACGCCTGGTACCACGTGCTGTCCCGGCACGTGGTCAGCAGCCGGATGGCGGCCTTCATCGGCGGGCTGTTCTGTGCCTTCGCCCCGGCGCTCGTGTCACACAGCAACGGCCACCCGCACATCACCGCGCAGTGGCTGGTGCCGTTCATCGTCTGGCGGGTGGTGCGATTGATCCGTGGCGGGGCGGTGGTGCGCAACGGCCTGCTGCTCAGTGCCCTGGTCGCGGTTCAGTTCTTCGTCGGGCTGGAGATCCTCTTTCTGACCGCTATCGGCTGCGCGATGGGGCTGCTCGGCTGGCTGATCGTCCGGCCCCGGGCGGCGCTGGCCGCCGTGCGTCCGCTGCTCGGCAGCCTCGCCGTTACCGCGGTGGTGATTTTGCTGATCACCGCGTACCCGTTGTGGATGCAGTTTGCCGGCCCGCAGCATCGGGTGGGTCACCCGGGCGACCCTGACGCGTACGCGCTCAAGCTCTCCTCGTTCGTCGCCTACGCCACCGAGTCGGTGGGCGGCGGCCCGACCAGTGCGCGAGGGCTGGTCGCCAACACGACCGAGCAGGCGAGCTTCTACGGTTGGCCGCTGGTGATCCTGCTGCTCGGGGTGATTCTGTGGCTGCGTCGGGAGGTGGTGGTCCAGGTGCTCGCCGTGATCGGCGTGCTCTCCGCCCTTTTCTCCATCGGCACCACCTGGACGTGGGGCACCCGCCGTACAGACGTGCCGGCACCGTTCGCGCTGATCAAGGACCTGCCCGTGGTCGACTCGCTCGTGGTGTCCCGGTTTGCGCTGATCACCACCGTCGTGGTCGGCGTCCTGCTGGCGATCGCCGTCGACAGAGCCGTCCCGGCGCTTAGGCGTTCCCCTCAGGGGCGGCCGTTGACCGGGTTGGCAGCCGCCGTCCTTCTGGTGGTGCTGCTCCCGGTGGCCCCCACACCGCTGCCGGCCCAAGGGCGGGAGCCGGTGCCGCACTTCGTCACCTCGGGAAAGTGGCACGACCATGTGGCCGAGGGTCGGACCATGGTGCCTGTCCCGGTGAAGGACATGACCTCGATTTACTGGGGTTCCGCCGCGCTTGCCGGCTTCGCGGTGCCCCAGGGCTACTTCCTCGGCCCGGTATCGAAGACCGACTCGACCGGGCGGTGGGGGGTTGACCCCCGTCCGACCGCTGCCCTGCTGACCGCCGTAGCCAGGGGCGAGCGGGACGCCTCGATCAGCCCGGCGGAACGTGAGCAGGCAATCGTCGACGTGCGGCACTGGAAGGCGGACGCTGTCGTCCTGCCCGTGCGCACCAAGAAGAGGGAACTGCGCACGGTGCTCGACGCGCTGTACGGACCGGGCCAGCGGATCGAGGACGTGTGGCTCTGGGACGTCCGGCCCTACACCCGTTGACGACCTCCGGCGCGGGAGGGACACCTCCCGCGCCGGGCGTCACGGCGAGAAGCGCCAGATCAGCAGAAGGTAACCGCCGAAGTAGGCGGAGATTACCGTCAGGGTGGTCAGCACCGTGACCGCGCGGGCCCGGCTGGTCTGGGCGAGGGCCACCGCAGCCGGCAGCAGCAGCGGAAAGGCGGGCAGCAGGAAGCGCGCCTTCGAGTGATAGAAGCCGGCGGCACCCAGGGTGGTTACCAGCAGTAGCCCGCTGTAGAGGAGAAGTTGCCAGGGCTGCCGGTTGAGCATGCTGAGCACGAAGAGCATGAGCGCGAGCAGCACCACCAGCGTCACCATGTAGAACTCCAGCTCCGCCGGGCGGCTGAGTACCCACTGAGCGCGCTGCACGGTGTTGACGCCGAAGTCGAAGGACGAACCCCAGCCCTCGCCCTGGATCCGAAACCAACCGTTCGGGCTGCCGGTGCGCCAACCCACCCAGGCCAGGTAGCCGACCCAGCCGGCCGGTGCGAGCAGCATCGCCGCCCAGGGCCGCCAGCCGTCCTGGCGGCGTACCACGGCGATCAGCGCGGCGAGGCCGACCACCCCGATGAGCGAGGAGCCGGTCGGGCGGGTCAGCCCGGCGGCGAGACAGAGCGCACCGGCGGTCAGCCAGTGGTGCCGCAGCACCGCGTACAGCGACCAGGCTGCCAGCGCGGTGAACAACCCCTCGCTGTAGGACATCACCTGCACCACGGAGTGTGGCAGGACGCCCCACAGCACGGCGAGGAAGACCCCGACCCGCCGGTTGTAGAGGTGGGCGCCGACGGCGAAGAGTCCCCATGCGGCGGCGAACCCGCCGGCCCAGGCCACCAGCAGGGCGGCGTGTCGCAGGTCGAGCGGGGTAATTCGACCAAGCGCGGCGGTCAGCCCGGGATATAGCGGGAAGAACGCCATGTTGCTGTTCTGCAGCTTCTCGACCGCGTCGTATCCGTTGCGGGCGATGCCCAGATACAAGACGCCGTCGGAATCGGTCAATTCTCTGACCGGGCTGCGGCCCGTGTTCCGGGCCCAGAGCCAGACGGTCAACAGCCCGACAAGGCGTACCGTGGTCCAGGCGGCCAGGGCGGGCATGGCGTGACGGAAGGCGGCCCGCAGCCGGCCGATCGGTCCCGACGGCAGTTCGGCTGGATGGGCCGGGGTGGTGGTTGCCGGCCGGTGCTCGTAGATCGTCACCACCTCCATCATCTGGTCCTATGTGCGCAGGGGGTGTCACGGAGGCCACAGCGGCCACACCGTGCGGCGGGAGGATTGGTCTACCTCTCCCCGACCCCGGGGGAGGGTAGCAATGCGCTCGCCGGGCGCCGGTACGCCGCCAGCGCCGTCGCGGCCGCGCCTGCCGTTTGTCGTAGACTCGCCTCCGGTCGCGGGTGCTGGCAAAAGTCAGAGACGGGCAGGAATGGGATGAACGGCACGGCCAACGAAGCAGGCACCCGGGGACGGGTCGTCATGTTGGTGGACAACGGCGTCAACGGGGACTCCCGGGTGCAGAAGGCGGCACGTTCCGCCGCCGCCGCCGGCTGGGACGTCGTGCTGCTCGGGCGTGCGCCTGCCGGCGGGCAGCCACAGAGCTGGCGGCTCGGCGACGCCGAGGTTCGGCTGATCCCAATGCCCGAGCCGCTGGCGAAGCGCCGACACGAGTTCCGGCGCCCCCTGCTGCGGGCGCCGCTGGCATATCCGCCGACCGGAATCGGCGCCCACCGTGCGCAGACGGTAAAGGCGTGGCGCACCGACCTGGAAGTGCGGCGTGCGACCCTCAGCCTGGCACGGCGTGAGGGCGGCGACGTCCCGATGCTGGCCGAGGCGGCGCTGAGCTTCGAGGAGAAGCTGTCCGGCGTGGTCCGCCGTTGGGTGTCGCTCCGTAACCGGGAGCTGACCCGGGCGCGGCGCAATCGCAAACTCACCAGTCCTTGGGACCGTGCGTACACGCTTTTCTGGCAGAAGGTGCACGGTGACGGCGCGTGGCGCCGCCTAGAGCCGGGCCTGTGGGACTACGAGATCGCCTTTGGGCCGGTCGTCGACGAGTTGGCACCGGACCTGATCCATGCCAATGACTTCCGCATGATCGGCGTAGGGGCTCGTGCCAAGCTTCGGGCAGCCGCCAAGGGCCGGCGGATCGCGCTGGTGTGGGATGCCCACGAGTACCTGCCAGGGGTGCAGCCGTGGCGCGACAACGCCCGATGGCTGCCGGGGAACGTCGGCCACGAGCGGGAGTACGTGCCGTACGCGGACGCCACGATGACCGTCTCGCACGGCTTGGCCGAACTGTTGCAACGCGAGCACGGGCTGGCGGAGCGCCCTGCGGTGGTACTCAACGCGCCGACGCTGGAGCCGCCGCCGGCGGGCTCCGCCGATCTGGTACCGGACATCCGGGCGCTCTGTGGGATCGAGCCGGCCACCCCACTACTCGTCTACAGCGGGGTGGCCGCGGCCAAGCGAGGGCTCGGGGTGATGGTCGAGGCGTTGCCGCTGCTGCCGGAGGCGCATGTCGCGTTCGTGGTCAACAAACTCGATTCGGCGTATGTCAAGGGCCTTGTCCGCCGTGCGGAGGAACTCGGCGTTGCGGGGCGGGTGCACGTTCTGCCGTACGTGCCGCATCACGAGGTGGTGCCATTCCTGTCGAGGGCCCAGGTCGGGGTTATTCCGATCCGTCACTGGCCGAATCACGAAATCGCGTTGATCACCAAGTTCTTCGAGTATTCACACGCGCGTCTGCCATTGGTCGTGTCGGACGTGCGGACGATGGCGGAGACTGTCCGGGAGACCGGGCAGGGCGAGGTGTTCGTGGCGGAGGACGTGGCGGATTTCGTTCGTGCCGTCACGGCGGTGCTCACCGACCCGGCGCGCTACCGCGCCGCGTACGACCGGCCGGGGCTGCTGGCCGGTTGGACCTGGGAGGCGCAGGCGGAGGAGCTCGACGCCGTCTACTCCCGGCTGCTGCCCGATGCCCCGCCCCGACCGGGCGCGCCGACGGGGGACCCGGCACCGACCCCGGTAGGGGTCGGCGCGTGACCACGCCCGACGTGACGGTGGTGACGGCCGTCTACAACACGATGCCGGACCTGACCCGGTGCCTGACCTCCCTGGTGGAGCAGACCATCGGGCTGGACCGGCTGGAGGTCGTCGCGGTCGACGACGGCTCCACCGACGGCAGCGGCGCCGAGCTCGACCGCTTCGCGGCGGCGTACCCGGGCACCGTGAAGGTGCTGCACCAGGCGAACTCGGGCGGCCCGGCGGCCCCCAGCAACCGCGCGCTCGACCAGGCCACCGGCCGCTACGTCCTGTTCATCGGCGCCGACGACCACCTCGGGCCGGAGGCGCTGGCCCGGATGGTGGCCGCGGCCGACGAGTGGGGCTCCGACGTGCTGCTCGGCCGGATGGTCGGGGTCAACGACCGCTACGTCCACCAGGCCATCTTCGAGAGCACCCGGGCCGAGGTGGACCTCTTCTCCTCCGCGCTGCCGTTCGCCCTGTCGAACACCAAGCTGTTCCGGCGCGACCTGATCGAGAAGTACGCGCTGCGCTTCCCGGAGGACATGCCGGTCGGCAGCGACCAGCCGTTCACCCTGGAGGCGTGCCTGCGGGCCGGGCGCATCTCGGTGCTGGCCGATTACGACTACTACTACGCGGTCAAGCGGCTCAACGCCGGCAACATCACCTACCGCAGCAACCACCTCGCCCGGCTGCGCGGCGTCGAGCGCGTCGTCGAGGTGGTGGCGGAGCTGATCGAGCCCGGCGAGCGGCGCGACGCGGTGCTGTACCGGCACTTCACCTGGGAGATCGCCAAGCTGCTCCAGGACGACTTCCTCACGCTGGAGCCCGAGGTCCAGGAGCAGGTCCGCGCGGGCGTGGCGAACCTGGCCCGCAAGCACCTCACGGACTCCATCCGCGACCGGCTCGGCGTCACCGCCCGGGTGCGGATCGGCGCCGCCTGGCTCGGGTCCCTCGCCGACGTGCGGGCCGTGATCAGGCAGGACGTCGAGGAGGGTCTCCCGCCCACGGTGGTGCAGGACGACCGCTGGTACGCCCTGTACCCTGGCTTCGGCGACCCCCGTTCCGCCCTGTCCGAGGAGTGGTTCGAGGTCAGCCGGTCCGACCCCAAGTGGCTCGCCCGGCTGGAGGCGGTCTCCGCGACCTGGTCCCCCGACCGGGGCGGGGAGAGGACGCTGACGGTCGCCGCGCGCAGCCCCTGGCCGGAGCTCGCCGAGCTTGCCGACGGCGGGCTCACCTTCAAGGTGGGCTCGGCCGGCGGTAGCATCACCGGCCTGACGGAGGACCCGCTGGGGACCACCGTCCGGGTCACCTTCCGGGCTGCGGACCTGCTCGCCGGGCTGCCGCCGGGTGGGCGGACCCGCACCGTCCGGGTCACCGCCGTGGCGGCCGGGGAGAGCGGTTCCACCCCGCTGCGCGGGCCACGTCCGCCGGTCCGGCAGCGGGTGCTCCACCGACACGGCGGACAGCTGTACGTGTTCACCACGACCACGAACCACAAGGGCCACCTGGTGATCGCCGTCTCGCCGGTGACGCTGCGCCGGGTGGTGGCCCGCCTGCGGCGCAGGCTTCCACTAGGAGGAAAGTAGTTCCATGAACATCTGCGTCGTCGCGCTGGGGAAGATCGGCCTGCCGCTCGCCGTGCAGTTCGCCACGAAGGGCCACCGGGTGATCGGTGCCGACGTCTCCGAGCGGGTCGTCGGGCTGGTCAACGACGGGGCGGTGCCCTTCCCGGGTGAGACCGACCTGGACGTCAAGCTCAAGGAGACGGTGGCCGCCGGGCTGCTGACCGCCACCACCGACACCGCCGCGGCGGTCGCCGAGTCCGAGGCGGTCGTGGTGGTCGTGCCGCTCTTCGTGGACGCCGAGGGCGTGCCGGACTTCGGCTGGATGGACGACGCGACCCGCGCCATCGCCGCCGGCCTGAAGCCGGGCACCCTGGTCAGCTACGAGACGACCCTGCCGGTCGGCACCACCCGCAACCGCTGGGCGCCGATGCTCGAGCAGGGCTCGGGGCTGACCGCGGGCAAGGACTTCCACCTGGTCTTCAGCCCCGAGCGGGTGCTCACCGGTCGGGTCTTCGCCGACCTGCGCCGCTACCCGAAGCTGGTCGGCGGCATCGACGAGGCGTCGGCGGAGCACGGCGTCCGCTTCTACGAGGCGGTGCTGGACTTCGACGAGCGGCCCGACCTGGAGCACCCCAACGGCGTCTGGGACCTCGGCTCCGCCGAGGCGTCCGAGCTGGCGAAGCTGGCCGAGACCACCTACCGGGACGTCAACATCGGCCTGGCCAACCAGTTCGCCCGGTTCGCCGACACCGTCGGCGTGGACGTCACCAAGGTCATCGCGGCGTGCAACACCCAGCCGTACAGCCACATCCACCAGCCGGGCATCGCGGTCGGCGGGCACTGCATCCCGATCTACCCCCGGATGTACCTGTGGAACGACCCGGCGGCCACCGTCGTCCGCTCGGCGCGCGAGGCCAACGCGGCCATGCCGGAGTACGCGGTGGACCTGCTCGCCGCCGCCTACGGCGACCTGACCGACGTCGGGGTGCTGGTGCTGGGCGCCGCCTACCGGGGTGGGGTCAAGGAGACCGCCTTCTCCGGTGTCTTCCCGACCGTCGACGCGCTGCGGCGGCGCGGTGCCCGGCCGTACGTCTCGGACCCGATGTACACCGCCGAGGAACTCACCGCGCACGGCCTGCCGCCGTACGACGGTGAGCCGCTCGGCGCGGCCGTGGTGCAGGCGGACCACGCGGAGTACCGCACCCTCAGCCCGTCCGACCTGCCCGGCGTGACCGTCCTGGTCGACGGCCGTCGGGTCACCGACCCGGCCCGCTGGGCCGGCGTGCGGCGGGTGGTCATCGGCGGCTGATCCGCCGTCGCGTCACGGGGCCCCGGTCGACGGCCGGGGCCCCGTCGCGTCGAGGGGGGCGCCGCCGTGGCCCGCCGGTGGGCCACGCGACACCCCGGCAATACTCGAAGGACATGCCACGTTAAGGTCGCACCTGCCCGGATTCGCCGGTGATCGACAGGGGAGAGTGTCTTTGTTCAGCAAACTGCGCAAGCAGCCGGACGCCGGCCTCATCGGCGCGATACTGCTGTCGTACGCCGTCATGGTGCTGGCCGGGGCCCTCGGCTGGATGATCCCCTTCGCGGTCGCCGGCCTGGCCGTGGCCGCCGGTGAACTCACTTTGCTGCGTCGGCCGACCGGCGGGGAACTACTGGAGAAGGCCGGCATCGGGCAGCTCCACCGGCACCTGGCCCGGGACCTGGCGGTCGTCCTGCTGATCGTGACGACGGTCCGCCCCGGCCCGACGGCGCTGGTCCTGGTGCTGCTGCTGCCCGCGGCGCTGCTGGCGCTCGCCCTCGGCACGGGGGTGCTGGCGCGCCTCGGCGAGCGTGGCGCCGCCGCCGTCGCCTTCGTCCGCAACATCGACCTCGGGCGGTCCTCCGGGGCACCCCGGCCGCCGGCCTGGGCCGTCGCCGTCGAGGGCGACCGGCTGCCCCTGCTCAACCTGCTGCTGGTGCCGGCGGCCGTGGTCGCGGTGCTGGCCGACGACGTGGCGCCGGTGGTGCTCACCGCGGCGGTCACCCTGGTGGCGGGGGCGCTGGTCGCCGCCGTGCTCGCGCTGTCCTGGCTGCGCGGGCGCGGCCGGGCCACCTCGGCGCTGCCGACGGTGCAGAGCTGGCTCGCCCGCGAGCAGCCGGATCTGGCCCTCTACTTCGCCGGCCCGGTCAAGGACGTCTACCAGGCCAACATGTGGCTCGCCCCGGTCGAGGCGACGGGCCGGCGGGCGGTGGTGCTGATGCGCCAGGAGGAGGCGTTCCGGGCGCTCGCCGACACCCGCCTGCCGGTGATCTGCGTACCGGCCGGCACCGACTTCATGAACCTCGAACTGGGCAGCCTCCGGGCCGCCCTCTACGTGGCGAACGTGGGCGCCAACATCCACCTGCTGCGCGAGCCGGGCGTGAAGCACGTCTTCGTCGGCCACGGCGACAGCGACAAGCAGGCCAGCGTCAACCCCTACAGCAAGGTGTACGACGAGGTCTGGGTGGCCGGTCCGGCGGGGCGGGAGCGCTACGCCCTCAGCGGCGTCGGCGTGCTCGACCGCGACATCGTCGAGATCGGTCGGCCGCAGCTGGCCGGCGTGCACACCTTCGGCTCGGCGGCCACCGACCGGCCGTTCACCGTGCTGTACGCCCCGACCTGGGAGGGCTGGCTGGAGGAGGAGGTCTACCACACCTCCGTGGTGCTGATGGGCGAGCGGATCGTCGCCGGCCTGCTGGCCACCCCCGGCGTGCGGGTGATCTACAAGCCGCACCCGCTCACCGGCAGCCGGTCGGCCAAGGCGCGGTCGGCCAACGACCGGATCGTCCGTCGGATCCGGGCCGCCGGCGGGCAGAGCGACGCGACCTCGCTGGCCGGCGACGCGCACCTCGTGGTCACGGGTCGGGCGCCGGGGCTGTTCGACTGCTTCAACCAGACCGATCTGCTGGTCAGCGACATCTCCAGCGTGGTCTCGGACTTCATGCAGAGTCAGCGGCCGTACGTCGTGGCGAACCCGGCCGGGCTGCCCGAGGACGAGTTCCGCCGCCGGTACCCCACCGCGCGGGCCGCGTACCTGCTCGGTGCGGACTGCGGCGAGCTGCCGAAGATTGTCGCGGTGACCCGGGCCGGTGACGACCCGATGACCGAGGCGCGTCGGGAGCTGAAGACGTACCTGCTGGGCCCGGACGAGCCGAACGCGATGGACCGCTTCCGGGCGGAGGTCGACCGGCTCTGCGGCTGACGCGTCGACGCGGGGGCGGTGTCCGGGCGGTGCCGGTCACCGCCCCCGCGTCGTTCGTTCAGCCCCGCTGCGGCGGGTTGTCCACGTCCCGCGAGACCACCTCGCCGCGCTCGTCGACCCAGCCCTTGGGGCGCGCCGGGTTGCCGGCGACGAGCTGGTACGGCGCCACGTCCCGGGTCACCACGGACCCGGCCGCGATCATCGCGTACTCGCCGACCTCGATGCCGCAGACGAGGGTGGCGTTGGCGCCGATCGAGGCGCCCCGGCGGACCAGGGTCGGCGTGATCGTCCAGTCCGGATTCTGCGCCCGGGGCCGGAAGTCGTTGGTGAAGACCGCGCACGGACCGACGAAGACCTCGTCCTCGATCGTGACGCCCTGGTAGACCGAGACGTTGTTCTGGATCTTGACCAGGTCGCCGACCGTCACGCCGGCGTCGACGTACACGTTGCGGCCGATGACGCAGCCGGCGCCGACCTGCGCCGAGGAGCGGATGTGGGCCAGGTGCCAGACCTTCGTGCCGTCGCCGACGCGGGCACCCTCCTCGACGTCGGCCGTCGGGTGGACGAAGACGGAGGGGGACGGGGAACTGCTGTCAGTCATCCTTCAACTCGCATGGCTCGGGGCGCGGCGTCGCGCCGTCGGTGATCCGCGTCGGCGTACGCCGGGCGGGCGTCGATCGCGCGGATCGGTTCTGCCACACCCGCCCCGGGGCGCGCAGGCGAGGCCGGGGGAGCGGACTCGGCGTAGCATAGCGACCCCTCAGGCGAGCAGCGCCGCCACCGCGTCGGCGGCCGGCCGGTCCGCCGGCAGCGCGTCGGCGGCCACCACGGCGGGCACCGGCAGCGGGCCGTACAGGTGCGGGAAGAGCGCGCCGTCGCGCGACGGCTCCCAGCGCAGCGCGTCGCCCAGCCGGTCCGGGTCCACCGTCAGCAGGGTCAGCCCGGTGGCGCCGGCGAAGTACCGCCGGGCCGTGCCGACCACCTGGTCGGCGCCGGAGAGGTGGATGAACCCGGACTGCCGGTCCAGCGCCGTACCGTCGAGGTGGCCGGCGGCCAGCGCGTCGTCCCATTCGATGGTGGTGAGCAGCTTGTAGATCACCCCGGCAGCCTACGCGCGGCCGGTCCCGCCGGCGGCCGTCCCGGTTTCCCGGTACCGCCCCGGCGCCCGCCGCCGCCCGGCATGCTCGGGGCAGCGGGTCGCGGAGGGATGGCGATGGAGAGCTACGACGAGGACTGGACCGACAGCCAGCGCGCGCTCTACGACGAGTGCCACCGGGCGGGCGGCGAGTGGGCCGGCGACCCGGACACCCCGACCGAGGACGTGCAGCACGTGATCAACCTCGGCCAGGCGGACGACGACACCCTCCCGGACGTCGAGATCGACTATCCGCCCCTGGTCGACGCGGTCACGCAGGCCACCGGCGAGATCGTCACCAGCGTGCCCGCCAGCCACGACGACCCCGGCTTCCGGGGCTTCGTCGACGGGGTCCGCGACGCCACGGCCGACGAGGTCTTCGGCCTCTGACCTGCCGATCGACCCGCCACGGGCGCTCGGGCACCGGCTGCTGCGAGGGCCGGCTCGGGACCGGCCCTCCCGTCGCGGGCGTACTTCTGCCACCATTCGGGGTCGACGGACCGACGAATGGGGGCCCCGGGTGCGCATCCTGCTGGTCGAGGACGACCGCCGGGTGGCCGCCGCGCTCTCCTCCGCCCTCACCCGCCGGGGGTACGAGGTGGAGCACGCCGCGACCGTCGCGGCGGCCCTCTGCGCCGCCCCCTGCGACCTGGTGCTGCTGGACCTGACCCTGCCCGACGGGGACGGCACCGACCTGTGCCGGGAGCTGCGGCGGCGCAGCAGCCAGCTCGGCATCATCGCGGTGACCGCCCGGGGCGAGGAACGGGACCGGGTGCTCGGCCTGCGGCTCGGCGCGGACGACTACGTGGTCAAGCCCTTCTCCATGACCGAACTCCAGGCACGCATCGAGGCGGTGCTGCGCCGCGCGGCGCACGCCGTGCCGGAGCGCAACCTGATCGAGGTGGGGCCCGTACGCGTCGACGTGGCCGCCCGGACGGTCACCGTCGAGGGCCGGCCGGTGGCGCTGACCCGCAAGGAGTTCGACGTCCTGCTCTCCCTGGCCCGCCAGCCCGGCGTGGCGGTGGCCCGGGAGCGGATCCTGCTCGACGCCTGGGGCACCACCTGGGGCGACGGGCACACGGTCGAGGTGCACGTCGGGTCGCTGCGCGGCAAGCTGGGCGATCCCGGCCTGGTGGAGACCGTACGCGGGGTCGGCTACCGGCTGCGCGGCGAGTGAGGAGACGCCGTGCGACGTCGGCTGGTGATCAGCTACCTGCTGTTGATGGTGCTGGTGCTGATCGCGCTGGAGACCCCGCTGGCGGTCACCCTGGCGACCCGGGAGACCGACCGGGTACGCGCGGACCGGCTCGCCGACGCCACCCGGTTCGCCTCGCTTGCCGGCCCGGCGCTGCGGGGCGGGACGCCCGGCCCGCTCGACAACGAGCTGCGCAGCTACGACGACCTCTACGGCATCGGCGCGGCGGTGGTCGACCGGGACCGCCGTACGGTGGCGGCCTCGGAGAGCTGGCAGCCGGCTCCCGGCTCACACGAGGCGCTGGACACCGCGCTCTCCGGGCAGCAGGCCAGCGGGCCGGAGTCGGTCTGGCCCTGGGTCGACGGGCCGATCGTGGTGGCGGTGCCGATCAACGACGGCGGTGAGGTGCTCGGGGCGGTGGTCATCACCACCCCGGCCGACCCGGTCCGGCGGGCCGTCACCGTCTGGTGGCTGGCGCTGGCCGGAACCGGCCTGCTCGCGGTGCTGGCCTGCGTGCTGACCGCGTTCGGGCTGGCCGGCTGGGTGTTGCGCCCGGTCACCGAGCTGGACGCGGTCACCCACGAGATTGCCGAGGGGGACCGCGGCGCACGGGTGCAGCACCGGCTCGGCCCGCCGGAGCTGCGTCGCCTGGCGACCAGCTTCAACCACATGGCCGACGTCGTCTCCGACGTGATGGACCGGCAGCGGGCGTTCGTCGCGCACGCCAGCCACCAGCTGCGCAACCCGCTGACCGCGTTGCGGCTGCGGGTGGAGGAGCTGGGCCCGAGCCTGACCGACGCGGACGGGCGGGCCGAGCACCAGCTCGCCCTGGAGGAGACCGACCGGCTGGCCCTCGTGCTGGACGCGCTGCTGACCCTGGCCCGCGCCGAGCGGCGGGAGAACCAGCGGGTCACCGTCGACGCGGCGGCCGTCGCCGCGTCCCGGGTGGCCGCCTGGGAGCCGCTCGCCCGGCACCGCCGCATCACCCTCCGGCTGGTGGCCGAGGACGCCCCGGCGTACGCGCGGACCGTGCCGACCGCCATCGACCAGGCCCTGGACGCGCTGATCGACAACGCGGTCAAGTTCAGCGACGCCGGTGGGGAGGTGACGGTGACCGTCCGGCGCCACGACGACGGCACCGCGCTGGAGGTCCGGGACACCGGCCCGGGCATGACGGCGAGCCAGCTCGGGCAGGCGACCGAGCGGTTCTGGCGTGCCCCGGAGGTGCAGAACATCGACGGGGCCGGGCTGGGCCTCACCATCGTCGCCGTGCTGGTCGACGCCTCGGACGGGCGGCTCACCATGCGCGGGGGCGAGCCGCGCGGCCTGGTCGCGGGCCTCTGGTTCCCCGCTCCGGGCGACGCCGCTCCCGGCGACCCTGCTCCCAGCGACGCCGCTCCCGCCGCGCCGGGCCGCGACGACGCTCCCGCGGCGCCCCGCGCCACGGGACAGCTCGACAGCGGCGTCGGGGTGTAGCGGCGGCGGGTCAGGGTTTGGCGGCGCGGTACCAGTCGGCGGCGCCGGGGTGCAGCGGCAGCGGGGCGGTGGCGATGGCCGAGCGGGGGCTCATCCGGCCGGCGGCCGGATGCGCGGCGGCCAGTTCCTGGCGGCGTTCCATCAGCAGCCGGGTCACCTCCCGGATCAGCGGCGCGGGCAGGTCGGCCCGGACGATGAGGAAGTTCGGGTTGGCCACCGTGGTCACCGGGTCGGTGCCGTACACCGAGCGGGGGATGTCCCGGGAGACGTAGACCTCCGGGTTGCTCTCGCGCAGCGGCCCGGTCCACTCGCCGAGGTCGACGATCCGCGTCGCGCTGTCGTCCGTGAGCTGCTCCAGCGCCCGGACCGGCAGCCCGCCGGAGAAGAAGAACGCGTCGATCGTGCCGGCCCGCAGCGCCGCGACCGAATCGTCGAGGCCGAGCCGCTCCTGGCGTACCCGGTCGCCGCCCAGGCGCGCCACCTCCAGCAGCCGGACGGCGGTGATCTCGGTGCCGGACCCGGGCGCGCCCACGGACACCCGCCGCCCGCGCAGGTCGGCGAGCGTGCGGACGGGACCGCCGGCGGTGGTGACCAGGTGCAGCAGGTCGTCGTAGACCCGGGCGACCGCGACCACGGACGGGTGCGCCGCCGGCGCCGCCGGCAGCACGTCGGCCTGGGTGAAACCCAGCTCGGCCTCGCCGGCGCCGACCAGCCGGACGTTCTCCGCCGAGGCGGCGGTCACCACCACGCTGGCCCGGACGTCCGGCAGCTCCCGGTTGAGCACGGCGGCCAGGGACTGCCCGAAGGCGTGGTAGACCGCCGTCGGGCTGCCGGTCGCGATCCGGATCCGGACCGGTGGCTCGGGCGCGTCCTGGCAACCGGCCACGCCGGGCAACGTCACCACCAGCAGCAGCGCCAGCAGCGCCGGCGGGCGGACGGGACGCGGGCGGACACGGCGGAACCGGGTGCGACTCACGCGCTGCACTCTGCGCCGTGCGGGCCGCCGCCGCAACCCGCCGCCCACCGGCCGGGCTAGGACCCCGGGGCCGCGTCGACGACGATGGTCAGCTCGCTGCGGTACGCGACCGAGGCCGGAACGCCGCCGCCGGTCGGGCTGATCGGCACGGTGGAGGAGGCGGGGCGGCCTCCGGCGCCCCGCGGACGACGCCGATCGCGTTCATCCGGCCGACCGGTCGGGCACGTGGGCGGAACCGAGCGCGGTGCTGTGCAGGATCCGCTGGCGGTCCGGGCCGTCGGCGACGCAGACGAGGTAACAGCCGGTGCCGGGGCGCAGCAGCGCCGGAACGTCCAGCAGGGCGGCCCCGCGCACCAGGATTGCGGCCAGCTCCCGGTCGGTGATCCGGACGCCGAGGATGTGCCGGCGGACGTGCCGCCCACCGGCGAGCAGGGCGGCCCGCCAGGCGGCCGCGGCCAGCCGGGGCCGCCACGCCCGCCGTACGGTCGACGCGCCCGGGACCGGCCCGCCCAGCAGCTCGCGCCGGCCCTGCCGCCAGCCGGCCTCCAGCGTCCTCGCGTACGCCGGCCGGTGCTGGTGCGGCACGGAGAGCCGGTGCAGCTGGTAGCGGCGGCGCAGCCCGCCGACGGTCACCTCGTGCTCGATGGGGACGTCCAGCCGGTGGAGGAGCTGACGCATGCGGTGCGCCGCCTCCTCCCGGTTGAACTCCACCGACGGGGGGCGGTGCTCGGGCGCCGGCCGGCGGGTGCCGGCGACGGCCGGCGGGGGCGTGCAGCGCAGCAGGCAGGCGGCCTCGAACGCGTCGGCCAGGGTGGACCAGTCCAACGGCGGCGGGGTCGAGGGCAGGCGCGGCCGGTCGAGCAGGATCTGTTCGGGAGCCAACTCAGGCACTCCTTGTCGGCGTCGGGGGTCCCTCTACCGTGGCCCGTCGACGCCGCCGGGGAAACCGATCGGTCCCAGCCTTGAGGAAATCTTGCGGCTGTCCTACAGCTCCGTGACGACCACGTCGACCTGGCGTGGCCGGCCGGCCGGGGTGGGCTGCTCCAGCACCGGATACTTCAGGTCGCGCAGTGCGGTCAGCAGCCCGTCGACGGTGCGCGGCCGGGCGCCCGCGGTCAGCAGGTCGCGGACCAGCCGGCCCTTGGTCGCCTTGTTGAAGTGGCTCACCACCGACCGGACGGGCACGCCGTCGACCTCCCGCTCGTGCAGCACCCGGACGGTCACCGTGCGGTCGGCCACCTCGCCCCGCGGTGCCCAGGTGGCCGCGTACGCGCCGGAGCGCAGGTCGAGCACCGGCCCGTCGCCGGCCGCCGCGGCCATCGCCGGCGCGAGCGCCCGCCGCCAGTACGCCGACAGCGCGCCGAGGCCCGGCAGCCTCGCCCCGATCGGGCACCGGTAGGGCGGGACCCGGTCGGTGAGGCGTACCGCGCCCCAGAGCCCAGAGCTGACCAGCACCGACCGGCGGGCGGCCCGCTGCGCGGTCGCCGGCAGCGAGGCGAGGTCGAGCGCCTCGTAGAGCACCCCCGTGTAGACGCGGCCGGCGGGCGCGGTGGCGGCCACCCGCAGCCGGGCGTTGCGGCGCAGCTCGCCGCGCTGGCCCTCGCTGATCCCCAGCGCCGCCAGGGCCGCCTCCTCGTCGCCGTCGGCGCTGAGCGCGACCAGCGCCGTCAGCACCTCCTCCCGGGCGTCGGTCAGCTCCGGCAGGGAGAGCCGGGCGAGGTCCAGCCGCCGGCCGGTGCCGGCGTCGGCCTTCCCCTCGGAGGGCGGCAGCAGGATGAGCATCGGTGACTCCTCGGCTCGGCGCGGCGTCCGCGCGCCGGTCCGGTCAGCGTACGGGCCGGCCCTACCGCCACGGCCGCACCGGCGTCTCCGGGTGGTACACGCGATACCCGCCCACCTCGGCGACCAGCGCGGCGTCGGCCCGGTCGCCCAGCAGCGCGCGCAGCCGCCGCTCCGCCGCCGAGCCGGCCTCCAGCACGTACCCGGGCCGGTCGGCACGCCCCACCTGCCGCCAGTACGCGGGGTAGCGGTTCTGCCCGGGGGCGAGGTCGCCGTCGAGCACCGCGCACGTCACCGCCTCGGCCGTGTTGAAGATCAGCCGGTTGCAGGTCCAGTAGTCCCCGTACACCTCGCGGGGCCCGCCCGCGCGGAGCGTGTCGGCCAGCTCGCGGGCCTGCCGCTCCTCGGTCCGGGACTCCTCGGTGCCGGTGGCCGCGAACAGCACGGTGACCACCAGCGTGGTCGCGGCCAGCGCGGCGAGCACGGCGGTGGCCAGCGCACCGGCCAGCCGGCCGAGCGCGCCGACCGTGCCCCGCCAGCAGGCGACCGCTGCCACCCAGAGCGGCCAGAGCACCGCCGGCAGGGAGAGCTGGAGCACCGACAGGTAGCGGGCGTTGTCCAGCGGGCTGGTGGCGGCGAGCGGGCTGCGCACGTACGACAGCAGGGTCAGCGCCGCGCCGACGACCAGCGCGAGGTGCACCACCGGGCCGACCCGCTCGCCGCGCGGGGCGCCCGCGGCCCGGCGGTACGCGAGGACGGCGAGCGCGGCGGCGACCGCCAGCAGCACGGGGTAGAGCAGCCCGAACCAGCCCTGCCAGCGGGCGCAGCCGTCCACCGGGCAGAGGCCGGCGGCGAGCGGCACCCCCTCCAGCAGCCCGCCGTCCAGCCGCCGCAACCACGGCGGCGACGGGCCGGCCTTGGTGCTGATCTCGCGGAACACCGACAGCGAGTCCTCGCCGGGCGGGGCGAGGAGGTTGTCCCGGATCATCGGCGCGATCCCGACGGCGAACCCGGCCAGCAGCAGCACGCCGGCCGCGCCGAGCAACTCCCGGCGGGCCGCCCAGAGCAGTGCCAGCGCGGCCACCGCCAGGTAGGGCAGGATCAGCCAGTCCGACCAGGCGGCCACCCCGGCGAGCAGGCCGAAGAGCCCGACGGCCGACCGGCGGTGCCGCACCGTTCCCCGCGCGAGTCCCACCGCGATCAGCAGCATCAGCAGCACCGCGACCTTGACCTCCGGGCGGCCGCCGACGACGGTCAGCTGGTCCCGGACGACCCGTTCCCCGCCGAGCGCCAGCAGGCCGACGACCCCCGTGGCGAACCAGGGGGAGCAGATCCGCCGGGTCAGCCGGTGGATCAGCCAGAGGAAGAGGGCGTAGAGCAGCAGCAGCGGCAGACGCAGCAGCGGCCAGCCCGGCCCGGCCACCGCGATCAGCGGCGCGGCCAGGTACGACTCCAGCATCCCCATGTAGCGCTGCCCGTAGAGGAAGACGGGCAGCTCGCGACCCTGCGCGATGTGCAGCGCGGCCAGCCCGAACGTCGCCTCGTCGCTGTTGGAGACGGGCACCGTGTGCAGGGTCAGGATCAGCCGGTAGCCGACCCCGGCGAGCCCGAGCAGCAGCGCGACGAGCGCCGGCCGGTCGAGCTGCGGGCGCCACCGCCCACGCTTGCGCACTGGTTGCGACACGACCAACGCCCCCGTCGTCGTCCCGACCGGAGTGTTTCACGCCGTCGGGGCCGGCCGGGGCGGATCGGCGCAGCCGGCCGGTCGGTGCCCGCCGGCCTCATCGACCCCGCGACCGGTGGCGGGGAAGATCGCCTCGCGTGGCCGAGGTGGCCGGGTTGTGGCAGGGTTGCTGACGTGCCACCCACTCCCGCCGGCCAGTTGGCCGTACCTAACCTGCACCGGGCCGCGCGGATCGAGGATGCCGTGCACTCGCTGGTCGAGCGCCGGCTGCGGCGCACCGGCTGGCGGACGAACGTCATCGCGTACACCGGCTACGGCGCGCCCGGCTGGGTGCGGGTGATGTGCCGGGTGCTGCTGGGCCGGCCGGACACCCGCCAGCGCGGCCGGCTGGAGAAGGTGCGCGGGTGGCGCAGCTTCACCACGCTGCCGGCCAAGCACGTCACGGTGAGCATCGAGGCCGGCGGGGAACGGCACGAGGCGCGGGCCGACCGCAGCGGGTTCGTCGACGCCGTGGTCGAGGCGGACCTGCCGCCGGGCTGGGGCTCGGTGCGGATCAGCCTGCCGGACGCCGAGCCGGTCGAGGCGCCGGTACGCATTCTCGACCCGGAGGTGCGCTTCGGCATCCTCTCCGACATCGACGACACGGTCATGGTCACCGCGCTGCCCCGGCCGCTGCTCGCCGCCTGGAACACGTTCGTCCTCGACGAGCACGCCCGCAACGCCGTTCCCGGCATGGCGGTGCTCTACGAGCGCCTCGTCACCGCGCACCCGGGCGCGCCGGTCTTCTACCTCTCCACGGGCGCCTGGAACGTGGCGCCGACGCTGACCCGGTTCCTGTCCCGGCACCTCTACCCGGCCGGGCCGCTGCTGCTGACCGACTGGGGGCCGACCGCCGACCGCTGGTTCCGCAGCGGGCGGGAGCACAAGCGGGTCACCCTGGCCCGGCTGGCCAAGGAGTTCCCCGAGGTGAAGTGGCTGCTGGTCGGCGACGACGGGCAGCACGACCCGGAGATCTACCGCGAGTTCGCCGCCGCCCACCCGGAGAACGTGGCCGGGGTGGCGATCCGCCGGCTCTCGCCCACGCAGGCGGTGTTGGCGGGTAGCCTGCCCACCCCCGGCGGCGAGTCGTCGGCGGGGCCGGTGGGGCAGAAGTGGCTCTCCGCGCCCGACGGCGCCGGCCTGTGGAAGCTGCTGCGCGACGCCGGCCTGGTCTGATCCCCTGACGCCGACGGGGCCGGCGGCGGCTCGCGCCACCACCGGCCCCGTCGGGCAGATCCCCTAGAAGACCCGGTTGTACGCGTTCCAGCCGGTGCCGATGAGCCGGCCGCTTCCGTACGGATTGCCGTTGCTGCTGGTGTTGATGTTGTTGCCGAAATACCAGAGGGTGCCGTCGGACTTGGTGGCGATGAGATCGACGTGCCCGTCGCCGCTCACGTCGCCCGGCACGATCCGGGTGTAGCCGTTCCAGCCGGTGCCGATCTGGACTCCGCCGCTGAACGGCCAGCTCGGATTGGTCGCGTAGGCGTTCTGGTAGTACCAGAGGGTGCCGTCGGACTTGGTGGCGATCATGTCAGCAAAACCGTCGCCGTTGACGTCCCCGGCCATGATCCGATTGAACACGGTCCAGTTGGCACCGATCTCGACGCCGGTGCCGTAGAACGGCGCGTCGGAGTTGGTCGCCCACCGGTTGTGGTGCCAGATCAGCTTGCCGTCGGTCCGCATGCTGATCATGTCGGCGTACCCGTCGCCGTTGACGTCGCCGGCCGTGGTCTTGGGCAGGTTCTCCCACCCCGCAGCGACCTTGCGCCCGTAGCCGTACGGCTGGCCCGGGTACAGGTTGGCGGTGTTGCCGTAGTACCAGAGGGTGCCGTCGGGCTTGGTGGCGACGATGTCCGGATAGGTGTCGTTGTTGAGATCCCCGGTCATCACCCGGTCGAACATGGTCCACCCGCTACCGATCAGGTTGCCGTAGCCGTACGGCTGGGAGGGCGCCCCGGTGTGCTGGTAGTACCAGAGGGAGCCGTCCGTCTTGGTGGCCACGATGTTGGCATGCCGAGCCGTGGGCGCCGGTGCGACGCTCCACGCCTCGTTCCAGGTCTGCACGAAGGCTAGTTCCCCGGCGAACCAGCCGCCGTAGGAGGATGCGGCGGTCTTGTGGCTGCCGATGCGCAGCCCACCGCTCGCGTTCCAGACGGTGCTGTGGCCGATCCGGCCGAGGTTCGCCCCGTTCAGGTAGATCGTCAGCAGGTTCGACGGCTTCTGGAAGTTGACCGTCACCTGCGTCCAGACGCCCACCCGGGCGCTGTTCACGCCAGCGCTCGCGGTGTCCCAGGTCGGGGCAGCCACGTCGGTACGCGGCATGGCGAAGCGCCACGACTTGTCACTGGCGTCGGTGTAGAGCCTGAAGCCGGCCGTGTTGGTGCCGTTCTGGGACAGGACGGTTCCGCCGAGGGCGGAGGGCTTCACCCAGGCGGAGAGGGTGAAGCTGGTGGTGGTGTTCACCGCCGGGGTGGGGGTGGTGAGGGTGCCCGTGGTGCCGTTGAAGACGGCGTCGGGGTCGAACGCGTCGCCGGTCTTCCAGGTGACGCCGGCGTTGCCGGTGGCGTGGAGGGTGCCGGCGGTGTCGCGGGCGGTGGTGACCGGGCCGGCGCCGGCGTCGTTGAGCTGCCAGACATGGTCGGCGGTGATGAGCACTCGGCTCGCCTGGCCCGTGATCGTGCCGGTGCCTGCCGCACCGGCTGCGCCCGGGGCGAGGGCGCTGACAAACCAGGCCGTGGTGCTGGCACCGGTGCCGACGGTCCACAGGTCCGGGGTTCCGCTGCCGTCGATGTCGGCGGCTCGCAGCGTCAGGTCGGCGCCGGGGTTCCAGGTGTCGGACAGTTTGTGGGGGGTGAAGGTGAGCATGTTGTTGCCGTCGAAGGCGAGGTCGGTCCAGAGGTGCAGCGCGCCGGTGGTGCGGTTCCACAGGAACATCGCGGTGCTGTCGGTGAGCTGGGCGGTGGCGATGGTCCAGTTGTCCCAGTCGGTGCCGCCGGTGGGGGTGGTCTGGTCGATGGGTTGGGGGTTGGCGTAGAGGGCGGGTGCGTAGAAGTTGGAGTAGTAGGTGAGGTGGTGGCCGGTGGTGGTGTTGCCGCTGATGCCGATCAGCTCGGGGATGCCGGTTGCGGCGCCCCGGATGTCTCCGGCATTGGCCAGTTGGCGCGGCAGGACGCCGTCTTCGGCGAGCAGATCGCCGGAGACGCTGAACTGGTTGCCGCTCTGTTGGGCCTGGATGACGGAGCCGTCGCCGTTGGCGCGTAGGACGCCGCCGTTTCCGGTGGCGGGGTAGTAGATGAGGACGTCCTGCAGGCCGGTGCCTGTGAAGTGGCCGGTGATGGCCTGGGCGCCGTTGAAGTCGGCGGGGGAGTTGTCTTCGGTGACCCCGTTGCCCCGCGCGCCGATGTTGATTCCGGTCAACGCGCTCTGTTCGCTGTCGGTGGGCGCGAGCCACAGCCCAGGCGGCAGACCGTGGGTGGCACCGACGGTGACGAGGTCGGCTGCGCCGTCGCCGGTCAGGTCGGCGTCCCGAGCGGTGGAGGCCGGAGCGGAGTTGAAGGTGACGCTCTTGCTGTCACCGATGTTGCCGCCTGCGGAGACGCTGGTGACGGTCAGGGTGTTCGTGAATCGGCTCGGGGTGATGGTGATGGTGGCCGTGCCATCGGTGGTGGAGGCGTCGACGGGGGGACCGGCGTTGAGTTGGTAGACGTAGCCGCTGGGGTTCGTGCCGTCGGCCTTGGTGATGTCGACGGTGAAGGGCTGGCCGATGGTCGTTGAGCCGTCGGGCACCTCGGGTACGTTCGGCGCGCCGGGACGGGTGGGGTCGAACTGGAAGGTGCAGGTGGCCGACCAGTCGCTGGGCGTGCGGAAGTCGGTGGCTTGTGCCTTCCACGAGAACTGGGTTAGCGCCCCGTTTGCGGCGGTGCGCAGCGTGGCGACCGGCACGACCAGCACTGCCGTGCTGCCAGAGGCGTAGGTCAGCAGGTTCGGGTCGGACGAGGCGAGCGCGGTCTGGCTGGCGTCGGAGGTCTTCCACAGCTTGAAGGTGACGCCGAGGGTGCCGCCGTTGCGGTCGGAGACGGGGGCGTACAGGGAGACGGAGCTGTCACCGACGGTGCTTCCGCCCGCACACGTGGTCTTCGGCGAGGTGTTGAGCCCGGTCGGGGTGTTGGGCTTGTGGTTGTACTCGATCGTCAGCGTCGGGCTGGTCTCGAGGAACTCCTTCCAGCTGTGGGTGTCGCTGGCCTCGCTGGCAGCGATCATCCACAGTGTGCGGGTGCCCTTCTTGGCGGTCACGTCGGCCCGGATCTGGCCGGTGACATCGAAGGAGACGGCCTTTGCGGCGCAGCCGCTGTAGCCGTACGCGAAGCTCTCCGAAGCGGCCAGAGGTCCCTTGGACTGGCCCTCCCAGTAGTTCCAGGTGGCGTTGCCGGAGGCGAGCACCGTGGCGGGGGCGTAGACGTTGACCGTCCTGGCGGTGCAGTTCCACGACAACGTGTTCGTGATCTTGAAGAGTGCGGAGTTGATCGTGGCTCCGGTCAGGGTGGCGTGGGGGACGGGGAAGTTGATCAGCGTGTTGGAGCGTTGTACGCCGGAGTTTCCGACCTGCATCCGGTCGTTGGGGTCGGGGGTGTTCTTCCAGTAGTTGCTCGACGGGTGCTGGTGGGAGATCGTGGCCCAGCCGCCCTTTCCGGCTCCGTACGACGCCCAGTTGAACGTCGGGTCGATGAAGACGGGGTAGACCGTCTTCGGGTCGGTGAGCAGGCCGCGGTCCGGGGTCAGCGTGAGCTTCCCGGGAGCGATTTTCACGCCGATCCGGGCGGTCTCCGCGGCTCGGCCGGGCGCTGCCGGGCTGGACCTGGTCGCGCGGCGCGGGCTCGGTCCGGCTGCCCCGTTGGCGGCGGAGTCCCACATGGTGGGGGCGGGGGCGGTGAGGACGGTGGTGCCGTGGCGGTCGCGGCCGGTGATGTTGCCAGCGGCGTCGGCGGCGAGTGTGACGTTTTCGCCCTTCGTGGTCAAGTCGAGGGCGGCCAGCATCGGGTTTGCGGCAGCCCGCCGGTTCTTGACCACGAAGACGTGGGAGAAGCCGCCCTCGGCGGTGACGGTGACGGTGAGGTCAACACCGGCCAAGACCTCGGGATAGGTGGCGGTGCTGCCGGACAGGGTCGGCGCGGGCAGCGCCATCGGCGCGGTGACCGCCAGGGCGCGGGTGCCGCTGGACATCCGGGCGAGAGGGCCGGTGCCGCCCGGGGACAGGCGGATCGGGTTGGTGGTGACGGCGGCGGTGATGCTGCCGTCGGGTTGGCGGACCAGCGTCGGATCCAGGGTCTTCCACTGCCCGTCCACCCGCGTTCGGGTGGGCACGGCGGTCTGCGTCAGCGCGACCACGCCGTTCGGGCGGGCGGTGAGCGTGGCGGTCGGGGTCCCGGCGGCGGTCGCCTCGACCGGCTTGCCGGTGCGCCGCGCCTCCGCCACCGCCTGATCCACCCCGAGCGAGGCGGGCGCCGGCTTCGTGGCGGCACCCGGCCTGGCCGTTGCCGCAGCCGGCGAGGCGGCGGGTCCCGCGGCCGCGGCGGCCAGCAGGAGGCTTGCGGTGATGCCTGTGGCGACGGTCTTCTTCGCTCTTGTTCGTGCTGTTGGGCGGCTTGCGGGCATGAAGCGGTGCTCCCCCGTGTGCGTGTCCGGTGGACGCGTCGTCGCGTCCGGTTTGCGGCCACAGTGAAGCAGTTCGGCAGACTCGGGGAAACGTCTGTCGTCACACCGGGTTGTCCCTTTCGGACTCACTGCGACGGATTTGATCTATGTGATCTACGTCTATCGTTACCTTCTCGTTACCTTCGATCGGCTCGGACGTGAAACATTGTCGTCGCGCCACGGGGGTGCGCGTCCGTTCACCCTGCGTGGCCTTCCTTGTATCTCGCAGAGGTGGGGTTGAAATGGCCGGGCACAGGGGCTTACGCCTGCTGACTCGTCCCGGACGCGTGGTCGCGACGGTCGCGGCGGCGTCTTTGGTGGCGGGGTTGTTGACGGGTTCGCCGGTATCGGCGAAACCCAAGGACGCTGAGGTGGCGAAGCCTCCGCCGACGTCGCCGGGACAGTCGGTCAAGGGCGTGAAGCCCTTGCCGACGCGGTTCGTGAAGCCGTCCGACGACGCCGCCACGACGTACCGCCCGTCGCGGACGACGTGGCCGAAGGCCGCCTCGGCGCAGGTGGAGCTGGCGGCACCGCAGGCGCTTTCGGCGTCGTCGGTCAAGGCGCGGGCGGCGGGTACCCCGGTGTGGGCGCAGTCGGTCGCGGCCAGGGACGGCAAGCACACCGGGCCAGGCCGGCTGACGGTCACCGTGGCCGACCGGAAGGCCACCGAGGCGGCCGGCGTCGACGGCGTGCTGCTGTCCGTGGTTCCGGACCGGGCGTCGGGCGCGGTGCGGGTCGGCGTCGACTACGCCGGGTTCGCGGAGGCGTTCGGCGGCAACTACGGATCCCGGCTCCGGCTGGTACGGCTGCCCGAGTGCGCGCTGACCACCCCGGAACTGGCCGCCTGCCGCACGGGCGAGCCGCTGTCGTCGACCAACGACGCGGCGGCCAGGACGGTCTCGGCGGAGGTGCCGATGGCCTCCTCCGGTACGAGCGCGCGCATGGTGCTCGCGGCGGTGGCCGGGGCCGGTGACGAGGGCGGCAAGGGTGGCACGTACGCCGCGACCGACCTGAAGCCGTCGGGTTCCTGGACTGGCGGCGGCAGCACCGGATCGTTCACGTACTCGTATCCCCTGACGGTTCCCCCGGCGGCGTCGGACCTGGTGCCGACCGTCGCCCTGTCCTACGACTCGGGCAGCGTCGACGGCCAGACGGCCTCCACCAACGCGCAGTCCTCGTGGGTGGGCGACGGCTGGTCCACGCCCCGTTCGTACGTCGAGCAGACCTTCGCGTCCTGCATGGACGACCCGGGCGGCAGCGCCTCGCCGGTCAAGACCTACGACCGCTGCTACGACGGGCCGATCCTGACCCTGTCGTTGAACGGTTCCTCGACGTCGCTGGTGTGGGACTCGGCCAAGAGCGTATGGAAGCCGGAGTCGGACAACGGTGAGGTCGTCACCCGCGTGACGAACTCGAACAACGGCAGCGGCACCTACAACACCGACTACTGGCGGGTGACCCTGCGCGGCGGCACCGTCTACGAGTTCGGCCGCAACCGGCTGCCGGGCTGGACGTCGAACAAGGCGGAAACGAAGTCGGTCGACCACAGTCCGGTGTACTCCCCGCACTCGGGAGACCCCTGCTACAACTCGGCCGGCTTCTCCTCGTCGGTCTGCACGATGGCCTACCGGTGGAACCTGGACTACGTCAAGGACGTCCACGGCAACGCCATGGCCTACTACTACAAGCAGGACACCAACCACTACGGCCGCAACAAGGGTGCCACCGACGTGTCCTACGTCCGGGACAGCTACCTGGCGCGGATCGACTACGGGTTCACCGACGGCAACGCCTACGGCACGGTGCCGAACCAGGTTGTGTTCAACACCGGCGACCGGTGTCTGGCCGGCACCTGCCAGCCGCTGAACTCGACGAACAAGGCGAACTGGCCGGACGTGCCGTTCGACCTGATCTGCGCCTCCGGCACCGACTGCGACAACTGGAGCCCGTCGTTCTTCTCCACTGTCCGGCTGACGTCGATCGAGACGCGGCAGTACAACGTCGGCACCTCGACCCACGAGAAGGTCGACTCGTACGCCCTCACCCACACGATGCCGCTCACCGGCGATGGGACGTCGCCGACGCTGTGGCTGTCGTCGGTTGCCCGGACCGGCCACGACACCAGCGCGGGCGGCTCGACCGAGCCGATCACCCTGCCGACGGTGTCGTTCACCGGCATCAAGCTGGCCAACCGGGTCGACACCGCCGGTGGTCTGCCGAACTTCTACCGGCAGCGCATCCACACGGTGACGACTGAGACCGGCTCGGTCATCTCACCCAGCTACGAACTGCCGGTGCCCTGTACCGCGCCGGTCACCACCGCACCGGCCAGCAACATGAAGTCGTGCTACCCGGTGTACTGGACCCCGGACGGCTACACGGCCCCGCACCTGGACTGGTTCCACAAGTACGCCGTCACCCGGGTCACCTCCACCGACCCGACCGGCGGGGCGCCGGCCCTGTCGACCAGCTACAGCTACCTCAGCGGCGCGGCCTGGCACTACGACGAGAACGAGGTCGTCAAGGCCAAGTACCGCACCTACGGGCAGTTCCGCGGCTACGCCAAGGTCCGCACCTTCAACGGTGACGGGACCAACGACCGCCGGACCCAGTCCGAGACCGCCTACTACCGTGGCATGAGCAAGAACAACAACACCACGGTGGTCAACCTGACCGACTCCGCCGGCGGCACCCACGAGGACGTCGACGAACTCGCCGGCAAGGAACTGGAGACCACGCAGTACCTCGGCGAGAACGGCCGAATCGACTCGTCGACCATCACCTCGTACTGGGTGTCGGGGGCCACTGCGACCCGTAGCCGTACTGGGCTGTCGGCGCTGACGGCGCAGTGGGTCGCGCCGCTGAAGACGTACACCCGTCAGGCGGTGACCAGTGGCGGCGTGCTCGCCTGGCGGTACACCGCCAGCGACAACAGCTATGACGCGAGCATCTCCAGCGCCACCTTCGGCGAGCTGAAGCACACCTATACCTACACGGTCCCGGTGGACGCCGCCTACAACCAGTGCACCAGCTACACCTACGCCCCGGTCAACGCGGGCAAGAATCTGGTCGGGCTGGTCAGCCAGACCGAGACGGTCTCGGTGGCCTGTGGCGGGTTCACTCAGGGGACTCCCGCCTCGGAGCCGGGCGGCGTGAACACGCTGACCGCCCCGGGAACGGTGAGCCGGCCGGCACAGGTCGTGAAGGTCGAACGCAACTTCTACGACGACCCGACCTTCGCCGCCACCTTCCCGCAGGCGACCGCCCCCACCGAGGGCAACGTCACGATGACCCAGCTCGCCAAGGACCACAGCTCCGGCGCCTACACCTGGCAGACCGACGAGAAGACGGTCTACGACTCCTTCGGCCGGGTGACCGGCTCCATCGACGCCGGAGGAAACCAGACCACCAGCGGGTTCACCATGAACAGCGTCAACCTGGTGACCGGCATGTCGACGACGAATGCGCTGAACCAGACCTCGTCGACCACGGTGAACCCGAGACGCGGCAGCATCCTCACCACCACCGACGCGAACAACGTGGTAAGCCGTCAGCAGTACGACGCGCTGGGGCGCAGCACTTCCGTGTGGCTGCACAACCGCGCGACCAGCAGCGCTGCCAATCACAAGTTCACCTACACCGTCTCGAATACGGGCGTCACGGCGGTGACGAGCCAAAAGCTGAACAAGAACAGCAACTACCAGACGTCGGTCACCATCTACGACGCGCTGTTGCGTAGCCGGCAGACCCAGGCGGTCACGCCACAGGGCGGCCGGATGATCACCGACACGTTCTACGACACCCGCGGCTGGACGAGGGCGTCGTACAACGGCTGGTGGGACAACGCGACCACGCCGACGGTGAGCACTCCGGTCTCGGCGGCGGACCTGGGCAAGCAGGTGCCCAACCAGACCTTCACGACGTACGACGGCCTCGGCCGCGCCGTCATCACCACTGCGGCCAAGAACGGCGTGACGGTCTCGACCACCACGACGGTGCACGGCGGCGACCGCACCACGGTCGTGCCGCCGGCCGGCGGAGTCGTCGCGGCGACCGTCACCGACGGGATCGGCCGCAAGAAGGAGTTGCACGAGTACAGCGCGCGTCCAACCGTGACCACCCCGACCGACACGTTCACCGGTAACTTCACGGTGACCGGCGGCACCGCCACGGTCAGCAAGTACGGTTACGACAGCCACGGCAACCAGTCCACGCTCACCGACGCCGACAACAACGTGTGGACCTCGACCTACAACCTGCTCGGCCAGGTCGTGGCGAAGTCCGACCCGGACGCCGGCGACAGCAGCATGGCCTACGACGCCAACGGCAATCTTGTCGAGTCCACCGACGGCCGCAACAAGACCCTGTCGTTCACCTACGACGCCCTCGACCGCAAGACCGGCGAGTACGCTGCCACGGTGGCCAACCAGTCGGCGACGAACCAGCGCGCCGCGTGGATCTACGACAACAGCAACGCCGTCGCCGGGGTCACCAACGCCGTCGGCAAGCTCACCACCACCATCGCCTACCGTGGCGGACAGGCGTACACCAGTCAGCAGAAGGCGTTCGACGTCTTCGGCAACAGCCTCGGGCAGACGGTCACCATTCCCGGCGCCGAAGGCGACCTCGGTGGTTCCTACGTCTTCGGGCACACTTACGAGCCGGTAGTGGGCCTGCCGCTGAGCGACACCTACCCGGCGAAGGGCAGCCTGCCCGCCGAGACCGTGTTCCGCGGCTACATCGGCGTGCTGGACCTGCCCAGTTCCCTCAACGGTCTGGGAGGCTACGCCAAGGAGGTCAGCTACGACGCGTGGGGCCGGGTCAACCAGCAGAAGATCGGCTCCGCCACCAGCTTCGCTGCCGTCACCAACACCTACGACACGCACACCAGCCGGCTGACCAACCAGCTCGTCACCCGCTCCACGGCGACTCCGACCAACGTCGACGAGCAGGAGTACACGTACGACCTTGCCGGCAACATCACCCGCAAGACCAGCAAGCGCCTCGGGGCCGCCACGCCGGCGGAGACGCAGTGCTACGGCTACGACGGTCTGGCCCGGCTTACCGAGGCTTGGACCGCCACCGACGCCTGCGCGGTCACCCCCACCCTCACCAACAAGGCCATGGTCGGCAACGCCATCGCCGGCAGCGCCTACTGGACCAGTTGGACGGTCGACGCGATCGGCAACCGCACCGAGCAGGTCGAGCACAACCTCGGCAGCGGCAGCGACACCAAGACCACCTACATCTACGACGGCAACGGCCAGAACAAGCCCCACACCCTCACCTCGACCAGCACGACCGGTGGGGCGACCGGCTCCACGTCCTACACGTACGACGCCGCAGGCAACACCACCGGCCGCAACGCCGCCCAGGGCAACCAGGCCCTCACCTGGGACGACGCCGGCAAGCTGACCGGGGTCACCGGCGGCACCAGCGGCAACAACACCTTCGTGTACGACGCCGACGGCAACCTGCTGCTCCAGAAGGAACCGGGCAAGACCACCCTGTACCTACCCGGGCAGCAGTTGACGCTCAACACCAGCACCAACACGATCGACGGGGACCGCTACTACAGCCTCCCCGGTGGTGGCAGCTGTATTCGCTCGGGCAGCGGTACGGCGTACACCTTCGCCATCGCCGACCACCAGGGCACCCCGTCGCTCTACCTCGACAACACGGCCCAGAACCCGACGTGGAGGCAGTACACGCCTTACGGCGCGGCTCGCGGAGCAGCGGTCACCGGACCCGACAACCGGGGCTTCCTGAACAAGCCGATGAGCCCGACCGGACTCACCATCGTCGGCGCCCGCGCCTACGACCCGGCCATTGGCCGCTTCGCCTCCGTCGACCCGCTACAGGACACCGGCCAACCCCAGCAGTGGAACGGCTACTCGTACGCCAACAACACGCCGGTTACCTCCAGCGACCCGACCGGCATGATCCCGGACGACTGCCGTCACTTCGACTGCTACGGGTACGATCCTCGGCCGCTCAAGGACGGCGACGGTCGTGGCGCTGGCGGTTGCCCTGGGGGTTGCGGTACCAAGAAAAACAAGGACTGGGGCAAGAAGAATAATAAGTCCAGCACGAAGCCCCGGTTGAACCGGGGCAGAGGAGGTGCTCGGGAGAGGGTTACGAAGACAGACAACGCCAGTCTCATCCTCGCGCTGATTCAAAAGCAGCGCGCTTTTCTGAAATATGCCGCGGCGACGGCGGCGCGACCGACGCCAGCGCCGGCTCCCGGACCGGCAGTGCCCGACCCGGGCGGTTACGACCCCTGGTGCGACCAGAATCCGGGGAAGTGCGGCGGTTGGCAATTTTCGCACCACACCGAGTGGGACACGAGTAAATGGCATGACTCTTGGTGGAACCGGTTCGGGCTGAATAAGTGGCTTCTCTCGGGTGCCATGGGCGGGCTGAAGGGATGCGGTGGATGTGTCGGTGCAGCATTCGTCCTCGGCTCGATCAAGGAGCGCTCCTTCCAGTATCGTACGCGCGAGAGGGTCGAGCGCCGCTGGGTGGGCGGACGCGAGAGTGGTCGCTGGGAGTACCGTTCGACAGAAACTGAGGAGCAGATTCGGGAACGTTGGGTCTTTGAAGCAAACAGTAAAAACGGATTTGCTGTCGTCACGGATTGGAAAGAGGATAATACCTATTACCAAGGCAGCTAAAACGGGACCTGCCCGCCGGGGGAGGCTGTTCTTGATGCTCACATGGGTCCTCGCTTGCGTCGGTATGGCGGCGGCGGCGATTTTCCCGTTCCTCGTGGTCATTGGGCAGAGTACTATCTGGACATTTTTGCTAGGGTGGCCGTTAGGTTACCTCTTGGCCTGGATTGTCGCCAAGCGCAGAGGGCTGAGCGACCGCAACCGGCGCCGAGTGCTCAGCTGGGGCGTCCTGGCGATCTTTATTGTCATGTTCGTCGACGATTCTGATTAGGGCGCGCGAAAGGTGGGGGGCTGGCCGCTCGAAGCGATGGCCTCCCACCTTTCCGCCGAGCCTCATGCGGACAGCGCTGATGCCAGTACTCACTCTGTAAGGGTGCGGGTCGAAGGCCGGCGGCCGGCCGCCTTTGGATCCCTGAACTCGCCGATAGGCGTCCTGGTCGGCCTTGCTCGGGATCGTCGCGTCGATCTCACGCGGACGTAAGTAGGCCCGGATCGCTCTCAACGTGTACGCCTTGTCGGGCAGTACCCGATCGGGGCGAGTGCTCGGTCGGCCGATCGTCAGCCGTGGAACGCGGATGGTCGCCAGGGCCGGGAGGACTGCGGACTGTCGCCCCGGTGGCCGGTGGCCGGTGGTCAGTGCGATGGCGAGCGGTTTCTGGCCATGTTCGCAGCCCAGGTGCAGCTTCGTGGTCAACCCGTCGCGGGAGCGGTCGATCGCGTGATCAGCAAACTCGACGGTGACGCCGCCGGGTGGTTCAGCCTGCAGATCCCCCTTCTCCTCGCCCCGGCGGCATGTGATGGGCGCGGGCGCTGGTCGAGTCCACCGACACGCAGGTGATCCTGCCGGCCGCGTCGGCAAGGGTCGAGCGGATCTCGCTGTGGGGTTGGGTCCGCCTTCGGTCGGTGAAACTCGTGAAGGATCCTTGTGGAACCGCGCGGCAACATTGAACATATTTTCGTGCGCAGAGACTATGGTCGATACCTGTCCGGGCTGGCGTTGGTGGCGGCGCTGGCGCTCGGCGCGGCCCTCCCCACGGCCGCCCCCGCCTCCCGGCCCGCCGGGCCGGAGGCTGCGCCGGACACCGTGCCGGTCGCCGCCCAGGCGGCCTGCGTGACCGATCCGGCCACCCCGAAGCGGCAGCTGCGCGGGATGTGGATCGCCAGCGTGGCCAACATCGACTGGCCCAGCCGCACCGGGCTCACCCCCGCCGCCCAGCAGGCGGAGTACCGGGGCTGGCTCGACCTGGCCAAGCAGCGGCGGATGAACGCCGTCGTCGTGCAGATCCGTCCCGCCGCCGACGCGTTCTGGCCGTCGACCTACGAGCCCTGGTCGCAGTGGCTCACCGGCACCCAGGGCGGCAATCCCGGCTACGACCCGCTGGCCTTCATGGTGGCCGAGGCGCACGCGCGCAACCTCGAGTTCCACGCCTGGTTCAACCCGTACCGGGTGGCGAACCACACCGACCTCAGCAAGTTGGCGGCCGGCCACCCGGCCCGCAAGAACCCGGGCTGGACTGTCACCTACGGCGGACACATCTACTACAACCCCGGCATCCCCGCCGTCCGCGCCTTCGTGCAGGACGCGATGATGGACGCCGTGCGCCGCTACGACATCGACGCGGTGCACTGGGACGACTACTTTTACCCGTACCCGGTCAGCGGGGTGGCCTTCCCCGACCAGGCCACCTACGCCCAGTACGGCGCCGGCTTCAGCAACATCGGCGACTGGCGGCGCAACAACGTCAACCTGCTGGTCCGGGAGATGCGCGACAAGATCCGGGCGGCCAAGCCGTGGGTCAAGCTCGGCGTCAGCCCGTTCGGCATCTGGCGCAACGCCGGCACCGACCCGCTCGGCTCGCGCACCACCGGCCTCCAGTCGTACGACGCGATCTACGCCGACACCCGCCGCTGGGTGCGTCAGGGCTGGGTCGACTACATCGCCCCGCAGGTCTACTGGCACATCGGCCACCCGGCGGCCGACTACGCCGAGCTGGTCCGCTGGTGGTCCGAGACGGTGACCGGCACCGACGTGCAGCTGCTCGTCGGGCAGGCCACCTACCGCGCCGGGGCGTCCGGGCAGGACGCCGCCTGGCAGGACCCGGCCGAGCTGACCGATCACCTGACGCTTAACCGCAGCCACCCGAGGATCGTCGGCGACATCCACTTCAGCGCCAAGGACGTCCGCGCCGACCGCATCGGCGCCGTCTCCCGGGTGGCGACCGACCACTACCGCCGCCCGGCGCTCGCACCCGCCGGGGTGGGCGGCGCCGCGCCCGCCGCGCCGAACCTCACCTCGGCGGCACGCGGCACCGGCGGCGTGACCCTCACCTGGCAGCGCGGCGCCACCGGCAGCACGGCCGCGTACGCGGTGTACCGGCTGCCCGGCGACGGCGCGGTCGACGCCTGCGACCTGGCCGACGCCCGGCACCTGCTCGGCACGGTCCGCGCCTCGGGCACGACCGGGACGTTCACCGACGCGACCGCCGCGGCCGGCTCGACGTACCGCTACCTGGTGACGGCGCTGGACCAGCTGCACCACGAGAGCCCCGCCAGCAACGCGCGGGTGGTCAGCGGCAGTGGCGGCACGTTCAGTGTGATCGTGGACAACGCCACGGCCGGCGGCTTCACGGCCGCCAGCACCTGGGGCACGTCGTCGTACCTGCCGGCGCGCTACGGCGCCAACTACCGCTTCGCCAACCCGCAGGCGGTCAGCGACCCGGCCTGGTTCAGCGCGACGCTGCCCGCCACCGGCTCGTACCGCGTCGAGGTGTGGTACCCGGCCGATCCCGGCTACAACAGCGCCACGCCGCACCTGGTGGCGACGGCGAACGGGAACGTGACCGTCACCGTCGACCAGCGCGGCGGCGGCGGCCAGTGGCGGGTGCTGGGCACCTACGACCTCGCCGCCGGGACGCGCCAGGTCGTCGGGGTCAGCCGCTGGACCAGCACCCAGGGGTACGTCGTCGCCGACGCTGTCCGGATCACCCGACTCTGAGCCGAGCCGACAGAGAACCGATGGTCGGAGATTGGTAGGAATCGGCCCCTCCAGGGGTCGATTCCTACCAAGATCTTCCGTGCGGTCGGTCGTCGCCCCGGCTGGTCGTCGGGGATGGGGCTCCTGGTCGTGCTACACGGTCTGAGGGCGTGTGCTGACTGACGCCCGGCTCAGTCGCGGCGCAGCCAGAGCACGCCGAGCGGGGGCACCCGCAGCGCGGCGGAGGCGGGCATCCCGTGCCACGGCACGTCCTCGGCGTGCACGGCGCCGAGGTTGCCCACGCCCGAGCCGCCGTAGTGGTGGGCGTCGGTGTTGAGCACCTCCGCCCACGTGCCGCCCGCCGGCAGCCCCACCCGGTAGTCCTCCAGCGGCCGGGCGGAGAAGTTCGCCACGCAGACCAGGGTCGCGCCGTCGGGGGCGATCCGGACGAACGAGACGGTGTTGTTGGCGACGTCGTCGCCGGCGATCCAGCGGAAGCCGGCCGGCTCGGTGTCCTGCGCCCAGAGCGCCGGGGTGTCCCGGTAGACGCGGTTCAGGTCGCCGACGAGCCGCTGCACCCCGGCGCGGGCCGGGTCGTGCAGCAGGTACCAGTCGAGGCCGCGCTCTTCGCTCCACTCCCGGTCGTCGGCCAGCTCGCAGCCCATGAAGAGCAGCTGCTTGCCCGGGTGCGCCCACATGTACGCCAGCAGGGCGCGCACGTTGGCCAGCCGCTGCCAGGTGTCGCCGGGCATCTTGCCCGCGAGGGAGCCCTTGCCGTGCACCACCTCGTCGTGGCTGATCGGCAGCACGTAGTTCTCGCTCCAGGCGTACGCCAGGGAGAACGTGAGCTGATGGTGGTGGTGCTGTCGGTAGACCGGGTCCTTCGAGGTGTAGAGCAGGGTGTCGTGCATCCAGCCCATGTTCCACTTGAACCCGTACCCGAGCCCGCCGGCGTCGGTCGACCGGGTGACCCCCGGCCAGGCGGTGGACTCCTCGGCGATCAGCACCACCCCGGCGTGGTGCTTGTAGACCGTCGCGTTCACCTCCTGCATGAACGCGATGGCCTCCAGGTTCTCCCGGCCGCCGTAGCGGTTGGGCAGCCACTGCCCCTCCTGCCGGGAGTAGTCCAGGTAGAGCATCGAGGCCACGGCGTCCACCCGCAGCCCGTCGACGTGGAACTGCTCGCACCAGTAGAGCGCGTTGGCGACCAGGAAGTTGCGCACCTCAGGGCGGCCGAAGTCGAAGACGTACGTGCCCCAGTCGGGGTGCTCGCCCCGGCGCGGGTCGGGGTGCTCGTAGAGGGCGGTGCCGTCGAAGCGGGCCAGCGCCCACTCGTCCTTGGGGAAGTGCGCCGGCACCCAGTCCAGGATCACGCCGATCCCGGCGGCGTGCAGGGCGTCCACGAGGTGACGGAACTCGTCGGGGTCGCCGAAGCGGGACGTCGGGGCGTAGTAGCCGGTGACCTGGTAGCCCCAGGAGCCGCCGAACGGGTGCTCCATCACGGGCAGGAACTCCACGTGGGTGAAGCCCAGCTCGGTGACGTACGCGGTCAGCTGCTCGGCCAGTTCCCGGTAGCCCAGCCCGGGGCGCCACGAGCCGAGGTGCACCTCGTAGACGCTCATCGGCTCCTGGTGCGGCTGCCGGCGGGCCCGCCGCGACAGCCAGTCGGCGTCGCCCCACTCGTACGTCGAGTGGTGCACCACCGAGGCGGTGGCCGGCGGCACCTCCGCGTACGCCGCAAGGGGGTCGGCCTTGTCCCGCCACTGCCCGTCGGCGCCCAGGATCCGGTACTTGTAGCGGGCGCCCGCCCCGACGCCCGGGACGAACAGCTCCCACACCCCGCTGCCGCCCAGCGAGCGCATCGGCCAGCCGTCGTCCGGCGCCCAGCCCGCGAAGTCCCCGACCACCCGGACCCCGCGTGCGTTCGGCGCCCAGACGGTGAACGCCACGCCCTCGTCGAAGACCCGGGCGCCGAGCGCCTCCCAGAGCCGCTCGTGCCGGCCCTCGCCGATCAGGTGCAGGTCCAGCTCGCCCAGCGTGGGCGGGTAGCGGTACGGGTCGTCGTGGCTGCGGCCGTCGACCTCGACGCGGTAGTCGAGCACCTCGCCCTCGACCTCCGCCTCGAACACGCCGACGTCGTGCACCCGCCGCATCCGGTGCCGCTCGCCGTCGACGACGAGGGCGACGTCGGCGGCGCCCCGACGCAGCGTCCGGACGACCGTCCGCCCGTCGGCCGGGTGTGCGCCGAGAACGGCGTGCGGGTCGTGCGTGGCGCCGGCGATCAGCTGGTCCATCGGTCGTCGTCCTTCTGGGCGGGAGCGGTGGGGGCGGTGCCGCCCGAGAGGTCGTCGGGAACGTCGGCGACGGTCAGGTCCGGCGCCCCGCTGGCCGACGCCGGGCCGGCGGTGGGATCGGGGGTCGGCCGGCGCACGGTCAGCACGTGCACCGGTTGCAGGTACGGGTCGAGGCGCACGGCGTTGCGCTGCCCCCAGTCGTAGCTGGTGCCGGTCAGCTCGTCGCGCACCGTGAACCGGTCGTGCCAGTCCAGTCCGAGCGCGGGCATGTCCAGCGTGGTGTTGCCCCACTGCACGCCCTGCGGGTCGAACGAGCAGATCACGAGGACCGTGTTGCCCGTGTCCGGGTCGTGCTTGGACCAGCAGAGCAGCGCCGGGTTGTCGATCTCGTGGAAGACCAGGTTGCGCAGCTGGTGCAGGGCCGGGTTCTCCCGGCGTACCCGGTTGAGCACCGCGATGAACGGCGCCAGCGAGCGGCCCTGCGCCTGCGCGCCGGCCCAGTCCCGGGGGCGCAGCTCGTACTTCTCGTTGTCGAGGTACTCCTCGGCGCCGGGGCGGGCGGTGTGCTCGAACAGCTCGTAGCCGGCGTACATGCCCCAGGAGGGGGAGAGCAGCGCGGCCAGCACCGCCCGGATCTTGAACATCGGCGGGCCGCCGTGCTGCAACGACTCGTGCAGGATGTCCGGCGTGTTCGGCCAGAAGTTGGGCCGCATGTAGTCGGCCGCCTCGACCAGTTCCTCGCAGTACGCCCGCATCTCGGCCGCCGACGTGCGCCAGGTGAAGTACGTGTACGACTGGGTGAAGCCGATCTTGCCCAGCCCGTGCATGATCGCCGGGCGGGTGAACGCCTCGGCGAGGAAGAGCACGTCCGGGTCGACCTTCTTCACCTCGGCGATCAGCCAGTGCCAGAAGTCGAACGGCTTGGTGTGCGGGTTGTCCACCCGGAAGATCCGGATGCCCTCGCCGACCCAGTGCAGCACCACCCGCAGGACCTCGGCCCGGATGCCCTCCGGGTCGTTGTCGAAGTTGACGGGGTAGATGTCCTGGTACTTCTTCGGCGGGTTCTCCGCGTACGCGATGCTGCCGTCGGCCCGGGTGGTGAACCACTCCGGGTGCTCGGTCACCCACGGGTGGTCCGGCGCGCACTGCAACGCCAGGTCCATCGCCACCTCGAGGCCCTGCTCGGCGGCGGCGGCGACGAAGTCGCGGAAGTCCTCCGGCGTACCCAGGTCGGGGTGGATCGCGTCGTGGCCGCCCTCGGCGGCGCCGATGGCCCACGGCGAGCCGACGTCGTCGGGCCCGGCGGTGAGCGCGTTGTTGCGGCCCTTGCGGTTGACCCGGCCGATCGGGTGGATGGGCGGCAGGTAGAGCACGTCGAAGCCCATCGCCGCGACGCCCGGCAGGCGCTCGACGGCGGTGGCGAACGTGCCGGAGCGCGCCGGCGCGTCGACGGTGGCCGGGATCGCCCCCTCCGAGCGGGGGAAGAACTCGTACCAGGCGGAGAAGAGCGCCCGCCGGCGGTCCACCCAGAGGCGGTGCTCGTCGCCGACGGTGACCAGCTCCCGGACCGGGTGCTCCCAGAGCAGGGCGGCCAGCTCCAGCGCCGGTGCGACCCGCCGGGGCAGCTCCCTTTCGGCGTCGCCCAGCGCCGCCACCGCCGCGCGGACCCGCCCCGCGTCGCCGGCCGGCACCAGCTCGACGGCGGCGGTCAGCACCCGGGCGCCCTCGGCGAGGTCGTTGGCCAGGTCCTCCGGTCCCTGCCCGGCGGCGATCTTCTTGGTGACCGCGTTCTGCCAGGTCAGGTACGGGTCCTGGAACGCCTCCACCGTGAAGGTCCACTCGCCGACCGCGTCGGGGCGGATCACGGCGTGCCAGCGGTCCTGCCCCGGCTCGCCGGGGCGCATCCGGGTGAACGGCCGCGCCCGCCCGTCGGGGCCGCGCCAGACCACGTTGCAGCCGAGCGCGTCGTGCCCCTCGCGGTAGGCGCGGGCCGACACCGGCACCGGCTCGTCGACCACCGCCTTGGCCGGGTAGCGACCGCAGGAGACGACGGGGGAGACGTCTTCGATCGGGAACCGTCCAGTCACCGGTTCAACCTACTGCGCGAGATCCTTTCGCGCGCGGCCAAGCACCCCATCGCCCTCCCTCCTCACTTGTTCGGAGAGGTCCGGTCAGGGGCTTGGCGGACACCTGGTGCCCGCAGCCGCTCAGGGGCGCGGCGGCTGGCGGGCGTGGGTAGTGGCGGCCGTGGGTAGTGGCGGCGTAGATCTTGGTACGAAATGGCCCCGTGCGGGGCCGTTTCCTGCCAAGATCTACTGCTGTCCCGAGCTTCGGAACGCTATGCCCCGCCGGTGGAAGATCGGGGTTCAGGCGGGCGGTTCGGGCGCCACGAACGAGCCCTTGCCCTGCCTGGTCACGATCCAGCCTCTCTCCTCCAGGATCCGCAGCGCGTATCGCACGGGCCAGGCGCTCGATTGGTACTGCTCGCGCATCTCGGCGATAGACGGCAGCTTGTCGCCGGGCTGAAGGGTGCCCGCGCGGATCGAGGCCGTGACGTCGGCGATTATCTGCTCATACAGCGGTGCTTGCGGCATGGTGGCGCCACCTCTCGTCAGCGAACCGATCTTCGCACCCGGAGTGACGCGCCGTGCATGCTCTGTTGACTGTGAAGGCAGTGCCTTCTAAGTTGAGATGACAGGGGTTCTCTCGTCAGCAGCGGAGGCCCCCAGGCCAGGCGAGGGAACGCGGAGCGTCCTCGCCGCCCGACCCGCCCTGATCCACACCGCACGCTTCGCGCACCTCGTTCTGACCGCACGTTTCGTACTCACCCGCAAGGAGGCTCACCATGCAGGAGCGTCCGCATGACGGGCCGCTGCCGGCGGCACACCAGGTCCCGGGTGCCCGCGCTCGGCACCCCGACGGGGATCAGGTGCCCTGTCCGCCCCGCCCGCAGCGCGCGCCGCTCACCCGTCGCCAGTACGCCTACGGCATCACGGTGACGCTGCTCGTACTCGTGCTCGTCGCGGCCGGGATCCTGCGGTGAGCGGGACGGGCCGGCGGGTGACCGGCCTGCCGGTGGGCCGGCGGGTCGCCCAGTGGCGGGTACGGCGCAACATGACCCAGCAGCAGTTCGCCGACCGTCTCGGCAAGTCGAAGAGCTGGGTGGACAAGGTCGAGCGCGGAGTGCGCCCACTGGAACGGATGTCCAACCTGCGGGAGGTCGCCGAGGTGCTGCGG
The DNA here is from genome assembly GCF_003664255.1 of Micromonospora sp. M71_S20. Lineage (NCBI taxonomy): Bacteria > Bacillati > Actinomycetota > Actinomycetes > Micromonosporales > Micromonosporaceae > Micromonospora > Micromonospora sp. M71_S20. The sequence continues at coordinate 321,943 of NZ_RCCV01000001.1, read as the reverse complement.
ATCGACATGGAGGTTCTGCTCGCGGAGCGGATCGGGCAACCGGACGTCGCCGTTGCCGGTGTGGCGCGGATCCGGGCCGCCCTGGCCCGCTACCACGTCGAGGCGTCGTCCCGGCCGCCCGACGTCGCGAAGGTGCGGGCCCGCCTCGATCATGCCGAGCAGAGCTACCGGCACGCCCGGTATCCGATCCTGCTCGGCCTGCTGCCCGGGTTGCTCGACGCCGCCCGCGAGGCGCGGGTTGCCCGCCCCGGCCGGGCTGCCGACGAGCTGCTGGTGTCCGCGTACGGGCTCGTCGCCCTGGTGCTGGTCAAGGTCGGTCAGGGAGAGTTGGCGTGGCTGGCCGCCGACCGGGGGATGGCCGTGGCGCTGACCACGGACGACGCGCGGCTGGCCGCCGTTGCCACCGTACCGCTGAGTCAGGCGTTGCGGGCCGTCGGTCGGCGGCGCTCCGCGATGGAGACGGCGCTCGTGGCCGCCCGCCGTCTCCCGCCGCGCGAGTCGGCCGAGGGTGCCCTGTCGCCGGGCGGTGACGGTGCCCCGTCGCTGCGCGTGACGTTGCTGCTCCAGGCGGCGCTCGCCGCTGCCAGCCGGGGAGACGAGCGCCGGGTGGCTGGCCTGCTCGACCAGGCCGCGGTAGCGGTCGGCGGCGGCTTCGGCCGGGCGTCGGTCGAGGCGGCGCGGGTGGTGGCCGAGGCCGCCGTCGGAGACGTGCAGGCGGCGACGGTACGGCACGAGCGGCTGGTCTGCGGTGAGCAGTGGCGGTGGCTGCAGCCCGAGCACCGGGCGGCGTACCTGCTCGACGTGGCCCGCGTACATGCTCTCGCCGGCGACATGGTCCGGGCGGGGCGGGCGCTGCTGGACGCCGAACGCACCGCGCGCAGCGAGGTGCACGACCGGCCGGCGGTGCGCGACCTGGTCGCCACCGTGGCCCGGTACGCCGCCGCTCCCACCGGCCTGGCCCGCCTCGCTGCCGCCCTGCACGTCACCTGAGGCTGCCTCGTGGCCTGCCCGAAACCCCCGACACGTATCGGTTGTATTACCTGGTAGAGGGGGGCGTCATGAAACTCAACAGCAAGGGCCAGGTCACGATCCCGGCCGCGTTGCGGGCCCGACACGGGCTGCACGAGGGCGACGAGGTCGACGAGGTCGACGTCGTGGAGGAGGGCGGTGCGCTGCGGATCGTCCGGGTGAGTGGCGCGGAGACCAGGGGTCAGCGCCTGGTCCGGCACATGCGCGGTCGCGGCGGTGCGAAGCAGACCAGCGGAATGTCCACCGACGAGCTGATGGAGCTGCTACGTGGGGAGTGAGCGTCTCCGCGCGCTGGCACCGCGGTCCGCCGGCCGACGCCTTGCACGAACCACCTTCCACGTCACCTGACCTGGGCACGCACCGGTGCGCCCTTCCCTACACCAGCAGCGAGCGGTAGAGCTCGAGAGTGCGGGCGGCGATGGCGTCCCAGGAGAAGTGTTCGACGGCGCGCCGCCGCCCGGCCCGGCCGAAGTCGGCGGTCTTCACCGGGTCGGCGAGCATCTCGTTCATCGCCGCCGCCAGGTTGGCCACGAAGCGGTCCGGGTCCAGCGGCCTGCCGGAGCCGTCGGTGGCCTGCTCGATGGGGACCAGCAGCCCGGTCTCCCCGTCGGCGACCACCTCGGGGATGCCGCCGGTGGCGGTGGCCACCACCGCCGTCTCGCAGGCCATCGCCTCCAGGTTGACGATGCCCATCGGCTCGTAGACGGAGGGGCAGACGAAGACCGTGGCGTGGGTGAGCACCTGGATCACCTCGTGCTTCGGCAGCATCTCGGCCACCCACACCACGCCCGACCGGTTCGCCCGCAGCTCGCCCACCAGGCCCTCCACCTCGGCGGCGATCTCCGGGGTGTCCGGTGCGCCGGCGAGCAGCACCAGCTGGGTGTCCGCCGGCAGGTCGCGCGCCGCGCGCAGCAGGTAGGGCAGCCCCTTCTGCCGGGTGATCCGCCCCACGTACACGACGCTCGGCCGGGCCGGGTCGATGCCGAGCCGGTCCACCACGTCCGTGCCGTGGTCCGGGGCGTACTGCGCCGTGTCGATGCCGTTGTGCACCACCCGGACCCTGTCCGGGTGCACCGCCGGGTAGGCGGTCAGCACGTCGCGCCGCATCCCCTCGCTGACCGCGACGACCGCGTCGGCCGCCTCGAACGCCGTGCGCTCGCACCAGGAGGAGAGCGCGTAGCCGCCGCCGAGCTGCTCGGCCTTCCACGGCCGCAGCGGCTCCAGGCTGTGCGCGGTCACCACGTGCGGCACGCCGTGCAGCAGCTTCGCGGCGTGCCCCGCCAGGTTGGCGTACCAGGTGTGGCTGTGCACCACGTCGGTGCCGGCGCACGCCGCCGCCATCTCCAGGTCCACGCCCATCGTCCGCAGCGCGGCGTTCGCGCCGGTCAGGCCCGCCGGTTCGGCGTACGCGGTGACACCCGCCTCGGTGCGCGGCGCGCCGAAGCAGTGCACCCGCACGTCGGCGAGCCGGCGCAGCTCCCGGGCCAGGTACTCGACGTGCACACCGGCGCCGCCGTACACCTCGGGCGGGTACTCACGGGTCAGCAGGTCGACGCGCAGCCCGGCGGAGTCGTTCATGAACGGCACCCTAGTGCAGAACGCGCCGCCGCACCGGCTGTGGAACTGTGCCGTACGAGTGGTGAAGTGACGGCGGGGTGGATAGCGTCTGGACATGGCTGCCAAGGTGCTCGCGATCGTCCTGGCCGGCGGAGAAGGCAAGCGCCTCATGCCGCTCACCACGGACCGGGCCAAGCCGGCCGTCCCGTTCGGCGGGATGTACCGCATGGTCGACTTCGTCCTGTCCAACCTGGCGAACGCCGGCTATCTCAAGATCGTCGTGCTGACCCAGTACAAGTCCCACTCGCTGGACCGGCACATCACCAAGACGTGGCGGATGTCGACCCTGCTCGGCAACTACGTCACCCCCGTGCCGGCGCAGCAGCGCCGCGGCCCGTGGTGGTTCGCCGGCTCCGCCGACGCGATCTACCAGAGCTTCAACCTCATCCACGACGAGCAGCCCGACCACGTGATCGTCTTCGGCGCCGACCACATCTACCGGATGGACCCGCGGCAGATGGTGGAGGACCACATCGCCTCCGGCGCCGGCGTCACCGTGGCCGGCATCCGGCAGCCGCTGTCGATGGCCGACCAGTTCGGCGTCATCGAGGTCGGCGAGGACGGCCGGCGGATCCGCGCGTTCCGCGAGAAGCCCACCGACGCGGTCGGCCTGCCCGACGCGCCCGACCAGATCTACGCCTCGATGGGCAACTACGTGTTCAGCACCAAGGCGCTCTGCGAGGCGGTCGAGCGCGACGCGGAGGACAAGACCAGCAAGCACGACATGGGCGGCAGCATCATTCCGATGCTCGTCGAGCGCGGCGAGGCCAACGTCTACGACTTCCGCGACAACGAGGTGCCCGGCAGCACCGACCGGGACCGCGGCTACTGGCGCGACGTGGGGACGCTCGACTCCTTCTACGACGCCCACATGGACCTGATCAACGTGCACCCGGTGTTCAACCTCTACAACTTCGAGTGGCCCATCTACACCGGGCAGCTGACCTACCCGCCGGCCAAGTTCGTGCACCAGTGGGGCGAGCGGGTCGGCCGGGCGGTCGCCTCGATGGTCTCGCCCGGCGCGGTGATCTCCGGCTCGCTGGTGGAGAACTCGGTCGTCTCGCCCAAGGTGAAGGTGCACTCCTGGGCGCACGTGGACGGCGCGGTGCTGATGGAGGGGGTCGACATCGGCCGGCACGCGGTCGTACGCCGGGCCATCCTCGACAAGAACGTGGTCGTGCCCGAGGGCGCGGAGATCGGCGTCGACCTGGAGAAGGACCGGCAGCGCTACACCGTCTCCGACAACGGCATCGTGGTGATCGGCAAGGGACAGAAGGTGGAACCGTGAGCAGTCATCCCCGGGCCGGCAAGCCCGCCCAGCCCGCCGACCTGGTCGACGTGCCGCGGCTGGTGACCGCCTACTACGCCGAGCACCCCGATCCGCAGGACCCGGCGCAGCAGGTCTCCTTCGGCACGTCCGGGCACCGCGGGTCGAGCCTGCGCCACGCGTTCAACTCCGACCACATCCTCGCGGTCACCCAGGCGCTCTGCGACTACCGCCGCGAGCAGGGCCTGGACGGCCCGCTGTTCCTGGGCCGCGACACCCACGCGCTCTCCGCCCCGGCCGCCGTGGACGCGCTCGAGGTGCTCGCCGCCAACGAGGTCACCGTGCTGCTGGACGGCCGCGACGGCTACACGCCCACCCCGGCGGTGTCGCACGCCATCCTCGCCCACAACCGGGGGCGCACCAGCGGGCTCGCCGACGGCATCGTCATCACCCCGTCGCACAACCCGCCCGACGACGGCGGCTTCAAGTACAACCCCACCCATGGCGGCCCGGCGGACAGCGACGTCACGAGGTGGATCCAGGACCGCGCCAACGCGATCCTCGCCGACGGCCTGAAGGAGGTCCGGCGGATCCCGTACGCCCGGGCCCGCGCCGCCGACACCACCGGGTCGTACGACTTCCTCGCCCGCTACGTCGACGACCTGCCGGCGGCGATCGACATCGACGCGATCCGCGACGCCGGGGTGCGCATCGGCGCCGACCCGCTCGGCGGCGCGAGCGTGGCCTACTGGGGCGAGATCGCCGAGCGGCACCGCCTGGACCTGACCGTGGTCAACCCGACGGTCGACCCGACCTGGCGGTTCATGACCCTGGACGGCGACGGCAAGATCCGGATGGACTGCTCCTCGCCGAACGCGATGGCCTCCCTGATCGCCGCCCGCGCCGACTACCAGGTCTCCACCGGCAACGACGCCGACGCCGACCGGCACGGCATCGTCACCCCCGACGGCGACCTGATGAACCCCAACCACTACCTCGCGGTGGCGATCGGCCACCTGTTCCGCACCCGGACGCAGTGGGGGCCGGCCGCCGCGGTCGGCAAGACCCTGGTCTCCTCCTCGATGATCGACCGGGTCGCCGCGGACCTGGGTCGCCCGCTGCTGGAGGTGCCGGTCGGCTTCAAGTGGTTCGTGCCGGGGCTGCTCGACGGCGCGGTGGGCTTCGGCGGCGAGGAGAGCGCCGGCGCGTCCTTCCTGCGCCGCGACGGGAGCACCTGGACCACCGACAAGGACGGCATCCTGCTCTGCCTGCTCGCCGCCGAGATCATCGCGACCACCGGCCGCACCCCCAGCCAGCACTGGGCGGAACTGGCCGAGCGCTTCGGCGCGCCCGCGTACGCCCGCATCGACGCGCCGGCGACCCGGGAGCAGAAGGCCGTGCTCGGCAAGCTCTCACCGGAGCAGGTGACCGCCACCGAACTGGCCGGCGAGCCGATCACCGCGACCCTCACCACCGCTCCGGGCAACGACGCGCCGATCGGCGGGCTCAAGGTGACCACGGAGTCAGGCTGGTTCGCCGCCCGGCCGTCGGGCACCGAGGACGTCTACAAGATCTACGCCGAGTCCTTCCAGGGCCCGGAGCACCTGGCCCGGATCCAGCAGGAGGCGAAGGACCTGGTCTCGGAGGTCCTCGAGCGGGCCTGAGCACCCGGCTCGCCTCCCACCGGTGCCGGTCGGCGGGTCAGCGCGGCGGGGGTAGCTCGCGGCGGTTGAACCTCTCCCGCAGGCCCTCCGGCAGCAGCTCGCGGAGCTGTTCGGGAAGCAGCGGCAGGTCCAGCAGGCTCAGCTTCAGCTGGTTGCGTTCCTGGTAGCGGCGCGGGTCCAGGCGGACCACCAGGCCGGCGTCGTGCCGGTAGCGGATCTGCACGACGCCCTCCGTCGCGGCGTCCCGGATGACCAGGCCGTCCACCTCCACCGCGACCGGGCCGGAGCCCTCGCGCAGTTGCAGGCGGACCGTCTCGTGGGGGGAGAGCACCAGCGCACGGGAGATGCCGGCCATCGGGGCGGACGGGGTCACCACCACCGCCTCGGTGGCCGGCGAGACGAGCGGGCCGCCGGCGGCGTAGCTGTAGGCGGTCGAGCCGGTCGGGGTGCTGACCACCAGCGCGTCGCAGCGGTAGTACCCGTACTGCTGCCCGTCGACGGCGAGGGAGGCGCTGACGAAGCCGGAACCGGGCTGGCGGATCAGCGCGATGTCGTTGAACGCGACGAGGTCGTCGCCGCAGACGTCACAGGCCAGGCAGCTGTGGCTCTCCACCGTGAAGTCGTGCGCCACCAGCCGGTCCAGGGCCGTCGGCAACTCCGGTGGCTCCACCTCGACGAGGAAGCCGACCTTGCCGACGTGCACGCCGAGCACCGGCTTCGGATCGTGCACGGCCGACCGCAACGCGCCGAGCATCGTCCCGTCGCCGCCGATGGCGATCAGCGCGTCCGACCGGACGGCCACCTCGCCCACCGGCAGCGGCTCGACCGTGGCCGGCACGCGGTGCCGGTCCTCCACGCGTACGGCCAGGGAGATCTGGTGCCGGGCAGCCCAGGCCACGATGGTGTCGACCACCGCGGAGACGTCCCGGGTGGGATGCAGCACCAGCCCGAGCCGGCTCCGGTCCATGCCTACAGCTCATCACATTCCCGGGCCCCGGGACGGGCGTACCGGAAGGTGGAGCGGCGGCCGGGCACCGCCAGCACGCCGTGCGTCGGCTGCCGGCGCGGCCGGTTCACAACCGACCGCTCTTCGAAGGGCCACCGATACCCTTTGGGCTGTTTGTCTGATCCTGCACTCGATCAGGCAAATTTCGAGGAGAGGCGTTTCCTCCCCTCGCAGGGCTCGTTCGACAGCAGGTGAACGTGCAAGCGGTGAGGGACGGTGCGGCGGTGCGGGAGGGCGGGGTCCGGCCCGAACTGGAAGACCTGGTTAGTGGGTCGCGGGGGAGCTGGCGGGTGGCGGCGCCACCGGTGGGTCGGTCACAGCCGGGCCGCGTCCTGCTGCGCACGCGACACCGGCGGCTGAAGCGCGCCATCACCCGCTACTCGCAGCGCCCTGACCGGGCCTGGATCGAGCGGCAGCAGGTGCGCCGGTTCAACCAGACGTGGGCATACTGCCTCGCCGAGGTGCCCTTCTATCGGGCCTGGCGTCGGGAGCACGGTCTGCCGGAACGGATCGACCGGCCGTCCGCGCTGCGATCGTTCCCGCCGCTGACCAAGGAGATCCTCATCGCCCGGCAGGACGAGATCTTCCAGGGCGGAAGGATCGTCGATGCGTACACCACCGGCGGCAGCACCGGCCAGCCCACCCGATACCCGCGCGGCGCCGACGAGGCGGGCCACAGGTGGGTCGACGCATACCTTGGCCGCCACTGGGCGGGCATTCGGCCCACCGACCCGAGCCTTCTGCTCTGGGGCCACGCCCACCTGTTCGGCAGCGGGCCGCGCGGCCGGGTCGCCCAGGCGCGTCGGCGAGTTGCCGACGCGGTCATGAACATCACCCGGCTCAACGCGTACGACCTCAGCGAGCCGTCCCTGCTTGCGCACTACACGGCGTTGCGCAGCCACGATCCGATCTCCCTGGAGGGCTACACCTCCGCCGTGTTCAAGCTGGCGCGGTACATCGAGAGCAACCGGTTGGACCTGGGGCGGCGGCCGCGCCGGCTGCGGGCCGTCGTGCTGTGCGCCGAAACCGCGAGCGACGCCGACATCGCCCTCGTGGAGCGGGTGTTCCGGGCACCCGCCGTGATCGAGTACGGCTCGGCCGAGACCGGCGTTCTGGCGATGTCGCGCCGGTACACGAGAGACATCAGGGTGTTCTGGGACAGCTTCACCTGTCTGGTGGACGACGACGGCGAACTGCAGGTCACGACCCTGAACCCGCGTCTGTTTCCGCTGGTGCACTACGCCGTCGGCGACCGTGTCGTGCCCAGCGACATGATCGACGGCAATGTCTTGGCGTTCCACGCAGTGCTCGGCCGGCGGCAGGACGTGGTCCAGGTCGCCGCCGCCAGGGGAGTCCTCGACCTCTCCGCGATCCTCCCCGTGCACATCCTCAAGTCGTACCCGGACATCGTCGGCGTTCAGTTCCGACAGGTGAGCCCGGAGGACCTGCGGATCTACGTGGAGGCCACCCGGCAACTCGACCTGACGGACGTCGCCAGGTACTTCGCTCGCGAACTGAGTCGGGACCACCCGGAGTTCGTGCCGAGTTCCGTCAACTTCACCCAGATCAGCGAACCGGCGCGGACGACCGCGGGCAAGCACGCCCTCTTCGTTGCGTGAGCCGGTGAAGCACGCATCCCGAGGCCAGGAGGCTCGTGTGACCATGGTGCCGACAGCCCCAGCCGACCCAGTCCGCGCCCTCGCAGGGCGGTCCGGCCGTCCGGCCGCCGGCAGGACGGCCGCCTCAGCCGACCAGGGCCGAAGGACGCTGTGGATCGTACGACGCTACCCCGTAACTGTGGTGGTGCTGGCGCCCTACGCCCTGCTCATCGTCCCGCTGTCGGTGCTGTACGCCAATCCCGACACCGCATTCCTGCTGCGCCTGTTGGGCACCGCGCTGATCGGCACTCTGGTCGTCGAAACGGCGGCCCACCTGGTTCGTGGGCGCCCGAGATGGCGACCCGGCATCGGTGCCGTCAACGCGTCCTACCGTCACGTCTACCTGGCCGCCCGGGTGGTCGCGGTCGTCAGCGTCGTCGCCGCGGTCACCGGGGCCCAGGCCGGCCATGGCACGATCTTCGCCCAGGTGACCGCCGAGGCGACGTCACCGATCGCCCGGTTCACGTCGCTCGCGGCGGGCTGGTCCTATCTGGCTCTCGCCCTGCTGATCGCGAGCTTCCTCGGCGGTCACGCGACCCGGTGGCGGGCGCTCTGCTGGGTCGGCTTCCTCGTCGCCGGGCAGGTCGTGACCGTTGGCCTTACGGGCATCACCTCCCCCGCCTTCGGCTACCTGTCCTTTGTGGCGGGTGCCGGAGCGGTGTGCGGGCTGCTCCGGGCGCGGGAGGTGATCGTCGTCGGCGTCGTGCTCCTCGTCGCCTGGCCCACCTTGTTCGCCCTCCGCAACGAGATGCGGATGGAGGGCGGCGTGAGCGTGGCCGCCGACATCAGCGCCGTTGACCGGCTCCGGCTCGACCTCCAGCTCGCCGAGGCCGCCCGACACGACGTGCCCGTCGACGTCGGACAGCCGGGAATCACCGAGTACGCCCGGTACGGCCTGGTGCCGCGGTTGCTGGACCCCGACCGGCCGCCCCTCTCCACCGGAATGCAGATCAACCTGTACCTGGGCGGCTCGGCCACGTCGGCGTACAGCTTCCTCGCCCTGGGCAACGTCTACTTCCTCGACGGCTGGCTCGGCGTACCGCTCTACTACGCCGGCTGGACACTGGTGGCGATCCTGCTGCTGCGGGCAAAGGGGTCGCCTGGCCCGGCGCGGTTGAGCCTGTTCTGCTTCGTGCTGGCGGGTCCGTTGCTCTGGTCGAGCAGCCATCCCGATTCGATGATCGGCTTCCTCCAGCACACCGTCGCCGCGCTGCCGGTCCTCCTGCTGCTGCGATACACCCGCGGTCGCGCACGAGGCCGGCATGCCGCGGAGGCCGGCCCCCGGCGCCCGCTCGGCTTGTTGAAGCCCGCGGAGCCGTGCTTCAACGGGAGATGAGCGGCTCTCCTTTCGAGACGGCGTCCCGATGCCGCAGGCTGGCGCGGCGGGTGCGGATCGCCGTCCGTGCGCCGTCCCTCGGCCGGGCCCCGTGGGCGGTCCTGGCGGCAGCCCTGTCCAGCGTCGGCAACCTGCTGCTGTCCCTCACCATCGCCCGACTGGCGCCGATCGACGACCTCGGTCGGTTCGCCCTGGCCTTCTCGCTCTACGTGCTGGCCACCGGCCTGTGTCGGGCCATGGTGACGGACGCGGTCCTGGCCGCATCCGTCGGCGCGGCCGACGCTTCATCGCGGGTGGTCCTCGTGGGCGTCGGCTGCGCTGTGCCGGTGCTCATCGGAGGGCTCCTCGACGGGTCCGGGTACCTGGTCCTCACCGCCGTGGCATTGCCGGGCCTGTTGCTGCACGAGCACTGTCGCGTCGTCGGGGTGGGGCTCGACCACCCGCGCCCGCCCTGCCAGCGTGAGGCCGCGTGGACCGGGGTGACCGCCCTGGCCGCGGTGCTGGGTCTGGTCGGTGTGCTCGACCCGGTCACCGTGTACGCGGTGTGGGCGGGCGCGGGAGCGCTGTCGGGCTACGCCACAGCGCTACTCGTCGGAGACACCGTCCGCCCGGCGTGGCGACTCGACCGCCCCGGCACCCGTGCGTCGGTCAGCTACGGGCTGCAGTTCCTGGTCACCGCGGGATCGGCGCAACTTGCGCTGACCGCCGTGGCCGTTGTCGTGGGCGTGGCGGTGGTCGGCGCGCTCGGCGCCGGACGGACGCTTCTCGGCCCGGCCGCCCTCCTGGTGGGAAGCGCCACCGCACTGGTCCTTCCCCGGCTGGCCGCCGCGCGGGCTACCAGCGCGTCGATCCGGCGACGGAGTGCTGTATGGGCCGCCGTCGCGTTGCTGGCCGTGACCGCCCCGGCCGGCTTGGTGGCACTGCTGCTGCCCGACGACGTCGGCCGGACGGTGCTCGGCGACAACTGGCGGCACGCGGAGGAACTGCTGGCGCTGCTCGCGGTGGAGGTGATCGCGGCCGGGGCGGCGATGGTGGCTTTCGCGGGGCACCGGGTGGAGGGCGCGGCTCGGCGGACGCTGCTGATCGGGGCGGCCCTGGGGGCCGTACGGATTCCGGCCGTGACGGTGGGAGCCATGCTGCGCGGCGCGACCGGGGCGGCGGTTGCCCTGGCTCTGATGGGATTGCTGAGCATGGTCACCTGGTGGGTCAGCTACCTGGACCTGCTGCGCGTGGACGGACGCCAGGCCGACCGGTCGGGCATCCGTGCGGGGGGCGGCGGCGCGCCGGCGATGTCGGCGGCAAGGGTCACTGGCGACTCGTGAGACCTGACAGTGCGGCGCGGACCCGATCGACGATCGTCTTCACGTCCACGTCGGTGAGGTCCGCGTACGTGGGCAGGTTGATCCCGCGCCGGGCCAGGTCGAGCGTGACCGGGTGGTCGCCGCGGGACCCCGAGTATGGGGGCAGGTGCGGCAGGGGCACGAAGAACGGGCGGGTGTCCACGCCGCGCAGGTCCAGTGCGCGGGCCAAGTGGTCGCGCGGGCCCTCCACCCCGGGCGGCCCGACGAGGAACGCGGCCATCCACGGAGCTCGTCGCACCCCGGGTAGGACGGGTTGCGCGGTGAGCAGGGGGTGCTCGGCCAGCTCCCGCTCGTAGGCGTTGATGACCGCGTCCCGCCGGGCGATGATCTCGTCGGCGCGTTCGAGCTGTGCGCAGAGCAGGGCGGCGGCCAGGTTGGTCAGGCGGTAGTTGTACCCCACGACGGGGAAGTAGTAGCGGCGGTCCGGGTCCATCCCCTGGTTGCGGAGCAGCCGCATCCGGTCGGCCAGGGCCGGGTCGGAGGTGGTGACGCAGCCGCCCTCGCCGGAGGTGACGACCTTGTTGCCGAAGAAGGAGAAGGTGGTGGCGTCGGCCAGGTCGCCCGTGGGGCGGCCGTGTAGCTGGGCGCCGAAGGACTCCGCCGCATCGGCGACGAGGAGCAGCCCGTGCCGCTGGCAGAGTCCCCGCAGCGCGGCGTAGTCGGCCGGATGACCGTACAGGTCCACGGCCACCACCGCCCTGGTTCGTGGCCCTACGAGGGCCGAGACCTGCTCCGGGTCGATGCACCAGCTCTGGGGTGTCACGTCGGCGAACACCGGCTGAGCGCCGCAGTAGGTCACCGCGTTGGCGGTGGCCACGTAGGTCAGCGCGGGGACGATCACCTCGTCCCCAGGGCCGATACCCGCCGCTGCCAGCACCAGGTGCAGGGCCACCGTGCCGTTGCCGGTGGCGACGGCCGTCCCCGCCGCGCAGCGGGCGGCGAAGAGTTCCTCGAAGCGGCTGAGGTAGGGGCCCTGCGAGGAGATCCAGCCGCTGCGGTAAGCGTCAAGCAGGTACCGCTCCTCCAACTCTGACAGCGATGGTCGGGCGACCGGGTAGCGTTCCGGCGTTGTCATCGAGTTCCTTCACGAGTCAGGGCGTCGGCGAACGCCGACCGGGGCATCGGGCCGGGCCGGCCGGCAACCACCCACTCCAGTACGGCCGTGTAGTCGGCTGCCGTGTCGGCCCAGGTCCGTCCGCTGAGGAGTGTCCCCGCCGCCCGGGACGAGCGCGCGTAGTGCCCGGGGTCGGATAGGACCCGCCGCACCGCATGCGCGAGGGCGGCAGGGTCGCGGGCGGCGAAGACTGCCGCGTCCGCTCCGGTGAAGTCGAGCTGGGCGAGCAGTGGCTCGGAGTCGGCGCAAGCGACGGGCAGCCCCCAGCTGAACGCCTCCAGCATCGCCCCGCTTGCCGCCTCCCACAGGGACGGCACCACCACGGCGCTGGCGCGGGCATACAGCGACGCCAGTTCGGTGGTGCTCACGAAGCCGGGAAACGAAACCCGGCCCCGCAGGTCGGGCTGGTCGGCGCGGGCGAGTAAGCGGCTTGCCTCGGGCTCCACCAGCGGCCCGGGGCAGAGGAGGCGGCATTCGGGCAGCAGCGCCATGGCCTCCAGCAGCGTGGCGTGGTTCTTCAGTCGGGCGGTGGACGACGGGTACAGCAGCAGCCCCGGCTCGGGCTCGGCGGACGGCCCCGCCGACGAGTGAAAGGCCGGCAGCGGGATCAGCGCGATCCGCTCCCGCGCCTCGGGGAACGCCCGCACCGCCTGGGCGTACGGGTGCGGCCAGGAGACCACCACGGCGGCGGCGCGGGCCACGTTTCGGCGGATGACCTCCGCGTAGCCCGCCGAGCCGTGCTCGGGGTGGAGGTGACGCAGGTCGTGCAGCACGATGACCGCCGGGTCGCCATGGGCCGGCGCCGCGGCGAACGGGTGCAGCATCACGTCTGCGTCGGACGTCCGGGGCCGGCTCCACTGACGCACCAGGTTCACGGTGCGGCGCAGCACCAGCGAGGATGCGACGGCCCCGGGAGTGTGCCGGCGCAGCAGACGGCCAACCGTGTTGTCCGTGCGCAACGTCGTTCGAACCTCGGACCAGGCGACCCGGTTCGAGGCCACCCGCTGGCGCCAATCGTCCCCGGTGCCGCCGAGCACATGCACGGTCAGTTCGTGTTCGGTGGCGGCCAGGCCGTCGAGCAGGCCGTAGCAGAACGCCTCGATCCCGGCGGAGTGCCCAGGTCGCACCGTGGTGGCGTCGATGCCTACCCTCACCGGTCCACCCGCACCAGCCGGCCCATCCGCTCGTCCTCGAGTAGTTGGCGGTCGGCGTCCACCATCACCCGGACTAGGTCGCCGAAGAGGGTCTTGGGGGCCCAACCGAGTTGCCGGCGAGCCTTGCCGTAGTCGCCGATGAGGGCGTCCACCTCGGCCGGCCGGAGATACGCCGGGTCGGTCATAACGTATCTCTCCCAGTCCAGACCAACGTGGGCGAAGGCGGCCTCGACGAACTGTCGCACGGTGTGGCCCTCGCCTGTGGCCACCACGAAGTCGTCCGGCCGGTCCTGCTGGAGGCTCAGCCAGACCGCCTCCATGTACTCCGGGGCGTACCCCCAGTCCCGCACCGCGTCGAGGTTGCCGAGGTAGAGCCGGTCCTGGATGCCCGCCTCGATGCGCGCAACGGCCCGGCTGATCTTCCGGGTCACGAAGTTCTCGCCCCGACGAGGGCTCTCGTGGTTGAACAGAATCCCGTTGGCGCAGTACATGCCGTAGGACTCACGGTAGTTGATCGCCGCCCAGTAGGCGAACACCTTGGCGCAGGCGTACGGGCTGCGCGGGTGGAACGGGGTCTCCTCGCGCTGCGGGGGCGGGGTCGAGCCGAACATTTCCGACGACGACGCCTGATAGAAACGGCTGTCGACACCGGCGAGGCGGGCGGCCTCCAGCAGCCGCAGCGCACCCATCCCGGTGACGTCCGCGGTGTAGCCCGGGATGTCGAAGGACACCCGGACATGGCTCTGCGCCCCCAGGTTGTAGATCTCGTGTGGCTGGATGTCGCGGAGCAGCCCCACCAGCGAGCCGGCGTCGGAGAGGTCGCTGTAGTGCAGGAACAGGCGCGCGTCCGGGTGCCGCGGGTGGACGTCGAGCCGGTCGATCCGCTCCGTGTTGAAGCTGGACGACCGGCGCTTGAGGCCGTGCACCGTGTAGCCCTTGTCGAGCAGGAGTTCCGACAAGTAGCTGCCGTCCTGCCCGGTGATGCCGGTGATGAGTGCGACTCGACTCATGCCGCGCCTTTCGCAGAAGTGAGGTGAAGCTGCTGTTCAGTGCGCCGACGGACGGGTGGGGCGAAGTATCCGGGCCGGAACGCCCACCACGACGACGTTGTCCGGGACGTCCCGGACAACCACCGCCCCGGCGCCCACCACCGCGTCGCGCCCGATCGAGATGTTGTCGACGACCGTGGCCCCTGCGGCGACGGTGGCGCCGTCGCCGATCCGGCTGCTGCCGGCCACCGTGCAGCCGGGCAACAACGTGGCGTAGTCGCCTATGACGGTGTCGTGGCCCACGGTCGCCCGGGTGCCGATGTGGACATGCCGGCCGAGCCGGACGTCGGTGGTGAGCACCGCGCCGGGCCAGAAGACGCTGCCCTCGCCCACCGTGCATCGGGCGCCGATCACCGCCGTCGGGGAGACCAACGAGCCGCAGCGACGTCCGTTGCGGCCGGCGGCCTGGTCGATCCGGGCCCGTAGGGCCCCGTCGCCGACGCCCACGACGTAGCGCACGGTCGGGTCGGCGGTGTCGAGCCAGTCGTCGTCGCCCAGCCACGGCACGGAGAGCCGGTCGTGTTCGGCCGCTCGATAGGGGCCGACGCATCCCAGCACCGGCTGGTCGGCCTGCTCCGCAATCCAAGCGATCTCCCGGGCGTGCCCGGAGGTGCCGAGGACGACGAGGGGGCGTCCCTGGTGGAGGAGGGCCCGCCGGGTGGGCGGGTGGGCGGTCTGGACGCTGGGCATGGCACCGGTTATACCGGCGCGGGCGGGTTGTGCAGGCGGCTTTCACATTCGCGGCCGCGATCGTCGACGAATGCCTTTGCCAGATCCGACGCATCCGCCACGAGGGGTAACCGGCGGGCGCGGCGCTCGTTTGCCCCTTCGAATTCGGCGTGGCAGTTCCCTGGTCCGGGAGGTCTTGTGCAGCAGAGCCGCCTGGACGACCGTAGCGGTTTCTCCGGGCCGGACACCCGCCCGATGCCGGCGCCGTTCCGGGTGCTGGTCACCTGCACGTACTTCGAGCCGGGCTTTCGCGGCGGCGGCCCCGGTCGGTCGGTCGCGCACATTCTGGACGCGGCCTCGCCCGCGACAGCGCCGACGCTGGTTACCCGCGACCGCGACCTCGGCGACGTGCGGTCCTACCCGGGACTGTCCGGTCGCTGGCACGCCCGCGGCCGAGTTCCGGTCTTCTACCTGTCGCTGCGCAGTCCGAGACAGTGGCTCGCGCTCTGGCGCGAGCTGCGGCGGACGCGTTTCGACCTGCTCTACGTCAACAGCCTGTGGGCGCCGATGTCGGTGTTCCCGATCGTCGCCGTCAGTTGCGGCCTGTTGCGGGCCGACCGGGTGCTGGTGGCGCCGCGGGGCGAGTGTTCGTCCGGGGCTCTGTCGCTGCGTTCGGCGCGCAAACGGCTGTTCGTCGCCGGCTGGCGGCGCGTCCTGCGCCGGCTGGACGCGTCGTTCCACGCCTCCACCGAGCGGGAGGCCGCCGACATCCGGCGGCTGTTCCCTTGGGCGGCCGTCCAGATCAACGCCAACCAGAGCCCGCTGCCGCCGGAACCGGCGTCGGTCCCGTCGCCCGCGCCAGGGCCGCTGAGGCTGGTGTTCGTCGGGCGTGTCGCCGCGATGAAGAACCTTGCTCTGGCGTTGGAGGCGCTGGCGGCCGTGCGGCTGCCCGTGACGCTGGTCGTGTACGGCCCGATCGAGGACGCGGCCTACTGGCGGCGCTGCGAGGCGCTGATCGCCGTGCTGCCACCGACGGTGCGGGTCCGGTACGAGGGCATGCTGGCGCCGTCCGAGGTGGTGGAGGCGCTCGCCGACCACGACGCGCTGGTCATGCCGACTCTCGGGGAGAACTTCGGTCACGTCATCGCCGAGAGCCTTGCCGCCGCCTGCCCGGTCCTCTGCTCCGACCGCACACCGTGGACGCCCGTACTGACCGGCGGGGGCGGGTCGGTGGTGTCGGACCTCACGGCCGCCGCCTGGGCCGCGGAGATCGACCGGTGGGCCGCCCGGACGCCTGAGCAACGCCACGACGCGCGCCTGGCCGCCGCGGACGCCTACCGCCGGTGGCGGTCGACTGTGGCCCGGGAGAGCATCTTGGACGTGATGCGCCTACGGTCACACGTCAGCGGTGCGGAATGCGTCCCTTTTGTCGAGTAAATCACCCAACGCGTATCTCTCTACCCGGGCGTCTCGTTGTCCCGGGTGCCGCACCCGGGGGACCAGCCCTGCCGCCGTACGGACGCGCGGGCCTTGCCGGTGGCACACGCGCGAGGGCGGGGGTGGCGGCCGGCGAGCGATGACACGGGAGATTCCATGACCTTCATGACCACCGGCCGTCGGGTCCTCATTACCGGCGGCACGGGTTCCTTCGGCAGGACGATGGTGCGCCGCCTCCTCGACCGCGGCGTCGGCGAGGTCCGGGTGCTCAGCCGCGACGAGGCCAAGCAGGACGACATGCGCCGGCAGCTCGGCGACGACCGGGTGCGCTACCACGTCGGGGACGTGCGCGACTACGACTCGGTGCTGCGGGCCAGCCGGGGCATCGACCACATCTTCCACGCGGCGGCGCTCAAGCAGGTGCCCTCGTGCGAGTTCTTCCCGCTGGAGGCGGTGCGGACCAACGTCCTGGGCAGCGCCAACGTCGTCGAGGCGGCGGAGCGCAACGGCGTCGGCTCCGTGGTCGTGCTGAGCACCGACAAGGCCGTCTACCCCGTCAACGCGATGGGGATGAGCAAGGCCATGATGGAGAAGGTCGCCCAGGCGCACGCCCGGAACAACCCGAACAGCGCGACCACGGTCTCCTGCGTCCGGTACGGCAACGTCATGTACTCCCGCGGCTCGGTGATCCCGCTGTTCATCGAGCAGATCAAGGCGGGCCGGGCGCCCACGGTGACGGACCCGGGGATGACGCGCTTCCTGATGTCGCTGGCCGACTCGGTGGAGCTGGTCGAGCACGCCTTCCAGCACGCCCGGCCCGGCGACATCTTCATCCGCAAGGCCGTCGCCTGCACCGTCGGCGACCTGGCCGAGGCGGTCTGCGAGCTCTTCGACGTGCCCGCGAAGCTCGACGTGATCGGCGTACGGCACGGCGAGAAGCAGGACGAGACGCTGGCCAGCCGGGAGGAACTCGCCCAGGCCGACGACTTCGGCGACTTCCTCCGGGTGCCGCTGGACGCCCGCGACCTCAACTACGCGCTCTACGTCTCCGAGGGGGAGCTGGGCCAGGGGCCGCGGGAGGACTTCAACTCCGCCAACGCGCCGCGGCTGGGCGTACCGGAGATCGTCGAGCTGCTGAAGACGCTGCCGGAGATCCGCGCGGAGCTGGCCCTGCGGGACCCGGTGCTGGCGTGCTGAGGCTGGCGGTCACCGGCGCCGGCGGCTTCCTCGGCTGGCACGTGCGGGTGCTGCTGCGCGTCCTCGGCTGGCCGGAGCCCGTCGTCGTCACCCGGGCCGACCTGACCGACCCGGAGCGGGTCGCGGCGAAGGTCGACGGCGTCGACCGGGTGCTGCACCTGGCCGGGGTCAACCGGGGCGAGCCGGCCGACGTCGCCGCCGGCAACGTGCAGCTCGCCGCCCAGCTCGCGCAGGGCCTCAAGCACTGCCCGACCCCGCCCGCCGCGGTGGTCTTCGCCAACTCGGTGCAGGCCGGCAACGGCACGCCCTACGGCGACGCCAAGGCCGCCGCCGCCGGCATCCTGGCCGACACGGGCCTGCCCGTCGACGACGTCCTGCTGCCCAACCTGTACGGCGAGCACGGCCGGCCGTACTACAACTCCGCGGTCGCGACGTTCTGCCGGCTGCTCGCCGAGGGCGGGCAGCCGGAGGTGCACGGCGACCGCGAGCTGAGCCTGGTGCACGTCACCGACGCGGCGGCCCGGCTCGTCGGCGTACCGGCCGGTGGCTCGTGGGACCCGGCCATGCCGGCGCTGCGGACCGGCGTACGGGCCCTCGCCGACCGGCTCGCCGACGTCGCCGTCACCTACCGGACGGGCGAGCTGCCGGCCCTGGTGGACCGGCACGACGTGCGGCTGTTCAACACCTACCGCTCGCACTGCTTCCCGGCGCACTACCCGCTGGCGCTGCCCCGCCGGGCGGACGCCCGGGGCGAGCTGGTCGAGACGGTCAAGGCGCACGGGGGAGGCGGCCAGACCTTCTGCTCCACCACCCGGCCCGGCGTCACCCGCGGCGAGCACTTCCACCTGGCCAAGGTGGAACGCTTCGTCGTGCTGCGGGGCTCGGCGGAGATCAGCCTGCGCCGGGTCGGCGACACCGGGGTGGTGCGGTTCCCGGTCTCCGGCGACGAGCCGGTGCTGGTGGACATGCCCACCATGTGGGCGCACAAGCTGGTCAACACCGGCGGCGACGACCTGGTCACCATGTTCTGGACGAACGAGCTGTTCGACCCGGGACGGCCGGACACCTGGCCCGAGCCGGTGGAGACGGGCCGGCCGGAGCACGCCGTGGCCGTCGCGTGAGGATCGGCCTGGTCAGCCAGTGGTACCCGCCCGAAGGGGTGTTCATCCCGGGCAACCTGGCGCGGCAACTGGCCGAGCGCGGCCACGACGTGCGGGTGTTGACCACCTTCCCGAGCTATCCGCACGGCCGGACCTTCCCCGGCTGGCGGCAGCGCTGGAGGCACACCGAGTCCGACGGGCCGGTCGCCGTCCGGCGCGTGCCCGCCTACCCCAGCCACGACACGTCCGCCGCCCGGCGCGCGCTGAGCCACCTGTCCTTCGGGGCCAGCAGCGCGCTGGGCGGCGTCCGCTGGTTCGCGGGCGTCGACGTCACCTACGTCTACCACCCACCACCCACCTCCGCCGCCGCGGCGGCGCTGGCCCGCCTGGCCCGGCGTACGCCGATCGTGCTGCACGTCCAGGACCTGTGGCCGGAGTCGGTGCTCGGCTCGGGCATGGCCCCCGCCGGCCGGGCGGGCCGGGCCCTGGAGCGCGGCGTCGCCGCACTGATGCGCGCGACGTACCGCCTGGCCGGCGCCGTCGTGGTGATCTCGCCGGCGATGGCCGACCTGGTCGTGGCCCGGGGCGCGGACCCCGACCGGGTCCGGGTGGTGTGGAACTGGACCGACGACGCGCTGTTCCGGCCGGTGCCGGCCACCGACGAGGCCCGCGCGGTGCTCGGTCACCGCGGGCGCTGCACGGTGATGTTCGCCGGCAACATCGGCCTGTTGCAGGGGATCGAGACCGCGATCCGGGCGGCGGCCGCCGTGCGCGACCGGATCGACCTGGTGCTGGTGGGCTCGGGTGCTGGCGAGCAGGCCGCGCGCCGGCTCGCCGCGGATCTCGGCGCCGACAACGTGCGGTTCGTCGGCCGGCAGCCCGCCGAACGGATGGCCGCGCTGTACGCCGCCGCCGACTGGCAGCTGGTCTGCCTGCGGGACCTGCCCGCGCTGCGCGGCAGCATCCCGTCGAAGTTGCAGGCCGCGCTGGCCTGCGGCACGCCGGTGATCGCGTCCGTGGGCGGTGACGCCGCGGCCCTGGTCCGTTCGGCCGGGGTCGGCCTGGTCTCCCCGCCGGGGGACTGGCGCGCGCTCGCCGCGCGCTTCTCCGTCGCGGCGGCCGAGTCCGCGGCGGTCCGGGCGGAACTGGGCCAGCGGGCCCGACGGGTCTACCAGGAGCGCATGTCGCTACGGGTGGGCGTGGACCAGTTCGAGGACATCATGACCAAGCTGGCAGCAGAGAGAGGACGGGCATGACCCGGATCATGACGGTGGTCGGCACCCGACCCGAGATCATCCGACTGTCCCGGGTGATCGCCCGGCTCGACGACACGGTGGACCACCTGCTGGTGCACACCGGACAGAACTGGGACAGCACGCTCTCCGACGTCTTCTTCAAGGAGTTGCGGCTGCGCGAACCGGACCGCTTCCTGCGGGTGGACACCTCGTCGCTCGGCCGGGTGCTGGGCGGCGTGCTGGTCGGCATGGAGGCGGCGATCGCCGAGACCCGGCCCGACGCGCTGCTCGTGCTCGGCGACACCAACAGCTGCATCGCCGCGCTGATGGCCCGACGGATGCGGGTGCCGGTCTACCACATGGAGGCCGGCAACCGCTGCTTCGACCTCAACGTCCCCGAGGAGACCAACCGGCGGCTGGTCGACCACGTCGCCGACTTCAACCTGGTCTACACGGAGCACGCCCGGCGCAACCTGCTCGCCGAGGGGCTGCACCCGCGTCGGATCCTGCACACCGGCTCGCCCATGCGGGAGGTGCTGGAGCACTACCGGGCCGACGTGGCCGCCTCGGGCGTCCTGCGCCAGCTCGACCTCGCACCCGGCCGATACTTCGTGGTCAGCGCGCACCGCGAGGAGAACGTGGACCAGCCGGACCGCCTCCAGCGCCTGCTCGACTGCCTCAGGGCCGTCCGCGACCGGTGGGGGCACCCGGTGCTGGTCTCCACGCACCCGCGTACCCGCAAGCGGTTGGAGGCGTTGGCGCCGGACACGACCGCCCTCGACGGCATCGCGTTCCACGAGCCGTTCGGCCTGTTCGACTACGTGCACCTGCAGACCAGGGCCTTCTGCACGCTCTCCGACAGCGGCACGATCAGCGAGGAGGCCGCGATCCTCGGCTTCCCCGCCGTGACGCTGCGCGAGTCGATCGAGCGTCCCGAGGCGCTGGACGCCGGCGGCATCATCATGACCGGGCTCGACCCGCAGGGCGTCGTGGAGGCGGTCGAGGTAACCGTCGCCCAGGTCGCCGCCCAGGGGGTGCCGTGCCCTGTCGACTACCGGGTCCCGGACACCTCCCGCCGCGTGGTCGACTTCATCCTCTCCACCGTCCGCCGGCACCACGACTGGGCGGGCATCCGCCGCTGACCCGGAACCACGAGGGCCGGCGACCGGAAGCTCCGGTCGCCGGCCCTCACCGTGTGGCGGGTCAGCGGGACAACGGCACCTGCACGGAGGCGCGGGGGACCGGCCCGACCGGGTGGTCGCAGAGCAGGGCGAGCTGCGCGACCACCTTCTCCGGATCGTCGTACGGGTCGAGGCCGCTGACCTCCATCGGATCCAGGGCGGGCACCGCCACGTGCGACACCAGCGGGTGCAGCGGGCGGGTGTCGGTCTCGCCGGTGCCGAACAGGTCCTCGTGCAGCTTCTCGCCGGGGCGCAGTCCGGTGTAGACGATCGGCACGCTGCTGTCCGCCTGCTCGGCCAGCTGCCGGGCCAGGTCGGCGATGCGCACCGGCTCGCCCATGTCCAGCACCAGCGCCTCCCCGTCGCGGCCGATCTCGGCGGCCTGCAACACCAGGTGCACCGCCTCCTGCACCGTCATCAGGTACCGGCTCACCTCCGGGTGGGTGACGGTGAGCGGGTGGCCCAGCTCGATCTGCCGCTGGAACGCGGTCACCACCGACCCGCGGCTGCTCAGCACGTTGCCGAAGCGGACGCTGAGGAAGGTGCCGGGGAAGCGGGAGGAGGCGTGTGCGGTCAGCCGCTCGGTGATCCGCTTCGAGTAGCCGAGGACGCTGATCGGGTCGGCGGCCTTGTCGGTGGAGATGTTGACGAAGCGGGCCACGTCGCGGCACGCGTCGAGCACGGAGAGGGTGCCCCAGACGTTCGTCTTCACCGCCTCGCCGGGGTGCCGCTCGAGTAGCGTGAGGTGCTTGAGCGCGGCGGCGTGGAAGATGACGTCCGGCCGGCGCTCCCGCAGGATCCGGCGGATGCCCTCGTCGTCGCGCAGGTCGGCGAGGATCAGCTCGGGACCGTCCAGCATGGCCCGGCCGGTCAGCGACATCTGGAGGCTGTGCAGGGCCGACTCGTCGCGGTCGAGCATCATCAGCTCGCCCGGGTCCGTCTTCATCAGCTGGCGGCACAGCTCCGAGCCGATGGAGCCGCCGGCGCCGGTCACCAGGATCCGTCGGCCGCTGAGCCCGTCGCCGCTCAGCGCCATGTCGGCGACCACCTGCCGGCGGCCGAGCAGGTCGTCGATCTGCACGTCGCGGACGTCGGTGACGGTGATCCGGTGGTCGACGAGGTCCCGTACCGGCGGCAGCACCTTGAACATCGCCCCGGTCTGGAGGGTGGCCTCGCGGATCTGCCGGATCAGCGCGGCGTCGGCATTGGCGACGGAGAAGATCACGGTCGTCGCGCCGGTGCGCCGGACGGCCGTCGCCACGTCCTGACGCCCACCGAGCACGCGTACGCCGCCGATGCGCAGGTCCCGCTTGTCGGGGTCGTCGTCGAGGGCGCCCACGGGCCGGTAGCGTCCGCGCGGGTCGCCGAGCATGGCCCGGAGCAGCCCCTGCCCGGCGTCGCCGAGCCCGAACAGCAGCACCGGGTTGGAGGACCGGGCGTCGGGGCGCATGGCGAGGTCGCGACGGTGCCGGTAGGTGAACCGGGCGGTCAGCATGAACAGCAGCGCCAGGGCGCCACCGACCAGCGGCGTGCTCGCCGGCACCGGTCGTACGCCGGCCGGCAGCAGCCCGATCAGCATGATCGCGGCGGTGGTGGCCGCGGTGCCCGCGACGCCCTGCACCTCCTGGAGGCTGCCCAGCGGGTGGCGTCCGGAGTAGATCCGGCGGACCGCCGCGACGGCCACGTGCACGACCGCGGCGAGGACGCCGCAGGTGGCGGCGCGTGCGAGCTGGCCGGATGCCAGGTCGAGTTCGTAACGGAACCAGACCGCCGCGACGAACCCGCCGACCCAGGCGGTGCTGTCGGTGGCGAGGAATCCGATGGTGCGGCGGCGGGCCCTGGCCCGGTGCGACCCCTGCTCACCGAGTCGGGTGGTCTCTGTTTCCGGCGGCATCTGTGCTCCCCTGTCCGTCTCCGACCGCTTCCGCCGCAGGGCGGAAGGAGCTTTGGGCTCTTTAAGTTGATACATGGCCGAGAGTGATGTTTGGAGCTTTTCGGGTTTGATGACCGAATTTTCGTCCGTCGGGCCGATGGCCCGTCGGTTCAACGGGCGGGCACGCCCTTGACGACGACGCCGTCCGGCACGTCGCGGACGACGCAGGCGCCCGCCCCGACGGTGCTGTCCCGGCCCACCCGCAGGCCCTGCAACACGGCCGCCGTCGTGCCGACGAGCACCCCCTCCGCCAGGTGGCAGTCGCCGGAGACGGCGGCCAGCGGATTGACCGACACGAAGTCGGCGAGGGCGCAGTCGTGCCCGACCGTGGCGTTCTGGTTGAGGTGCACGTGCCGGCCGAGCGTGACGTTGGTGGTGACCCGGGCCCCGGCGAAGGCGACGAAGCCCGGTCCGTGCACCGTGTCCGGCCCGATCGTCGCCGCCGGGTGCACGAGGCTCGCCGCCGGCGTGCCGTACGCGTCGACCCGGGCGGCGACCGCCCGTCGGACGCGCGGGTCGCCGATGCCGATGACGTGGTGCGTGTCCGTGGGCGCGTCGCGCAGCCAGGCGACGCCGCCGAGATAGGGCACGTCGAGCCGCTGCACCCGCTTCAGGTTCTCCTCGGAGGGCCGGTCGTCGACGAACCCGAGCAGGCGCCAGCGCGGCCGGCCGTCGGCGGCGTCCATCGCCCGGGCGATCGTGAGGACCTCCCGGCCGTGCCCGCCGCAGCCGACCACCACCAGCGGGATCGTCACGCCGTCGACGCTCCCGTGCGGGCCACCAGGAACTCGTCGACGGCGGCGAGGACCAGGCCGACCTGCCGCTCGTTCAGCGCGCTGCCGCTGGGCAGGGCCAGCCCGTCGGCGAACAGCCGCTCGGCCACCCCGGTGACGAGGCACTCGGCGTCGGCGTACGCCGGTTGCAGGTGCATCGGCTTCCAGACCGGGCGGCTCTCGATGTCCCGCCCCGCCAGGTGGGCGGCGAGGTCGGCGGCCCGCCAGCCAGCCCGCTCCGGGTCGACCGCGATGGTGGTCAGCCAGCAGTTGGAGCCGGGGTCCTCCACGCCCAGCAGCCGCACACCCGGGATCGGGGCGAAGAGCTTGGCGTACTGGTCGCGCAGGTGTCGGCGCCGGGCGATCATCCCGTCCAGCCGGACGAGCTGGGCGCGGCCCAGCGCGGCGAGCAGGTTGCTCAGCCGGTAGTTGTAGCCCGTCTCACGGTGCTCGTAGTGCGGCGTCGGCTCGCGGGCCTGCGTCGACAGGAACCGGGCCCGGGCCAGCAGGGCCGTGTCGTCGGAGACGAGCATCCCGCCGCCCGAGGTGGTCATGATCTTGTTGCCGTTGAAGGAGAGGATGCCCACCTGCCCGAAGGAGCCGGCGGGCCGGCCGTGGTGGGTCGCGCCGAGGGCCTCCGCGGCGTCCTCGACGACCGGTACGCCCGCCGCCGCGCAGACCGGGGCCAGCGCGGTGTGGTCGGCGCAACTGCCGAAGAGGTCGACGGGGACGACCGCGCCGACGCGCTGTCCCCGGAGGACGAGCGCCCGGATCAGCTCGTCCACGAGGGCCACGTCGACGTTCCCGGAGTGCGGGTCGCAGTCCACGAAGACCGGCCGCGCGCCGGCGTAGCGGACCGCGTTCGCGGTCGCCACGAACGTCAGCGTCGGCACGATGACGGCGTCGCCGGGCCCGACTCCCACCCCGAGCAGGGCCAGGTGCAGCGCGGCAGTGCCGGAACTCACGGCGACGGCCCCGCGGGTGCCCACCCGCGTGGCGACCTCGCGCTCGAACGCGTCGAGGTCCGGCCCGACGGGCGCGACCCAGCCGGACCGCAGGGCCGCGACGACGTACGACTCCTCCAGCGGCCCGACGTCGGGCGGGGACAGGTGGATGGTCCCGCTCATCGGTGACCTCCGGCGGGGACGGTCAGGGCGGCGTCCGGTCCCGGCGCGGCGGGGACCAGCGGGGGCGTGCCGAGGAACTCGGGCGCGGTGGCCGAGCCCGCCGCGGAGATCCCCTCGCGGCGCAGCACGGTGCGGACGGTCGCGGCGAGGATCGACAGGTCCAGCCGCAGGCTGCGGTGGTCGACGTACCAGACGTCCAGGTCCAGCTTCTCCTCCCAGCCCAGGCTGTTGCGACCGCGTACCTGGGCCAGCCCGGTGACGCCCGGCCGGACCTCGTGCCGGCGGGCCTGGGTGGGGGAGTAGCGCGGCAGGTACTCGGTGAGCAGGGGACGGGGGCCGACCAGGCTCATGTCGCCGCGCAGCACGTTCCACAGCGTCGGCAGCTCGTCCAGGCTGGTGGAGCGCAGGAACCGCCCCAGCGGCGTCAGCCGGTCCCCGTCGCGCACCCGTCCCCGCAGCGGATCCGGCGGGAGCATGGTGCGGAACTTGACCACCTCGAACACCCGGCCGTGCCGTCCCGCGCGCGGCTGCCGGAACAGCACCGGCCGGCCGAGTCCCGCCGCCACCAGCACCGCCACGACGAGGATCAGTGGCGCGGCCAGTACCAGCAGCACCACGGCCGCCAGCACGTCGATCGCCCGCTTGAGGGCCTCCGGTCGGGGCCGCTCCGCGAGGCTTCCCGGCGTGTCCACGGAACCAGGCAAGGCTTCGACCTCCAGGCAGAGTCGGGCACCATACGACAATCACGTTGTAACAGGGATGAACGTGCCGGCGGTGCGAAATCGCCACACTCGACGCCGATCCCGACAGGTCAACCGCGCAACGGCCCGTCAGGACGCGGCCCGGCACCGAAGACGTGGCACCCCGGCCACCCGCGTCGGCAGTAGAGTGCTCGACGATCCATGACGCGGGGGAGAGCCGGTGCTGCATCTGAGGGTCATCGCGCCGAGCGACCAGTCCTCCGCCGTGGCTGACCTGCTGGCCGCCGATCCCGGGGTGACCCACCTGGCGGTGCTCCCGGGCGCCGCCCGTCAGCCGGCGGGCGACCTCATCCTCTGCGACGTGGTCCGGGAGAGCGCCGACGGCGTGCTGCACGCGCTACGGCAGCTCGGCGTGGAGGAGCGCGGCGCCATCTCGGCCGACGACGTCGAGCTGTCCATCTCCTCGGCGTCCTGCTCGACCAGCCGATCCTCATCGTCGGCGCGATGGTGGTCGGCCCCGAGTTCGGCCCCCTGGCGGCGCTCTGCGTCGCGCTGCTGCGCCGCAACCCGCCGGTCATCGGCCGGTCGGTGCAGGCCCTGGTGGTCGGCTTCCTCGTCGCGATGGTGGTCACCGTCCTCAGCACCTGGGGCCTGGACGCGGTGGGGCTGGTCGAGCGCGGGATGCTGGAGTCCGAACGCCCGCTGACCGACTTCATCTGGCGGCCCGACGCGCTGTCCTGGGTGGTCGGCCTGCTGGCAGGAGTCGCCGGCATGCTCTCCCTGACCTCGAAGAAGTCCGGCAGCCTGGTCGGCGTGCTGATCTCGGTGACCACCGTGCCGGCCGCCGCGAACGCGGCCGTCGCCGTCGCCTACGGCGTCTGGCACGAGGCTTCCGGCTCGGCGCTCCAACTGGTGATCAACCTCTGCGCGATCCTGCTCGCCGGCCCGGCCACGCTGCTGGTGCAGCAGGCGTGGTGGAGGCACCTGGGCCGGCGGCGCCGGCTCCGCCGGCCGGGCGGTGTCACCCGCTGACCCGCCCGGGCCTGCCTGGCCCCCTGCGCGCCCAGCCCGGAGCGCCTGTCCCGCGCGCTGCTCCGAACGCCGCGCCCCGCTCAGGGCGCCGTGTCGTCGGCCCCCAGCCGGCGGAGCAGTAGCGTGCGCAGGGGGATCGACTCGCCGTCGCGACCGCCCGCGCCGACCACGAGCGGCGGCGGGCTGGGCTGCGGCTCGGCCCCGAGCAGCAGGGCGCGCGGGCCGCCCGCCACGGTCAGCAGGTGGAAGCGGCCGTCGACGTCGACGGCCCGGGTGCGGGCCCGGTCGACGTACCAGCCGCGCAGCCTCGTCCGGTAGCTTCCGCGCCCGTCGAGCCCTCGGGCCGTGAGCCGCTCCGTGGGCAGCCCGCGCCGGGTCGCCTCGGCGACGAACCAGGCGACCAGCTCCGCCGCCTCGGCGTGCTCGGCCGCCCGCCGGCGCTCGTCGGCCGCCGCGTGCGCCCGCACCGCCCGCCGCTGCCGCTCCCGCCACTCCAGGCCGTCGCCCACATCCACGACCGCGACGGTACGCCCCGCCGCCCGCCACCGGAAAGCACCAGCGCGAGCCCACCCAGGCTGGTCCGGTCTGTCGGCGGGCGCGCCTCGGGACGCTCCGGCGCGCTCCGTCGCCGGTCAGGTCGGTCGACAAGCGCGCACCACCGGGCGCTGGTGGCCGGTGAGCCGGCTGGCGGGCGGGAGGTCGCACGACGCTGTCGAGCTGAGTCGTTTGCGACATCAGGCGAGTTGCCTGAATCGTCATCCGAATCGTCTACGACATCAGCTCGACAGCGTCGTGCGTGCGTACCGTGCCGCTCGGGTCCAGGCGGCCCGGCACCCCGGTGGCCAGGCTCGCCGTGCGTCCCGCGCCGCTCCGCGAGCGGTACTCCGTGAGCGGTATGACGTCAGGCGAGTCCGGCCCGGCGCAGCGCGTCCGCCATGGCGTCGTTCGCCGGCGCGGGCCCCGCTCCGCCACGGCCCTGCCGTTGCGCCCCGCCCCGCCCGGCCTGCCCGGACTGACCAGCCTGCCCGTCCTGACCGCCGCGTCCGCCGCCCTGACCGCCGCGTCCGCCGCCCTGACCGCCGCGTCCGCCGCCCTGACCGCCCCGGTCACCGCGTCCGCCACTCTGGCCACTCTGGCCGCCCTGACCGCCCCGGGAGGCGCCCCGGTCGCCACGCGGTCCGCCCTGCCCGCCACGTTCGCGGCGCCCGCCGTCCGGGCCGCCGCGCCCGGCGCCCGCCTCCGCGTCGTCCTCCAGCCGGAGGGTGAGCGAGATCCGCTTGCGGGGCACGTCGACGTCGAGCACCTTGACCCGGACCACGTCGCCGGACTTGACCACCTCGCGCGGGTCCTTCACGAACGTCCGGGACATCGCCGAGACGTGCACCAGCCCGTCCTGGTGCACGCCGACGTCCACGAACGCGCCGAACGCGGCCACGTTGGTCACCACGCCCTCCAGCACCATGCCGGGCACCAGGTCGCCGATCTTCTCGACCCCCTCGACGAAGGTGGCGGTGCGGAACTCCGGCCGCGGGTCACGGCCCGGCTTCTCCAGCTCGGCGAGGATGTCGGTGACGGTGGGCAGGCCGAAGGTGTCGTCGACGAAGTCGGTGGCCCGCAGCCCTCGCAGGATCGTGCTCCTGCCGATCAGCGACCGCAGGTCCTGCCCGGTGGTGGACAGGATCCGACGCACCACCGGGTACGCCTCCGGGTGCACGCTGGAGGAGTCCAGCGGGTCGTCGCCGCCGGGGATGCGCAGGAAGCCCGCGCACTGCTCGAAGGCCTTCGGCCCGAGCCGGGCGACCTTCTTCAGCTCCGAGCGGGTGCGGAACGGGCCGTTCGCGTCGCGGTGCAGCACGATGTTCTCCGCCAGCCCGGCGCCGATGCCCGAGACCCGGGTCAGCAGCGGCGCGGAGGCGGTGTTGACGTCGACGCCGACGGCGTTGACACAGTCCTCGACCACCGCGTCCAGCGACCGGGAGAGCTTCACCTCCGACAGGTCGTGCTGGTACTGGCCGACCCCGATCGAGCGCGGGTCGATCTTGACCAGCTCGGCGAGCGGGTCCTGGAGCCGGCGGGCGATGGAGACCGCGCCGCGCAGCGAGACGTCCAGGCCGGGCAGCTCCTGGGAGGCGTACGCGGAGGCGGAGTAGACCGACGCGCCGGCCTCGGAGACCACCACCTTGGTCAGGTTGAGCTGCGGGTACCGCTTGATCAGCTCGCCGGCGAGCTTGTCGGTCTCCCGGCTGGCGGTGCCGTTGCCGATGGCGACCAGCTCGACGCCGTGCGCCCCGGCCAGTCGGGCGAGGGTCTCGATCGAGGCGTCCCACTGCCGGCGCGGCTCGTGCGGGTAGATCGTGTCGGTGGCGACCACCTTGCCGGTGGCGTCCACCACGGCGACCTTCACGCCGGTACGCAGGCCCGGGTCCAGCCCCATCGTGGGCCGGCTGCCCGCCGGGGCGGCGAGCAGCAGGTCCCGCAGGTTGGTGGCGAAGACCCGTACCGCCTCCTCCTCGGCCGCCTGCCACAGGCGCATCCGCAGGTCCGCCCCGAGGTGGATGAGGATCCGGGTGCGCCAGGCCCAGCGCACCGTGTCGGCCAGCCACCGGTCCGCCGGCCGGCCCTTGTCGGTGATGCCGAACCGCCCGGCGATCGCCGCCTCGTAGCGGCTCGGCCCGGTCGGCACCGCGTCGGCCTCGCCGGCCTCCTCCGGCTCCATGGTCAGGTCGAGCACGCCCTCCTTCTCGCCCCGGAACATGGCCAGGATCCGGTGCGAGGGCAGCTTCGGGTACGGCTCGGCGAAGTCGAAGTAGTCGGCGAACTTCGCGCCGGCCGACTCCTGCCCGTCGCGGACCCGGGAGACCAGCCGGCCCCGCGACCACATCTGCTCGCGCAGCGTGCCGATCAGGTCGGCGTCCTCGGCGAAGCGCTCGATGAGGATCGCGCGGGCGCCCTCCAGGGCCGCGGCGGCATCGGCCACGCCCTTCTCCGCGTCCACGTAGCCGGCGGCGGTCTGACGCGGGTCCTGGCCCGGGTCGGCCAGCAGCGACTCGGCGAGCGGCTCCAGCCCGGCCTCGCGGGCGATCTGCGCCCGGGTCCGGCGCTTGGGCTTGTACGGCAGGTAGATGTCCTCCAGGCGGGACTTCGAGTCGGCCGCCATGATCTGTGCTTCCAGGGCCTCGTCGAGCTTGCCCTGACCACGGATCGACTCCAGCACCGCCGCGCGCCGCTCGTCCAGCTCGCGCAGGTAGCGCAGCCGCTCCTCCAGGGTGCGCAGCTGGGTGTCGTCGAGCAGGCCGGTGGCCTCCTTGCGGTAGCGGGCGATGAACGGCACGGTCGCGCCGCCGTCGAGCAGCTCCACGGCCGCCCGTACCTGACGCTCGGCGACGCCGAGTTCCTCGGCGATCCGCTGATGAACAGAGAGGGTCACGATCTCGATCCGCCTTCGGTGTGGGTTCCGCTGTGCATTGTGCCGGCCCGGACCGACGGCCGTCGCCGCCCCCGGCCCGGCGAGCCGGCGGCGACCCGTCGGCGCTGCGGCCCGCGCTGCGCTAGCGTGGCGATCATGGAACCTCCCGTGGACCCGCGCGCCCGGCGGCTCTTCGGCGGCAGCGCCCGGGCGCTCGGCGACCTCGCCGTCAGCCCGTTCCGGGCCGACCGCGACCGCATCGTGGCCTCGCCGTTCTTCGCCCGGCTCAACGGCGTGACCCAGGTGGTCAGCCCCGGCGGCTCCGGCCTGCTCGTGCACAACCGGCTGACCCACAGCCTCAAGGTGGCGCAGGTGGCGCGCGCGATCGCCGAGCGGCTGACCGCCGACGGCCGGCACCGCGACCTGCTGGAGAAGCTGGGCGGCTGCGACCCGGACGTGGTGGAGGCCGCCGCGCTCGCGCACGACCTCGGCCACCCGCCGTTCGGGCACCTGGGGGAGCGGGTGCTGGACCGGCTGGCCCGGCAGCGGCTCGGGTTGACCGACGGCTTCGAGGGCAACGCCCAGTCGTACCGCATCGTCACCAGCACCGAGATCCGCGGCGCGGCGACCACCGGCCTGGATCTCACGGCGGCGGTGCGGGCGGCGCTGCTGAAGTATCCGTGGACGCGGCTGGACCATCCCGACCCGCATCCCCGGCTGATGGACCCGCCGCCGCGCGGCGCCACCCCGCCGCCGGACGATCCCGGCAGCGGCTCGTCGAAGTTCGGGGCGTACCGGACGGAGGTCGGCGACCTGCGGCAGGCGCGGGAGCCGTTCGTGGGCCGCATCCCGGACTGGCAGCAGACCCCCGAGGCGTCGATCATGGACACGGCCGACGACGTCGCGTACGCGATCCACGACGTGGAGGACTTCTACCGGGTCGGGGTGCTCCAGCAGGGCGCGGTGGCCGCCGAGCTGATGGCCTGGCAGCGCGAGAGCGGGCACTTCCGGGCCATCACCGACGCGGCCCTGGCCGCCGCCGCCCGCCGGCCCGGCTCGGCGATCGAGCGGCTGCGCCGGCAACTGCACCGGAAGGATGCCTGGATCGCCGACGACGAGGCCTTCGCCGCCGCCGTCGAGCACGTCCGCGAGGAACTGGTGGAGGGCCTGCTCGCCATGCCCTTCGACGGCTCCATCGAGGCGGAGCAGTACGTGGCCCGGTTCTCCGCCCGGTGGACGACCCGCTTCGTCGACGCGATCACCGTGGTCGAGCAGCCGGCGGTGCGCTCCGGCCACGTGCTGCTCGCCCCGGCGCAGTGGCACGAGGTGCAGGTGCTCAAGTTCGTCCACCACCGGTTCGTGCTGGCCCGGCCGGACCTGGCCCTGCACCAGCGCGGGCAGGCCCGGCTGCTGGGCACCCTGGTGGAGGCGCTGCTGGAGTGGCTGCTCGACCCCGAGGAGGAGTCCCGGCTGCCGCGCCGCCTGCACGACCTGGTGGAGCTGGCCGAGGCGGAGCTGCACCCGCGTACGCCGGACCGGATCGGCAAGGCCCGCGGGCGGGCGATCGTCGACTTCGTCGCCCAGCTCACCGACGGCCAGGCGGTCGCCATGCTGGACGCCCTGTCGGGCCGCTCCGGGGCGCTCTGGACCGACGCCTTCGTCCTCTGAGGGGCGGCGCCGCGGCACGCCCCGCGACGTTCAGGCGACGGCCTGCCACCAGCCGTCGACGGCCGGCGGGTCGTCCACCACGACCCGCTCCCCGGGACGGGGGACGGCCAGCCGCACGTCCCGCGCCTTCGCCTCGGCCCAGATCCGGTCCACCGGCTCGGACCAGTCGTGCAGGGCCAGGTTGAACGTCGCCCAGTGCACCGGTACGAGCAGCCCGCCGCGCAGGTCGAGGTGGGCGGCGACGGCCTCCTCGGGGAACATGTGGATGCTCGGCCAGGCCCGGTCGTACGCCCCGATCTGCATCAGCGTGACGTCGAACGGCCCGTGCCGCTCGCCGATCTCCGCGTAGCCGTCGAAGTAGCCGGAGTCGCCGGTGTAGAAGACCTTCCGGTGCGCGCCGGCGACCACCCAGGAACTCCAGAGCGTGCCGTCGCGGCGCAGCCCTCGGCCGGAGAAGTGCTGCGCGGCGGTGGCGGTGATCTCCAGCCCCGCCACCCGGTGGCTCTCCGCCCAGTCCAGCTCGACGATCCGCTCCGCCGGTACGCCCCAGCGGTCCAGGTGCGCGCCCACCCCGAGCGGCACCAGGAACGGCGCCGACTGGCTGCCCAGCAGCGCCCGCACGGTCGTCATGTCGAGGTGGTCGTAGTGGTCGTGCGAGATCAGGATCGCGTCCACCGGGGGCAGTTCGTCCAGGCGTACCGGCGGCTCGTGCAGGCGGCGCGGGCCGACCAGGGGCGACGGCGAGCACCGGTCGCTCCAGACCGGGTCGAGCAGCACCCGGCGGCCCTCGATCTCGATCAGGGCGGAGGCGTGGCCGTACCAGACGACGCTCAGCTCACGCCCGACGTCGGTGGCCGGGGCGGCGCCCGGGCGCGCCAGCGGCACGGCGGCGCCCGGCCGGCGCTTCTGCTTGCCGAAGATCAGCTCACGGACCAGGTTGCGGTCGGGGGCGCCGGCCATCGAGCGGGTGCCGCCCGGATTGTGGAAGGTGCCGTCGCGGAACCGGGGTGAGCGGGCGGCCCGCTCCGCGCGGGCGCCGGTGAGCCGGCCGCCGAGCGCCGCCGGCACGTCCCGGGCCACCCACGCGAGCCCGGCCAGCGCGGCCAGCCCGGCCGCGCCGCGCAGCCGCCGCCCGAGTGCCCGGTCGAGTCCCGCGCGTTCCGGTGGTGCGCCCATCGTCGTCCCTCCGCCGTGTCCCGTCGTACACGGTAGCCCGGCCACCAGGGGACCGGCGGAAGGTCTGCGGGCCCGCCGGGACGGCGGGCCCGCACGTCGCGGGGCGGCTCAGCCGCCGTTGCTGGGCCGCTGGGCGGTCGGCCGGTGGGTGACGCCGCTGCCGGTGAGGCGGTCCACCGAGGCCAGGAAGCGCCGGCCCATCCGGGCACGGGCCTCGACGGCGGGGTGCGTCGCGCCGTAGTCGTCCGGCTCGGCCTGCCCGTCCGCGAAGAGGGCGTACGTCAGCACGGGCGCGCCGGCCGTGTCGAAGATCACCCCGGCCTCGTGCCGGGCGTCGGCGAACCAGCCGGCCTTCGTGGCGACCCGGGCCCGGTCGGTCGAGGACATGACCCGCCGGATCCCGTCGGTGTACGCGACGGGGGCGCGCAGCAGCCGGAGCACGAACGCCGTGCCGGCCGGCGAGAGCAGCGTGCCGGCCACCAGCGCGCGCAACAGGTCGTGGGTCTCCCGGGGGGTGCTGGTGCCGAGGAAGAACCGGTTGGGGTTGGCGACCGGCTGCACCTGCGTGTTCGGGAAGCCCTTGCCGCGCAGGATCTCGTTGAGCTCGGCTGCCGGGCAGACCAGGCCGCACAGGCGCACCGCCGTGTCGTCGGAGACGGTCAGCAGGTTGGCCAGCACGTGGCCGAGCGTCACGAAGCTCGGGTACGCCCCGTCGAGGCTGAACATGCCGTCGCCGCCGGGCACCACGATCGCCTCGGTCACCTCGACCCGCTGGTCGAGCGTCAGCAGCCCCCGGTCGACCTTGTCGAGCACCGCCACGGCCACCGCGATCTTGTTGACGCTGTACGCCTCGATGCGCCGGTCCGGCTCGTCGGAGACCGCCACCACCGGGGCGCCGGCCGGGTCGGCGACGCTGACGTACGCCTGCCAGTTGCCCCCCGCTGCCACCGTCTCCCGCTCGTAGATCGCGGCCACCCGGCGGGCGGCCTGCCGGGGCGTCGCCGGAGCCGGCTCGGCGACCCCGGGGGCGGCGGACGCCGGCGTTGCGGCGCCGAGCATCGTTCCCGCCGTGGCCACCGTGCCCAGTCCCAGCGCGGTCCTGCGGTTCACCCGGATAGTCAATCGTCTCTCCCGTCGTGGTGGGCCGGCCCACCACCCTAGGCGAAACGATCGACGCCGGTGATCCCGCGCGAGGTTCACGGCAGCCAACGCCGGACGGCCGCCACGACCGGGCCGGGCAGTTCCCCGACGGCCCGGGCCACCCGCCCGAGGTCGGGCAGCCAGCCGCCGCGTACCGAGGCGGCGGCCGGGTCCGGCGCGAACACCGTGCCGTCGTGCGGCGCGACCGGCCGGTCGGTCAGCCCGAGCAGCCGCATCAACGGCCCGACGAGGGCGTCGTAGACGCCCGGCAGCAGGGTGAAGCCGACCCGCATGACCACGTTGACCCGGCCCACCGACACCTCCCGGCGGGGCCGGTCGGCGCAGTCCACGATGGCCCGCGCCACCCGCTCCGGGGTGGTGATCGGCGGCGGGGGCCGGCCGGTCCGACCGAGGTAGTTCGCGGCCCGCTGGTAGACCGCGGTGTCCACACTGCCCGGGTTGACGATGCAGACGTGCACCCCCGGGGTGTCCCGGGCCTCCTGCTGCAACGTGCGGGTCAGCCCCTGCAACCCCCACTTGCTCGCCACGTAGCCGCTCATGTACGGCGCGGTGATGTGGCCCAGCACCGATCCGGTGAGGATCAGCGTGCCTCCGCCGTCCGCCCGGAAGCGGCGCAGCGCCACCCGGGCCACCGCGGCGGCGGCGAGCAGGTCGGTGCGCACCACCTGCTCGAAGACCCGCTCCGGGGTCTCCTCGAACCGGCCGTACGCCATCACCGCCGCCGTGTGCACCCAGACGTCGATGCCGCCGAACCGGTCGAGGGTCGCGTCGGCGAGCGCCGCCAGGGCGCCGTCGGCGGTGACGTCGGTGGGCACTTCGAGCACCTGCGCGCCCGCGGCCCGGCACTCGTCGCGGACCGTGGCGAGGGTGACGGGGGAGCGGGCGGCGAGCACGAGCCGGTCCCCGCGTTCGGCGAAGGCCCGGGCCGCCGCCCGGCCGATCCCGCTGGTCGCGCCGGTCACGACCACCGTCCGGGTCACGGTGCCAGCACGACCTTGACGCAGCCGTCCTCCTTCTTCTGGAACATCTCGTACGCCTGCGGCGCCTCCGACAGCGGCACCCGGTGGGTACGCAGGTCCGCCACGCCCAGCGGGTCGTCGTCGCCGGAGAGCAGCGGGATGATCTCGTCGGTCCACCGGCGCACGTGGCACTGCCCCATCCGCAGCTGGATGCCCCGGTCGAACATCTCCATCAGGGGCATCGGGTCGACCTCGCCGCCGTAGACGCCGGAGACGGAGACCGTGCCGCCCCGGCGGACGGCCTTGAGCGCGGCCTTGAGCACGACCAGCCGGTCGACGCCCGCCTTGTCGGTCATGGTCTGGGCGAGCTTGTCGGGCAGCAGCCCGGCGGCGGTCTGGGCGAGCTTGCCGAGGGGCGCGCCGTGGGCCTCCATGCCGACCGCGTCGATGACGGCGTCGGGGCCGCGCCCGTCGACGAGGTCGATCAGCGCGCCGGGCACGTCGTCCAGCTGGCTGACGTCGAGCACCTCGATGCCGTGCCGGCGGGCCATCGCCAACCGCTCCGGCACCAGGTCCAGCCCGATGACCCGGTCCGCGCCGAGGTGCCGGCCGATGCGGGCGCAGAACTGGCCGACCGGCCCGAGCCCGAAGACGGCGAGGGTGCCACCGCGCGGGGTGTCGGCGTACTTCACCGCCTGCCAGGCGGTCGGCAGGATGTCGGACAGGTAGAGCCAGCGCTCGTCGGGCCCGGTGTCGGGCACCTTGATCGGGCCGAACTGGGCGTGCGGCACCCGCAGGTACTCCGCCTGCCCACCGGGCACCGAGCCGTAGAGCGAGGTGTAACCGAACAGCGCGGCGCCCTTGCCCTCGGCGGTGACCTGGGTGGTCTCGCACTGCGCGTACAGCTGCCGGTCGCACATCCAGCAGGAGCCGCAGGAGATGTTGAACGGCACCACCACCCGGTCGCCCGGCTTGAGCCGGGTCACCCCCGGGCCCACCTCCTCGACGATGCCCATCGGCTCGTGGCCGAGGACGTCGCCGGGCTTCAGGTACGGCCCGAGCACCTCGTACAGGTGCAGGTCGGAGCCGCAGATCGCGGTCGAGGTGATCCGGACGACGGCGTCCGTGGGCTCCTCGATCCGCGGATCGGGCACCTCCTGCACCCGTACGTCCCGCTTGCCCTGCCAGGTCAGCGCCTTCATGTCCCGTCGTCCCTCCTGTGCCGGCTCCCAGGAGTGCTACCCGCCCGTGCCGACTTGAACCAGCCGCCGCCGGACGACCGGTCCCGGCCGTCCCCCTCCGTCCGGCCCGGCCGTTCCCTGATCCGTCCGGCCTGCTGGGCCTGTGGTTCTGGTTCTGCCTGGGTGGGCGGGACGGGTGCATCGCGGGGACGCTGTCGAGCTACCCCGTGCGGTGGGGCAGCCCGTGCGGTGGGGGTGGGCTGGCGGTGCGGTGGGGCTGGCGGTGCGTCCATCGGGTGGACGGTTGGGTGGATGGGCGGTCCCATGGACGGGGTAGCTCGACAGGGACCGTCGGGGAGCCTCGGCCCGCCACGCCCGCGGCGGTGGAACTGACAGGCCCCACCACCGGCCGGCGGGTCCCGTACCGGAAAGCGGGCGGGCCGCCGCACCCGCAGGGGTGTGGCGGCCCGCCCGTCCGGTCCGGTCGTCGGGAACCGGTGTCGTCAGGAACCGGGGGTGTTGTCGCCCCGCTTCGAGGTGGCCATCAGGAAGTCGCGGTTGAGCCGGCCGATGGTGTTCAGCGGGATGCCCTTCGGGCAGACCACGGTGCACTCACCGGCGTTGGTGCAGCCGCCGAAGCCGGCCTCGTCGTGCGCGTCGACCATGCCGATCACCCGGGTGTAGCGCTCCGGCTGGCCCTGCGGCAGCAGCGAGAGCTGGGTGACCTTCGCGGCGGTGAAGAGCATGGCGGAGCCGTTCGGGCAGGCCGCCACGCAGGCGCCGCAGCCGATGCACTCCGCCGCCTCGAAGGCGGCGTCCGCGTTGGCCTTGGCCACCGGGGTCGAGTGCGCCTCGGGGGCGCTGCCGGTCGGCGCGGTGATGTACCCGCCGGCCGCGATGATCTTGTCGAAGGCGCCCCGGTTGACCACCAGGTCCTTGATGACCGGGAAGGCGCGGGCCCGCCACGGCTCGATGTCGATCGTGTCGCCGTCGGAGAACTGCCGCATGTGCAGCTGGCAGGCGGTGGTGCCGCGCTGCGGCCCGTGCGCGTCGCCGTTGATCATCAGGCCGCACATGCCGCAGATGCCCTCGCGGCAGTCGTGGTCGAACGCCACCGGCTCCTCGCCGGCGAGGATCAGCCGCTCGTTGAGTACGTCGAGCATCTCCAGGAAGGACATGTCCGGGGAGACGTCGTCGACCTTGTAGGTCACCATCCGACCCTTGTCCTCGGGGCCGGACTGGCGCCAGATGCGCAGGGTCAGGTTCACTTGTAGCTCCGCTGCGTGGGGTGGACGTATTCGAAGTTCAGGTCTTCCTTGTGCAGCACCGCCGGCTCGCCGGTGGCGGTGAACTCCCAGGCCGCCACGTACGCGAAGCGGTCGTCGTCGCGCTCCGCCTCACCGTCGGGCGTCTGGTGCTCGGCCCGGAAGTGACCGCCGCAGGACTCCTCGCGGTGCAGGGCGTCGATGCACATCAGCTCCGCCAGCTCGAAGAAGTCGGCCACCCGGCCGGCCTTCTCCAGCGACTGGTTGAGCCCCTCGCCGTTGCCCGGCACCCGGACCCGCTGCCAGAACTGCTCGCGCAGGGCGCGGATCTCGTCGATCGCCTTGCGCAGCCCGGCCTCACTGCGCTCCATGCCGCAGTGCTCCCACATGATCTGGCCCAGCTCGCGGTGGAACGAGTCGACGGTCCGGTCGCCGTTGACGGCCAGCAGCCGCTGGATCCGGTCCTCGACGTCGGCGCGGGCCTGCACGGCCGCCGGGTGCGCGGCGTCGACCTTCTCGAACGGGCCGGACGCCAGGTAGTGGGCGATGGTGTTCGGCAGCACGAAGTAGCCGTCGGCCAGGCCCTGCATCAGCGCCGACGCGCCGAGCCGGTTCGCGCCGTGGTCGGAGAAGTTCGCCTCGCCGATCACGAACAGACCCGGGATGGACGACTGGAGGTCGTAGTCGACCCAGAGACCGCCCATCGTGTAGTGCACGGCGGGGTAGATCCGCATCGGCACCTCGTACGGGTCCTCGCCGGTGATCCGCTCGTACATCTCGAAGAGGTTGCCGTACTTGGCCTCGATGGCCTTGCGGCCCAGCCGGTTGATCGCGTCGGCGAAGTCCAGGTAGACGCCGAGCCCCGTCTGGCCCACGCCACGCCCCTCGTCGCAGACGTTCTTGGCGGCGCGGGAGGCGATGTCGCGGGGGACCAGGTTGCCGAAGGAGGGGTAGATCCGCTCCAGGTAGTAGTCCCGCTCGTCCTCGGGGATGTCCCTCGGGCTGCGGGCGTCGCCCTTGGCCTTGGGCACCCAGACCCGGCCGTCGTTGCGCAGCGACTCGCTCATCAGGGTCAGCTTCGACTGGTGGTCGCCGGAGACCGGGATGCAGGTCGGGTGGATCTGCGTGTAGCAGGGGTTGGCGAAGTACGCGCCCTTGCGGTGCGCCCGCCAGGTGGCGGTGACGTTGCAGCCCTTGGCGTTGGTGGAGAGGTAGAAGACGTTGCCGTAGCCGCCGGAGGCGAGCACGACCGCGTCCGCGAACTCGGTGGTGATCTCGCCGGTGACCATGTCCCGGACCACGATGCCGCGGGCCTTGCCGTCGACGACGATCAGCTCCAGCATCTCGTGCCGGGTGTTCATCTCCACGTTGCCGAGGCCGATCTGCCGCTCCAGCGCCTGGTACGCGCCGAGCAGCAGCTGCTGGCCCGTCTGGCCCCGGGCGTAGAAGGTGCGCTGCACCTGCGCGCCGCCGAAGGAGCGGGTGTCCAGCAGGCCGCCGTACTCGCGGGCGAACGGGACGCCCTGGGCGACGCACTGGTCGATGATGTTGACCGAGACCTCGGCCAGCCGGTGCACGTTCGACTCCCGGGAGCGGAAGTCGCCGCCCTTGACGGTGTCGTAGAAGAGCCGGTGCACCGAGTCGCCGTCGTTGCGGTAGTTCTTGGCGGCGTTGATGCCGCCCTGCGCCGCGATGGAGTGCGCCCGGCGCGGGCTGTCCTGGTAGCAGTAGGTCTTGACCCGGTAGCCCTGCTCGCCCAGCGTGGCGGCGGCCGAGCCGCCGGCCAGGCCGGTGCCGACCACGATCACGGTCATCTTGCGGCGGTTGGCCGGGTTGACCAGCTTGGCCTCGAAGCGGCGGCGTTCCCAGCGGGTCTCGATGGGGCCGTCGGGAGCCTTGGTGTCGGCGATCGGGTCGCCCTCGGTGTAGAGATCCATGTCAGGACACCAATCCGGTGAGTACGGCGAACGGGACCGCCAGGTAGCCGGCGCAGAGCGCGACGGAGAAGCCCAGGGCCACGGCTCGGGCCCGCCGCTCGCCGCGCGGGCTCTGCTGGCCGAGACTGCGCAGCGCGCTGAACAGGCCGTGCCGCAGGTGGAAGCCGAGGGTGACGACCGCCAGGGTGTAGAAGAGCGTGACGTACCAGCGCTCCGGGGCGAAGTCGGCCACCACGTTGGCGTACGGCCGGCTGGGGTCGCCGACCGGGTTCAGGGTGCCGGTGGTGAGGTCCAGGATGTGGTAGATCACGAAGAGCAGGATGATCACGCCGCCCCAGCGCATGGTGCGGGCCGCGTAGCTGCCCTGGACCTTCTTGCGGTGCGCGTACTGCACCGGGCGGGCGGCGCGGGCGCGCACGGCGAGGGCGGTCGCGGCCCAGATGTGGCCGAGCACCGACACCAGCAGCCCGATCCGCAGGATCCACAGGAACCACACGCCGGGCAGGATCGGGGCGCCGATTTCCCGCAGCCAGTGCGCGTAGTGGTCGAACGAGGTCGCCCCCGTGAAGATCTTCAGGTTGCCGAGCATGTGCGCGATCAGGAACAGCACCAGGATGATGCCCGTCACCGCCATGACGGCCTTCAGGCCGACGCTGGAGCGGATGGGCGACCGAGTTCTCGTGACTACCACGCGATCGACGCTAGGAGCACTTGATTCAGTCGTCCAATGCATCGACCTCGCAGTCTTGATAGCTATAGGCTATGTAGATGCAGCTCCATCAGCTGAAGTACTTCGTGGCGGTGGCGGAAGTACGACATTTCACCCAAGCCGCCGACATCGTCGGCATCACGCAGCCGTCCTTGAGTAAGCAAATTCACGCCCTGGAGGACGGTCTCGGCGCTCCGCTGTTCGAGCGGGTAAGGGGAAACATCGCGCTCACCGCGGCCGGCGAGGTGCTGCTGCCGCTGGCCAAGCGGATCCTGGCCGACGTCGACACCGCGACCCGCGAGGTGCAGGAGCTGGTCGGTCTGCGCCGCGGCCGGGTCCGGCTCGGCGCCACCCCCAGCCTCGCCACCTCGCTCGCCCCGCCGGTGCTGCGCCGGTTCCGCGACGCCCACCCCACCATCGACCTGCGGGTGGAGGAGAGCGGCTCGCAGGACCTGGTCCGCGGGCTGCTCCGCGGCGACCTCGACCTGGCACTGATCATCATGCCGGCCCAGGGCACCGACCCCGGGCTGCGCGCCGACCCCATCCTGCGGGAGAGCCTGGTGGTCGCCTCCGTCGAGGAGCTGTCGGTGGCCCGGGAGACCGGGCAGCTGCGCGTCACCGACCTGCGCGACCAGCCGATGGTGATGTTCCGGGAGGGCTACGACCTGCGCGACGCCACCATCCAGGCCTGCCGGGAGGCCGGCTTCGAGCCGACCATCGCCGTCGACGGCGGCGAGATGGACGCCGTGCTGAGCTTCGTCGAGGCCGGACTGGGCGTCGCGCTGGTCCCCGGCATCGTGGTGGCCCGGCGTCCCGGCGTGCGCGTCACCCGGCTGGCCCCGCCCGGCGTCCGGCGGACCATCGCGGTCGCCCGGCGCCGGGACGTGGTGCCCACCCACGCCGGGCGGGAGCTGCGCCGGATACTGCTGGACTACGTGCGCGACGCCACCACCGACGGGGACCTGCCGCCGGGCGTCGAGCCGCTCTGAGGCCG
Source organism: Micromonospora sp. M71_S20 (assembly GCF_003664255.1). Classification (NCBI taxonomy): domain Bacteria; kingdom Bacillati; phylum Actinomycetota; class Actinomycetes; order Micromonosporales; family Micromonosporaceae; genus Micromonospora; species Micromonospora sp. M71_S20. Next base: position 280,847 of record NZ_RCCV01000001.1, on the reverse strand, counting down.
CCGCCGCGCCGGCCTGAGGCCGGCAGGACTGCGCACGAGGGAAGACGACCGGCCCCCGCCGGCCTGCCTACGCTGCCGGCATGGCAACGGGCAGCGCCGTGGTGATCGGCGCCAGCATGGGCGGGCTGCTGACCGCCTGCGCGCTCACCGAGGCGTACGAGCGGGTCACCCTCGTGGACCGTGACCTGCTGCCCGAGCGGGCGGCGAGCCGTCGGGGCGTACCGCAGGGGCGGCAGTTGCACGTCCTGCTGACCCGGGGCCGGCAGGCGTTCGAGGAACTGCTGCCCGGGATCTCGGCGGAGCTGAGCGCGCGGGGCGTGCCCACGGTCGACCTGCACGAGCAGGTCCACTGGTACAACAACGGCCATCGGATGCGGCGCGCGCCGTCCCCGCTGTTCGCCCTCGGGGTCAGCCGGCCGCTGCTGGAGCAGGTCGTCCGGGAGCGGGTGGCCGCCCTGCCCGGGGTGCGGATCGTGGCGGGCTGCGAGGTGGAGGGGCTGACCACCACCCTCGACCGGGGACGGGTCACCGGCGTGCGGCTGCGCCTCCGCGACGGGGACCCGACCACCGTCGCGGCCGACCTCGTCGTCGACGCCGGCGGCCGGGGCACCCGCAGCCCGGTGTGGTTGGCCGAGCTGGGCTACCGGCCCGCGCCGGAGGAGCGGGTCAAGGTCGGCGTCACCTACCTCACCCGCACCTACCGCCGGGAGCCGCACCACCTGGAGGGACTGCTCGGCGCGCTCACCAACGCCGTGCCCGGCCAGCCCCGGGGCGGCATCGTCGCCGTGCAGGAGCAGGGCCGGTTCGCGGTGGCGCTCAGCGGCATGCTCGGCGAGGAGCCGCCGGCCGACGACGAGGGCATGACCGCCTTCGCCGAGACCCTCGCCGCCCCGCAGATCGCCGACCTGCTGCGTACGGCGCAGCCGGAGAGCCCGCCGGCGACGATGAAGTTCCCGGCCAGCGTGCGGCGGCGCTACGAGCGGCTGCGCCGTTTCCCGGCCGGCTACCTGGTGGTGGCCGACGCGGTGTGCAGCTTCAACCCGGTCTACGGGCAGGGCATGACGGTGGCCGCGCTGGAGGCCCTGCTGCTGCGCCGGCTGCTCCGGCGGCCGTCCGACCGCCTCGCCCGGCGGTTCTTCCGGGGCGCGGCCCGGCTCATCGACGGGCCGTGGTCCATAGCGGTCGGCACCGACCTGCGCTTCCCCGAGGTGCCCGGCCGGCGCTCGCCGCGGGTACGCCTGGTCAACGCGTACGTGGGCCGGCTGCACGCGGCGGCGACCCGGGATCCGGCGCTGGGCGCGGCGTTCCTGCGGGTGGTGAACCTCGTCGACCCGCCGACGCGGCTGCTCGCCCCGCCGGTGCTGTTCCGGGTGCTGCGCGGCTTCACGGCGTCGGCGCCCCTGCCGCGGCGGGCGCCGACGCGCGCCTCCTGACGCGGGCTGGCGGGTCGCCCTACCTGCCCTCGGCCTCGTCCATCGCCCGGTAGATCCGCTGCTCCGACACCGGGTACGGGGTGCCCAGCGCCTGGGCGAAGACGTTCACCCGCAGCTCCTCGATCATCCAGCGGATCTGCCGGACCGCCCCCGACTGCCGGCGGCCCGGCGGCAGCGCGGCGAGCATCTCCTGGTACTCCTTCTGCACCACCGCGACCCGGTCCTGCTGCTGCTTGTCGCGCTGCGGGTTGCCCGGCAGCCGGTCCAGCCGCCGCTCGATCGCGGTGAGGTAGCGCAGCAGGTCGGGCAGGCGCGCGTACCCGGTCTCGGTGACGAACCCCTTGTGCACCAGGCCGCCCAGCTGGGCCCGGATGTCGGCCAGCGCGGCCACGACCGCCAGGTTCCTCGTGGCGCCGAGCCGTTGCTCCACCGCGTACGCGGCGGCGAGCACCCGGCGGACGCGGTCCATCACCTCGACCACGACGTCGACCAGGTCGGCCCGGACCTTCTCCCGCAGGGCGGCGAAGCCCTCGGCGTCCCAGGCCGGGCCGCCCGCGTCGCCGATCAGCTTGTCGATGGCCGCCCCGGCCGCGTCGGAGATCAACTCCTGCACGCCGCCGTGCGGGTTGCGGCTCAGCGCCAGCTTCGCCTCGTTGCTGAGCCGCCCCTGGAGGAACTTCGCCGGCGACGGCACGGTCAGCCGCAGCAGCCGCCGCGTGCCCGCCCAGTGCGCGGCCTCCTGCTCGGCCGGCGAGTCGAAGACCTTCACCCCGACCGTGTCACCCTCGTCGACCAGGGCCGGGTACGCGGTCACGGCGTAGCCGGCGCGGACCTGCTCGATGGTGCGAGGAAGATCGTCGATGCTCCACGTACGGAGGCCCGTCCGGGCGACGTCCGGCGCGGCGGCGGCCACGACCTGGCGTACCTCCGCCTTGAGCCGGCGTTGCAGGGCCGGCAGGTCCTTGCCCTCGGCGACCGGCTTGTTCTCCTCGTCGAGCACCCGGAAGCGGACCCGCAGGTGCGGCGGCAGCTTCTCCGGCTCCCACGCGTCGCGGGGCACGGTGACGCCCGTCATCCGGCGCAGCTGCCGGGTCAGCGCGTCCAGCAGCGGCTCCTCGCCGGCGGGCATCGCGGCCAGCGCCGCGCGGGCGAAGTCCGGCACCGGGACGAAGTTGCGGCGCACCGCCTTGGGTAGCGAGCGGATCAGCGCGATCACCAGTTCCTCACGCAGCCCGGGCACCTGCCAGTCGAAGCTCTCCGCCGGCACCTGGTTGAGCAGGGGCAGCGGGATGTCGACGGTCACGCCGTCGGTGGGTGTGCCCGGCTCGAAGCGGTACGTCAGCGGCAGGGTCACCCCGTCGGCGGACCACTCGTCGGGGTAGTCGGCCTCGTCCACGCCGGTGCGGCCGGCGTTGACCAGCAGCTCCCGGGTGAAGGTGAGCAGGTCGGGCTGCTCCCGGCGGGTCTTCTTCCACCAGGCGTCGAAGTGCCGCCCGGAGACCACGTCGGCCGGGATGCGCGCGTCGTAGAAGTCGAAGACGGTCTGGTCGTCGACGAGGATGTCGCGGCGCCGGGCCCGGTGCTCCAGCTCCTCGATCTCGGTCAGCAGCCGCTGGTTGTCGGCCCAGAACCGGTGGTGGGTCTGCCAGTCGCCCTCGACGAGGGCGTGCCGGATGAACAGCTCGCGCGACAGCGCCGGGTCGATCCGGCCGAAGTTGACCTTGCGTGAGGTGACCAGCGGGATGCCGTAGAGGGTCACCTTCTCGTAGGCCATCACGGCCGCCTGCTTCTTCTCCCAGTGCGGCTCGCTGTAGCTGCGCTTGACCAGGTGCGTCGCGAGCGGCTCGACCCACTCGGGCTCGACCCGGCCGGCCACCCGGCCCCAGAGGCGGGAGGTCTCCACCAGCTCGGCCGCCATCACCCAGCGCGGCGGCTTCTTGAACAGCGCCGAGCCGGGGAAGAGCGCGAACTTCGCGCCCCGGGCGCCCAGGTACTCGTGCTTCTGCGCGTCCTTGAGCCCGACGTGGGACAGCAGGCCGGGCAGCAGGGACTGGTGCACCTTCGGGGTGTCGATCTCCTCCGGCAGGTCCGCGCCGCCCCGGCGCCGGCCGCCGTCGCCGTCGCTCGCCGGTCGCCCCTCTTCGGGGGTACGCAGCACCTGGCGCAACTGGCTGACGATGTCCTGCCACTCGCGTACCCGCAGGTAGTTGAGGTACTCGGCCTTGCACATCCGCCGGAACGCGCTGGAGGAGAGCTCGCGCTGCTGCTCGCGCAGGTGCCGCCACAGGTTGAGCAGCGTCACGAAGTCCGACTCGCGGTCGGTGAACCGGGCGTGCGCCTGGTCGGCCTGGGCCTGCTTCTCGGCGGGCCGCTCCCGGGGGTCCTGGATCGACAGCGCGGCGGCGATCACCATCACCTCGGTGGCGCAGCCGTTGCGCTCGCCCTCGACGACCATCCGGGCCAGCCGCGGGTCGACGGGGAGCTGGGCCAGCCGCCGGCCCAGCGGGGTGAGCCGCTTCGCCGGGTCGGCCTCGGCCGGGTCCAGCGCGCCGAGCTCGTGCAGCAGGTTGACGCCGTCGGCGACGTTACGCCGGTCCGGCGGGTCGATGAACGGGAACGCGGCGATGTCGCCCAGCCCGATGGAGGTCATCTGGAGGATGACCGAGGCGAGGTTGGTGCGCAGGATCTCCGGGTCGGTGAACTCCGGGCGGGACAGGAAGTCCTGCTCGTCGTAGAGGCGGATGCAGATGCCGTCCGAGGTACGCCCGCAGCGCCCCTTGCGCTGGTTGGCCGACGCCTGCGACACCGGCTCGATGGGCAGCCGCTGCACCTTGAGCCGGCTGCTGTAGCGGGAGATGCGGGCCGTGCCCGGGTCCACCACGTACTTGATCCCGGGGACGGTGAGCGAGGTCTCCGCGACGTTGGTGGCGAGCACCACCCGGCGCCCGGCGTGCGGGGCGAAGACCCGGTGCTGCTCGGCGGTGGAGAGCCGGGCGTACAACGGCAGGATCTCGGTGCCGCGCAGCGCCGGCTTCTTCTCCACCAGCTTGCCCAGCGCGTCGGCGGTGTCGCGGATCTCCCGCTCGCCGCTGAGGAAGACCAGGACGTCGCCGGGGCCCTCGGCGGCCAGTTCCTCGACGGCGTCGCCGATGGCCTGGACCTGGTCGCGGACGTTCTCCTCGTCCTCCCCGTCGTCCTCGCCCTCGGCCACCTCGACCAGAGGGCGGTAGCGCACCTCGACCGGGTACGTGCGCCCGGAGACCTCGACCACCGGCGCCGGTACGCCCTCCGGCTCGTCGGCGGTGGGCGGCCCGGCGAAGTGCCGGGCGAACCGCTCGGTCTCGATGGTCGCCGAGGTGATGATCACCTTGAGGTCGGGCCGGCGGGGGAGGAGCTGCCGGAGGTAGCCGAGGATGAAGTCGATGTTGAGGCTGCGCTCGTGCGCCTCGTCGATGATCAGCGTGTCGTACTGGCGCAGCATCCGGTCGGTCTGCAACTCGGCGAGCAGGATTCCGTCGGTCATCAGCTTGACCAGGCTGCGGTCGCTCACCTGGTCGTTGAAGCGCACCTTGTAGCCGACCACGTCACCCAGCTCGGTGCCGAGTTCCTCGGCGATGCGGTCCGCCACCGTACGGGCGGCCAGCCGGCGCGGCTGGGTGTGCCCGATCAGCCCGGTGATTCCGCGCCCCAGCTCCAGGCAGATCTTCGGCAGCTGGGTGGTCTTGCCGGAGCCGGTCTCGCCGGCCACGATCACCACCTGGTGGTCGCGGATCGCGGCGGCGATGTCGTCCTTGCGCTCGCTGACCGGCAGCTGGGCCGGATAGGTGACCACCGGCACGGCGGCGCGCCGGCCCTCCAGCACGGCCTCGGCCCGCGCCACGTCGGCGGCGATCTCGTCGAGCGCCGACTCCCGGCGCTGCGGATCGCGCAGCCGGCGTACCCCGTCCAGGCGTCGTTGCAGGCGGCGCTGGTCGCGGAACATCAGGGGACGGAGGCGGCGGTGCAGCTCGCGGACGGGGTCGGTCGCGGCGGGTGCGGCTGGATTCTGCATGTCGTCGCCAAGGATAGGCAGCCGACGGCCGGACCGCCCCCGGGTTACCGCCGCGCCGCCTCCGCCCGCCCCGGTCGCGCGCCCGCCGACGGCTGTGGTCAGGGCGAGCGCGCGGGCGGTCCACCGGTCTAGAGTGGGGCGTCGACCGACCTGGCCACGGGGGACTGGATGACGATGCGCGACACCGACCGGGCCCTGGTGCAGGCCGCCACGGCGGTCGCCAAGCTGCGCTGCCGCAGCGAGAACCACACGGTCGCCGCCGCCGCGCGGACCCCCGACGGCAGGGTCTTCACCGGGGTGAACGTCTACCACTTCACCGGCGGCCCCTGCGCCGAGGTGGTCGCGGTCGGCGCCGCCGCCACCCAGGGCGTCACCGAGCTGGAGACCATCGTCGCGGTGGGCGACCGGGGGCGCGGGGTGATCCCGCCCTGCGGGCGCTGCCGGCAGGTGCTGCGCGACTACTTCCCCACCGTCCGGGTCATCGTCGGGCCGATGGACGCGCTGCGGGTGGTGCACGTGGCCGAGCTGCTGCCGGAGACGTACGTCTGGGCCGACCAGCAGCTCGACGGGCCGGCCGGCCCGCTGCCCGCGCCGCGACCGGCCGACTGACGCCCCGCCCCACGGTCCGGCCCGTCAGTCGCCGGCGGCGGCCTCCAGGATCGACCGGGGCAGCGGCACGCTCTCGAACCGCACGTTGCGCTCCGGCACCATCCAGCTCATCACCTGCACGCTCAGCCGCCCGGCCCGCACGGCCGGGTCGTTGTGGTAGAGCTCGCGGGCCTCCTGCGGAGAGACGGCAAGCACGACGAACCCGCGCAGCCGCTCGTCGTCGGCGTCGACGAACGGGCCCGCGGCCAGGACGAGCCCCTGCTCCACCAGCCCCGCCTGATGGGCCAGGTGGGCGTCCTGCAACCGGTCGGCCGCGTCCAGCGGCAGTTCCGGCGCGTCCGACGGCCGAACCAGGAGCACCACGGTGTGCTGGTCGAATCGCATGCCCACACCCTAGGGCGGCCGGGGCCGCCACCCGACCGGATCCGGCGCCGTCCGCCCTGGTCAGCGCCGCCCGGATCGACGACGGCGAGTTAGGCCCGGCCAGGGCGTTCCGCTACGGTAAGGCGACCCTAAGCCCGAACGTGCAGGAGCCTCGTGACCACCCTCGCCACCCGACCGGCACCTGCCGGCACCCGGCCCCGGGCGCGTGGGGGCCGGCGGCTCGCGGTCACGGTCGCCGCCGCGTCGGTGCTGCTGCTGGCCGTGCTGGCGAGCTTCGCGCTCGGCAGCCGGGCGCTGGCCGTCGACGAGGTGTGGCGCGCGCTGGTCGCCCCGGACGGCGGCGAGGCCGCCACCATCGTGCGGGAGCTGCGGATGCCGCGCACCGCGCTCGGCCTCGCCGTCGGGCTGGCGCTCGCGGTCGCCGGCGTCCTCTTCCAGGCCCTCACCCGCAACCCGCTGGCCGAACCGCGGATCCTCGGCATCAGCGCCGGCGCCTCGTTCGGCGTGGTGCTGGCCATCTCCGTCTTCGGCGTGGGCACCCTCGCCGGGTACGTCTGGTTCGGCATCGCCGGCGCGTTCGGGGCCGGCGTGCTGGTCTTCGCCGTCGCGGCCAAGGCCCGCGAGGGTGCCAGCCCGGTCACCCTCGCGCTGGTCGGCGCGGCCCTCGACGCCAGTCTCGCCTCCGTGGTGTACGCGCTGCTCAGCATGGACGCCCGCACCTTCGAGGAGTACCGCTTCTGGGTGGTCGGCGGGCTGACCGGCCGGGACCTCACGGTGGCCGCCCAGGTGCTGCCGTTCGTGCTCGCCGGGCTGGTCCTGGCCGCGCTCGTCGCCCGGGGCCTGGACGCGCTCGCCCTCGGCGACGACGTGGCCCGGGGCCTCGGGCACCGGATCGGGCTGGTCCGCCTCGGCGGCGGCGTCGCCGCGGTGCTGCTCACCGGGGCGGCCGTCGCCGCCGCCGGGCCGATCGCGTTCGTCGGGCTGGCGGTGCCGCACCTGGCCCGCGCCCTGGTCGGCGCCGACCACCGCTGGACCCTCGCGGTCTCGGCGCTGCTCGGGCCCGCGCTGCTGCTCGGCGCCGACGTCGTCGGCCGGCTCGTCGCGCCGCCCGGGGAGGTGCCCGCGGGCATCGTCACCGCGCTGATCGGCGCCCCGCTGCTGGCCTTCCTGGTCCGCCGCGCGAAGGTCGTGACGGCGTGACCGCCCCCGCGACCCCGGCCGTCGGGCGGCCGGCGGGCCGTTCCCGGCTGGGCGTCACCGCGCTGCCCGGCCGGTCGCTGGTGCGGATCGGCCCGGTCAGCGTGCAGGTCCGCCGCCGCTCGGTGCTGGTCGCCGCCGCGCTGGTCGTGCTGCTGCTCGGCGCGGGGGTGCTCAGCCTCTCGTTGGGCACCCCGTACGTCGCCCCGGCCGACGTGCTGCGCGCACTCTCCGGCGCCGGCACCCCGTACGACCTGGTGGTCCTCGACCTGCGGCTGCCCCGGCTGGTGCTGGCCGCGGTGGCCGGCGCCGCCTTCGGGGTGGCCGGCACGCTGATCCAGAGCGTGGCCCGCAACCCGCTCGCCAGCCCCGACGTCGTCGGCATCACCCAGGGCGCCGGTCTCGCCGCGACGGTGGCCCTGACCGGCGGTGTCGCCGCCGTCCTCGTGGCCCCGGCGGCGCTGGTCGGCGGGCTGGTCGCCGCCGTGCTGCTGTTCGTCCTCGGCGCCCGGCACGGGCTGGCCGCCCAGCGGTTCGTGCTCGCCGGGGTGGCGGTCGCCTTCGCGTTGCGGGCGCTGACCGAGGTGGTCATGCTCACCGCCGACCCGATCGACGGGCTGCGCGCGCAGATCTGGCTGATCGGCACGCTCGCCGGCAAGGGCTGGACCGAGAGCCTGTGGATCGCCCTCACCCTGGCCGCGCTCCTGCCGGTGCTGGCCTGGGCCGGCTGGGCGCTGAACAGCACCGCCCTGGACGACGACACCGCCCGGGGGATCGGCCTGCGCCCGGTGGCCCGCCGGGTCGGCCTCGCCGGCACCGGGGTGCTGGCCGCCGCGATGGTCACCGCGCAGGTGGGCGCGGTGGACTTCGTCGCCCTGGTCGCCCCGCAGCTGGCCCGCCGGCTGGTCCGCGCCGAGCGCCCGCCGCTGCTCTGCGCCGCGTTGCTCGGGGCGCTGCTGCTGGTGCTGGCCGACCTGGGTGGCCGGCGGTTGTTCGCCCCCACCCAGCTGCCGGCCGGCGTGCTGACCGCCGCCATCGGTGGCCCGTATTTGATCTTCCTGCTGCTCCGTGGCCGGCGGCGGTCCTCGTGATGTCCCACCCTGGCAAGGAGGCGTGATGCTCTCCACCCGCGACCTGGTCGCCGGCTACGACGAGCGGACCGTGCTGGACGGGCTCGACCTGGAGCTGCCCGGCGACGCGTTCACGGTGATCGTCGGGCCGAACGCCTGCGGCAAGTCCACCCTGCTGCGCACCATGGCCCGCCTGCTCACCCCCCGGCGCGGCGCCGTGCTGCTGGACGGCACCGCCATCCGGGACCTGCCGACCCGCGAGGTCGCCCGCCGCCTCGGCGTGCTGCCGCAGAGCCCGCTGGTGCCCGAGGGGGTGACCGTCGCGGACCTGGTCGGCCGGGGCCGGCAGCCGTACCAGCGGTGGTGGCGGCAGTGGTCGGAGTCAGACGGGGCCGCCGTCGACCGGGCCATGGCGCTCGCCGACGTGACGGCGCTGGCGGACCGGCCGGTCGACACCCTCTCCGGCGGCCAGCGGCAGCGCGTCTGGATTGCCATGACCCTCGCCCAGGACACCGAGGCGCTGCTGCTGGACGAGCCCACCACCTTCCTCGACCTCGCCCACCAGGTGGAGGTGCTGGACCTGCTGCACCGGCTGCGCGTCGAGCGGGGCCGTACGGTCGTCGCCGTGCTGCACGACCTCAACCAGGCCGCCCGGTACGCCGACCACCTGATCGCCATGCGCTCCGGTGCCGTGGTGGCCGCCGGGCCGCCCCGGGAGATCCTCACCGCCGACCTGGTCCGGGACGTCTTCGGCCTCGACTGCGTGGTCGTGCCCTGCCCGGTGACCGGGGCGCCCCTGGTGGTGCCCGCGCTCACCAGTCCCTCCCTGACCCGCCTGCCCGCCGGGAACGCGGCGACGCCGCTGACCGGCTCGCACCCTTCGAAAGGAATCTGATGCGTCGTCTCGCCGCCGCCCTCACCGCGGCGCTGGCCCTCGGCGTCGCTCTCACCGCCTGCGGTGAGAGCGACCCGGTCGCCGACACCACCACCGGACAGACCCGGGAGATCGTCCACGCCATGGGCACCACCAAGGTGCCGGTGGAGCCCAAGCGCGTCGTCGTGCTCGACACCGACAAGATCGACACAGCCCTGACACTGGGCGTCACACCGGTCGGCGCCGCCACCGCCGGCGAGGCGCGGAGCTGGCCGACCTACTTCGGCGAGGAGAAGCTCGCCGGCATCAAGGAGGTCGGGGTGCTCACCGAGCCCGACCTGGAGGCCATCAACGCCCTCAAGCCGGACCTGATCCTGGGCAGCAAGTTCCGCCAGGAGAAGTTCTACGACGAGCTGGCCGCCATCGCGCCGACCGTCTTCACCGAGAAGGTCGGCATCACCTGGAAGGAGAACTTCCTCTTCGACGGCAAGGCGCTCGGCAAGGAGCAGCAGGCCAAGGACCTGCTGGCCGCGTACGAGACGCGGGCCAGGGAGTTCGGCGGCAAGCTCGGCGACGCCGCCGACCGCAAGGTCTCCATCGTCCGCTTCATGCCGACCGAGATCCGGGTGTACGGGCCGGACTCGTTCTCCGGCATCGTCATCGGCGACACCGGGCTGGGCCGCCCCGAGCGCCAGCAGCTCACCGGCAAGGAGGACCGGCGGATGGACCGGGTCAGCCCGGAGCGGATCGGCGAGGTTGACGGCGACGTCATCTTCGTCACGGCGTACGGCGAGAAGGCCGCCGCCGAGCAGGCCAAGGTGACCGGCGGGACGCTCTGGAAGGGGCTGGCGGCGGTCAAGGCGGGCAAGTCGCACGTCGTCTCCGACGAGATCTGGATGACCGGCATCGGCATCGGCGCCGCCAACAAGATCCTCGACGACCTGGCGAAGTACCTCACCGCCTGACGCGGTCGCGCGCGGCGGCCGCTACGGCTGCCGCGCGTCACCCGCCACGGACTCGCCGGCGGCGCGCCGCAGCGAGCGGTACCGGGAGAGGTCCTCGCGGGCCGGCCCGCCCTGCCGGACCCGCTCGACCGGGTGCACCGCCGGCTGGTCCGGCACCCGGGGCGCCTCCCCGCTCTCCGTGACCAGGTCCTCGGTCTCCTGGACCAGGTAGTGCGGCCGACGCTTGGTCTCGTAGTAGATCCGGCCGATGTACTCCCCGATCACGCCCAGGATCGTCATCTGGATGCCGCCGAGACCGATCACGCTGACGATGATGGTGGTGTAGCCGGGAACGTCGATCCCCTTGCTGACGGCGTCGGCGACCACCCAGGCCATGTAGACCACCGCGATCAGGGTGAGGAACAGGCCGCCGTAGATCGCCAGCCGCAGCGGCCGGTTGTTGAACGACAGCAGCCCGTCGAACGCGTAGTTGAACAGCTTGCCGAACGTCCACCTGCTCCGGCCCGCCTGCCGGGTCTCGTTGCCGTGCGCGACCACCACCGTCCGGAAGCCGATCCAGGAGAACAGCCCCTTCGAGAAGCGGTTGTACTCCGGCATCGCCAGCACCGCGTCCACCGCCAGCCGGGACAGCAGCCGGAAGTCACCCGCCCCGTCCAGCAGCCGCACGTCGATCCACCAGTTGACCACCCGGTAGAAGGACCGCGAGGCCAGCATCCGGACGAACCGGTCACCACGCCGGTCCCGGCGCGCGATCACCTGGTCGAAACCCTGCCGGTACAACGCCACCATGTCGGGCAGCAGCCGTGGCGGATGCTGGAGGTCGGCGTCCATTATGACCACCGCGTCCCCGGTGGCCCGCTCCAGCCCGGCCAGCATCGCCGCCTCCTTGCCGAAGTTGCGGCTCAGCGACGTGTAGCGCACGGTGGGATCGGCGGCGGCGAGGCGGCGCAGCGCCACGAGGGTGCCGTCGGAGCTGCCGTCGTCGACGTACACCACCTCGATGTCGACGTCGGACAGCTCCGCGACCGCGGCGGTCACCGCGGTGTGCAGCCGCTCCACCGAGGCTTCCTCGTTGAAGCAGGGCACCACCAGCGACAGGAGCACCCGCGTCACCCCGCCCGGCCGGTGCCCGAGGACCCCCGGCCCGCGCCGCGCGGCCCCGCGCCGCCCCGGTCAGAGGCGGTAGACCAGCACACCATCGATCTCCTCCCGGGTGATGCCGAGCCCCTCGAACGGCCGCTCCGCGATGCCCTCCCAGGGCGTCCCGGCGGTCCAGCCCGGCAGCGCCACCACGGACCGCACCCCGATGCCCCGCAGGTACGCCACGCTGCCCGGATCGGGGAAGGCGGCCGTCGCGGCCCGGGTCTGCGCCTGGGTGACCGGCTCGAACCCGGCCAGCCCGTTCGTCACCCGGGGGAACCCGTCCGTCGTCCACAACATGAAGATCAGGTCGACCGCGCCGCCGGCGGGCAGCACCAGCATCGGTTCCCCCGCCGTACGCATCGCGGCCGGCGGCGTCGGCACCACCGGATGCGCCGTCCGGTTGACCCCCTCCAGCCCGACCAGGGCCAGCGGCACCAGCAGGAGCACCGGTGCGAGGAACCTGGCCCAGCCCCGGGACGACCACCGCCGCACCGCCGTGGCGAACACCGTCACCGTGCCCGCCGCCAGCACCGCCAGCAGCAGGCTGGTCCAGTGCATCATCCGGCCCGGCGTCCGCAACGCGTCCCAGCCCGGCAGGTGCTTCGACAGCGTCAGGTAGCCCGGATCGCCGTCGCCGCCGAGGGTGACGCCCAGGCCCAGCAGCACCGTGCCGAGCACGCCGAGCCCCAACGCGATCCGGTGCCGGGCCGGAAACACCGAGACGAACAGCCCCGCCGCGGCCAACGCGAGCAGGACCATCCCGGGCAGCAACGCCATCTCCGGCGGCCAGGACAGCTGTTCCCGGGCCGCCGCGTGCCGCTCGCCCCACCACCACGAGTCCGCCGGGGCGGTGACGAAGCCGATCAGCGGCGGCGAGAACATCTCCGTCCAGGCCAGCGACCGCTCGGCCTGCGGGTTGAGGTCGACGACCCGCAGGTAGACCAGGCCCAGCAGCAGCGTGGCCGCGCCGAAGACGGCCCCGCCGACCAGGTCGGCGACCAGCAGCCGCCGGCCGAACGCGGGACGTCGCCCGCGCCGCCACCACGACCAGCCGTAGCCGCCGGCCCCGACCAGCACCGCGGCCAGCAGGAAGTACACCAGCGGCAGCCCGATGCCGAAGCCCAGGCTGATCTGCCAGGCGGCGACGAGCCACCCCGCCAGGGCCCAGCCCGGACGCCGTCGCTCCGGCCGGTAGCCGTGCCGCAGCGACCAGCCGTGCCCGCGGGCCAGCATCGCCAGGCACAAGGCGATCCCGCCGCTGGACAGGATGTTCAGGTGGCCCGAGTGCGCCAGCCGCCAGGGCGCGTACGCCCACGCGATCCCGGCGACCGCCCCGCCCAGCCGGCCCGCCCCGAGTTGCCGGACCAGCGCGTACGCCCCGACGAAGGCCAGCGCGTGCACCAGCACGTACATCACGTTGTACCGGACCAGGGCGGCCTCGAAGCCCGAGCCGAGCATCCCGAACGGGGCGTATCCGAGCAGGGTGTCGCTGTAGGCGTACGTGTAGGTCTCGGGGAAGAACGTGTTGGAGTGCCAGAGACCGGCCGGGTTGTTGAGCACGGCGTGCCCGGCCCAGGCCATCTGCCACGCCTGCAACGTGGGGTCGCCGATGTCGCCGGGAATGGTGCTCGCCGGATGCCGCATCGTCGGCCAGGTCAGCACCACCGCCAGCAGCAGCGCGCCGAGCACCGCCAGTGTCCATTCATGGCGCAGCCAGCTCCACCGCTCCCGCCGGCCGGGGTTCCTGGGAGCGGGAACCTGGTCGTGGTCGGCGATCTCGGCGGGCGGACGGGCGTCCGTGGACCCGGTGGTCATGAAGATAGATGATTCACGATGCTGGGCGTCGTGTCGATCCGCCGCCCGGGATGTGGGCTTTCGGTCGGCGCCCGGCCCGGCCGTGTCGGCCGGACCGGGCGAGCGGATCGGGTGGTGGGAAGGGATCAGGCGGCGGTGGCCCAGATGGCCCGGAAGGCCGCCGCCTCGCCGGCCAGCCAGCGCTCGATCTGCTCCGAACGGGCGTCGGCGGGCATGCGGTGGGCCTCGCCGCGACGGACGTCGACCAGGACCGGCTCGGCGTGCGGCAGCACCGCGTCCATGTGCCGGGCCATCAGGTGCAGGGTGGCGAGCGTCGCCTCCTCGCTGGGCGGCGCCTCGTCGAAGTGCAGTCGGACGGCCTCGACGCGACCGTCGGCGTGCCGTACGCCGAACTGGGGGTTGACCTTGACGGGCAGGTCGCCCAGCATCGCGAGCGCGTCGCGGGTCTGGGCGAGGTCGACCTCCCTCGGCTCGCCGAGGGAGCGCAGCCAGGCCGTCGCGCCGGGAACGAGGGCCTGGTAGAGCGGTCGCCAGCGGGGCTTGACCACGTCGACCACCTGGTCGAGGTGGGTGCCCCCGGTGTGGAAGGCGATGTCGGCCTTGAGCGCCTTGACGAACTGGCCGTGCGGGTTGAAGCCGGAGCGGCTGGCCCGCTGCTTGCGCAGGCCCCCGACGAAGGTGGCCTTCGTCGGGCCGGTGCGGTCGACGTAGCGGGTGAAGCCGAGCAGGGTGGCGTAGGGGGTGGGTGGGGCGGAGGCGGGCGTGGTCACGGGCGTCCTCCCAGGTCAGGGCCTCGATTAGTACATACATTCTAATCGACGGGTGTGACATCTCCCAGGGTTTGTGGGTGCCTTCGTGGTCGTTCGCGCGAAGGGACACAGACCGCTCAGCCGGCAGGACCGTCGCGGCCGCCGAGGCACGCTTCGAGGACTCCGCGGCCGGTCCGCAGACCGGTGCCCGGCGTGGTTCGGGAAAGCGGTGCGGTATCGGCGGCGCCCCGGCGCGTTCGGTTCGCGAAATGCTATTCGCCCCGGCAACGACAAAGGGAAAGGAACATCCGCTCCTTTCCCTTCTCAACATATAGCGCACCGGGGGGCTTGCGGCAAGACCCGGGTCGTGCCGCAGAATCACCCGCCGAGGCCCGGACCAGCGGAAACGGAATTCGCTGAACGCGTGTGTCGTCGTCGAACGGGGGACGTCGAACCGCTGGTGGAACTCGCGGCACCCGGCGCGTGAATGCGGCTGAGTGCGCCACGGACGAGGAGTTCCCGGCGCGGCTGACCGGTGTCGCCGGGCCAGGGCCCAGAACGAGATCGGAGCTGACGACGTGAGCCCTCTGACCACGAGTGCGTTCGACCTTCCCGACCATCTCTCCGCCAAGGCGGACCCGACGCTGATCGCGGGCGACGAGCGCCACTTCACGGCCATCGCGGCGAGCCTCGATCAGTTGACCACCGAGCTGTCCGACCGCCTTGACGCCGAGCGCAGGGCGCCCGGCGGCAAGGGCCGGCAGGCGGTCGACCGGGACACGGAGATCCGGCGGCTCACCGCCCGACTGCGCACACTGCGTCGCTTCGGGATGGACCTGTGCCTCGGACACATGGTCGGTGCGGACGACCCCGAACCCGTGTACGTCGGACGACGTGGCCTGACGGACGGCGCGGGGCGTCGGCTGCTGCTCGACTGGCGTTCCCCCGCGGCCGAGCCGTTCTTCGGCGCGACCCATGCCAACCCGATGGGTCTGGCGAGCCGTCGCAGGTACCGCTGGACCCGTGGCCGGATCACCGACTACTGGGACGAGGTGTTCACCCCGGACGGGTTCGAGGGGCACGCCGCCGCGCTCGACGACCAGTCCGCCTTCATCGCCAGCCTGGGCGGCAGCCGGTCGACCCGGATGCGCGACGTGCTCAGCACGATCCAGGCCGACCAGGACGCCATCATCCGGGCGGGCTCGCGCGGCGCGCTCGTCGTCGACGGCGGTCCCGGCACGGGGAAGACCGTCGTCGCTCTGCACCGCACCGCGTACCTGCTCTACGCCGACCCCCGCCTCGGTCACCGCCGCGGCGGCGTGCTGTTCGTCGGGCCGCACCAGCCCTACCTGGCCTACGTCGCCGACGTCCTACCCAGCCTCGGCGAGGAGGACGTGCAGACGTGCACCCTGCGGGACCTCGTCCCGGAGGGCGCCGTGGCGACCGTCGAGACCGACCCGGAGGTGGCCCGCCTGAAGTCGTCCGCGGACCTGGTGCGGGCGATCGAGGCGGCGGTCAGGTTCTACGAGGAGCCGCCGACGGAGGGGATGACGGTCGCGACCGACGAGTCCGACATCTGGCTCAGCGCCGACGACTGGGCCGTGGCGTTCGAGGCGCCGGGGTCCGGTACCCCGCACAACGAGGCGCGTGACGAGGTCTGGGAAGAGCTGCTCACGATCCTGACGGACAGGTACGACGGCGACGAGCCGGACGAGCTGGTCCGCAGGTCGCTGCTGCGAAACAGGGAGCTGCGTACGACCTTCAACCGCGCCTGGCCGCTGATCGAGGCGACCGACCTCGTCGGCGACCTGTGGTCGGTGCCCGCCTACCTGCGCACGTGCGCCCCCTGGCTCAGCCCCGACGAGGTCCGCAGGTTGCAGCGCCGCGACGCCCAGGCCTGGACGGTGTCGGACCTGCCGCTGCTGGACGCGGCACGGCCGCGGCTCGGCGACCCGGAGGCGTCCGGGCGCAGGCGCCGGCACGAGGCCGTCGTCGCCGTCGAACGCACGCGCATGGCGACGGTCGTGGACGACCTCATCGCGGCCCACGTCTACGACGACGGCGAAGGTGTGCTGTCGAGCCTGCGCCAACTGGACCTCCAGGACGCCCTGGTCGATGAGACCGTACTGCCCGATGTCGAGCAGGACCTGCTCGCCGGCCCGTTCGCGCACATCGTCGTGGACGAGGCGCAGGAGCTGACCGACGCCGAGTGGCAGATGCTGCTGCTGCGCTGCCCGTCCCGCAGCTTCACCATCGTCGGCGACCGCGCCCAGGCCAGGCACGGTTTCCCGGAGTCGTGGCAGGAACGGCTGGAGCGGATCGGGCTCGACCGGATCACCCTGGCCTCCCTGAGCATCAACTACCGGACGCCGGAGGAGGTCATGACGGAGGCCGAGCCGGTCATCCGGGCCGTGCTCCCGGACGCCAACGTGCCGACCTCCATCCGCAGCGGCGGCGTTCCCGTCGTACGCGGATCCGCCGCTGACCGGGACGCGATCCTCGACACCTGGCTCGCCGCCCACGCCGAGGGGGTCGCCTGCGTCATCGGCGACCCCACGTTCCGGGCGACGCCCCGCGTCCGGTCGCTGACCCCGGAGCTGTCGAAGGGGCTCGAGTTCGACCTGGTCGTCCTCGTCGACCCGGAGGCCTTCGGCGACGGGGTCGAAGGCGCGGTCGACCGCTACGTCGCGATGACCCGGGCGACCCAGCAGCTCGTCGTCCTCACCACCTCCTGACGCGTCACGCCTCCGGCCGCCCGGCATCGGGTCGGCGCAGGAGCAGACCCACGGCGACGGCGCAGACGCCGCCGAAGCACCCCAGCGCCACCGCGACGACGTGCAGCGCGGCGGTGAAGCCGTCGCCGGCGAGGTGCCCGCCGCTGACGATGGCGAGGGTGGAGCCGACGAGCGCGAGCGCGACGGTCTCGGTGACGAGTCGGCCCGTGTTGAACAGCCCGGCCACGGTGCCGGCCTGTCGGACAGGTGCGCTGGAGATGGCGAGTCCGTCGATCACGCCCGTGGTGGCGCCGACACCGGTCCCGATCAGCAGCAGCGGCAGCAGGAGGGAACGGGGTGTGCTGTCGGGGCCGATGGTGGTGAGGGCGAACATGCCGGCCGCGCCGAGGACGATCGCCCCGACCGACAGCAGGCGGGGCGAGCGACGCGCGACCGCCGCTCCGACCGGGGGCAGGGCGACCGAGGGCAGGGTGAGCATGAGCATCCACAGCCCGGCTCGCCCGGCGTCGAGGCCGACGACGTCGATGAGGTAGGAGGGCAGGTAGACCAGCAGGGGTACGAGCAGTCCCATCATGGTCGCGGCGACCAGGGAGTACCCGACGAAGCGCTGGTTGCGCAGGAGGCCGAGGTCGAACATCGGGTCGGTGCGGCGCTTCTCGACCCGTACGAACCCGATCGCGCAGACCCCGAGGGCGAGCAGCGCGGCGATCACCGACGGGTGCGAGGCTCCCCGGGCAGGTGCCTCGACGAAGGCCCAGATGAGGAGCGCGAGCGCGGCGGTGAACAGCGCCCCGCCGCCCCAGTCGATCCGCTTCCTGGCACCGGGCAGGGCGGGCAGGAAGGGGCACAGCAGCAGCACGACTCCCGCCAGCGCGGCGGGGACCGCGAAGACGGCCCGCCACCCGAGCGCGTCCACGAGCAGGCCGGAGATCGTGGGTCCGAACGCGAGGCCGACGCCGAGGACCGCGCCGAGCGCGCCGAACACCCGGGTCCGGGCCGCTCCGGCGAAGGACGCCGCGAGGATCGACTGACCGGTTGCCGTCGCCGCTGCCGCACCCGTGCCGGCGAGGACGCGCGCGAGGTTCAGGACCGTGGCGTCCCGGGCCAGCACGCACAGCACGCTGCCGGCGAAGAACACCGCGACCCCGGCGGCGAAGAGACGGCGCTTGCCGAGCAGGTCCGCGAGCGAGCCGCCGAAGGCCAGGAACGCCGCGAAGCAGAGGTTGTAGCCGTTGACGACCCACTGCGCCGTCGTGAGCGGCGTGTCGAGGTCGTGCTGGATGCCGGGAAGCGCGACGGACGCCCCGGTGATGGTCAGCGGAAACGACAGCGACGACAACAGCACCGCCGTCAGGGTGCGGGCGCGCGCGTTCACCGCGACCACCCACCCGGGACCGGGACGGTCGGGTGGAGACGGGAGCAGGGGGCGTCACAGGGGACGGGACAGGTGGATGCAGAAGTGTGCACGAAAGGCTCCGGACATCGCATGCGGAGCCGGGCAGCCCGGACGGCCACACCGGCGAAGGGTCGCTGATGCGGCGGAGCGGAAACGCAGAGCGTTCGGGGGTCTGGGGTTTCGCGCCGCCGCTACGGGCAGCGCACCCTGTCCGAGGCGGGCACGGGGTCAACCTAGTCCAGGGCGGCTCACCCCGGCAACGCGATACCCGGGTGCGCGCACCCGGGGCAGCGCGCCGGGCCGGCCGGAGCCGGCCCCGCACGTCGTGGCGGTGGCTAGAGCTGGCCGACCGAGGTGATCCGGACGACCGCCGCACCCGCCTCGTCGGAGGCCGCGAGGTCGACCTCGGCGCTGATGCCCCAGTCGTGGTCCTCGTCGGGGTCGTCGAGGATCTGCCGGACCGTCCACCGCTCCCGACCCTGCTCGATCATCAGCAGCGCCGGCCCGCGCGCGTCCGGGCCCACCCCGATCTCCCCGTACGCCTCGAAGTACGGCTCCAGGGCGTCGGCCCAGGCGTCCGCGTCCCAGCCCGACGCGGCGTCCAGCTCGCCGAGGTCGTACCAGCGGCGCAGGGCGGCCAGCTCGACCCGGCGGAACAGGGCGTTGCGCACCAGCACCCGGAATGCCCGGGCGTTGCGGGTGACCGCCGGGACACGGTCGTCCAGCGCCTCCGCGGCCTCGGCGGCGTCGGTGGGGTTGCGCAGCCGCTCCCACTCGTCGATGAGGCTGGAGTCCACCTGCCGGACCAGCTCGCCGAGCCACTCGATGAGGTCGACCAGCTCCTCGGTCTTGGCGTCCTCGGGCACCGTCTGCCGCAGCGTCTTGTACGCGTCCGCGAGGTAGCGCAGCACGAGTCCCTCGGAGCGGGTCAGCCCGTAGAACTGCACGTACTCGGTGAAGGTCATCGCCCGCTCGTACATGTCCCGGACGACGGACTTGGGGGAGAGCTCGTGGTCGGCCACCCACGGGTGCCCCTGCCGGTACATCTCGTACGCCGAGTCCAGCAGCTCCGCCAGGGGCTTCGGGTGGGTCACGCCGTCGAGGAGTTCGAGGCGGGCCTCGTACTCGATGCCCTCGGCCTTCATCGCGGCGACCGCCTCGCCGCGGGCCTTGAACTGCTGCGCGGAGAGCACCTGGCGCGGGTCGTCCAGGATCGACTCGACCACCGAGAGCACGTCGAGGGCGTACGAGGGGGACTCGACGTCGAGCAGCTCGATCGTGGCCAGCGCCAGCGGGGAGAGGGGCTGGTTGAGGGCGAAGTCGAGCTGGAGGTCGACGGTGAGGCGGACCCGCCGCCCGGTCTCGTCGGGCTCGTCGAGTTGCTCGACGACCCCGCCCGCGCGCAGCGCCCGGTAGATGGCGATGGCGCGCCGGATGTGCCGGCGCTGGGCGGCGCGGTCCTCGTGGTTGTCGGTGAGCAGGTGCCGCATCGCGGCGAACGCGTCGCCGGGGCGGCCGATGACGTTGAGCAGCATCGAGTGGCTGACGTGGAAGCTGGAGGTGAGCGGCTCCGGCTCTGCCTCGACCAGGCGGTCGAAGGTGGGCTGGCCCCAGCCGATCGACCCCTCCGGCGGCTTCTTGCGCACCACCTTGCGCCGCTTCTTCGGGTCGTCGCCGGCCTTGGCGAGCGCCTTCTCGTTCTCGATGACGTGCTCGGGTGCCTGCACGACCACCCGGCCGACGGTGTCGAACCCGGCCCGCCCGGCGCGGCCGGCGATCTGGTGGAACTCGCGGGCCTTGAGCAGCCGGGTACGCACCCCGTCGTACTTGGACAGGCCGGTGAACAGCACGGTGCGGATCGGCACGTTGATGCCGACGCCGAGGGTGTCGGTGCCGCAGATGACCTTGAGTAGGCCGGCCTGGGCCAGGGTCTCGACGAGCCGGCGGTACTTGGGCAGCATCCCGGCGTGGTGCACGCCGATGCCGTGCCGGACCAGCCGGGACAGGGTCTTGCCGAACCCGGAGGTGAACCGGAAGTTGCCGATCGCGGTGGCGATCATGTCCTTCTCGGCACGGGTGCAGACGTTGACGCTCATCAGGGCCTGGGCGCGTTCCAGGGCGGCGGCCTGGGTGAAGTGCACGACGTAGACGGGTGCCTGCCTGGTCTCCAGCAGCTCCTCGAGGGTCTCGTGCAGCGGCGTCATCGCGTACGAGAAGATCAGCGGGACCGGCCGCTCGGCGGAGCGGACGACGGCGGTGGGCCGGCCGGTGCGCCGGGCCAGGTCGTCGACGAAGCGGGTGGTGTCGCCCAGCGTGGCGGACATCAGGACGAACTGCGCCTGCGGCAGCTCGATGAGCGGCACCTGCCACGCCCAGCCCCGGTCCGGCTCGGCGTAGAAGTGGAACTCGTCCATGACCACCTGGCCGACGTCGGCGCGCTCGCCCTCGCGCAGCGCGAGGTTGGCGAGGATCTCGGCGGTGCAGCAGATGATCGGCGCGTCGGCGTTGACGCTGGCGTCGCCCGTCAGCATGCCGACGTTGTCGGCGCCGAAGACCTCGCAGAGGGCGAAGAACTTCTCCGACACCAGCGCCTTGATCGGGGCGGTGTAGAAGGTCGTTCGGTCGTCCGCCAGGGCCGCGAAGTGCGCCGCGATCGCGACCAGGCTCTTGCCGGACCCGGTCGGCGTGTTCATGATCACGTTGGCGCCGGAGACGATCTCGATGACCGCCTCCTCCTGGTGGGGGTAGAGGTCGAGGCCGCGCTCCTTCGCCCAGCCGGCGAACGCGTCGAAGAGGGTGTCGGGGTCGGCGCTTGTCGGCAGCGCGGCGGTGAGCGTCATAGCGCGTCCATCGTGCCTGGATCATGCCCCCGAGCGCCAACCGGCTTGGCGGGAGAGGCGTGAAAGGGCCGGCTCCGAGGGCGCCGAGCGGCATGGCGGCCCAGCCGCTCCGGCGCCGGAGCGGCCCCCGCCTTCACGCCCGGCGGTGGATCAGGTCGAAGATCGGGCGGCCCGCCCGCAGGGCCCGGCGCTCGAACTTGGTGACCGGGCGGTGGGCGGGGCGGGGGGCGAAGCCGTCGTGCGCGTCGACCAGCCCCGGGTCGGCGTCCAGGGTCTGGCGCATCGCCTCGGCGTACTCGGCCCAGTCGGTCGCGCAGTGCAGGGTGCCGTTGGGCGTCAGCCGGGAGCGCAGCAGCGCGACGTGGGCCGGCTGGATGATCCGCCGCTTGTGGTGCCGGGACTTGGGCCAGGGGTCGGGGAAGAAGACGTGCACGGCGTCCAGCGACGCCTCCGGCAGGCCCGCCACGAGGTCCAGGGCGTCGCCCTGCGCCACCCGTACGTTGCGCAGGCCGTGCCGGTCCACCAGGTCCAGCAGGTTGGCGATTCCGGGCGTGTGCACCTCGACCGCCAGATAATCTCGACCGGGGTCGGCGGCGGCCATCTCGGCCGTGGTGTCGCCCATCCCGGAACCGATCTCCAGCACCAGCGGGGCCCGGCGGCCGAACAGGCCGGCGAGGTCCACCGGCGTGCCGGGCCGCTCCGGCACGTGCAGACCGTAGACCGGCCAGAGCCGGTCGAGGGCGTCCGTCTGGCGGCTGCTCATCCGGCCACGGCGCGGATGGAAGGTCCGGATCGTCCGGGCGGCGGGCGCGGGGACGGCGGCGGGGGAGTCGGTGAAGGTCACAACGACCCGAGGGTACGCGACGACCGCGCCGAATCGGATGTGATGTTCGCCCGGGGATGAGAGGATCCATCCCGTACGGCAGACCGGGTGCCTGGTGTTGCCCGGCACTGCCCCAACGCGCCGGGAGGGGGCGTCGTGTCGGTGCACCGCGGCGGTGTGGCGCTGGCGATCGCGACCGTGCTCGCCGGTCCCCTGCTCGCGGCCCCGCCGGCCTCCGCCGCCCCGCCGCCCACGGCCGTCCTGTCGTCCCTGCCGTCCGGCGTCGTCCTGGAGTCCGGCGTCGCCTCGCTGGTCCGGGCCGGCGCGCCCCAGCCGGGGCCGCCGGGGCCGCACGTCTTCGTCGAGGTCAGCCCGAGCACGGTCGAGCCCGGCTTCCTGGTGGGGATCCGGGCCAACTGCCGGGACAACTCCATCCCCGCCACCGTGGTCTCGGACGCCTTCGGCCGAGTGCAGGTGCAGCCGCAGAACGGCTCGCTGACCGCCACGCCGATGGTGCGGGAGCGCACCCGGCCCGGCAACTACCGGATCAAGCTGGAGTGCCGCGACGGTGAGACCGCCTCGACCATGCTCCAGGTCGTCAAGGCCGTGAAGCCCAGTCGCGGCCCGGCGACCGGGTTCGGCGGGGGCGCCGGTGGCGTCACGGGCGGGCTGCTGCTCCCGGGTGGCCTCGCGCTGATCGTGACCGGCATCGTGCTCGCGGTCCGGGCGGCGCGCCGCCCGCGTACCGTCCGTGGCGCCGCCCGACGCTGAGCCGGTCATGGCCACCACGCCCGCCCCGAAGCCGGCCGCCGCAGCGGCCCGGAGCCCACGGCCGCCCGGACGTCGCCCCTGGTCGGTGCCGCTGGCCGTGGTGCTGGTGCTGGCCGGGGTCTTCGCCACCGGCGCGGGCCTGGGGCGCACCGCCGGTCCGTTCGACTGGGCCGCCGGCGGGGGACAGGACCGGCCGGCCCGCAGCGAGAGCGGCACGCTGGCGGCCAGCCGGCCGGTGCGCCTGTCGATTCCCGCGATCAAGGTGTCCGCCCCGGTGGCTCCCGTCGGTCAGGCCCGGGACGGTTCGATCGCCGTCCCGCCGCTCGAGCGGGCCGACGAGACCGGCTGGTACGACCGGGGACCCACCCCGGGCGAGCCGGGCCCGTCGGTCATCGTCGGGCACGTGGACACCAAGCGTGGCCCGTCGGTCTTCTACGACCTGCACAAGCTGCGCCCGGGCGACACCGTCGAGGTGGCCCGGGCGGACGGCTCGGTCGTGGTGTTCCGGGTCGACTCCGTGGAGCACTTCCCCAAGGAGCGGCTGCCGGCGGAGCGGGTCTACGGCGACGAGGGCCCCGCGGGCCTGCGCCTGATCACCTGCGGCGGCGACTGGCTCGGCGGCCGGACGGGCTACGCCGACAACATCATCGCCTTCGCCACCCTGCTCTCCTCCCACAACCCCTGACCCCACCCACCCCGGCCCCCCGCCCCCTCTCCGTCCCGCCCGATCCCCGACGATCATGAGGTTGGCGGCGGTCAGGGAGATCCACTTCGCCGCCAACCTCATGATCGACGCCTCCGGAGAGGGCGGGCGGGGAGGTGGGGGAGGGTCAGGATCGGCCCGGGACCTGCTGGACTACCTCGAACTCCAGGAGGGTGGCGCCGGAGGCGACCGGGGGGCGCTTCTCGCCCGTCCCGGCGTGGGCGGCGCGGGAGGGGCCGGCGGCCCAGGCCTGATAGGCCTCCTCGGTCTCCCAGCGGGTGTAGACGAAGTAGCGGTTCTCCCCGGCCACCGGGCGCAGCAGCTCGAAGCCGAGGAAGCCGGGGGAGTTCTCCACGGCCCCGGCCCGGGCGGCGAACCGCTTCTCCAGTTCCTCGCCCGCGCCGGGAGGGACGTCGATCGCGTTGATCTTCACGACTGCCATGGCTCCACCCTAGCGACGGGGCCGGGGCTCAGAACGACTCGACGGCCGGAACCAGGTCGGCGTCGACCACGATCGGCGCGTGGTCGGAGGGCCCCTTGCCCTTGCGCGCCTCCCGGTCCACGTACGCGGAGCGGACCGCCCGGGCGAACGGCGCCGAGGCGTACACGAGGTCGATCCGCATGCCCTTGTTCTGGTGGAACATGCCCGCCCGGTAGTCCCAGTAGGTGAACGGGTGCGGGCCCTTCATCGGCGTGGGCACCACGTCGGAGAGCCCGAGGTCGCGCAGCGCCGCGAGGGCCGCCCGCTCCGCCGGGGTGACGTGTGTGGAGTGGGTGAACACCGCCGGGTCCCAGACGTCGGCGTCGGTGGGCGCCACGTTGAAGTCACCGCAGACCGCCAGCGGCAGGCCGCCGGTCAGCTCCGCCTCCAGCGCGTCCCGCAGCGCCACGAACCAGGCGAGCTTGTACGCGTAGTGCGGGTCGTCCGGCGCCCGACCGTTCGGCACGTACACCGACCAGACCCGGACCCCGCCGCAGGTCGCCGAGATGGCCCGGGCCTCGGGATCGGGAAAGCCCGGTTCGCCGGGGAACCCCACCGTCACGTCGGCCAGGCCGACCCGGGACAGGATGGCCACCCCGTTCCACCGGCCGTCGCTGTGGCTGGCCACCGTGTAGCCCAGCTCGCCCACCTCGGCCACCGGGAAGGCGCCGTCCGGGCACTTGGTCTCCTGAAGGCAGACGACGTCCGGCCCGGTGCCGGCCAACCAGTCGAGCAGCCGGGGCAGGCGGGCCTTCACCGAGTTCACGTTCCAGGTCGCCAGACGCATGTGACCAGCCTGCCCCATCCCCGCGCGCGTCGCCGGTTCAGCTGCCCGGGGTGTCGCCCGGGCGGGTCTGCTCGGCCAGAAACCGCTCCAGTTCGGCGCCCAGCTCGTCGGCGGTGGGCAGCGGCCCGGCCTCGGCGGCCAGCAGGTTCTTCTCGCCCCGGCCGCGCGCGAACGCGTCGTACTGCTCCTCCAGGGCCTGCACCAGCTGGGCGGCGTCGTCGGTCTGGGCGACCTGCCGGTCGATCTCCACGCGGACCACCTCGGCCGCCGAACGCAGCCCGTCGCGGGGCAGCAACAGCCCGGTGCTGCGGGACACGGAGGCGAGCAGCACCTCGGCGGCGGCCGGGTACTCCGTCTGCGCCACGTAGTGCGGCACGTGGGCGGCGAAGCCGAGGGCGTCGCGGCCCAGCTCGCCCAGGCGGTACTCCAGCAGGTGGCCGACGCTGCCCGGCACCTGCACCCGCTGCAACCACGGCTCGTAGCCGGCGATCAGCTCGCGGCGGGTGGCGTGTGCGGTCACCCCGGCGGGCCGGGTGTGCGGCACGGCCATCGGGATCGAGTTGAGCCCGACGGTGAGCCGGACGTCCAGTCGCGCGGAGATCCCCGCCACCGCGGCCACGAAGCGCTCCCACTGCAGGTCCGGCTCCGGGCCGGTGAGCAGCAGGAAGGGGGTCTCGTCGTCGTCGCGGAGCAGGTGCAGCTCCAGCGCCGGGGCGTCGTACGACTCCCAGTGGTCCTCGACGAAGGTCATCACCGGGCGGCGCGAGCGGTAGTCGAAGAGCTGGTCGACGTCGAACCGGGCGATCGGGCGGGCGTCCAGGGAGGTGAGCAGCTGCTCCCTGGCCAGTCGGGTGGCGCTGCCGGCGTCGACGAAGCCGGTGAGGGTCTGGATCAGCACCGGCTGACCGAGGTCGGGCAGATCGTCGGTGAGCTCGTAGAGCTCGTGTGGGTCGAGCACCGGTGCGGACCTCCCTGGTCGTGCGTACGGGTCGCCGCGCGACGGCACCCGGTTCGGGGAAACGTACCCGCCATCCTCGTGCATTCCTCGCCGCGCCCCGCCGCGGGTCGTCACCTGACCAGTAATCGGGCGTATGCCCGCAAGCCCGCCGTCGGGCGGCGAACGATGACCGTCGGGACGATCAGGCTATCGGTCGAACGGGGGAGTTTGGGGATCATGGGCTGGACGTCGGGGTTTTGTCCGCGTTCCGGCCGCGCAGGGGCGGGCCGGGGGCGACCCGGAGGTCTGACCGGTCCGCGAGGTCCGTCCCCCGGGCTGTCCGGGGCGACGGGGGCGTCCACCCGGCCCAGCCCATATCGTGAGGAAAGCCACGAGATCACCCCGGGTGATCGGCGGGTGGGCCTGCCTAGCCTCGGCTGATGCGTGACGACCCCACCCTCGATGACCAGACCGCCCCCGGTGACCCGGTTGACCGTTCGAACGATACCCCCTCGTACGTTCGGTCAATCGTCCTCCGCGCCGCCGGGGCGTACGCCCGCCTGCTGACGCGCGGGCCGGCCCGGGCCCGGATCGCCCTCGCCACCGGCGTGCTGTGCTGCCTCGGGCTGACCGCCGTCGCCCAGGGCGCGCGCGACGACTCCGCCGACCCGGCCCCCGCCGCCGCTCCCCCCGCGCTCACCGAGCGCGCCGAGCCGGACCCGGCCTCCCGCAGGGTGGAGCGCGTCGCCGCCTCCGCCAGCCCGACCCGCGCCGCCGACCCGGACACCACCACCCCGGCGCCGAAGAAGACCACCCGCAAGCCGGTCGACCCCGCCCCGGTCGTCGGGCTCGACAACGCCCAGATGGAGAACGCCGAGGAGATCGTGCGGACCGGGCGCGAGATGGGGATGCCCCGGCGGGCGCTGGTGATCGCGGTCGCCACCGCGATGCAGGAGAGCAACCTCTACAACGTCGCCAGCGGGGTGCTTCCCGAGTCCCGCGAGTACCCGCACCAGGGCATCGGATGGGACCACGACTCGGTCGGGCTGTTCCAGCAGCGTTCCAGCAGCGGCTGGGGCGAGGTCGGTGAGCTGATGGACCCGGAGTTCGCCACCCGGCAGTTCCTCTCGGCGCTGGCCCAGGTGCCGGGCTGGCAACAGATGCGGCTCACCGACGCCGCCCAGGCGGTGCAGATCTCCGCCTACCCGGAGCACTACGCCAAGCACGAGTGGCGCGCCACCAAGGTCGTCGCCGCGTGCCTGGAGGCCGGGCAGTAGGCTTGCACCAGCCACAGTGGACGGTTGCGGTTCGGGCATCCGGGGTACATGTGTTGTCACTCCGAGGTACACATGGAGCAGGCACCACCGACTGGAGGACGACATGTCACTGATGCAGCGGATCAGCGCCTTCCTGCGCTCGCCCAAGGGCCAGCAGATGGTCGATCGCGGCCGACGCGAGCTGAACAAGCCCGGCACCCAGCAGAAGTTGAAGGGCCTCGCGGCCAAGTTCCAGAACCGCCGCTGACCCGTCACCGCCGACCTCTCCGACCCCCGGGAGACCCCTGTGACCGATTCCGCGCCCGCCGACGACCAGCACGTCGCCGGAGGACCGCAGCCGCCGGCCGTGGTTCCGGCACCGACGCAGGAGGCCACCGAGGCGCCGCCGCTGAAGCTCTGGGACCGGATGCGGGAGGACCCGCAGTACGCCCCGGAGCACCTCGCCCTGGAGGCCGTACGCCGAATGGGGCCGGAGGCGGCACAGTGGGCCGCGCGGGCCCGGGCAGAGCAGCCCGGCATCTCCGCCGAGGCCCTGGCGGAGCAGGCGGTACGCAAGTTCGTCAACCACGCCCGGCTCTCCGGGGCGGTGTCGGGCGCCGCCGGGCTGCCCGGCGCCGTGATCGACGTGGGCGTGCTGGCCTGGACCCAGGCCCGGATGGTGCTGCACGTCGCCGCCGCGTACGGCGTCGACCCGCTGCACGGCGACCGGGCCACCGACCTGCTGGTGCTGCAGAAGGTGCACAAGGTCGCCGAGAGCGCCCGGCTCGCGCTCGGGGTGGCCGCCGGCCGGGAGCGCGCCGGGGCCCTCTTCGGCAGCGGCGGGCAGAACCCGCTCGGCAAGGTCATGCTGCGCCTCGGCGTGCGACTGGCCCAGATGGCCGGGGTGCGCGCGGCGAAGCGGGTCTTCGCCAAGGTGGTGCCCGGCGCGGCGATCGTCCTCGGCACCTGGGCCAACTCGTCGGCCACCAAGGATCTCGCCGCGCGCTCCCACGCCCTCTACCGCCAGTGCGGCGGACCGACCGTCCCCGAGCCCCGCCGGCCCTGAGGCGGGCCACCGTACGTCGATCCCGCCGCCCGGTCCAGGTGGGCCGGTGCGGTCGGTCGGCGGGTCAGGAGCCGAGGCCGGAGGCGCGCCACGCCACGTCGGCCAGCCGGTCCTGCCCCGCGGCGTTGGGGTGGAACCAGTCCAGCGGGTTGACCAGCTCCAGGTCGAATCGCACCCGGTGCACCGCCCCGCCGTCGTATCGGCAGCGTGAGCCGTACGCCTTGCAGGCGGCGGCGAGCTGGGCGTTGTAGTCGGCGATCCGCTCCCGGACGGCCGCCCGGCGGGCCCGGTCGAGCGGATCCGTCGAGGTGGGGTTGGCCAGCAGCGCCGGGCAGACGCCCCGCTTCCAGGCCCGCACCGCCCGTGCGTCGGTGTGCCCGACCTCCCAGAGCCGGTGCAGGTTCGGCACGCTCACCACCAGCACCCGGGCCTTCGGCCGGCCCTGCCGCAGCACCCGCAGGCCGCGGTCGACCTCGGCGCGGAACTGCCTCACCGGGGTCATCGCCTCGATGCCGCCCCGGCAGACGTCGTTGGCGCCGATCAGCACGGTGACGTGGTCGACGCGGTCGCGTACCGCCCGCTGGGCCTGCCCCTCCAGCGACGCCGCGCGGGCGCCGGGGCTGGCGTGGTTGTGGACCTTGCCCCGGATCGCCGGGTTCCGGTCGAGCAGCCGGCGGTAGAGGCTGTCGACGCGCAGCCCGTCCCCCGTGGACCAGGAGTTGCGCTGGCACGAGACGAGCACCAGGCAGGAGCCGAAGCCGGTGCTGATCGAGTCGCCGAGGGCTGCGATGCCACCGGGCGAGCCGGGCGACGGCGTCTCCCGTGGCGGGCGGGAGCCGGGCTCCCCGCCGCCCTCGCAGGCGAGCGCGACCAGCGCCAGCAGGCAGGCGGCCACGGTGACCCAACGTCGAGGCATTACCATCCCCAGTCCCGCAGCGGAGAGCCGACAGCGCGGTAACTCTAAGCGCGGGCCCGGTGGGGCAACCCGCCGCTGTCGACTATGCGGCAGAGGGCTGGTCCGCCGCGACTCCGCGTGCTAGGCGCGGATCGCGCGCCAGACGGCAAACGGCGTGTCGGGTGGGATCAGTGTGTCAGAGCGCGCTCGGCGTGCCAGACGGCGGTCGGCGCGCCGGCCGGGATCAGCGCGGCAGGCGGCGGTCAGCGCGCGAGGCGCCAGGGCGCGGGCTGGCCGTGCAGCCACCAGTGCAGGGTCCGGGTGATCCGGGGCAGCACCAGGTAGGTCATCAGCGGGGTCAGCGTGAGGGTCATCATCAGCACCCGGGCGGCCAGCGGCACGTCCGGGAGGAACCGGCTGGTGAGCAGCGTCGCGGTCAGGCTGAGCGGAAAGAACGCCAGCCAGATGGTCACCGCCTGCTTCCAGCGCGGTGGGGAGGGCGGCGGGACGGTCGGCTCGGCGCTGACCGGCACGGTCTGCGCCGCGTGCTCCCGCGGCGGGTCGAACCAGCCCTCGACGCCGGTACGCCGCTCGACCCGGGTGTGCTCGACGATGCCCTGCGCGGAGGAGAGCCACCAGTGCCGCTGCGGGGACTCCTCCCAGCGGCGCAGCGTGTCGTGGTCGGCGAAGCGGTAGATGATGTGCCACTCCCCGGAGCCGGGCGCGCTGCGTACCCAGCCGGACCCGAGGAACCCCGGGAACGCCTCGGCCAGCGCCGTGCCGGCCCGCATCCAGGCCACCATCTCGCTGGTCCGGGCGGGGTCGGTGCGCCGGGCGACGGCGACGGTCACCGGCAGCGCGTGGGTCATCGTCATACCGGCCATCCTCTCCGGTCGGAGCCGGTTCGACCGGCTCACCGGCCGCCTGTGTAACGCACCCCACCAGCGGGGTGACGCGGCCCACCGGCAGGGCTGACGGCAGCCCACCCACGGGGGCCGCCGGCGGGTGGCGGTCGACCGGTTCACGCGCCGCGGAAACTGTCGGAGGTCGGTGGTCGACTGGGCCCATGAGTGCAGACGACATCCTCGTGCTCGGCGCCACCGGCTCGACCGGCCGGCGGGTGGCGCGCCGGCTGTCGGACGCCGGCCTGCCCGTCCGGGCCGCGTCGCGCCGGGGCGCCGTCCGCTTCGACTGGGCCCTGCCGGCGACCTGGGAGCCGACCGTGGCCGGCGCCTCCCGCCTCTACCTGATGGCCCCGCACGACGTGCCGGTCGACCCGGCGTTCGTCCGGCTCGCCGTGGAGAGTGGCGTGCGACGCGTCGTCCTGCTGTCCAGCCGGGCGATCGAGGCGATGCGTGACGGGCGGCTGCTGGCCGCCGAGAAGTTGGTGCGCGACTGCGGCGTCGAGTGGACGATCCTCCGGCCGGACTGGTTCGACCAGAACTTCGACGAGGGCGTCTTCCGCGACGCCGTGCTCGCCGGCACCGTGGCCGTGCCGGTGGGGGACGCCCGCCAGGGATTCGTCGACGCCGACGACATCGCGGCGGTGGCCGTGGCGGCGCTCACCGGCGAGGGCCACCACGGCCGGGTCCACGAGATCACCGGGCCCCGCGCCCTCTCCTTCGGCGAGGCGGTCGACATCGTCGCCCGGGCCGCCGGGCGCCCGGTCCGCCACCTGGGCGCCGCCGAGGACTACCGGGCCGCGATGGCCCCGCTGGGCCTCCCGCCCGCGCAGATCGAGGCGGAGATCCGCGCCTTCGCCGCCCTGCGGGAGCTCGGCGACGCCGAGCCGACCGACACCGTCCGGCAGGTCACGGGGCGGGCGCCGAAGGACTTCACGGCGTACGCCGCCGACGCGGCGGCCAGGGGCGCCTGGCGCACCGACGAGGGCGCCCGCGGGAGCCGACCGGCCGGGGCGGGTTAAGCGGGTCGATCGGGGGTAGGTCGGTGCAATGACGAGATCGCAGCCCCGGCGTGCCCGTGGCACGGTCGGCCACGCCTACAGCGCGCTCAACATGCGGCTCCTGCTGGCCGGGTTCGGGCTGGTGACCATGACCGTCTTCGCGGTGCTGGCGTTCAATGCCGACCTGGTGTGGCTGGGTGTCCTCTGCGTGGTCTTCGCGGTGGTCGCCGTGGTCGACCTGGTAATCATCCAGCGCCGCCGCGCCGCCCGCCGCCGGGAGGAGCCGGGCGCCCGCCACTCACTCTTCGAGTGACAGGAGTACGAGATGCCCATCGCGACCACCAATCCCGCCACCGGACAGACGCTCAAGACCTACGACCCGATGTCGCCGGAGCAGATCGACGCCGCGATCGAGCGGACCGACCTGGCATACAGACAGCTGCGCGGCACCACGGTCGAGCAGCGCGGGCGCTGGCTGAACGCGGCGGCCGACCTGCTGGAGGCCGAGCGCGACGAGATCGCCCGGCTGATGACCACCGAGATGGGCAAGACGTACGCGTCGGCCAAGGCCGAGGTCACCAAGTGCGCCAGCGCCTGCCGCTTCTACGCGGCGAAGGCGGCCGACTTCCTCGCCGACGAGCCCGCCGACGCGGGGGCGGTCAAGGCCGTCCGGGCCTTCGTCCGCTACCAGCCGATCGGGCCGGTGCTCGCGGTGATGCCCTGGAACTTCCCGCTGTGGCAGGTGCTGCGCTTCGCCGCGCCGGCCCTGATGGCCGGCAACACCGGCCTGCTCAAGCACGCCTCCAACGTGCCGCAGACCGCGCTGCTGCTGGAGGACCTGTTCCGCCGCGCCGGCTTCCCGGAGGGGGCGTTCACCACCCTGCTGGTCGGCTCGGCCGAGGTCGACCGGGTGCTCAGCGACCCGCGGGTGCGCGCGGCGACGCTGACGGGCAGTGAGGGCGCCGGCCGGTCGATCGCCCAGATCGCCGGCCGGGAGCTGAAGAAGACCGTGCTGGAGCTCGGTGGCAGCGACCCGTTCGTGGTGATGCCCTCGGCGGACCTGGACCGGGCCGCCGAGGTCGCGACCACCGCCCGCTGCCAGAACAACGGCCAGTCCTGCATCGCCGCCAAGCGGTTCATCGTGCACGCCGACGTCTTCGACGCCTTCGCCGAGAGGTTCGCCGCGAACATGTCGGCCCTGCGGGTCGGCGACCCGATGGACCCCGACACCGACGTCGGCCCGCTGGCCAGCGAGGGTGGGCGCGACGAGATCCACGCGCAGGTGCGGGACGCGGTCGACAAGGGCGCCACCGTGCTCTGCGGCGGCGAGCCGCCCGCCGGCCCGGGCTGGTTCTACCCGCCGACCGTGGTCACCGACCTGAGGCCGGAGATGCGGATGTGGTCCGAGGAGGTCTTCGGGCCCGTCGCGGGCCTCTACCGGGTGTCGTCGTACGACGAGGCGATCGAGGTGGCCAACGGCACCTCCTTCGGCCTGGGTTCCAACGCCTGGACCCGCGACCCGCAGGAGCAGGAGCGCTTCGCCACCGATCTGGACGCCGGGAACGTCTTCCTCAACGGGATGACCACGTCCTATCCCGAACTGCCCTTCGGCGGGGTGAAGAACTCCGGCTACGGCCGCGAGCTCTCCGCGCTCGGCATGCGGGAGTTCTGCAACACCAAGACCGTCTGGGTGGGTGAGGGGGCCGCCTCGGCCGGCGCCGGGGCGCACGCGGAGTAGCCCCGTCCGGCTTCGTCGGCGTAGCCGGACGCCGTCATGGGTACGGAGTGACGTCATGACGGTGTTCGGCTTCCACGCGTCCCACGAGCAGATCCATCCCCGCGCCCTGCTGGAGGCGGTGATCCACGCCGAGCGGGCCGGTTTCGACGCCGCCATGTCCTCGGACCACTTCGCGCCCTGGAGCGAGCGGCAGGGCCAGTCCGGCTTCGCCTGGTCCTGGCTCGGCGCGGCGCTCCAGGCCACCGACCTGCCGTTCGGGGTGGTCAACGCCCCCGGGCAGCGCTACCACCCGGCGATCATCGCGCAGGCGATCGGCACCCTCGGGGCGATGTACCCGGGCCGGTTCTGGGCCGCGCTGGGCACCGGCGAGGCGAGCAACGAGCACATCACCGGCGACGGCTGGCCGCGCAAGGACGTCCGCGCCGCCCGGCTGCGCGAGTGCGTGGACGTGATCCGCGCGCTGCTGGCCGGCGAGGAGGTCAGCCACGACGGCCTGGTCCGGGTGGACCGGGCGAAGCTGTGGACCCGCCCGGAGCAGCCGCCGGCGCTCATCGGGGCGGCGGTCAGCGTGGCCACCGCCCGCTGGTGCGCCGAGTGGGCGGACGGGCTGATCACCGTGAACGCCCCGACCGCGCACCTGCGGCAGATGATCGACGCGTACCGGGACGCCGGCGGGCGCGGCCCGCTGCACCTGCAGGTGCACGTGAGCTGGGCGCCGGAGCAGGCCGAGGCCGAGCGGCTCGCGTACGACCAGTGGCGCAGCAACGTCTTCGCCCCGCCGATCTGCTGGGACCTGGAGACCCCGGAGCACTTCGACGCGGTCTCGCAGGACGTGCCGATGGAGAAGGTCCACGACGTCGTGAACGTCTCCGCCGACCTCGGCCGGCACGTCGGCTGGCTGGAGGAGTACCTGGAGCT
The DNA here is from genome assembly GCF_003664255.1 of Micromonospora sp. M71_S20. Lineage (NCBI taxonomy): Bacteria > Bacillati > Actinomycetota > Actinomycetes > Micromonosporales > Micromonosporaceae > Micromonospora > Micromonospora sp. M71_S20. Next base: position 247,308 of record NZ_RCCV01000001.1, on the reverse strand, counting down.
GGGCTTCGACCAGATCGCCCTGCACCACGTCGGGCAGGAGCAGCGGGACTTCATCGACGCGTTCGGCGCCGAGGTGCTGCCGAAGCTGCGCAGCGCCGGCTGAGCCGTGGCGACCCGCGCCGGCGTCGGGACGTGCCGTGTCGACGGGCGGGTGGGTCAGGGCAGGCGGCGGACGAGGACCTGCCCGGGCCACGGGTCGCGGCCGGGGCGCTCGACCGTGAACGGGTCGGTGGCGGTGAAGCCCTGCCGCTCGTACCAGCGGACCAGCGCGCCGTCGCCGCCCGCGTAGCAGTCCACCCGGAGCAGGCCGAGCCCGCGCTCCCGGGCCAGCTCGGCGGCGTGCGCCAGCAGCCGGCCGCCGATGCCCGACCCGCCGTGCGCGCGGTCGGTGACCAGCAGGTTCACGTACAGCTCGGGCTCGGTGGCGGGTGGCACGTACTCCGTCGCCGTTCCGACCACCAGTGCGCCGACCGGCCGCTCGGCGAGCGTCGCCAACCACAGCCCGCCGCCGGTCGCCCAGGCCTCGGCCTGCGTGATGCGCCGCGGGTCGGTCGAGGCCGGTTCGGTGCCCCACTGGCCGGTGCGACCCCGCGCCACCAGCCAGGCGGTGGCGTCGTCGAGCAGCCGCAGCACGGCGGGCGCGTCCGTCAACCCGCCGGGACGCAGGCTAGGGCTCCGCTGATCGCTCATGACGGACATGCTGCTACACCCGTCCCCGCCCCGCCCGCCCCGCCCGCCCCGCCCGCCCCGCCCGCCCCTACCGCCCCTACCGCCCCTACCGCCCCTACCGCCTCGATCATGCAGTTGCGGTGCCCCGCGAGAGGTGCGATCCAGGGCAGGCCGCCCACCACAACTGCATGATCGACCGCGCTGGGAGCGGGGGCGGCGGGAGGGGAGTGCGGGAGGCGGGTCAGGGGGTGAGGGTGGTCAGGCGTTCCGTGTTCAGGCAGGAGGTCAGGCAGCGTTCCTTGGCGTCGCTGGTGAACCGGGCGGTCCAGTCCGTGAAGCCGCCGTCGCCGAGTGCGATCTCGTCCGCGCCGTGCCCGGCGGTGATCCGCAGCGCCGCGCCGACGTAGTAGCCCCGGCCGCGCCGGCGCTCCGGGTCGTCCACCAGCGGTACGCCCGACGGGCCCAGCGCCGGCCGGACGGTGTCCTCGATGCGTTCCCCGACGACAGGGCTGTCGAGCACGGTCAGGCGCACCCGGGCCGCCGCCGACTGCGGCAGCAGGGTGGCCAGCACCGTCCGCCAGTACGCCAGGTGCAGGGTGAGCAGCCGTGCCTCGGTGCGCCCCGAGCCGCCGTCGCGGGCGCTGGAGACCAGCGTGAAGAGCCGGAAGTGCGCCGACCAGCCCGGTCCGAAGCCCTGGGCCCGCAGCACCCGGTGGCAGGCGGCCAGGTGCACGGCGCCGTCGGCCGGCTGTTCCCGGCGGCGTACCGCGGCCTCGATGGCGAGCGCGTTGGTGGGGTCGCTGAGCACCTCGGTGGCGCGGAAGGTGGTGACGATGCGGTTCTGGCTCATCGGCGTGACGGCCGAGCAGGTGCCGAGCGGCGCGACGGGGGAGAGGTCGACGCCGGCGAACTCGGCGGGCAGCAGCCGCCACAGGCGGGCCTCGACGGCGGCCAGCGCGCGGGGGTCGGCCGCCGCCGGCCGGGTGAAGCGGTCCGTGCGCCAGCGGCGGACCAGGTCCGCGGGGCGTACCGCCGCCGCCCGGTCCCGGGCCACCGCCAGCAGCAGCGTGCGCAGGTCCGCCGGGGCCAGGCCGGCCAGGGCGCTCCGGGTGCCGTCGGGCAGTCGCGACCAGACCCGCCGCTCCGCGTCGTCCATGCCGGCCACCCTGTCCTACGCCCCGGGCCGCCGTCCATCGAGAATCGACGGCCGGGCCGTTCCGTCGGCGACGCCGGGGGAGGCGGCGACCCGCCTCCCCCGGCTCGCGAGGGTGTTCGCCGGTCCGGGCGGCGGACCGCCCGGACCGGATCGTCAGGAGAGCGTGCAGGCCGCGCCGTTGACGGTGATCAGGCCGGGTGCCGGGTTGGCGCCGCCGCCGGTCACCGCGTTGAAGCCGAAGGTGACGGTGCCGCCCGGGGCGATCCTGGCGTTGTACGACTCGTTCTTCGCGGTGACCGTGGCCCCCGCCTGGGTCGCCCTGGCCAGCCACGCCTCGCGTACCTTCTGGTCGCCGGTGAAGGCGAAGCGGGCCGTCCACCCGTCGACGGTGCTGGTGCCGGTGTTGCGGATGGTCACCTGGGCGGTGAATCCGGTGCCGCCCTGCCAGGCGCCGTGGTTGGTGTACGTGGCCGCGCAGGTCGGCGCCGGCACCGCCGCGGAGTCACCCTGGTCGGCCAGGAACGAGGCGATCCAGGCCAGCGCCGAGTTCCAGTTGATGGCGACCTCGTTGGTCGCGTACGAGTTGATGTCGTCGACGTAGCAGAACATCGGCTTGCAGCCGGCGAGCAGCTTGGCGGCGAACGGGTCCTGGAGGGCGGCGTTCGGGCCACCGGCCAGGGAGCCGGCGGGCGGCTTCGGCAGGTCCGGGTCGAGCTGGTGGCCGAAGATCCGGCTGTGCTGGTTCTCCGCCGCGTGCTCGCCCCACCCGGTCACGTACGAGATGTTCAGGGCGTTGCGGCCGAGGACGTAGTCCATCGCCTGCACCGCGCCGTCGCGGTACTTCGCGTCCCGGGTGAGGTCGAAGGCGGTGGCCAGCACGATCGCGTTGTTGATGACGTTGCTGTTGCCGCCCCAGAAGTAGCTGCCCGCGTCCCCGGGCATGGGCAGCCCGTACGCCTGCCGGCCCGCCTCGGCGAGGTGGGCGTCGGCGTCGGCGGTCACCGAGGCGCGGACGCGGGCCAGGTCGGCGGCCGGCAACCCGTTCGGCACGGTGGCCAGGTCGAGCCGGCCCAGCGCGGCGACGCCCTGCCAGCCGAAGCCGCGCGGGTCGAACACGTTCCCGGTGTGGTGCGGCGACGCGGTCAGGTCCGCCAGGTACGGCTGCTCCCCGGTGCTCAGGTAGAGCTCGACGGCGGCCCAGTAGAACTCGTCGGTGACGTTCGTGTCGTCGTACGCGCCGCCGCCGGTGCTGTCGGTCGGGCTGGCGTACCGCGTCGGGTTGGCCTTGGCGGCGGCGTAGGCCGTCTTCGCCGCCGTGCCGCAGCGCTTCGCGAAGGCCGCGTCGTAGGGGGCGAAGAGCCGCGCGCACTGGGCGGCGACGGCGGCCAGGTTGAGCGTGGCGGCGGTGGACGGCGGGTGCAGCTCGCGCTGCTCCGGGTCGTCGTGCGGGGCGAGCGGCAGCCCGGTCCAGTTCCGGTCGTGGATCTTGTGGTGGGCCATCCCGGCGAGCGGCTTGCCGGCCGGCACCTGCATGCGCAGCAGGAACTCCAGCTCCCAGCGGGCCTCGTCGAGCACGTCCGGTACGCCGTTGCCGCGCTCGGGCACCCGCAGCGTGCTGTCGCCGAGTGCCGCGCCGTGCCCGGCGGTGGCGGCCGTGCGGGTCCGCTCGAAGGTGTTCAGCAGCTGGTAGGTGGCGATGCCGCCGTTGACCACGTACTTGCCGTGGTCGCCGGCGTCGTACCAGCCGCCGCGCACGTCCAGCGAGTAGTCGCAGACGCCCGGCTGGCAGGGCACGGAGGTGTCGCCCTTGTTGGGCGCCACGCCGAGGTGCCCGGCCGGGCGGGCGTACTCGGCGCCGATCAGGTCGCCGTCGATGGCGATGCCGCTGCGCTGGGCGTAGAAGAACTGGAGGGAGTCGGCGCGCAGCCGGTCGTAGAGGGTGCCCGAGATGTCGAAGGGGTGGCTGGTCTCTCCGTCGACGACCAGGGTCAGCCCCGCCCCCGGGGTCCGGTACGACGAGAAGTCGAGCGTCTGCACGTTCTGCCCGGAGGCGGCGTCCACGCCGCGCGGGGTGGTGCTGCCGCTGGCCAGGACGGCGCCGGCGGCGGAGCGGAGCTGCCAGGGCAGGGCCTCGGTCGCCGACGTGACCACGGTGGCGTTCTTCGGCCCGCCGGGCAGGTAGCCGACCTGGTTGACCCGCACCCGCGGCCCGGTGTCGGGCACGTACGGCTCCGGCGGGTCGCCGCCGCGCAGCGAGACGTCGTCCAGGCAGACGGTCTGCTCGGCCGCGCCGCCGCCGACCTGGAAGATCAGTTGGGCGGCCGGGTTCGCCTCGGGAACCGTGAACGTCTTCTCGAACCGCTGGGCGGTGCCGCTGGCGGTGGCGTCGACGCTGGCGTACGTGGTGTAGGGGGCGGTGCCCAGTTGCAGGACCGCCTTGACGGCGGTGCCGGGGGTGGCGGAGACGTCGAAGCCGAGCGTGTACTCGGCCCCGGCGACCAGCGGCACGCCGTCCTGGCCGATGCCGGCGTCCCACGGGTTGGCCAGGCCGCCGGGCACGGTGGTGCAGAGCCGGCCGTCGGTGACCCCGAGCGGGCCGGTGCCGTAGGAGAACCAGGGGGACACGCCGGCGCTGAAGTCGCCGTTGTCGATCTGTTCGGGGGCGTCGGGGGGCGGTTCGGCGTGGGCCGTGCCGGCGGTGGCTCCGGTCAGGGCGATGGTGGTCGCGGTCGCGAGCAGCGCGAGGCGACGTCGGGATGGCGTCACGGGTGTTCCTTCCGGACGACTGCGGGGGACGGGGGCGGCGGGGGCGACCTGGGAGCGCTCCCAGTTCGTGTCGATGGTTCCAGTGCCTCCGGCGCCCTGTCAATCGATCCGGCTGGATGGTTCGGAACCGCCCGGCGGGACCCGCGGGACAGTGAGATTCGCCGCGCGACGCGCCGAGGTCTCGATCTCCTAGAGACAACCGAGCCCTCCGCCTGGCAGGCTGCCACCCATGACCCTGAAGCTGCGTTCCGTGGGAACGAGCGACCGTGGGCTGATCCGCAGCGGAAACCAGGACGCCCTGCACGCCGGCACCTGGCTCGTCGCCGTCGCCGACGGCATGGGCGGGATGGCGGCCGGCGACCTGGCCAGCGCGATCGCCATCGAGGCGGTCGCACCGCTCGACGTGGAGACCCCGGAGCACGCGTTGGTGGCCGCACTGCAGAGCGGCATCCAGCTCGCCACCGAGCGGATCCACCAGGCGGTGGCCGAGGATCCGGAGCGGCAGGGCATGGGCACCACGCTGACCGCCCTGCTCTTCGCCCGGACGGGCAGCTGCCTGGCCCTCGCCCACGTCGGCGACTCCCGCGCCTACCTGTTCCGCGAAGGCGTGCTCAAGCAGATCACCCGGGACGACACGTTCGTGCAGATGCTCGTCGACCAGGGGGTGATCACCGCCGACCAGGCCAGCAGCCACCCCCGCCGGGCCGTGGTCACCCAGGCGTTGCAGGGCGAGGAGGTCTCCCCGGCGTACGCGACGATGGTGCCCTGGGTCGGGGACCGCTGGCTGCTGTGCAGCGACGGGCTGTCCAACGTCGTGCGCCCGGACACCCTCGCCGAGGTGCTCGCCGAGCACCCGGACCGCGCGGACTGCGCCCGGCGGCTGATCGACCTGGCGCTGCGCGCCGGCGGGCCGGACAACGTCACGGTGGTCGTCGCCGACGTCGTGGAGGAGTGAGCGAGCGTCGCGCGCGAACCAGCCGGTTCAGCGCCCTGGAGCCTCGTGGCGTCGCCGACCGCAGGGAGACGACGACATGAGCCCCCTCAGCGGCGGCGCGGGGTGGCGTGCCGGGTGGGCGGGGCCGTGGTCGGGTCCTCTGGCCACGGGTGGCGCGGGTAGCGCCCGCGCAGCTCCCCCCGTACCTGCGGATAGCCGGTGCGCCAGAAGGAGGCCAGGTCGGCGGTGACCGCCACCGGCCGCCCGGCCGGCGAGAGCAGGTGCAGCAGCACCGGCACCCGGCCGTCGGCGATGCGCGGCGCGTCCCGCCAGCCGAAGGTCTCCTGGAGCTTCACCGCGAGCACCGGCGCCGCCGGGTCGGCGTAGTCGACCCGGATCCGCGATCCGCTCGGCACCGCGATCCGCTCCGGTGCCACCTCGTCCAGCCGGGCCGCCAGCGCCCACGGCAGCAGCCGGCGCAGCGCCCCGGCCACGTCGATCCGGGCCAGGTCGGCGCGGCGGCGGGCGCGGGCCAGCTCCGGGCCCAGCCAGGCGGGTGCGTCGGCGAGCAACGCCTCGTCGCCCACGTCGGGCCAGTCGCCGCCGAGCGACTGCCGGCAGAACGCCAGCCGCTCGCGCAACGCCCGCGCCGCCGGGGTCCAGGTCAGCAGGCCGAGGCCGGTACGACGCAGGCCGGTCAGCAGGGCCTGCACCACCTCCGCCGGGTCCGGCCGGGCGAGCGGTCGCTCGATCAGCTCGATCGCGCCCAGCCGCAGCACCTCCCGGGCCACCACCTCCTCGCCGGCCCAGCCGACCTCCCGCTCGGTGCGCAGCAGCGGCCCGCCCGCCTCCCGGGCGGTCGCCTCGTCGAGCGGGGTGGCCAGCCGCACCCGGGCGGTCGGCGCGCCGGGGGAGCGGTCCGCCACCGCGACCGCCAGCCAGTCGGCGCCGGCCAGCCCCGACCCGGGCGCCAGCTCCGCCGCGGTCCCGCCGCTCATCAGGTACGCCGAGCCGCCCGGCCGCCGCACCCGGGCCAGCCGCTCCGGGTGGGCGAGCCCGACCAGCAGCCCGGCGGCCAGGTCGTCGGTCAGCCGGCCCCGGTCCGCGTCCCCGGGCGGGGCCAGGGGTCCGTGCCCGAGCGGGTGCACGGCGGGCGGCTCATCGGCCGGGTGCCGGGTCGGCCGCGTCCGGCCGGTGCCGCCCGCCGTCGCCGCGCCGGAGCCGTGGGGCGGGCGGGCCCGGTCGGGCCGCTGCGCGGGAGCGTCGGGCAGGGCGGCGCGCAGTCTGCGTACCTCCGCGCGCCAGCGGGCGGTGGCACCCGGGTCCGTGCCCGCGCGCAGCCGGCGCCAGGCGGCGGTCAGGTCGTCGCCCGGCCCGGCGGCGGAGTCCTCGGCGAGCACCGCCACGACCTCCGCCGCCCGGTCCACTCCCACCCGGCCGGCCCCGTCGAGCAGCGCCCGGGCCAGCCGGGGATGCGCCCCGACCGCGGCGATCGCCCGGCCCCGGTCGGTGATCCGGCCGTCCGCGTCGAGCGCGCCGAGGGTCGTGAGGGTGTCGCGGGCCACCGCCATCGACGCCGCCGGGGGCGGGTCGGGCAGGGCCAGACCGGCGCCGTCCGGCGACCCCCATGCGGCCAGCTCCAGGGCGAAGCCGGTCAGGTCGGCGGTGGCGATCTCCGGCTCCGGCTGTGCGGCAAGCCGCTCATGGGTGGCCGCCGACCAGCAGCGGTAGACGTGCCCGGGCGCCTCCCGGCCCGCGCGGCCGGCCCGCTGGGTGGCCGCCGCCCGGGACACGCCGACGGTGACCAGGGCGCCCAGGCCCCGGGCCAGGTCCATCCGGGCGACCCGGGACAGCCCGGCGTCCACCACCACCCGGACGCCCGGCACGGTCAGGCTGCTCTCCGCGACCGCCGTCGCCAGCACCACCCGCCGCCGGTCGGCCGGGCGCAGCGCCGCGTCCTGGTCGGCGCCGCGCTGCCGGCCGTGCAGCGGCAGGACGGCGACCGCGTCGCGCAGGTCGGCCAGCCGGCCCGCGACGGCACCGATCTCGCCGGCCCCGGGCAGGAAGACCAGCACGTCCCCGTCGCACTCGCGCAGCGCCCGGCGCACCGTCGCCGCGACGTGGTCGAGCAGGCCCCGGTCGACCCGGCCGGCCCCCGGCGCGGCCACCGGCCGGGGCGGCGGCGCCCAGATCCGGGTCACCGGGTGCAGGGCCGAGGACGCCCGGACGATCGGCGCGGGAGCGCCCCCGCCGCCGAGCAGCGCGGCGAAGCGGTCCGCCTCCGGGGTGGCCGACATCGCCAGCAGCCACAGGTCGGGGCGCAGCGCGGCCCGGGCCTCCACCGCGAACGCGAGCGCCAGATCGGCGTCGAGCTGCCGCTCGTGGCACTCGTCGAGCAGCACGGCGCCGGTGCCGGCCAGCTCGGGATCGCGGTGCAGCCGCCGCACCAGCAGCCCGGTGGTGACCACCTCGACGCGGGTCCGCGGTCCGCTGCGGCGCTCGCCGCGCACGGCGTACCCGATCCGCTCGCCGAGCGGCTCGCCGAGCAGCGCGGCCATCCGGCGTGCCGCCGCGCGGGCCGCCACCCGGCGCGGCTGGGCGACCAGCACGCGACCGGAGACCTCGTCGGCCACGGCCAGCGGGGCGAGGGTGGTCTTGCCGGTCCCGGGCGGGGCGACCAGCACCCCGGCGCCGGCGCCGCGCAGCGCCGCGACCAGTTCTGGCAGCACCGGCCGCACGGGCAGGTCGAGGGGCACGTCCGAGAGCACGGCCCAGTCTCGCACCGCCCGGGGAGCGGCTCAGTCGGGGCGTACCCCGTCGACGCCGGTGACGAAGGCGCGCCAGGCCGACGCCGGGAAGGCCAGCACGGGGCCGGGCCGGTCCTTGCTGTCCCGGACGGCGACCCGGTCCCCGGCGGTGGCGACCTCCACGCAGTTGCCGTTGCCCACGCTGCGGCTGCTTGTGCGCCACTGGGCCCGGGTCAGGTCGAACGCGGTCATCGCGGTACCCCCGTCTGTGCCGGCGCGCCGCGTCAGCGGTCACGCAAAGTGACGAGAAGCTTCCGTCAGGCGGGTCAGGGACGCCTCCGGACCGAGTGCCATCCGGCACATCTCCTCGTGCACAAGGCTATACCCGCGCACCTGGCCGACCTCCTCCAGAGCCAGCCCCATCGTGAGGTTTTCCAGGTAAACCACGGCCGCGTCGGCGGCCTCGGCGAACGTCAGCACGACGTACGGGGCGTTCATCGCCGGGTGCCCGCCGGCCGAGAACGGAAGTACCTGGAGAGTCACGTTCGGTAGTTGAGAGACCTTCGCGAGATGGGCCATCTGATCGGCCATCACGGCGTTGCCGCCGACCGGGCGGCAGAGCACCGCCTCGTTGAGCACCACGGACAACTCGACCGGATTGTCGCGGTGCAGCACGTTCTGCCGGTGCAGCCGCGCGGCGACCTTGCGCTCGATGCCGTCCTCGCCCGCGGTGCGCCGGAAGACCTCCCGCGCGTACGCCTCGGTCTGCAACAGCCCGGGCACCGCCTCGGCCTCGTACGTGCGCAGGCTGGCCGCCTCCGCCTCCAGTCCGACGTAGAACTCGAACCACTCCGGCAGGACGTCGCTGTACTTCTGCCACCAGCCGCGCTGCTGCGCCCCGCGGGCGATCTCGATCAGCGCTTCGGCGTCCGCCCCGGTCACCTCGTACAGCGCCAGCGCGGCGCGGACGTCGCGCGGCTTGATGCCGATCTGGGCGTTCTCGATGCGGGACAGGTTGCTCTTGGACATGTCCAGTTGCCGGGCGGCGACATCCAGGGTCATGCCCGCGCGCTCGCGCAACTGGCGGAGTTCCCGGGCGATGCGGCGCCGGCGGACGGTGGGGCTCGCGGTCACCCTCCGAGTCTGTCACGGCAAGATCCGCAGGTCGCGCAAGTACGGAGTGCAACTTCCATAAACGGGAGTTGCGTTGCAGTCACGGCCGGTGCATCCTTGCCCGGTTGCGATCACTGTGGACAACCCGCGTGGGAGGACCGGTTGCTCATCGCCGACGAGTTCTTCCTGATCACCCACAACGACAGTCGGGGCAAGCCGAAGCTGCACCCGACGGCGACCGGCCTGGGCCTTGCCGGAGGGCTGCTCGGTGAACTGGTCCTGCGTGGACACGTCACCGTCTCCGCCGGGCTCGTCACGGTGGTCGACCGACGCCCGCCGGCGGACGCGCTGGCGCACACCGTGCTGGACCAGTTGGTCGGCGAGACGCAGCAGCACCCGGTGCGTACCTGGCTGAGCTTCCTGGCGCAGACCGCCACCACCTCGGTGGGGGAGCGGCTGGTCAGAGCGGGAGTGCTGCGCCGGCAGGAGAGCCGGCGGCTGCTCCGCACCACCGTCAGCTACCTGCCGATCGACCTCAACGCGGTGGCCTGGCCGGCCACCCGGCTGCGCGCCCTGCTCGACCGGCCGGAACCGCCGAGCGTGCCCGACGGGACGCTGCTGGGCCTGGTCGTCGCCGCCGGGCTGAGCCGCGAGGTGCTGTGGAGCGCCGGCCCCCGGGCGCACCACCGGCTGGGCGTGCTCATCCCGGCGCTGCCCCCGCCGCTGCGGGAACTCGTGGCGCACACCGAGGCCGCGGTGGGCGCCGCCGTGCTGCGCGGCGTCGGCTGACGCCCCTCCACCCCCTCCTCCCCTCGAACCGGAGTCCGCGTATGTCGACACCAACGCTCGGCCGACCGAGCAACGTCTCCGAGGCCCTGGCCCGCGGCCGGCTCGGCGTGCCGTCGGTGATCTTCTTCGTCCTCTCCGCCGCCGCCCCGCTGACCGTCGTGGCCGGCGTGGTCACCACCGGCTACGGGGTCGTCGGGGTGCTCGGCATCCCGCTGGCCTTCCTGACGGTGGCCGCGGTGCTCGCCCTCTTCTCGATCGGGTACGTGGCGATGGCCCGGCGGATGGCCAACGCCGGCGCGTTCTACGCCTACGTCGCCCGTGGGCTGGGCCGTCCGGCCGGCGTCGGCGCGGCGTGGGTGGCGCTGATCGCGTACAACGCCCTCCAGGTGGGGCTCTACGGCACCATCGGCGCCGCCGCGGAGCCGGTGCTCGGCCGCCTGTTCGGGGTGGCCCCGGCGTGGTGGGTGGTGGCGCTGGCCGCCTGGGCGACGGTCGGCGTGCTCGGTCTGCTCCGCGTCGACCTCAACGGCCTGGTGCTGGCGGCGCTGCTGGTCGCCGAGATGGTGGTGATCGTCGTCTTCGACCTCGGGCAGCTGACCCACCCGGCCGGCGGGAACGTCAGCTTCGCCGCCCTGTCACCGGAGAACCTCGTCGTGCCCGGCGCCGGCGCGGTGCTGGTGCTGGCCATCCTGGGCTTCGTCGGCTTCGAGTCCGCCGTGGTGTTCAGCGAGGAGAGCAAGGACCCGCGGCGGACGGTGCGGCTGGCCACCTACCTCTCGATCGCCATCATCGCGGGCATCTACGCGCTGTCGTCGTGGAGCATGACCGTCGCCGTCGGGCCGGACCGGATCGCCGCCGAGGCGGGCGAGCAGAGCATCGGGCTGATCTTCAACCTGGCCGAGGCGCACCTCGGCGGCACCGCCGTCACCATCGGCCAGGCGCTCTTCCTGACCTCGGTGCTCGCCGCGATGATCTCCTTCCACAACACCACCGCCCGGTACACGTTCGCGCTCGGCCGGGAGCGGGTGCTGCCGGCCGTGTTCGGGCAGACCTCGCCGCGCACCGGATCGCCCCGGGCCGCCTCCCTCGCGCAGAGCGCGCTCGGCCTGGTGGTGATCCTGCTCTACGCGCTCAACGGCTGGGACCCGGTGGTGCAGCTGTTCTACTGGGTCGGCACCGCCGGCGGCTTCGGGGTGCTGCTGCTGATCGCCACCACCTCGGTCGCGGTGATCGCCTTCTTCGCCCGCAGTGGGGTGGACGAGACGCTGTGGCGTCGCGCGGTCGCCCCCGGCCTCGCCGCCGTGGCCCTGGCCGTGATCGTCATGCTGGCGGTGGCCAACTTCGCCGACCTGCTCGGGGTGGCCCCGGACTCGCCCCTGCGCTGGGCGGTCCCGGCGGTCTACCCGGTCGCCGCGCTGCTCGGCCTGCTGTGGGCGCTGGTGCTGCGCGGCAGCCGCCCCGACACGTACGCCCGGATCGGCCTGGGCGCGGAGAGCGTGGCGGCGACGGTGCCGGCGGCCGGGCACGTCGGCGGGCCCGTCCCGAGCGGGACGGCGGCGCGGCGGTGAGCGAGGTGCGGGTCGAGCGGCTCGGGCCGCAGGAGACGTCGCTGGTGGCCGGCCGGATCGCCGAGGCGTTCATGGCCCTCGACGCGCCCCGGTGGCTGGTGCCCGACGCCGGGCGGCGGCAGTCCGTGCTGGCCGGCAACTTCGCGATCCTGGTGGACCACGCGATGCGGTACGGCCTCGTCCACGCGACCGCGGACCGGGCGGGGGTGGCGGTCTGGTTCCCGTCGGTGGGCGACCCGGCCCCGCCGCCGGAGGACTACGACGCCCGGCTGGCTGCGGCGTGCGGGGAGTGGACCGACCGGTTCGCGCACCTGGACAAGCTCTTCGAGACCCACCACCCGCACGCGGACCACCACCACCTGGCCTTCCTCGCCGTCGCTCCGGACCGGCAGGGGCAGGGGCTGGGCAGCGCGCTGTTGCGGCACCACCACGCCGTCCTCGACGCCGAGGGGGTGCCCGGTTACCTGGAGGCGGCCAGCGAGACCGGCCGCGACCTCTACGCGCGGCACGGTTACCAGGTCGCCGAGCCCTTCCACCTGCCCGACGGCACGCCGTTCTGGCCGATGTGGCGGGAGCCCGCCCGCTGAACGACGGCGCCCGGGCCACCCGTCGAGGTGGCCCGGGCGCCGGAACTCAGTGGTGGCGCGACCGCGCCGGACACGGCGATGGCCGGGCCCGCCGGCCCGGCCATCGCCCACCACCCCTAGTACGTGCCGTCGAGCTGCCCCCGCAGCTTGGTCAGCGCGCGGGCCAGCAGCCGGGAGACGTGCATCTGCGAGACGCCGATCTGCTCGGCGATCTGCGACTGCGTCAGGTTGCCGTAGAACCGCAGCGTGAGGATCTTCTGCTCCCGCTCGTCGAGCGTGGCCAGCGCCGGGCCGAGGGCGACCCGCAGCTCGGCAAGCTCGAACTCGCCGTCCACGCCGCCGAGCATGTCGCCCAGCTCGGTCGCGCGGTCGCCGTCGCCGGTCGGGGTGGAGAGCGAGACCGCGTTGTAGGCGCGGGCACCCTCCAGGCCCTCCAGCACCTCTTCCTCGGTGAGCTTGAGGTGGGCGGCGATGTCGGCCACCGTGGGCGACCGGCCCAGGGTCTGCAGCAGCGAGCTGTTGGCGTCGGAGATGGCCAGTCGCAGCTCCTGGAGCCGGCGCGGGACGCGGATGTCCCAGGTGCGGTCGCGGAAGTGCCGCTTGAGCTCACCGATGATGGTGGGGATCGCGTAGCCGGCGAAGTCGACGCCGCGGGACGGGTCGAACTTGTCGATCGCCTTGATCAGGCCGACGGCGGCGGTCTGGGCCAGGTCGTCGGTGGGCTCGCCCCGGCCGCTGTAGCGGTGGGCGAGGTGGTTGGCGAGCGGCAGCCAGGCCTCGATCGCCTTGTCGCGCAGGGCGGCGCGGGACGGGTGGTCGGCCGGCAACGCGGCCATCGCGTTGAGCAGGTCCGCAGCGCTGTCGGTGAGCGCACGCGGGTCGAGCTTCTGGGTGGTGCTCGGCGGTGTCGTGGTCGCCGGCTCGCTGATCGTTGGCGCGGTCATGGGTGGTCCTCCCTGCACCTCGTCCGCGGATGAAAAGACGTGACGCTTAGGTTTAAGTTCAGATGTCCGTTCGGAAGTCACCTTAGCCCGATCGGTCTGCCGAAATCTAGCCGAAAGTACGATGTACTTAAGTAATTTTTGGGCGCGTACGGTGCGAATGGGGCGAAGCAGCCTCGGATTGTGAGCCGCCCTACGTCGGGCGTACGGTCAGCCGGCCCCGCCGGACATCGACGACGCCCCATCCGTGCGGCCCGGACCGGCGGGCCGAGCGGTCACGGTCCCCGGATGGCCAGCGCCGAATGTCGGCTTTCCGTCGTTGTCCCGTCGGCGGGACGGGCCGTAGCGTGCGGGTACCTGCCCCGCTCCGGAGGTGCCGTGCTCGACCCCGCCGCCCCCCATCTCGTCGTCAGCAGCCGCACGCTCTTCTTCGGCTGGCTGCCGGCGGACCCGGACGCGGTCGCGGCGCTGGTCCCGGCCGGGCTGCGCCCGTCGGCCGACCGGCTGGTCTTCATGAACCAGTACGTCGTCGACGACGAGAGCCAGACCTCCGGCTTCGGCGCGTACTCGCTGACCTACCTCGGGGTGGCGCTGGCCGGGGTGGACGCGCCGGGCGGGGTCAACCCCGGCGGCTGGTGGACGCACTACGTGACCTGTAGCGAACCGGTTCGCGCCTACGCCACCGCCCGGGGGGCGCCCGCCGTCGCGGGCCGGACCCGCATCGAGCGCCACGACGGGGAGATCGTCGCCGAGACGGAGATCGACGGCGTACCGGTGATCCGGGCCCGCTGCCAGGTGGGCGAGACGGGCCGGGCGATCAGCAGCGGCCACCACCGCTACTTCACGGCCCGGGACGGGCAGCTGCTCAGCGCCGTCTACCCGTACGTCGCCGAACCGGTCGACCCGTTCGTGATCGAGTCGGTGGAGTTCCTGGAGCCGACACACCCGATCTACGCGCTCCGCCCCGAGAACCCGCTGACGATCGGGTTCGGGTTCTACTCGCCGCGCGCCTCGTTCGCCTACCCCGGCGGGCTGACGGTGCACCCCGCCGACGTCGAGGCCGCGCCAGACCGCAGCCGGGCCGACGCCCTCTTCGTGCCCGCCTGAGGTTCCACCCCGTGCCGGGCCCGGACGCTCACCACGTGCCTGCCCGGCGGGCCCGCAGCGGCCGGCCGTCCGGGTCGTAGACCAGCCGGTACGCCGGCAGCGCCCAGGCCCGGGTGTACCAGGGCAGCCGTTCCGCCCGGTGCGGCAGCAGCCGGCCCGGCGGCCGGGGGCCGGCCTGCCCGGCGTCGTACCACCGTTGCAGCGCGTCGGCGGCGTCGGTGACCGCCGCCACGGCGTCGGCCGGGTCGATCAGGTCAGCGTCCTCGCCGCCGTCGGGATCGCGGTCAAGGTGCTCGCGCCACAGCCGCAGCCGCAGCTCGCGGGCGAAGACCCGGGCGCCGTCGCCGAGGCCGGCCGGGTCGGTCGGCGCCCGGTCGTCGCGGGTGTCGTCGAGCACCGCGCAGGACAACTCGCTGTCGTGCGTCCAGGACCGGCGGTTGAAGTTGTCGCTGCCCACGCTGGCCCACACGTCGTCGACCACGCACACCTTGGCGTGCACGTACACCGGATCGCCGGCGTGATTCTCCACGTCGAAGACGTGCACCCGCTCCGGGGCCGCCCGCTCGCAGAGCGACAGCGCCTGCTCGCGGCCGACCGTGTTGGGCGGCAGCGCCAGCCGGCCGTCCACGTCCGGGAACCGGGGGACCACGGCGACCAGGTGCAGGTCGGGATTGTCCCGCAGCGCCCGGGCGAACAGGTCGGCCACCTCGGTGGACCACAGGTACTGGTCCTCCAGGTAGATCAGCCGCCGGGCCCGCCGGACCGCCTTGGTGTAGCCGCGGGCCACCGTGCGCTCGCCGTCGGGGGCGAAGGAGTAGCGGGGCCGGACCGCGGGGTAGGTGCGCAGCACCTGGACGTGGTGCGGGCCGCAGGGCGGCGGGTCGGCCGGCTGCGGCGGCAGCGGGTCGGGCCGCAGGTCCGCGCCGCGCAGCCGGTCCCGCAGGTAGGCGAGGGGGTTCTCCGAGTCCAGCGGCATCGGGTCGGTCCAGCGCTCCCGGAAGGTGGTGTCCAGCGCGCCCACCACCGGCCCCCGCACCGCGAGCTGCACGTCGTGCCAGGGCGGGCGGTCGCCGTAGCGGGCGGACATCTGCACCGCCTGCGGGTCGCCCCGGTGCGCGGCGTCGTCGCGCCGGCTGTGGCACAGGTCGATCCCGCCGGCGAAGGCGACGTCCCGCTCCGGCGCGGCGGGGTGCCGCAGCACCACCAGCTTCTGGTGGTGCGAGCCGCCCCGGCGGACCCGCTGGTCGAGCAGCACCTCACCGCCGGCGGCGGCGACCGTCTCGCTCAGGGTGCGGTTCTCCGCCTCGCTGTAGGCCAGGACGTCGAGGTGGGAGCGCCAGATGAGGCCCTTGACCACCACGCCCCGCTGCGCGGCGCGCGCGAAGAGCTGCGCCACGGTCGGCCCGTCCGGACGCAACCGCTGGTCCGGGTCGCCGCGCCAGTCCGTGAAGAAGAGGTGGTCGCCGGCCTCCAGCGACTCCACCTCGTCGACCAGCCGGTCGAAGTATGCGGCACCGTGAATTAACGGCTCGGCAAGGTTTCCGCTGCTCCAGACGGGTAACTCTGACACCGGGTTGGCGCGTTCGGCTGCGCTCAGGAACCAGTTGCGCGGTGCCACCGTTCCAGCCCCCCGAGGTCGACAACGTCCTCACGGTAGGACCCAGGTCGCGGGTCCGCATCCCGGCCGGCACTCCGGTGACCGGTCGGGCGACCCCCGACCTCCGCCCGATAACGACGCGAACACCGAGGAGGCAACACCATGCCCGGCGAGACGACGAACCCCGTGACCGAGTACCGCGAGCCGGCGGTCGAAAGCGAGCGGGGTGCGCTGGTGACGGTGTTGCTCATGGTGATCCTGGGAGTCGCGGGCATCTTCGCCGTCTCCTGACGCCACGTCCCGACGCGCCGGTGGGCGCCCCCGGCCGTGCCGGGGGCGCCCATCCGCCGTGCGTGGCTCAGGGCCTGGGGGCCGGGCCGTCGGTGTGCGGCAGCCGCTCGGCGGGGACGACACCGAGCCGGCCCGCCTTGAAGTCCTCGAACGCCTGGAGCAGCTCGTCGCGGGTGTTCATGACGAACGGGCCGTAGTGTGCCACCGGCTCCCGGATCGGCTCGCCGCCCATGATGTAGAGGTCCAGCGTCGGGGTGTGGCCGTCCTGGCTGGCGTCCGCGGCGAAGGTCAGCGCGTCACCCGGGCCGTGCACGGCGAGCTGGCCCGTGTGCACCGGCCGCCCGTCGGTGCCCACCGTGCCCCGCCCACCCAGCACGTAGACCAGGGCGTTGAAGTCCGGCCGCCACGGCAGGTCGACGCGGGCGCCCGGCTGCACGGTCACGTGGGTGATGGTGATCGGGGTGTGGGTGGAGCCCGGCCCCCGGTGCCCGGCGATCTCGCCGGCGATCACCCGGATCAGCGCGCCCCCGTCGGGCGTGGTCAGCAGGGCCGCCTCCCGGCCGCGGATGTCCTGGTAGCGGGGCGGGTTCATCTTGGCGGCCCGGGGCAGGTTGACCCAGAGCTGGGTGCCGTGGAACAGCCCGCCACTGACGACGAGGTGCTCCGGCGGCGCCTCAATGTGCAGCAGCCCGCTCGCGGCCGTCATCCACTGGGTGTCGCCGTTGGTGATCGTGCCGCCGCCGCCCTGCGAGTCCTGGTGGTCCATGATCCCGTCGATCATGTACGTCACCGTCTCGAAGCCGCGGTGCGGATGCCAGGCCGTGCCCTTCGGCTCGCCCGGGGCGTAGTCCACCTCGCCCATCTGGTCCAGGTGGATGAACGGGTCCAGCTCGGCCACCGGCACGCCGGCGAACGCCCGGCGGACCGGGAAGCCCTCGCCCTCGTAGCCGCTGGGCGCGGTGGTCAGCCGGCGGACCGGCCGGAACGCGGTGGACTCGTCGAGCCTGGGCAGGCGGGGCAGGACGAGCACGTTGTCGACGGTGATGGCGGGCATCGGGGGCTCCTCAGCTGTGCGGGTGGGCGGTCGACGCGTCGCGGTCCGCGCGCAGGCGCCGGCCGAGTCGCTCGAAGATCCGGGTGAGGCAGGCGACCTCGGCGTCGTCGAGGTCGTCCATCAGGTGGGCGCGCACCGACCGCAGGTGGTGAGGGGCGGCCTCGCGCAGGGCCAGCAGCCCGGCGGCGGTGAGCACGGCCTCGCTGCCGCGGCGGTCGTCGGGACAGGACTCCCGGGCGACCAGGCCGCGCCGCTGCATGGTCGTGATCTGGTACGTCAGCCGGCTCGGCGAGAAGACCAGGCGGCTCGCCAGCTCGCCCATCCGCAGCCGCTGGCCCGGCGCTTCGGAGAGCAGGACGAGCACGTGGTAGTCGGCGAAGCTGAGCGCGCTGTCGGCGCGCAGGTCGTCCTCCAACCGCGTGTAGAGCCGCTGGCTGGCCTCGATGTAGGCGCGCCAGGCGGCGAGTCGGGCACTGTCCAGGCTCTCGGTCACGCCACGACAGTAGCACTCTTTCAAAATTTAACTAGTCCCCCGTGAGGGCGCTCACCTCCGAAGCAACTGCGCCGTTCGGTTTCGAAGGACGCTCGCGCTCGCCGGAGCCCGGAGCTCGGAGCCCGGAGCCCGGAGCCCGGAGCCCGGAGCCCGGAGCCCGGAGCGGCGCGGGGGTCGCCGGGGCGGTCCGCCCCGGGCCGGACGACGTACCCCGGGGCGGGCGCGACCGGCGGACGCCCCCGCGCGGAGGCCTCAGCGGGCGGGCGGCGGGGCCGCCACGTGCATCCGGCCGAGCAGCTGACGGGCCTGCTCGGCGTACTGCGCGTCGACGATCACCGCGTACTGGCCGGCGCGCAGCGAGCTGGCCGAGGTGAAGTCGCGCCGCCCGCCGGTCATCGCGTGCGCGACCGCGCCGAACACCGCTCCCCAGATCGCGCCGACGACCAGCCCGACCAGGATCACCGCGATCCAGTTGCCGGCGGTGAAGATCCCGAACAGCAGCCCGATGAAGAGCCCGAACCAGGCACCCGTGCCGGCGCCCGCCAGGGCCGCCCGCCCCGTCGTCATCCGCCCGAGCACGGTCTCGACCAGGGTGAGGTTCGTGCCGACGATGGCGCTGTGTTCGACCGGGAACCGGTTGTCCGCCAGGTAGTCGACGACCCGCTGGGCGGACGGATAGTCCGGGTACGACCCGATCGTCACGGTGGGCGGACCGGTCTCCGGGCCGTGGCCGTCGTGGCCGGGGGCGGTCGGCCGGCCGGCGGGACCGGACGGGAGGGTGTCGCCGCCCGGCATCCCGGGCCGCCATGCCGAGGTCGGGCTCGACGGGTTGGTCATGGGCTCCTCCTTCGTCGACCGCCCGCGTTCCCGCCGCCGCCGACGGGTAACGCCAGCACCGGAGCGGATGCCGGCTCCGGGGTCGGCGCGAGGCGTGCGAGGCGGCCGGCGGCGAGGAGCGCGGCGGCAGGCGGAGACCCGCTCGGCGTCCGGTGGAGCCGCGCTCAGCGGGCGGCGGCGCGCAGGTACGCGGCGGTGGCCTCGTCGGCGGGGAAGAAGGACTCGATGGAGAGCTCCTCGACCGTCACGTCCAGCGGGGTGCCGAAGGTCGAGACGGTGCTGAGGAAGGCCAGCTCGCCGTCCGGGTGACGCAGTCGCAGGGGCACGACCACGTCCCCGGCGCGGGGCAGGCCCACGGCCGGATCGGCCGGCCCGCCCGGGTAGCCGCGCAGCTCGTCGTGCAGCGCGCCCAGTTCGGGGTCGTCGGTCAGCCCCAGGTGCCGGCGCAGCCGCGCGAGCAGGTGGGCCCGCCACTCGGGGAGGTTGGTGATCCGGGGCGCCATGCCCTCGGGGTGCAGCGTCAGCCGCAGCGCGTTGGCCGGCGGCCGGAGCAGGTGCGCGGCGACACCCTCCGTGAGCAGCGGCAGGGCGGCGTTGCCGGCGACCAGGTTCCAGCGCCGGTCCACCGCGACGGCCGGGTACGGCTCGTGCGCCCGCAGGACCCGGCGTACCGCGTCGAGGACCCGGCGCAGCTCGGGCGAGTCCAGCGGGGCGTGGGAGTAGACCGGGGCGTACCCGGCGGCCAGCAGCAGCCGGTTGCGGTCGCGCAGCGGCACGTCGAGGTGCTCGGCCAACCGCAGGACCATCTCCCGGCTCGGCGTGGAACGCCCGGTCTCCAGGAAGCTGAGGTGCCGGGTGGAGATCTCCGCCCCGACCGCGAGGGCGAGCTGGCTGAGCCCGCGCCGCCTGCGCCACTGCCGCAGCAGCGCCCCGACCGGCGCCCGCCGCTCCTCCACCGCCACACCCACGCGCCGATCCTAGGCGGGCCCGTCCGTCATTCGCGTCCACCGGTATCGGGCGCCGGGGCCGTCGGGCGGGGCGCAACAGGCGAGGCGACCGGTCAGGAATCGAGAAGCGTCGGTCGTCGGACTGCGCCTAGCGTCGCGGTCGTGGACGCCGTACCCCCAGGTCGCCGGGGTTCGGGTA
This sequence comes from Micromonospora sp. M71_S20, assembly GCF_003664255.1. NCBI lineage: Bacteria > Bacillati > Actinomycetota > Actinomycetes > Micromonosporales > Micromonosporaceae > Micromonospora > Micromonospora sp. M71_S20. Next base: position 227,513 of record NZ_RCCV01000001.1, on the reverse strand, counting down.
GCTCGCCTTCTCAAGGAGGTTCCGTTGAGGTGGAACACGTGGATCCGGCAGATCCACCGCTGGCTGGCCATCATCTTCACGGTGACGGTCGTCGTCACCTTCGTCGCTCTGGCGCAGGAGGAGCCCGTCGTCTGGGTGTCCTACGCGCCGCTACCGCCGCTCGTCCTGCTCATGTTCACCGGTCTGTACCTGTTCGTGCTGCCGTACGCCGCCAGGTGGCGCGGCGGGCGCGCCGTCGCTCGGGGCAGATGATGCGGGCGTCGACCGCCCGTCCCGGAAACGCCCGGGTCGTGCCCCGCCCGCGCGGGCGGGGCACGACCCGGGCGCGCGGGGTCAGGAGCAGGCGGTGCCGTTGAGGGTGAATCCGGTCGGGGTGGGCAGGGCGCCGCCCGGCCAGGTGCCCTGGAAGCCGACCGAGACCGTGCCGCCCGTGGGCAGGCCGGCGTTCCACGTGGCGTTGCGGACGGTGATCCGCTCGCCCGACTGGGTCCAGTCGCCGTTCCAGCCGTTGGTCAGCCGGACCCCGGCGCCGGGGGCGAACGTGACGGTCCAGCCGGTCAGCGCGGCGCCGTGGTTGGTCACCCGCAGCTCGGCGGTGAAGCCGCCGGACCACGAGTTCGGGGTGTACGACACCGCGCAGCCGCCGGTCGGCGGGGGAGTGGTCGGCGGGGGCGTCGTGGGCGGGGCGGTGGTCGGCGGGGCGGTGGTCGGGGGCGTCGTCGTGGGCGGGGCGGTGGTGGGTGCCGGGCCGGCGGCCACGGCCAGGTCGTACGCCCGCTGCGGCACGAACTGCCCGGCCGGCGCGATGCAGCCGTCGGCCTCGCCGGGCAGCTTCACCCAGAGGTACGCGTCGATCGCCGGGTCGCCGGTGGCGGTGGTGCTCGGGGTGCCGATCGCCCGCCCGGCCGGGTCGCACCACTCGGAGCCGGCCGGCCCGTTGCCGTTGCGGCTGGTGTCGACGACCGCCTTGAGCCGCGACACCCCGGTCGCCGCGATCACGGCCTTGGCGTAGGCGACCTCGTCGGCGGTGCGCCGGTAGTTGGAGACGTTGAGCGAGATGCCGTCCGCGCTGTTGGCGATGTCGGCGCCGAGCAGCCGGGAGGCGGCCTCGCCGGGGGAGAGCCACGCCGAGTGCCCGGTGTCGAAGTAGACCTTCGCGGCGGCCGAGCCCGCCTTGAGCTTCTTGCCGGCGTACGCCATCGAGGCCTTCGTCTCGGCCTGCTGGGCCGCGTTCTGGCAGCTGGTCATCAGCGGCAGCACGTCGGGTTCCAGGACGATGGTCGCCGGCCGCCCGGCCAGACCGGCGGCGACCTGGTCGACCCACTGCCGGTAGGTGGCGTGGTCGGGCGCGCCGCCGCCGCTCGCCCCGCTGCAGTCCCGGTTCGGGATGTTGTAGACGACCAGGATCGGCACCCTGCCGGCGGCCGCCGCCGCGCCGACCAGGGCGTCGACCTCGGAGCGTACGGTCGAGGTGTTGGTCCGGGTGAACCACCGGCCCTGGGGGACGTTCGCGATCCGGTCGGAGATCACGGCGGCCCGGGGGTCGCCGGGGTTCGCGGCGACCCAGGCGGCGGCGGCCGTCGCCGGGTCGACGTAGAAGGCCGAGTCGGCGGCGACCGCGGCGGGTGCTCGGACGATGCCGACGGCGACGGTGGCGGCGACGGTGAGCGCCGCCGCGGCGCTCAGCGCGGCGAGTGCGGGTCTGCTTCTCACGGGATCTCCCATCCATCGAGGAGCACCGCTGGAAGCGCTCCCATGCATCGCCGTCAAACTACGTGCTGATTGCGCCGATGTGAAGAGTCCGCGTTGCGACCGGCGACTTTCCGGGCCGTCGTGCCGACCGCGGGGCGCGGTCTGCGGGGAGAATGGCGGGATGCGCCTGGTGATCATCGCCGACACCCACGTGCCGAAGCGGGCCAGGGACCTGCCGGAGCCGCTCTGGGCGGCGGTCGACGCCGCCGACGTCGTGCTGCACGCCGGGGACTGGGTCGACGAGTCGCTGCTGGACGCCCTGGCCGCCCGGGCCCGCCGCCTCGTCGGGGTGTACGGCAACAACGACGGGCCGGCGCTGCGCGCCCGGCTGCCGGAGGTCGCCCGGGTGGACCTCGACGGGCTGCGGGTCGCCGTCGTGCACGAGACCGGCTCGAAGACCGGGCGGGAGAGCCGCTGCGCGGCCCGTTTCCCCGACACCGACGTGCTGGTCTTCGGCCACTCGCACATCCCCTGGGACACGGTCGCCCCGGGCGGGCTGCGGCTGCTCAACCCGGGCTCGCCCACCGACCGGCGGGCCCAGCCCCACGCCACGTACCTGACGGCGCGGGTGGCGGCGGGACGGCTCGACGAGGTCGAGCTGCACCGCCTGCCACCGCGCCGCCCGCCCGGTCACTGACCGCGGCCGGTCTCCTCCTGGAGCTGGTCGATCCGCTTGGAGGCCTCGGCCTTGGTCAGGCCCTCCGGCGGCTCCTCGCCGGCCTCCCGGGCCAGGGTCGCCAGGTAGGACTCCTGGGCGGCGGTCGGCGGCTCCTCGCCGGTGACCCACTCGTCCGGGTCCTTGATGGCGCCCTGCGGGTTGGGCTGGCTGCTGGTGCGGTCCGTCATGGTCTCCACCTTCCTTCGAACAGACGTGCCAATACCCCGTGCGGCACCGATCCATGCGGCTCCCCGGCGCGTCGTACGCCCCGGGCGCGCCCGTGTGTCTCCGGCCGTCCGGGCGACGTGGGCGCGCTTACGATCACCGGATGACTGCGGCGGAGCGGGCGGGTGTGGTGGTGGTCGGCGCGGGCATCGCCGGGGTGGCGTGCGCGACGGAACTGGCCCGCGCCGGCATCCCGGTGGAGATCCGCGAGCGCGCCCGGGTGGCCGGCGGTCGGATGGCCAGCCGCCGCTTCGACGGCCGGCCGGCCGACACCGGCGCCGCGTACTTCACCGTCAGCGATCCGGACTTCGCCGAGGTGGCCGAGGAATTGCGGTCGGCCGGCCTGGTCCGCGAGTGGACCGACACCTTCGTCGCGTACGGCGCCGACGGGCGGCGTGAGGTGTCCGGCCCGATGCGCTGGGCGGCCACCCGGGGGCTGCGCTCGCTGGTGGAGCACCTGGCCCGGGACCTTGCGGTGACCGTGAACCGGCTCGTGCTCGGCGTCGAGCCGGGGCCGGTGGTGGACGGGCGGCCCTGCGAGGCGGTGGCGCTCGCCATGCCGGGACCGCAGGCGGCCCTGCTGCTCGACCCGGCCCTCGCCGCCGCCACCCGGGCCACGCAGGACCAACGCTGGTCGCCGTCCCTGGCCGGGGTGCTGCGTTTCCCGGCCCGCCGGTGGACCACCTTCCGGGGCGCCTTCGTCAACGACCACCCGCTGCTGAACCTCGTCTGCGACGACGGCGACCGCCGCGGCGACGACGCGCCGGTGCTGGTCGCCCACACCACGCCCGAGTTCGCCGCCGGCCACCTGGCCCAGCCGACCGCAGCCGGCCCGGAGATCGAGGAGGCCGTCCGGGACCTGCTGGGGCTGCCCGAAGCGGCGGAGCACGTGCACGTGCACCGCTGGACGTACGCGAAGCCGACCGCCGGCCCCGGCGGGACGTACCACCTCGACGCCGACGGCGTGGGGCTGGCCGGCGACGCCTTCGGCAAGCCCAGGGTGCAGAGCGCCTGGCTCTCCGGCCGCGACCTCGGCCGCGCCCTCGTCACCCGCCTGGGCGGAGGGTGAGGAAAGGGCCCATCCGCGCCGGCGGGCCGGGCGGTCAACCCCCGGTGGTGACGGGCTCGCCGGCGCGGCGGCGTTCGGACGGGTCGGAGGTGCGTTCCCCCGCCCGGTCCAGCAACTGCATCACCGGGGTCGCCGCGACGCCGTGCACCACCACTGAGACGATCACCACGAGGCCGACGGTCGCCCAGATCAGGTCCGCCTGGGGAAAGTCGGCCTTCGTCGTCGCGTACGCCACGTAGAAGAACGAGCCGACGCCCCGGATGCCGAACAGGGCGATCACCCAGTGCTCGGCCGGCCGGCCGGGCGCCCCCCGCAGCGACAGCCAGCCGACCAGCGGGCGGACCACGAAGACCAGCGCCAGCCCGACCGCGGCGGCCGGCCAGGTCAGCGGGCTCAGCAGTCCGCCCACCACCGCGCCGCCGAAGAGCAGCAGCAACAGCACGGTGAGCAGCCGCTCGACCTGCTCGGCGAAGTCGTGCAGCACGGAGTGGAACTCGTGGGTGCGTTCGGCGGCCCGGATCGCCCGCGCGGCCACGAAGACCGCCAGGAAGCCGTACCCGCCCACGACCTCCACCAGCCCGTACGCCAGGAAGGTCGCGGCCAGCGCGAGGAAGCCCTCCGAGTGCCGGGCGAGCCGCAGCTTGCTCGGGGCCCGGAAGAAGAGCTTGCCGAGCAGCCAGCCGACCAGCCAACCGCCCGCCACCCCGGCCGCCACCTTCCAGAGCACGTCCACGCCGAGCCAGCGGCCCAGCCAGTCGCCGGGGGCGAGGCTGGTGGTGGCGATGGCGATGGCCGCGTACACGAAGGGGAAGGCCAGCCCGTCGTTCAGCCCGGCCTCGGAGGTGAGGGCGAAGCGGACCTCGTCCTCGGAGTCCTCCACGTCGGTGGGCTCGCCGACCTGCACGTCGGCGGCGAGCACCGGATCGGTCGGGGCCAGGGCCGCCCCCAGCAGCAGCGCGGCGGCCGGCACCAGCCCGGCCCACCACCAGCCGAGCAGCGCCACCGCCGCGATGCACAGCGGCATGGCGATGGCCAGCAGCCGCCAGGTCGACGACCAGCGGGCCCAACTCAACGGCCGGTCGATCTTCAGCCCGGCGCCCATCAGCGCGACGATGACGCCGATCTCGGTGAGGTGGGTGGCGATCTCCGGGTGCGCGAGCGGGTCAGGGTCCGGCAGCCCGACGGGGAGGAGGAAGACCACCATGCCCAGCCCCAGGAAGGCGATCGGCATGGACAGCGGCCGACGTTCGAGCACGCGGGGGAGGATCCCCGCCAGCAGCGCACCCAGACCGACCACCGCGAACGCCACGTCTACCGGCTCCACGACCCCACCTCTCCGCCTCGCCCACGGCGTGCGGGCAGGTGGTGCAAGTCCTTGCCCCCGGAAGACTTCTCGTATTCCTGTTCGGAGCGACGGAGCCGGCGTCGGTCACCTCGCCCGGGTGACCGGCGAGTCGTCGAGGGCGGCGAGTAGGGCGGCCGGGTCCTCATAGACGGCCACCGCACCGGCCCCGGCCAGCTCGCCCCGGCTGGTGCCGCCGCAGGTCAGGCCGACGCAGGGGATGTCCAGCCCGCCGGCGGCGGCGACGTCCCACACCGAGTCGCCGACGAAGACCACGCGTTCGGCGGCGAGCCCGGACTGCTCCAGCGCGGCGACCAGGATGTCCGGCGCCGGCTTGCTCTCCTTCGCGTCCGCCGAGCAGGTGACGGTGTGGATCACGTCGTCGGCGGCCAGCGCCCGGCGCAGCGCGACCACCTCGTGCTCGGCGGCGGAGGTGGCGAGCACGACCCGCAGCCCCCGCTCCGCGCAGGCCCGCAGCAGGTCGGCGGCGCGGGGCAGCGGGACGAGGCGCTCCCAGTACTCGGCGAAGAGGGTGTCGTGGGCGTCGCGCAGCTTCTGGTCCGCGCTCCGGTCGCGCTCCGGGCCGAGCAGGTGGTCGAGCAGCTTGTCCGAGCCCATCCCGATGGCGCGGTGGATCGTCGCCATGGGTACGGGCCGGTCGGTCTGGCGCAGCGCCTCCCACCAGCTCACGGTGTGGAGGTAGGTGGTGTCGACCAGGGTGCCGTCCACGTCGAAGAGGACACCGGCGTGCTTGTCGGTGGGCATACGGTCCTCCTACCCCGTCCGGGCCGGGCTGACGCCACGGCTCACCCGGCCGGGATCAGGATCTCGAACCAGACCGTCGAGCCGCGTACGGTCGGGTCCGTCCCCCACGCGTCGCTCAGCTCCTCGATCAGCCCCAGCCCCCGACCCCGGCTGCTGAGCGTGTCGGTCTGCGCGCGGGTCACCGTGCCGCGGGTGCCCGAGTCGGCCACCGACACCAGCAGCCGCTCCGGGCTGAGGTCGATCTCCACCCGGGCGGCGGTGCCCGCGTGCAGCAGGGCGTTGGTGGTCAGCTCGCTGGTGCAGAGCACCGCCGCGCCGATGATCGACTCGGGCACCTGCCACTCCGTGAGCTGCGCGGTCATCCAGTGCCGTACCCGGCTCGGCGCGGTCGGCTCGGCCGGCACCTCCATGCCCGTCGACCGGGACGGCCGCAGCGCGTGCTCCACCGCCAGCACCGCGACGTCGTCCTCGGTGGCGCCGGGCACCGCCGCGGTGGCCACCGCGCACAACGCGCGCGGGTCGCCGCTGCCCGCGCCGGCCACGGCGACGGCCAGGGCCTCCAGGCCGGCCGTCAGGTCCTGCCAGCGCCGCTCCACCACACCGTCGCTGAACAGCAGCAGCGTGTCGCCGGGAGCGAAGGGCACCGTGACGGTGGGCGGCCGGCAGCCCAGGCCCAGCGGGGCGCCCGCGGGCACGTCCAGGTATTCGGCGACCGGGACGCCGTCCGGGGCGCACCGGCGGACCAGCGGGGCGGGGTGACCGGCGCTGGCCAGGGTGAGCCGCTGCCGGTCGGCGTCGACGACGCCGAAGACCACCGTCACGAAGAGCTCGTGCGTGTCGCCCTCGGCGCCCAGGCTGGTGACCAGCCGGTCGAGCCCGGCCAGCACGGCGTCCGGGCGGGGGTCGGTCAACGCCAGCGCCCGCAGCGCCGCACGGACCTGACCCATCCGGGCCGCGGCCTGCACGTCGTGGCCGGCGACGTCGCCGAGCACGATACCCAGGCCACCGTCGGGCAGCAGGAAGGCGTCGTAGAAGTCCCCGCCGGCGGCGTTGCCGTCGACGCCCGGGTCGTAGCGGGCGGCGATCCGCATCCGGGGCAGGTCGGGCAGGTGCTCCGGCAGCATGCTGCGTTGCAGCAGCTGGGCCGTGCCGTGCTGGGTCTCGAACCGGCGGGCCCGTTCGGCGGCCTGACCCACCAGCTCGGCCGAGGCGGCCAGCAGCGCGCGCCGCGCGGCCGACCACACGTGCGGGACCTGGTAGCCGACCGTCAGCCCGCCGCGCACCACCGAGGCCCGCAGCGGCACCGCCGCGAGCGAGCGGACCTTCTGGTCGTGCCGGTCCACCGCGATCTCCCGCAGCGGCTGGCCGTCGTCGACGAAGTGCGGCACACCGCTGCGGGCGGCGGCCACCACCGGCCCCAGCCAGTCCGGCGGGACGCGCCGCCACAGCGGGGGGAGGCGCTCGTCGGCCTCGTCCATCAGCTCGCCGCGGATACGCCGGACCATCCGCCAACCGCCGCCGCCCTCGTCGACGGCGAACGAGACCCGGTCGGCGTCGAACGCGGTGATCGCGTAGCGCAGCGCGACCCGGGCCACGTCGTCCAGGGTGAGCGTGCCGGCGAGCGCCGCGGCGAAGTCGCTGAGGCTCTGCAACTGCTGGGTGACCTGGGTGGTCTCCGCGGCCACGGTCAGCACGCCGACGATCCGCCCGGCGCTGTCGCGCACGGGGGAGTAGCCCCGGGTGAAGACCGACTGCTCGACCAGGCCGGGACGGCGGTGCAGCGGGAGGGTGGTCTCCTTCTCCAGGAACGGCTCCCCGGAGCGGTAGGTGTGCGCGATGGCGTCGCCGACGCCGGGCAGCGGCCAGGACTCCGCGAACACCTGGGCCGCCGGCCGTCCCACCACGTCGGGGTGCCGGTCGCCGATCAGCTCGGCGTACGCGTCGTTGTAGACGAGCAGGTGCTCGTCGCCCAGGGTGAGGGCCATCGGTACGGGCGAGGCGAGGATCAGTTCGGTGGCGGCCCGGACCGCCGGATCCCACGTCCGCCACGGGCCGAGCGGGGTGCCACCCCAGTCGTGGCGCGGGACGGTGGTCGCCATGCCCGACGCGGAGGGTGTTCCCGAGACCGGGGCTGGTGGGTTCGGGACCCGTCCGACCGTACCTGGCATGAGCGCAGCCTAGCCGGAGGGTCCGTCGGCTGTTTCCGATCATGCCCCGCGCGTCGCCGGGGCCGAAGGTTCGGGCAGGTCGGGGCCCTTCTGCGGTGACATGTCGGGAAAAACTCGGGGACCGGGACGGCGTGCGGCGTCAGTGACCGGGTAAGCGCGCGGCGCAGTCCATGCGACAGGAGGGACATCATGCCGGAAAGCCTCGCGGTCAGGCAGGTCGACATCGGCGACGCCGTGGCCGACATGTGGAGGTCGGTGCTGCTGTTCATACCGCGGGCCATCGCGTTCATCGCGATCCTCGTGGTCGGATGGCTCATCGCCAGAGCGGTGCTCAAGATCGTGGACGCGGCGCTGGAACGGGTCGGCTTCGACAGGGCGGTGGAACGGGGCGGCATCAAGCGCGCGCTGGAACGCACGAAGTACGACGCCAGTGACATCCTGGCGAAGCTGGCGTACTACGCCGTGCTGCTGTTCACCCTGCAGTTCGCCTTCGGGGTGTGGGGACCCAACGCGATCAGTGACCTGATCAGCGGCGTGGTCGCCTGGCTGCCACGCGCCTTCGTGGCGATCGTCATCGTGGTCGTGGCCGCCGCGATCGCCAACGCCGTCCGGGATCTGGTCACCGGGGCGCTGGGCGGGCTCGCGTACGGCAAGATCCTGGCCGACCTGGTGGCGGTCTTCATCCTCGCGCTGGGTGTGATCGCCGCACTGAACCAGGTGGGCATCGCCACCACGGTGACCACGCCGGTGCTGATCGCGGTGCTCGCCACCGTGGCCGGCATCCTGATCATCGGCGTCGGTGGTGGTCTGGTGCGGCCGATGCAGAACCGCTGGGAAGGCTGGCTGAACCGGATGGCCGAGGAGTCGCGGGCGGTGCAGGAGCACCGCCGGGCCCGGGAGGCCGGTCAGACCGACGTCGGCCGGCAGATGGCCGACCGGACGGCGGCCGAGCGCACCGAGGTCATGCCCCGCGGGCAGCAGTCCGCGACGGCTGGCGGGCGCGGCACGTACCAGTCGGGGAACGTGGGCGACGAGACCCAGCAGTTCCGCCGTTGACCGGGTGGTGAGCGAAACGGGGAGGGGTGTCCGCGGACGTGCGGGCGCCCCTCCGGCGTGTCCGGCCGGGGTCGGGGCGCCCGGCCTCCCGGGGCGCCGGTTCAGACCAGCGGAACGCCCGGCCGGCGGCGGTCGGCGCGGCCTCGAGGGCGTCGGTCAGACCAGCGGGAGCGGAGCGGTCGCCGGGGCCCCGAGCGAGCGGGTCAGGGCGCAGACCGCGAGCAGCCGGGTGAGCAGCCAGTCCGGCGCGGACCAGTCCACCGGCGCCGTCGGCGGCTGCCAGCCGTGCTCCAGCGCGGCGGCGCGGACGCCCTCCGCGTAGCCGGCGAGCGCGGCGGCGCTCAGCGGCCGGCGGTCGCCGTCCAGGCTCTCCCGCACCGCCGCGGCGTGCTGGTCGACCAGGGCGAGCAGGCCCGGACGCGCGGCGGCGGCGGCCAGCCCTTCGGCGCCGACCGAGGCGGACAGGAGGGCGAGGGTGGCTCGCGCCGAACTGGCGGCGGAACGGGCCTCGACCCGGGTGAACGGCACACGCATGGTGACCGAGGCTATCCGGCCTTGACCAGGGTCGACCTCGGCCGGTCGGCGGGTTTTTGACCCTCCCCCGAACGGTCAGCGGGCGGCTCGGGGATTGACCCGACGCGGGTGGGGCAGGAGGAGAACCGCCCGGACGGGCACAGCCGAAACCTGGAGGAACGGATGGGACGACACGAGGACGGGCCGGACGAGCGGCACCGCAGGCCCGCCGGGGTCAGCGACGAGACGGTGGCGGCGCTGGGCAAGCTGAGCGAGGCGCTGGAGTGCGTCGAGCGGGTCCGCGGTCACCTCTACTCGCTGCACCAGCTCGTGGGGCACGCCGACCTGATGCTCGACGACGCCGTGGAGATGTTCCGCGCCGCCGGGCACGACCGGATCGCCGACCGCATCGACACCGACCTGCTGGGCCGCAACGTCATCGCCGGACGGTGGACGTTCCAGATCGTCGAGGATTTCGACGACAACTACTACGCCCTCTTCCGCGACCTGGACCGGGCCGCCCGGGAGGAACTTGTCGCCGGTCGCCGGCACCTCTACGAGGCGGAGATGAAGGAGCGGCGGCGCAGCCGGGGCCGACCCGGGCACGAGGCGCGCCCCGCCGGCGAGGGCTAGCCGGCGGGGCGCCCCGCCGCGTACGGGCCGGCCGCCCCGCCGCGACGGCGTGTGTCGGCCCGCCGCGACGGCGTGCGGGTCAGTGCGCCGCTACCGGGCGCTCCTCGGCCGCGATGCGCAGCGCCTCGACCAAGCGGCGGTAGAGGTCGTCGCCGGCCAGCAGCTCGGAGTGGGTGCCCTGGGCCCGGATCCGGCCGTGCTCCATCACCACGATCCGGTCGGCGTCGAGCACCGTGGAGAGCCGGTGCGCGATGGTCAGCACGGCGCCGGCCGCCGCGCGCTGCCGGACGCACTCCTGCAAGGCCGCCTCGGTCAGCCCGTCGACCTGCGCGGTCGCCTCGTCGAGCAGCAGCACGTCGGGGGTACGCAGCATGGCCCGGGCCAGGGCGATGCGCTGGCGCTGCCCGCCGGACACCTCCGTCGACGACAGCGACGTGTCCAGTCCCTCCGGCAACGAGTCGATCTTGTCGTCGAGCCGGACGGCGCGTAGCACCGCCCGAATCTCCTCCTCCGTGGCGTCGGGGTGGGTGAACCGCAGGTTGTCGCGGATGGTGCCGGGCACCACCGGCGTCTCCTGCTCGACGTACGCCAGCCGGGCCCGCACCTGGTCGTGCCCGTGGGCCGCGTACGGGCGGCCGTCGAGCAGCAGTTGCCCCCGCTCGGGCTCGAGGAAGCGCAGGATCAGCGAGAAGAGCGTGGTCTTGCCGGCTCCCGAGGGCCCCACGATCGCGGTGTGCCCCCGCCGGGGCACGGCCAGGTCGATGTCCCGCACCGCCGGGGGCGCTTCCGGCCCGTACCGGGCGGTGACCCCGCGGAACACGAGCACCGGCTGCTCCGCGTCGGGCGCCGGCGCGCGGTCCGCCGGGGCGGGTGCCGGGCCCGCCGGCTCGGTCGCGATGGTCTCGACCTCGCGGATCCGTCCCGCCGCCGCGATCCCCGCCTGCAACGCCGTGGTGTTCTGGGTCAGCTCGGTGATCGGCCCCATCAGCTGGAACGTGTACAGCAGGAAGGCGATCAGGCTGGAGATCTCCAGCAGGTCGTGCTCGGCCCGCCAGGCACCGATGCCCAGGATCGCGATCACCGCGAGCTGGATCCCCGTCCAGGCGATCGTCCAGACCGAGGCGGTCACCCGCGCGGCCCGTACGCTGTGCGCCGCCGCCTGCCGGGCGTCGGCGACGATCCGCTCGGTCAACCGGGCCTCGGCCCGGCTGGCCTTGACCGTACGGATCGCGCGCAGCGCCCCCTCCAGCGCGCCGCCCAGCGCGCCCGTCGACTCCTGCGCGGCGGCCTGCGCCTTGGCGATGCGGGGCATCAGCGCGCCCATGATCGCCGCGACGACCAGCACGGCGGCCAGGGTGCAGCCGAGCAGGAAGGGGTCGAGCACCCCCATCAGCACGAGCGTGCCGACCAGGGCGATGCCGGCGTTGACCAGGCCGACGATGCTGCCGGACGCCTCGCGCAGCAGTTGGGTGTCGGAGGTGGCCCGGGTGACCAGCTCGCCGGTGGACCGCCGTCGCAGGTCGTCGACGCGGGCCCGGAAGTAGTGCCGGACGATCGCGGCCCGCGCGTCGAGCACGATGTGCTCGGCGAGCGTCCCGAGCAGCCGCCACTGCCACAGCGAGACGGCCGCGCCGACGACGACGAGCGCCAACAGGGCGCCGATCGGGCGGGCCATCGACTCGCCGGCGCCGAGCGTGTCCAGGACCCACTTGGTGACCATCGGCGTCGCGAGCCCGGCCGCGTTGGCGGCGAGCCCCAGCACGAGGCCGAGGAGCATCGTGCGCCGGTGCGGAACGAGGAACGAGGCGAGCGTGCGCAGACGGGGGAGCGCCGGGGTGGAAGAAGTCATTCCCTGAATGGAACACCGGTGTTCCAGTCCGGTCAATCGGTATTCCGAAACGAGGTGTTGGTATCCTCGCCGACGTGACCGAGCAGCAGGTGTCCGGCAGTCGCGCCCGGACCCGCCAGGCCATCGTCGACGCGGCGATCGAGGTGTGGGGGCGCAATCCCGCCGCCTCCCTGGGCGACATCGCCGCCGCCGCCGACGTGGGGCGTACGACGCTGCACCGCTACTTCGCCGAGCGCGCCGACCTGTTCGGGGCGGTCGGCGTCGAGGCCAAGGCCCGGCTTGACCGGGCGACCGCCCAGGCGCGGATGGCCGAGGGCACCGGTGCGTCGGCCGTGCGTCGGCTCTGCCAGGAGTACTTCGACCTCGGCAGCCTGCTCTCGCTGATCTTCACCGAGCCGGAGACCGGTGCCGGTTCCGTCGACGGCGGATGCGACCCGGACTTCGTCGCGATGGTCGAACGCGGGCACCGCGACGGCACCATCGACCCGGAGTTGCCGGAGGGGTGGGTGCAGAGCCTGATCTGGTCCCAGTTGTACGCCGGTTGGGCCTACCTGGCCGAGACCGGTGCCTCCCGGCACGAGGTGCTGCGCCTGATTCTGCGTACCGTCGACGGCGCGATCGCGGTCAAGCCGGACTGAGCCGGCCGGCGCGGCGGGATGCCGTCGCGCCGGCCGCCGCGTCAGTCCGTGGAGCGGGCGTCCGCCGGGCGGCGCCGGGCCGCGTCGTCGGCGATGATCACGGTCGCCACCATCAGCGCGACGCAGAGGCTGAACAACCAGGAGTCATCCGAGACCAGCTTGGCGGAGACGGGAGCCTGGAGCGCGGCGAGGAGGAAGCCGAGCCATGCGAGGCGGCGCTGACGCGTGGAGAGGATGCCGGAGCCCTGATGCATCCCGAAAGTCTTGCGCGCGACCCGGGGCTTGCCGTCAGCCGAACGGCCGATTCTGGATGAGCTGTCCGTTTCCTCGACCGTCCGGATTGTAATCCTCGTCCCACCGGGGGAGGCCGCGCGGCGTCGCCGCCGGCGGGGGGCAGGATGGTCCTCCGTGTCCACCGTCCGGCCCCGTGCCTCGCTGCTCCTGCTGGCCTACCTCGCCTTCGTCAGCCTCGGCCTGCCCGACGGCCTGATCGGGGTGGGCTGGCCCTCGATCCGGGCCGACTTCGGCGTGCCCACCGAGGCCGTCGGCCTCGTGCTCACCGCGGGCACCGCCGGCTACCTGACCTCCAGCGTGCTGGCCGGCTTCACGCTGGCCCGCCTCGGCGTCGGCTGGCTGCTCGCCGGCAGCACGCTGCTGGCCAGCCTCGCGCTCACCGGTTACGCGCTGACCCCGGGGCTCGCGCTGATGGTGGGCTGCGCGCTGGTGCTCGGCCTGGGCTCCGGCGCGATCGACTCCGGCCTGAACGCGTACGCGGCCGGCGCCTTCGGCCCCCGCCACATGAACTGGATGCACGCGTTCTTCGGCCTCGGCGTGGCGCTCGGCCCGTTGATCATGACCGGTGCGCTCAGTGCCGGGCTCTCCTGGCGCTGGGGCTACGGCCTGGTGGCGGGGGCCCAGCTCGCGCTGGCCGCCGCGTTCGCGCTGACCGTCCGCGCGTGGCGGGACCGCGCCCCGGCCCGCGAGCCCGCCGGGTCCGCCGACGGGGAGGCGGCTGGCGCCCCGCCGGCCGTCACGCGGGTACGCGAGACGCTGCGCCTGCCGGCGGTCTGGCTCGGCGCGTCGGCCTTCGCCGTCTACGTGGCCATCGAGGTGGCCGCCGGCCTCTGGGCGTTCCTGCTGCTGACCGAGGGACGGGGCCTCGGCGCGGCCGTCGCGGGCGTCTGCGTGTCTGGCTACTGGGGGAGCCTGTTCGTCGGACGCGTGGTGCAGGGCGTGGTGGCCGAACGGCTGGGCGCGGCGGTGGTGCTGCGGGGCAGCCTGGTCGGGATGGCGGTCGGCGCGGTCCTGATCGCGCTGCCCGCACCGGCCTGGGTCGCCGTGGCCGGGCTGTTCGTCGTCGGGTTCGCCGCCGCCCCGGTCTTCCCGCTGCTCACCCTCACCACCGCCGAGCGGGTCGGTGCGGCGCACGCGGACCGGACCATCGGGCTCCAGATCGCCGCGGCCGGGCTGGGCGGCGCGCTGGTGCCTGCCGGCATCGGGGTGCTGCTGGGCAACACCTCGGTCGAGCTGCTCGGGCCGGCGCTCGTCGTGCTCGCGCTGGGCCTGATCGCCCTGCACGCGGCCAGCACCCGGCGGCCGGCCCCGACGCCCCGCTGAGCGGCCCGGCACGTCGTCGCGACGGGCCGGCTTCTCAGTGCCCGGGCTGCCGCCGGGCGGCCCGGACCCGTGGCGTCGAGCGGCGGCGGGCGGACCCCGGTCGGGCCGCCCGCCGCGACGTGCGGTTCACATGTTGTCCGGTCCGGTCCGGCCGGTCGTCGACGGCCGGTACGCGCGGTCCGGGTCGGTCGGCTCCCGGCCCGCACCGGCGGCCTGTCCGCCCCGGTCCACCGCCTCCGGGCCGTGCCCGAAGGCCGCCTCCTCGCCGGCGTCGTTCCCCGTCACGTCGTCGGCCTGGCCGTCCAGGGTCGACCGCGCCACGGCCCGGTCCAGTTCCCGCAGAGGGGTCCGTTCCTCGTCCCGCCACACCTTGTCGTCGTCCGTCATACCTGTCGCGGTACCCCGGCCCGGTGCCCGCAAACGACGATGGCCGCCGGGGCGACCGGCGGCCATCGGACGTTCGCGCCCGGGGGGCGGGGGATCAGGGCTGCGGGCGGTCGACCTTGCCGCGCCAGGCGCCGGTCTCCTGACCGCGCCGCTCGATGAACTGCTTGAACCGCTCCAGGTCGCCCTTGGCGCGCCGGTCGACGATGCCGAGCTTGTCGCCGGCCTGCTCGACCACGCCGTGCGGTTCGAACTCGAGCTGGAGCGTGACCCGGGTGGTGTCCGGGTCCAGCCGGTGGAAGGTCACCACGCCGGCCTGCTGGGTGCCGCCCGTGGAGCGCCAGGCGACCCGCTCGTCCGGGAGCTGCTCGGTGATCTCGGCGTCGAACTCGCGCTTCACCCCGGCGATCTCGACCGTCCAGTGGGTCATCGTGTCCGTCAGCTGCCGGACCTCCTGGACCCCCTCCATGAAGTGCGGGAAGTCCTCGAACTGGGTCCATTGGTCGTACGCGGTGCGCACCGGGACGGAGACGTCCACGTGTTCGGTAACGCCACTCATAAGGCATCCTCCTTCGTCCGCCGGTGACGGGCCGGATCGTGCGGGGATCCGGTCACCAGCGCGTCGTCTCGTTCTTGTGGCCGAGCGCCGCCCACACCTCGGAGATCGTCTGGTATCGGGTGCCATCGGGCAGCCGCTCCAGTTCGGCGACGATGTCCGCCGGTGCCTCGTTGTCCCGCGCGTTGGCGATCAGCGTCTCCCGGTCACCGGGCAGGGCGGCCATCGTGATGAACCGGCCGAGCCGGCTGCGTCGCTCGACGTCCTCGGAGCTCATCCCCTTGGGCGCGCCCGTACGCAGTTCGCCGGCCGGGGCCGTGGTCGGCTCCGGCTGGTCCTCGCCCGCCGGCTCCGGCACACGGGACTCGTCGACCCGCGAGCCGCCGGTCCCCGGCCCCTGCACGAGGCCGCTGACTTCCCGGCTCATCTGCTCGTCGACCCTCGGTCCGTGCTTGCTGCTGCCACGTTCCATGCCTTCTGCGCTACCCGGTGGCACCGGCGGTAAACGGGCGGGCCGGCGGCGTGACCGGTAAACCCGTGCGGGTCACGTGGTGGCCGGCGTCTTCGGGGGCAGGACCGGCTCGTCGGCGTCCGGTTCGCCGGCCTGGAGCACCCGGCCGCGCTGGAGCTCCGCGTTGATCTGCACGCCGAGCATCAGGGCCGAGTTGGACAGGTAGAGCCAGACCAGGAACGCGATCACCGCCCCGAGGCTGCCGTAGGTGGCGTCGTACGAGCCGAAGTTGGCCACGTAGAGGCCGAAGCCGAAGGAGGCGAGGGCCCAGGCGAGCAGGGCGACCGCGCCGCCCGGGGTGAGCCAGCGGAACCGCGGCTGCCGGACGTTCGGCGCGATCCAGAACAGCAGGCTCAGCAGCACCATCATGATCAGCGCGAGCAGGGGCCACTTGGCGACGCTCCACACCGTACGCGCCAGCCCGCCGGCGTTGACCAGGTCGCCCACCGCGTCGGTGACCGGCCCGCTGACGATCAGCCCGGTGGCGACGACCGCCAGCAGCACCAGCGAGATCGCCGCCAGGCCGATCTGCATGGGCCGCAGCTTCCAGACCGGCCGACCCTCCTCGACCCCGTAGACGGCGTTGGAGGCCCGGGTGAACGCCCCGATGAAGCCGGAGGCCGACCAGAGCGCACCAAGCAGACCGAAGCTCAGCAGCACGCTGGCCGAGTCGTTCTGGTCGACCACGCCCCGGACCACGCCGACGAAGCCCTCGTTGGCCACCACCGAGCCGGCGCCCATGTCCCGGGCCAGGTCCAGCACGGTGTCGACGGTCTGCTCGCCGTTGGACACCAGCCCGACCAGGGCGACCACCACGATCGTGGACGGGAAGAGCGCGAGCACCCCGTAGTAGGTCAGCGCGGCGGCCCAGTCCGCGCAGTTGTCCTTGACGAAGTTGCGCACGCTGCGCACCAGCACCCCGCGCCAGGTCGGCCAGCTCAGCTGCCGTACCCGGCGGGGGATCCGCGGTCGCCGCTGCCCGGTGGGCACCGCGCCGGGTTCCGTCGTCGTCATGCCCGCTCCCTGTGCCCCGGCCTCCGGATGACCCGGTGCATCCGGATGACCCGGTGCATCCGGATTCGCCTGGCCCGCCGGTACCCCTGGCCGGAAATCGACAAACCCGACCTCCCGGTTTGCCGACCGGAGGCGGGGGAACGGTCAAGGGGAACCCATCGACGCGGAGGAGGACGAGATGCCCGGGCGCGAGGTACTGCCCAGCACGCTGCGACGCTCCCCCAAGAAGGCGCAGCGCACCTGGGAGAAGACGCACGACTCGGCCGTGGAGACGTACGGCGAGGGGGAGCGGGCGCACCGCACCGCCTTCGCCGCCGTCAAGCACGAGTTCGAGAAGGTGGGCGACCACTGGGAGCCCAAGGGCCGCAAGGGGCCGAGCGACCGCCAGGCGGCCGGCGGCGGGCCGGAACGCCGGGCGCCGACGGCCGGCGGGGTGGACGCCAACGCCACCAAGGACCACCTGATGAAGGTGGCCCGCAAGCTGGACGTGCCCGGTCGTTCGACCATGACGAAGCCGGAACTGGTCAAGGCCATCGAGAAGGCGAACAACCGCCAGACCGCCAAGGCCCGAGGCCGCTGAGGCCACCATCGGGTACGCGACGCGGAGGCTGTCCGCACGGCGGACAGCCTCCGCGCGTGCGTCACCAGTGGCCGCCGCCGGGCGCCTCGATGTGCACCGCCTTCGTGGCGGTGAACTCGTCCAGCAGCTCCGGTCCGTAGCCGAAGCCGTGCCCGCTGCCCCGGCGCGGGTGTGCGGCACCGCCGGGCGCCCCGCCGAACACCGCGTTGACCTTCACGGTGCCCACCGGCAGTTCCCGCCAGGCGCGCTGGGCGTGGCTCATCGATCCGGTCAGCACCGTCGCGGCCAGCCCGTACGGGGAGTCCGCGGCGCACCGCAGCGCCTCCGAGAACGAGTCGACGGCGACGATCGCGGCGACCGGCCCGAACGTCTCCTCGCGTACCACCGTCATGTCGTGCCGGCAGTCGGTCAGCACGGTCGCCGGGTAGAACGCCCCCGGTCCGTCGGGCAGCGTGCCGCCGGTGCGGATCCGCGCGCCCTCGGCCACCGCCGCGGTCACCTGCCCGTGCACGTGGTCGCGGTGCCGCCGGTCCACCAGCGGCCCCAGCTCGGTACGCGGGTCGCCGCCCGGACCCGTCCGCAACTGCGTGGCGCGCTCCACCAGCGCCTGGGCGAAGTCCTCCGCGACGTCCCGGTGCACGTAGATCCGCTCCACCGCGACGCAGATCTGCCCCGCGTTGGCGAACGCGCCGAGAGCCGCCTGCCCGGCCGCCCACACCGGGTCGACGTCGCCGTCCACGACGAGCGGGTCGCTGCCGCCGTTCTCCAGCAGCACCTTCGCCCCGGTCCGCGCCGCCGCGGCCGCGATGGCCCGCCCGGTGGCGGTGGAGCCGACGTGGGCGACGACGTCCACCTCCTGCGCGGCCAGCGCGGCGCCGACCTCCGGGCCTCCGGTCAGCAGCGACAGCACCCCGGGCGGCAGCGCGGAGTCGAGCGCCTTGGCCAGCAGCCAGCCGGTCGCCGGAGCGCGCTCGCTCGGCTTGTGCAGCACCACGTTGCCGGTGACCAGGGCCGCGCCGAGCAGCCCGCAGGACACCGCAACCGGGTCGTTCCAGGGGGTGATCGCGGCGACCACCCCGCGCGGCTGCGGCGTCATGAAGTCGAGGGCGTGGGTGGCGCCGTGCAGGGTCCGCCCGCCGCGCACGGGGGCGAGTTCCGCGTACTGTCGCAGCGTGCCGATCCCCGCCTCCACACCGCCCCGGGCGTCCGCCAGGGGTTTGCCCATCTCGGCGGTCGTCGCCCGGGCCAGGTCGTCGGCCGCCGCCGCCACGGCGTCCGCCGCCCGGTGCAGCGCCGCCGCCCGTTCCGCGGGGGCGGTCGCCGCCCACTCCGTGGCGACGCCGCGCGTCGCCTCCACCGCCTTGCCGACCTCGTCGGCCGTCGCCGCTGGCGCCGAGCTGACCGGGGAGCCGTCGGCCGGATCGTGTACGACCAACTCGCCACCCGCGCCGCCCGCGCCCCACACTCCGCCTATGAGCTGCGCAACCGTGTACATGGCAGTGCATGCCCCGGCCCCGGCGCGGCAAACGCGTTTCGCCCGGTTGCTGGCCGGGTAGGCGGATCGGATGAGTTCGCCCGGCGCGGAGAGCGCGGACGCCGTCATCGTGGGAGCAGGCCACAACGGCCTGGTCGCCGCCAATCTCCTGGCCGACGCCGGCTGGGACGTGCTGGTGCTGGAGGCCACGGCCACGCCGGGCGGGGCGGTGCGCTCCGCCGAGGTGACGGCCCCCGGCTACCTGAGCGACCTCTACAGCTCCTTCTATCCCCTCGGCTACGCGTCGCCGGTGCTGCGCGGGTTGGGGCTCGAACGGTACGGGCTGCGCTGGCGGCACTCCCCGGACGTGCTGGCCCACCTGATGCCCGACGGCCGGGCGGCGGTGCTCAACCGCGACCCGGAGGCCACCGCGGCCTCGCTGGAGGCGTTCGCGCCGGGCGACGGCAAGCGCTGGCTGCACGCGTACGACGACTGGCGCCAGGTGGCCGAGCCGATGCTGGAGACCATCACCACGCCGTTCCCGCCGGTGCGCGGGGGCCTGACCCTGCTGCGCCGCCTGCGGGTGTCGGGGGCGTTGCGGCTGGCCCGGCGGCTGGTGGTGCCGGTACGCAAGCTCGGCGACGAACTCTTCGAGGGCGAGGGAGGCCCGGTGCTGCTGGCCGGCTGCGCCCTGCACACCGACCTGTCGCCCGAGGAGGCCGGTTCGGGCGTGTACGGCTGGCTGCTCGCCATGCTCGGCCAGCAGGTCGGCTGGCCGGTGCCCGACGGCGGCGCACAGAAGATTACCGACGCGCTGGTGGCCCGGCTGACCGAGCGCGGCGGCCGGATCCTCTACGGCGCCACAGTCGACCGGGTGCTGACCGCGCGCGGCCGGGCGATGGGCGTGCGTACCGTCGGCGGCGCCCTCTGGCGGGCCCGCCGCGCGGTGCTCGCCGACGTCCCCGCGCCCGCCCTCTACCTGGACCTGGTCGGCGCGGCGGTGCTGCCGCCCCGGCTGGTGGAGGATCTGGCGCACTTCCGCTGGGACGGCTCGACGCTCAAGGTGGACTGGGCGCTGTCGGCCCCCGTGCCATGGACCAACCGGGCGGTCGCCACCGCCGGCACCGTGCACCTGGGCGCGGACCTGGACGGCCTCACCAGCTACGCCGCCGCGCTGGCCCGTAAGGAGATCCCCCGCGACCCGTTCCTGCTGCTGGGGCAGATGTCGGTGGCCGACCCGAGCCACTCGCCGCCGGGCACCGAGTCGCTCTGGTCGTACACCCACCTGCCGTTCCGCCGGCAGTGGCGGGCCGAGGAGATCGCCGCGCACGTCGAGCGGATGGAGCAGGTGCTGGAGGAGGCCGCGCCGGGCTTCCGCAGCCTGATCGTGGGACGGCACGTGGCCGGGCCGGCCGACCTGGAGGCGGGCGACCCGAGCCTCGTCGGCGGCGCGCTCGGCGGCGGCACCGCCGCCGCGTACCAGCAGCTGTTCCTGCGCCCGATCCCCGGCCTGGGCCGCGCGGACACCCCGGTCGACCGGCTGTTCCTGGCCAGCGCGTCGGCGCACCCGGGCGGCGGGGTGCACGGCGCGCCCGGCGCGAACGCCGCCCGCGCCGCCCTGGCCCGCGACCGCGCCCTCACCGGCCCGCTGTACGCGGCCGGGATCGACGCCGCGCACCGCGCGGTCTACCGCTGACCGCCAGCACGGCGAGGCCGGCGAGGACGGCCAGCTTGCGCCGGTCGCGGACGCCGGCCAGCCGGACGCCGGATGGCGGACGGCCGTGGTGCTGCCTGCGGGGCACCGGACGGGCGCGTGCCCGCCTGCGGATGCGTGGGGCGAGGCTGTTCACTCACAGTGAGGTGAATGCTGGCCGCGTGGGTCGCTCCCCGCGCCCTTTGCTCTGCAGCCATATACGCAACGGTTGCTCCGGGTAACGGCCGGCGGGCTGACCCGCCGCACCGTCGCCGGGCCAGCCGCAGGTCAGTGGCGTGGTGCGTCCGTGGCTGCAGAGCAAAGGGCGGAGAGCGGCAATCCGAAGGGCAGGACCATCGGTCACAGGCGGTGAGGGTTACGCTTCGCAATCGCGTGCCGGGTGATCACACGTCCCGTGCGGCGGAGCGGCCCAATCTCAAGGTCCTTCACTCGACCCGACGCTCCGCCCGGCCGCCGCTCCCGCCCGGCCGCCGCTCCCGCCCGGCCGCCGCTCCCGCTCGGCCGCGCCCGCCGCCGCTCCCGCTCGGCCGCGTCCCCGCCCAGCGGCTGCTCGGCCGCCGCCCCGGCTCGGCTCGCTGAACTGGACCGGGGCAGGCAACGCAGGGCGTGGGCGGGGGTGAGGGATCGGGCCGGGTCAGCGCTCGATGTTGCGGTGCTTGCTGCGCAGCTTGAACGGCATCAGCGCGCTCTCGATCTTGGTCGCGGTGGTCATCTTGGACGCGCCGTCGCGCCGCTCCTCGAAGCGGATCGGCACCTCCAGGATGGTGTGCCCCAGCTTGGTGGCCAGGTAGTGCATCTCCACCTGGAAGCTGTAGCCGTTGGACTGCACCCGCTCCAGGCCGATGTCGCGCAGCGCGTCCGCCCGCCAGATCTTGAAGCCGGCGGTGAGGTCGCGGATCCGGACCCGCAGCAGCGTGTGCACGTAGAGGTTGGCCCAGCCGCTGAGCGCCCGCCGGTAGAGCGGCCAGTTCTCGTCCAGCTCGCCGCCCGGCACGTACCGGGAGCCGATCACCACGCCCGCCTGGGTGGAGAGCAGCGCGCCGAGCATCCCCGGCAGCGCCTCCGGCGGGTGCGACAGGTCGGCGTCCATCTGCGCCACGTACTCCGCGCCGCCGTCGAGGGCGCGCCCGATGCCGTCCACGTAGGCCCGCCCGAGGCCCTCCTTGCCGGCCCGGTGCACGACCTCGACCCGCTCGGGGTGCTCGATGGCCAGCTTGTCCGCCACCTCACCCGTGCCGTCCGGCGAGTTGTCGTCGGCGACCAGGATCTTCAGGCCCGGCAGCGGCAGGGCCAGCAGCCGCTCGACCAGCACCGGGAGGTTGCCCGCCTCGTTGTAGGTGGGAACCACGACGGTCAGGCGTGCGTCCCGCCACGGCACGGGCAACTGCACGGGTTCGATCATGTCGGACATCCTCGGTCGGCGGACAGGGCTCCCTGAGAGCGTAGCCAGTTGCCACATCCGGGTCGAAAAGGCCACCCCTACCGCCCCGTCTTCCGCCCCGACGAGGCGCGGATACCGGGTCAGCGCAGGCGGCGGCCCAGCGCGGTGAGGGCCACCGCCAGCCCGGCCAGGGCGACGCCGGAGACGGCCGGCTTGTGCGTACCGATCCACAGGGCGGCCGAGTGGCCATGGGCCCGGGCGGTGAACACGCCCTCCGCGCCCCGGTCGCGTTCGTCGTCCCCGGGACGCTCCAGGTTGTCCCGCCAGGTGGCCGGGTCGATCGGGGTATCGGTCTGCTGGCTGTCGTAGCCGTCGCGTGCCAGCTTCCGGTCGAGCAGACCGGGCGCGACGATGTCGCCGAGCCGGGCGCGCCAGGTCGGTCCGCCCACGTTCAGCTCGCGCGGCCCGTGGTCGGCCGCCCAGACGATCGCCCTCGCGGCGACCTCGGGTGCGAAGATCGGCGGTACGGGCTGGGGATGCCGGGGCAGCCGCGTGCGTACCCAGGAAAACTGCGGGGTGTTGATGGCCGGCAGCTGCACCATCGACAGCTTCACGCCCGGGCAGTCGTGCAGCAGCTCCGCCCGTAGCGAGTCGTTGAAGCCCTGGACGGCGTGCTTGCTCGCGCAGTACGCCGACTGCAACGGGATCCCGCGGTAGGCCAGCGCGGAGCCGACCTGCACGATCGCGCCCCGGCCACGGGCCCGCATGTGCCGCAGTGCCGCGAGGGTGCCGTGCACGGTGCCGAGGTAGTTGACCTCGGTGACCCGCCGGAACTCGGTGGCCGGGATCTCCCAGGCCGGGGCGAAGACCGAGACCATCGCGTTGTTCACCCACACGTCGATGCCGCCGAAGCGGTCCACCACGTCGTCGGCGGCCTGCTGCACCGCCCCCGCGTCGGCCACGTCCACCCGGTAGGTGCGCACCTCCGAGGCGCCCCGCTCGCGACAGTCGCGCTCCGCGGCGGCCAGTCCGGCCTCGCCGCGGGCGAGCAGCGCGAGCCGGGCGCCGCGCTCGGCGTACCGTTGGGCGACCGCCCGTCCCACGCCGGCGCTCGCCCCGGTGACCACCACGGTCTGCGTCATCGGTCCGCCTTCTGTCGCACGGCGATGTCGGCCAGCCGGGTCAGGGTCTCCTTGTTGCGCTGGTGCAGCACCAGGTCGTTGACCTTGTTGCGCACCCAGCGCAGCGGGCCGGCGGCGAAGTCCTCGCCGATGCGCACGCGGGTCGCGCCCGCGCCGACCGCTTCGAGGGTGAACACCACGATGGCCTCCCCGGCGGGCCAGAGGCCGGCGCGGATGACCAACCGGCGCGGCGGCTCGCAGGTCAGCACCGTCGAGGAGTCCTGCAGGGAGAACGGCCACGGTCCGGCCTTGTGGTGCAACTGGCTGCCCACCCGGGGCCAGGCGTCGTCCACGTCGCGGACGTGCACCGTGCCGACCACCCAGTCGCTGTACGTCCACCCGTCCGCCAGCACCGCCCAGACCTGCTCCGGGGAAGCTTCGATCACTTTCTCCACAATCGCCACTGCGCTCCCATACCCCGGGTGTGGGCGGGGCTAACGGTGCCGACGGGTTAGCTTCTCCCGGGCGACGGGTAACGGCACCTGCGGGCCGGCGTGTCGACGCCGCCGGCGCCCGACGCGGCGGGCGCGTTCAAGACGACGTTTACTCCCCGGGGCGCCGGGAACCCGCCGGCTGTGCGACAGGACCAGGTAGAGCCGGATCAGCGCAGGTCAGCCCGGGTTTTTGCCGGCGCTGACGGGGCCGCGTCCGGGCCCGTCCTGTTCGACGCGGTGCTCCTGGACCGCGACGGCACGCTGATCGAGGACGTGCCGTACAACGGCGATCCCGAGAAGGTGCGGCCGGTGCCGGGGGCACGGGCCGCCCTGGACCGGTTGCGGGCGGCGGGCCTGCGGCTGGCGGTGGTGACGAACCAGTCCGGCCTGGCCCGCGGGTTGTTCACCGAAACGCAGATGCGGGCGGTGCACGCCCGGGTCGAGCGGCTGCTGGGGCCGTTCGACGCCTGGCTGGTGTGCCCGCACGACGACGGCGACGGATGCGGGTGCCGCAAGCCGGCGCCGGGGCTGGTGCACGCCGCGGCGCGGGAGCTGGGCACCGTGCCGTCGCGGTGCGTGCTGGTGGGGGACATCGGCCGGGACATGGTCGCGGCGTCGGCCGCGGGCGCGTCGGGGATCCTGGTGCCCACGCCGGTGACCCGCCCGCAGGAGGTGGCCGCCGCGCCGCAGGTCGCCCCCGACCTGCCGGCGGCGGTGGCGGAGATCCTGCGCCGCCAGGCGGCGGTCGGCCCGGCCACGGAGCGGGGCGCCGGTCGGGGGCGGGCGGGGACGGTGCTGGTGGTACGCGCCGACTCGGCGGGGGACGTGCTGGTGACCGGGCCGGCCATCCGCGCCGTCGCCGCCGCCGCCGAACGGGTGGTGCTGCTGTGCGGGCCCCGGGGACGCGCCGCGGCGGAACTCCTGCCCGGCGTCGACGAGATCGTCGAACACCGGCTGCCGTGGATCGACCCCGTGCCCGACCCCGTCGACCCCGCCGACATGCGTCAGCTCACCGACCGGCTGGCCGCCGTGAACGCCGACGAGGCGGTCGTCTTCACCAGCTTCCACCAGTCGCCCCTGCCCCTGGCCCTGCTGCTGCGCCTGGCCGGGGTCCGACGCGTGAGCGCCATCAGCGACGACTACCCGGGCAGCCTGCTCGACGTCCGGCACCGGGTGCCGGCCGGCGTACCCGAACCGGAGCGCGCGCTCTCGCTCGCCGCCGCCGCCGGCTTCACGCTCGCCGACCACGACGGACCCGCCCTGCGCCTGCGTCCGGCGCAGGCGCCGCCGCCGGAGGTCGGCGCGCCCGGCTACGTGGTGCTGCACCCCGGCTCGGCGGCGCAGGCCCGGGGCTGCCCGCCGGAGATGGCCGCGCGCATCGCCCGCGCCCTGACGGCCGCCGGCCACCGGGTGGTGGTCACCGGCGGCCCCGACGAGCAGGAGCTGACCGCGCGGGTGGCCGGCGACGTCGCCGTCGACCTGGGCGGGCGTACCTCCCTCGCCGGGCTGGCCGCGACGGTCGCCGGCGCCGGCGCGGTCGTGGTCGGCAACACCGGCCCCGCCCACCTCGCCGCCGCCCACGGGGTGCCGGTGGTCAGCCTCTTCGCCCCCACGGTCCCGTTCGGGCAGTGGGGGCCGTGGCGGGTGCCCACGGTGCGGCTCGGCGACGCGGAGGCCGCCTGCCGGGACACCCGCGCCGCGCGCTGCCCGGTGCCCGGACACCCCTGCCTCAGCGGCGTCGAACCCGGGCAGGTGCTCGACGGGTTGCGGCTGCTCGGGGTGACCCCACCGGTCCGGCCGGCACCGCCCGCCGCCGGCCGGGCAGGCGGCGTGCCGGCGGGGGCCCGCACCGGCGGGAGCGGCCGATGAACCTGCTCCTGTGGCACGTGCACGGCTCCTGGACCACGTCGTTCGTGCACGGCAAGCACCGGTACCTGGTGCCCGTCACCCCGGACCGGGGCCCCTACGGCCTCGGCCGCGCCCGCACCTACCCGTGGCCCGACACGGCCGTCGAGGTGACCCCCGAGCAGTTGCGCACCGCCGACGTGGACCTGGTCGTCCTGCAACGCCCTGAGGAGATCGACCTCGCCGAGCAGTGGCTCGGCCGGCGGCCCGGCCGCGACGTCCCGGCCGTCTACGTCGAGCACAACACGCCCAAGGACGGCGACGTGCCCAACAGCCGGCACCCCATGGCCGACCGCGACGACCTGCTCGTCGCCCACGTCACCGGGTTCAACGAGCTGTTCTGGGACACCGGCACCACCCGCACCACGGTGGTCGACCACGGCATCGTCACCCCCGCCGCCGAGTACACCGGCGAACTCGACCGGCTCGCGGTGGTGATCAACGAGCCGGTACGCCGCTGGCGGGTCACCGGCACCGACCTGCTGCCCCGCTTCGCCGAGATCGCCCCGCTGGACGTCTTCGGCATGAAGGTGGCCGGGCTGGCCGAGCACCTGGGCCTGCCGGCGGACCGGCTCGCCAGCCACGACGACGTCCCCCAGCACCGGATGCACGCCGAGCTGGGGCGGCGGCGGGCGTACCTGCACCTGTGCCGGTGGACCTCGCTGGGGCTGAGCCTGATCGAGGCGATGTCCATCGGGATGCCGGTGGTCGCGCTGGCCGCCACCGAGGCGGCGATGGCGGTGCCACCCGGGGCGGGAGCGCTGTCCACCCGGCTCGACACCCTGCTCGACGCCGCCCGCCGGTTCGTCGACGAACCGGCGGAGGCGCGCCGGGCGGGGGAACGGGCCCGCGTCGCCGCCCGGGACCGCTACGGCCTCGACCGTTTCCTCGCCGACTGGGACCGGCTGCTGGAGGAGGAAGTATGCGCATCGCGATGATCTCGGAGCACGCCAGCCCGCTCGCCATCCTGGGCGGCGAGGACGCCGGCGGTCAGAACACGCATGTCGCCGAGCTCTCCGCAGCCCTCGCGGCCGCCGGACACGACGTGCGGGTCTACACCCGCCGCGACGCGGTGGACCTGCCGGTCACGGTACGCAGCGCGGACGGCTACGACGTGGTGCACGTCCCGGCGGGGCCGGCCGAGCCGGTAGCCAAGGACGCCCTGCTGCCGCACATGAGGGAGTTCAGCCGCTGGCTGGTCGACCGGTGGCGGGGCGGCGACTGGATGCCCGAGGTGATCCACGCGCACTTCTGGATGAGCGGCCTCGCCGCGCTGGCCGCCAGCCGGCAGACCGGGGTGCCGGTCGTGCAGACGTACCACGCCCTGGGGGTGGTCAAGCGGCGGCACCAGGGCGTGCAGGACACCAGCCCGGCCCGCCGCATCGGCTTCGAGCGGGAGCTGGGCCGGGCCGTCGACCGGGTCATCGCCCAGTGCCGGGACGAGGTCGGCGAGCTGGTCCGGATGGGCGTGCCCCGGTCCCGGATGACGGTCGTGCCGTCCGGGGTCAACCTGGGCACCTTCGCCCCGCTCGGGCCCACCGCCGAGCGGGAGGACGGCCGGCCGCGGATCCTGACCGTCGGCCGGCTGGTCGAGCGAAAGGGCTTCCAGACCGTCGTCCGGGCGATGGCGTACGTGCCCGGGGCCGAGTGCGTGGTGGTCGGCGGCCCGCCCGCCGGCCTGCTGGAGACCGACCCGTACGCCCGCCGGCTGCGCGCCCTCGCGGTCAGCTGCGGGGTGGCCGACCGGGTGAAGCTGGTCGGCGCGGTGCCCCGCGAGGAGATGGGCCGCTGGTACCGCTCGGCCGACGTCCTGGTGGCCGCCCCCTGGTACGAGCCGTTCGGGCTCACCCCGCTGGAGGCGATGGCGTGCGGCGTGCCCGTGGTGGGCACCGCCGTCGGCGGGATCAAGGACACCGTGGTCGAAGGCGTCACCGGCGACCTCGTGCCGGCCCGGGACCCGCGTGCGCTGGGCGCCGCAATCCAGGGGCTGCTCGACGACCGGATCCGCCGCTTCGCGTACGCGACGGCGGCCCGGGAACGGGCCCGGCGACGGTACTCCTGGGCGGCCACCGCGGAGCGGCTGGTGGAGGTCTACGGCGACGTGGCGGCGGTCCGCCGGCCGACCCGGGTGGTGGCCTGATGGCGGCGCCCACGCCGCTGGACACGCACCTGACGAACCTGGCGGCGGCGCTGGTGCCCTTCCGGGCGCACGAGGCGCTGCTGGCCCGGTGGGGCGAGGCCCTCGCGCGTCGGCTGGTGGACGGCGGCCGGCTGCTGGTGGCCGGCAACGGCGGCAGCGCCGCCGAGGCCCAGCACCTCACCGCCGAACTCGTCGGGAAGCTCCACGACGACCGCCAGCCCCTGTCCGCCATCGCGCTGCACGCGGAGACCTCCGCGCTGACCGCCATCGGCAACGACTACGGCTACGACGAGGTCTTCGCCCGCCAGGTACGCGCCCACGGCCGCCACGGCGACGTCCTGTTGCTGCTGTCGACCAGCGGCACCAGCGCCAACCTGCTCGCCGCCGCCCGTGCCGGCCGCGACGGCGGACTCACCTGCTGGGCCCTGACCGGTCCCGCCCCCAACCCCCTGGCGGAGCTCTGCCACGACGTGCTCGCCGTCGGCTCGCCCGACAGCCAGGTCGTGCAGGAACTCCACCTCGTGACCAGCCACCTCCTCTGCGAGTACGTCGAGCGGGCGCTGCCCGCCGCGCCCGTACGGACCGGGGTCGAGGTGGTGCTCGACGGCGGTGCAGGTCAGCAGGTCCAGGCGTGATGAGGGGGGAAGCGTGAGGGGACCCGTCGTGGTGGTCGGTGACACCCTGCTGGACCGGGACGTCGAGGGGGTGGTGAACCGGCTCTGCCCGGACTCGCCCGTGCCGGTGCTGGACGAGACCGCGCACGTCGACCGGCCCGGTGGCGCCGGGCTGGCCGCGGTGTTCGCCGCCGCGCAGGGCGCCGAGGTGGTGCTGGTGACCGCGTTGGCGGACGACGCGGGGGGTGCCCGGCTCGCCTCGCTGCTCACCGACGCCGGCGTGCAGGTGTATCCCCTCGGGCTGCGTGGCGGCACGCCGGAGAAGGTCCGGCTGCGCGCCCGGGGCCGGGTGCTGCTGCGCCACGACCGGGGCGGCGCGGCCGCCACGCCGGGCGAGCCCTCCGAGGCGGTGCTGCGGGTGATCGCCCGGGCCTCCGCCGTGCTGGTCAGCGACTACGGCCGGGGCGTGGCCCGGCAGCCCGCGCTGCGGGCGGCCCTCGCCGCCACCCGGGCGCCGGTGGTCTGGGACCCGCACCCGCGGGGACCGGCGGCCGTCCCGGGGGTGCACCTGGTGACCCCCAACGAGTCCGAGGTGCGGGAGCTGGTCACCCTCGCGCCGGGGGCGACCCGGCTGGCGACGGCGGCGCGGGGCGCGCAGGGGCTGCGCCAGCGCTGGCGCGCCGGCGCGGTCGCGGTGACGCTGGGCGGGGACGGCGCGCTGCTCTGCCACGCCGGTGCGACCCCGATGGTGGTGCCCGCCCCGGCCACCGCCGAGGGGGACACCTGCGGGGCCGGTGACCGGTTCGCGGCCACCGCCGGCCTCGCGCTGGCCCGGGGGGCGCTGGTCTCCGAGGCGGTGCAGGAGGCGGTCGCCGAGGCGTCGGCGTACGTGGCCGGCGGGGGAGTGGCGACGGCGCTGCCGCGGCCGGTGCGTCCGCTGCCGCCGGCGGTCTCCGGCCCCGGCGGCGAGCGCGTCGGTGTGGCCGCGGCGGCCGGCGTGGTGTCGGCGGTACGCGCGTCCGGCGGGACGGTGGTGGCCACCGGCGGCTGCTTCGACCTGCTGCACGCCGGGCACGTGGCGACGTTGCAGGCCGCCCGGCAGCTCGGCGACTGCCTGGTGGTCTGCCTCAACTCCGACGCGAGCGTGACGGGGCTGAAGGGCGCGGACCGGCCGGTGATCCCGCAGTGCGACCGGGCCCGGCTGCTCGCGGCGCTGAGCTGCGTCGACGCGGTCATGATCTTCGACGAGGCCACCCCGCACGCGGCGCTGTCGTGGCTGCGGCCGGACATCTGGGTGAAGGGTGGCGACTACGCCGGCGACGGCGGCGAGCCCGCCCTGCCCGAGGCGGAGGTGCTGCGCCGCTGGGGCGGCAACGCCGTGGTGGTGCCGTATCTGGACGGTCGCTCCACGACCGGGCTGATCGCCGCCGCCCGGTCGACCGGCACCGCCGTCGCGGTCGGGCCGCCGCTCACCGACACCGTGCCGCCGGCCTGTACGCCGCCACCCGGCCCCGCCCCCGGTGGAGCCTCGGCGCCCACCGGCGGCGAGCGCCCACGGGCGCGCTCCGGCCGGCCCGTCGCGGGGCCGAGCACGGCGGAGGGCACCCGATGAGCGGCGGGTCGCCCGGCGCGGGGCGGACCGTGCTGGTCACCGGCGGTTCGAGCGGCCTGGGTGCCGCCGTGGTCGCGGCCGTGGCCCGGGCCGGCGGTCGACCGCTGGTGCTGGACCGGCAGGCGCCCGCCGACGGGGTGCCGTGGGTGGAGTGCGACCTGGCCGACACCCGCGCCGCCGAGGCCGCCACCCGGCAGCTCGCCGAGCGCTCGGGCGGGCTGGACGCGGTGGTCACCGCGGCGGGGATGGACGTGCCCGGGAAGCTGGCGGACGTGCCCGGCGAGACCTGGGACCGGATCGTGGCCGTGGACCTGCTCGCCACGGCGGCCGTGGTGCGGGCCGCCCTGCCCTTCCTGGAGACCTCCCGGGGAAGCATCGTCACCGTCGCCTCCACGCTGGGGGTGAAGGCCGTCGCCGACGCGACCGCGTACTGCGCCGCGAAGTTCGGGGTCGTCGGTTTCACCCGGGCCCTCGCCGCCGAACTCGCCGGCAGGGTCGGCGTCACGCTGCTCGTGCCGGGCGGCATGCGCACGGCCTTCTTCGACGACCGCGACGCCGCGTACCGACCCGGTCCCGACGCCGTCCTGAACGACCCCGCCGACACCGCCGCCGCCGTCATGTTCGCGCTGTCCCAACCCGCCGGCTGCGCCGTCCGCGAGATGGTCGTCTGCGCCGACCAGGAGACCTCCTACCCGTGATCCTCGCCCTGCGCGCCCTCGGCGTCGGCGACCTCGCCACCGCCGTGCCGGCCCTGCGTGCCCTGCGCGCCGCCCACCCCGACCGGGAGCTCGTCCTCGCGGCACCCGGCTGGCTGGCGCCGCTGGTCGACCTGGTGGGCGGCGTCGACCGGCTGGTGCCCACGGACGGGCTCGGTCGCCCCGACCCGGCCCTGCGGACGCCGCGCGTCGCCGTGAACCTGCACGGCCGGGGCCCCGAGTCGCACCGCATGCTCACCGCCACCCGCCCGGGTCGGCTGCTCGCCTACGCCAGCCCGGAGGCCGGCCACCACGACGGGCCCGGATGGCGCGACGACGAACACGAGGTCGACCGCTGGTGCCGGCTCCTCGGCTGGTACGGCATCCCCGCCGACCGCACCGACCTGGAGCTGCGGCGCCCGCCCCCCGGCGGCGCCCCCGGCGGCCTGACCGTGCTGCACCCCGGCTCCAAGATCCCCGCGAAGCGCTGGCCGTCCGGACGCTTCGCCGCGCTGGCCCGGGAACTGGCCGCCCGGGGGCACCGGGTGGTGCTCACCGGCAGCCCCGACGAGCGGGTCACGGCGCAGCGGATCGCGGACGCCGCGGGGCTGCCCGCCGACGCGGTGCTGGCCGGGCGGACGGACCTGGGCCGGCTGGCCGCGCTGGTGGCGTACGCCCGGCTGGTGGTCAGCGGGGACACGGGCGTGGCGCACCTCGCGACCGGCTACCGCACCCCGTCGGTGGTGCTCTTCGGCCCGGTCCCCCCGGCGCTGTGGGGTCCGCCGGCGGACCGGCCCCGGCACCGGGCGCTGTGGGCGGGCGCGGGGGATTGGCCCTGGTGGGACGGGGTAGGAAGCCATCCGACGTTGGCGGGCATCGGTGTCGACGACGTGGTGACCGCCGTGGACGAGGTGGAACGGGCGGTGCGTGGCTCCGGTGCGGTTGCGGCGTAGTGATCCGGGTGGGCCGGGGTACGGGCGACGCCGGCGCGGTCGGGGCTGGCTCTTCCTGGATCCGTCCGGGCAGCCGGTCCGCGACCCCGACCGGTTGGGCCGGCTGCGCGCGCTGGTGATCCCGCCGGCCTGGCGGGACGTGTGGATCTGTCCGTACGCGAACGGGCACATCCAGGCCACCGGCATCGACGCGGCCGGGCGCAAGCAGTACCTCTACCACCCGAAGTGGCGCCAGAAGCGCGACGAGGCGAAGTTCGACCACGTGCTGGAGGTGGCCCGCCGGCTGCCGGTGCTGCGCGAGCGGGTCGGGCGGGACCTGTCCGGCCGGGGGCTGCACCGCGACCGGGTGCTGGCGACGGTGACCCGGCTGCTGGACATGGGCATGTTCCGGGTCGGCAGCGACCAGTACGCGGCCGGCGACGACCCGACGTTCGGGGTGGCGACCCTGCGCCCCGAGCACGCCCGGTCCCGGGGTGGCTGTGTGGTGTTCGAGTTCCCCGCGAAGGGCGGCATCGAGCAGGTGCGTCGCATCGAGGACCCGGAGCTGTGCCGGGTGCTGGTCAACCTGCGCCGCCAGCGCCGGTCGGCCGACCGGCTGTTCGGCTACCGGGACGGCGGGGACTGGCGCGACGTACGCAGCGACGAGGTCAACGAGTACCTGCGGGACGCCAGCGGCGGGGAGATGACGGCGAAGGACTTCCGCACCTGGCACGCCACGGTGCTGGCGGCGACCGAACTGGCGACGGTGGGCCCGCCGCGCTCGGCGACCGCCCGCAAGCGGGCGGTCGCGGCGGTGATGCGCGACGTCGCGGAGCTGCTCGGCAACACCGCCACCGTGGCCCGCACGTCCTACGTCGACCCGCGCGTGGTCGACCTCTTCCATGACGGCGTGGTGGCCCCGGTGGAGCCCGCGACTCCCCGCGAGAAGGCCGAGCGGATCGTGCTCGAACTGCTGGAGGACGCCTGACGCGGCCCCGACGCCGATCCTGGGCGAGGGGCGCCGGGGCCGGGCCGGGTCACCGGGCGGCCGCCCGCCTCCCCCGTGGCGGCGGGCGGCACGCCACGGCCTTCGTCGGCGGTCCGATCCCGACCGGTGCCGTGGCGGGGAGGGATCGGCCGCCTCGGTGCCAGTCTGCCGCGACCGGGTTGACCGTGGATGCCGTGGAGTTGACTTCCCGTGCCGCTCATTCCGCCTGGCCGGCCCGCCAGGCCTGCGGCCCGACGCCGTGCGCCTTGCGGAAGACCCGGCTGAAGTGCGCCTTGTCGGGGAAGCCCCAGCGGGCCCCGATCGCCTGGATCGGCTGGCCGCGCAGGCCGGGGTCGGCGAGGTCGTGCCGGCACCGCGCCAGCCGCAGCTCGCGGATGTACGACGCGACCGTCGACTCCTCGGCCTCGAAGAGCCGGTGCAGCGTACGCAGCGAGACGTGGTGCGCGTCGGCCACCACCTGTGGGCTCAGCGTCGCGTCCCCGAGGTGCCGCTGGATGTACGCCCGTGCCTGGGCGACGAGGGCGCGCCGGCGGACCTCGGCCGGCACGGCGTCCTCGGCCACGAGATGCCGCCCGAGCATGGTGGACGCCAGGTCGAGCCCGACGGCGCCGAGCCGGGTGGCGTCGGCGGCGTGGTACTGCTCGGGGTGGTGGGCGATCTGGAGGAGGAACTGGGCCAGCAGCGCGCCGATCCCCTCGGTGCCCGACATCCGGCCGCCGAGCAGGGGCGCCAGCCGGTCCGGCGGCAGCGGCAACGCGGCGTGCGGGATGATCGCCACGACGGACCGGGCCGGCTCGCGGCCGTCGTCGTCGCCGACGTGCCGGACCCCGTGCGGCCGTGACCCGTCGTAGAAGATGAACTCCTGCGGCCCGAGGACGCTGCTCCGGCCCGCCTGGCTGGCCGCGCCGTCCCCGTCGACGGTGAGCGCCAGCGTGTAGATCTCCGGGGCCGACTCGCGCCCCAGCCGCGGCGTCCGGACGCCCTCCAGCGACGGGTACCGGTAGTTGACCACCTGGATCGGGCCGAGTTCGACGATCTCCGCCCGGGCGGTGAAGTCGTGCGCGTGCTCCGTGCGGATCCGCAGCGGCGAGGCCGTACGCGCCACGAGGTCGAGCCACATGTCGAAGCGCTCGGCCGCCGGCACCTGCTCGGTGTCGACGGTGGTCCGCCGAAGCATCCGCTCCCCCGTCCTCGCGCCGTTCCGGTGGCCATTGTCCATCGTGGGCGCCGGACCGCCCAGGGCGTTTCCGGTCGGCGCAGCCGGGGGCGACGGCCGGGGTCGGGTCAGTGCGTGGCCGTCCGGTCGCGGATCAGCGCCTCGACGCCGTCGAGGATCCGGTCGAGGCCGAACTGCCACTCCGTGTCGAACACCTCGTCCTGCTGTCCCTCGGCGCTCTCCGCCAGCAGCTCCCGGATCGCCGGATAGGCGCCGTGGCGGGTCAGCCGGGCGAGCTGGTGCCAGTACCGCGCCCCGGCGTCGTCGGGGTCGATCTGCTCGCGTGCCGCGGCCTCGTCGAGGTCGGCGGTGAGCGTGGCCCAGTTCCGGGCGTACCCGCTGACCAGCATGATCGTCGACAGCCGCTCGATGCCGCGCAGGCCGGTGCCGCGCAGGGCGGCCAGCCCCTGCTCCATCCAGCGCACCTGGTTGGGCCCCAACGGCGGGCCGCTGATCGGGATCTGCCGGATCCACGGGTGGCGGTGGATCGCCGTCACGTTGGCCAGCGCCCAGCGGGCGAGCGCCGGCCGCCAGCCCTCGTCCGGGCCGCGTGGCGCGGGCGGGTCCCCGTACGCGGCGTCGGCCATGAGGTCCAGCAGGTCGCTCTTGGCGGAGACGTAGCGGTAGAGCGACATGGTCGCCACGCCCAGCTCGCCGGCGACCCGGCTCATCGACACCGCCGCCAGCCCGTCGGCCTCGGCCACCCGGATGCCGGCGGCCACCACCTGCCCCATGGTGAGGCTGCGCCGGGGTCCCTTGCCGGGCCGTTCCCGCAGGCCCCAGGCGAGCTCGATGCTCTCCGGCAGCTCGACGTCGGCGTCGCTCATCCTCACCTCCCGGTACGCGGTGTTGACCGCCATCCTAGCTTCTGCGTATGGTGCACGCAGAACAGCGTATGGCGTACGCAGAAGATGGAGAGTGAAAGCGATGGGGACAGCAGCCTCGGCGGTGGAGATCGTCGACCTACGCAAGTCCTACGGCGGGGTGGCGGTGCTCGACGGCCTGACCATGCGGGTCGCCCGGGGCAGCGTGCACGCCCTGCTCGGCCCCAACGGGGCCGGCAAGACCACGACCGTCCGGATCCTGGCCACGCTCACCACGCCCGACGGGGGCGTGGCCCGCGTGGACGGGCACGACGTGGTCCGCGACCGGAGCCGGGTCCGGCGGACGATCAGCCTCGCCGGCCAGCATGCGGCGCTCGACGACCAGCAGACGGGCGCGGAGAACCTGCACATGATGGCCCGGCTGGCCGGGCTGGCTCCGGCCGCCGCCCGGCGGCGCGCCACGGACCTGCTGGAGCGCTTCGACCTGGTCGCCGCCGGCGGGCGGCGGGTGGTGACCTACTCCGGCGGGATGCGCCGCCGCCTCGACCTCGCGGCCAGCCTGGTCGGCGAGCCGTCCGTGATCTTCCTCGACGAGCCGACCACCGGCCTCGACCCGCGCAGCCGGCAGGGGCTGTGGGAGGTGGTCGCCGAGCTGGCCGGTGCCGGGGTGACGGTGCTGCTCACCACGCAGTACCTGGAGGAGGCCGACCGGCTCGCCGACCGGATCGCGGTGCTGCACGGGGGCCGGCTGGCCGCCGAGGGGAGCGCGGACGACCTCAAGCGCCGCTTCGGCGCCCACCGGCTGGAGCTGACTCTGCGGGACGCGCGCAGCTTCGCCGAGGCGGCGCACCGGCTCGGCGGGCGGGTCACGCACCGCGACCCGGCCCGGCTGGAGTTGGCGGTCGCCACCGACGGCGGCGCGCCGGAGATCCGCCACCTGCTCGACGAGGTCGACCCCGACCGGCGAGGGCTCGCCCGGTTCACCGTCCGCGAGGCGACCCTGGACGACGTCTTCCTCACCCTCACCGGCGACCCGGTGACCGTCGGGCGGGAGGCGGCCGGTGTCTGAGCTGACCCTGCGGCCGACCCGTGCCGGCGAGGCCCTCGTCATGGTGGCGCGCTGCGTACGGCTGTCCCGCCGCAACGTCGACGCGCTGCTCACGTCACTGCTGCTGCCGGTGCTGCTGATGCTGCTCTTCGTCTACCTGTTCGGCGGCGCGATCGACACCGGCACCCGGTACGTCACCTACGTCGTGCCCGGCGTCCTGCTGCTCTGCGCCAGTTTCGGCGCGGCGACCACCGCCGTCAGCGTGACCACCGACCTGACCAACGGGGTCATCGAGCGGTTCCGCACGATGGACGTCAGCGCCACCGCGATCCTCGGCGGGCACGTCGCCGCCAGCATCGCCCGCAACACCGTCTCCACGGTGCTGGTGCTGGCCATCGCCGTCGGCATCGGCTTCCGCCCGGTCGTCACGCCGCTGCGCTGGCTGGCCGCGTTCGGGGTGCTGCTGCTCTTCCTGCTCGCCGTGTCCTGGCTGTCGGCGGCCATCGGCCTGCTGGCCCGCACCCCGGAGGCCGCCAGCGGCTTCACCTTCCTGGCGATGTTCCTGCCCTATCCGAGCAGCGCGTTCGTGCCGGTGGAGACGATGCCGAGCTGGATCCACGGCTTCGCCGACCACCAGCCCGTCACGCCCGTCATCGAGACGCTGCGGGCCCTGCTGCTGGGCACCCCGACGGGCACCGCCCCGGCCCTGGCGGTGGCCTGGTGCCTGGGCATCCTGGCGGTCTCGGTGCTGCTGGCCGCCGTGCTGTTCCGCCGCCGCGTGGCCTGACCGCCACGGGCCGACCGCGCCCGTTGCCACCGGCCACCGCCACGCGCCGGTCACCCGCGCCGGAACGCGCGACGGCGGCACCGGACCCCGCCCGGTGCCGCCGTCGTCGTCGCGTCAGTCGTTGAGGACCTGGGAGAGCCGGTCGCGGAAGCGGCGCTCCGAGTCGCTGACGACGTCCCCGCCGAGGCCCAGGATGCCGCCGCTGGACGCCGCGCCCACCACCTGCTCGGCGATGTCCACCAGCCAGTGCTTGTACGCGCCGGCCTCGCCCTCGTCCGTCCGGGCGGCCAGCAGCGCCGCCGCCTCCCTGGCCCGGCCCAGCACGTCCTCCAGGTAGGCGCGCGGGTCGGACGGCGCGATGACCGGCATCTCCTCGCCGGCCTCCGGGTCGCCCACCCGGGTGACGATCTCGCCGGCCACGGCCGCGACCAGCGGGCTGGCCGACTCCCGCCCGGCGGCGATGGTCTCCAGCCCGGCCGCGTTCTCGGCCATGGTGCGCCGGGTGCCGTCGGACTCGGCGGCGCTCGCCGCGGTCAGCACCGACTGCGGCAGGCCGACCAGCAGCCCCCACTCCTCGTCGGAGAAACCGAATCCGGTGTACGCCGGCTGCTCGATCACGGCAACGCCCCTTCCGCACTGTTGTCGCTCGTCGTCCACGGCCCCGCCAGCGGTGCCCGGCTCAGGCTAGTCGAGGGTCAGCAGGCCCTGTTCGGACACCACGCTGACGGACAGCGTCTTGTACCCCACCTCGTCGAAGAGAACCGTCATCCGGTCCTCCTCGTAGCTCAGCACCAGGCCGTGCCCCCACTCCGGGTGCCGGACCTGGCTGTGCACGGGGAAGGGCCCGACCGCGCCGTCGTCGGGGGTGCTGGTGCCGGCGTGGCAGTTGTCGCAGTGCCCGCAGACCTGGGTCATCTGCTCGCCGAAGTAGGCCAGCAGCGTCTGCCCCCGGCAGGCGGTGGTCTCGGCGAAGGCCCGCATCATGTCGGTGCGCGACCGGGTCACGGTCTGCTGCCGCTCGGCCTCCGCCAGGGCCGCCGCGGCGGCGTCCACGGGCGCGGGGGAGTAGCGGGGGGCGCCGATGCGCTGCTTCGCCCTCGGCTCGGCCGCGCCGACCTGCTCCAGCAGGGCGAGGTACTGGCCGAGCTTGCGCGGGCCGAGCCCGGTGACCTCGCGCAGCTCCTTCTTGTTCCGGGCCTTCTTGCGCAGCAGCGCGGACAGGTCGCGCAGCTCGTCGGCGTCCGGCAGGCCGCCGCTGAAGAAGCGTTGCAGCCCGACGTCCTCGGCCTGCCACAGCAGCAGCACCCGGGCCGGGGCGCCGTCGCGGCCGGCCCGCCCGATCTCCTGGAAGTAGCTGTCCGGCGAGTCCGGCAGCGCCATGTGGACCACCCAGGCGATGTTCGGCTTGTCGATGCCCATGCCGAAGGCCGAGGTGGCCACCATGATCGGCACCTGGTCGGCGAGGAACGCCTCGTGCAGTTCGGCGCGCGCCCCGGCTGCCATCCCGCCGTGGTAGTACTGGGCCGGGAAGCCGGCGTCGGTGAGCCGGGCCGACAGCTCCTCGGCGGAGCGCCGGGTGGGCACGTAGATGATGCCGGGTCGGGTGTCGTCGCGCAGCAGGGCGATCAGCCGCCGCCACCGGTAGTCCTCCGTCGGGCAGTGCGCCACCTCGAGGAACAGGTTCGGCCGGTCCAGCCCGGAGACCACCACCTCGGGCTCGGTCAGCCGCAGCCGGGCGATGATGTCGTCGCGTACGGGCGGGGAGGCGGTGGCGGTCAGCGCCACCACCGGCGGCCGGCCGATGCCGTCGATGAGGTGGCCCAGCGCCAGGTAGTCGGGGCGGAAGTCGTGCCCCCAGGCGGAGATGCAGTGCGCCTCGTCGATCGCCACCAGCGCCGGCTTCAGCGACTTCACCTCGGCCATCCGGTCGGGGTTGGCGAGCTGCTCCGGGGTGATGAAGAGGAACTCCGCGCGCCCGTCGCGGATCTCGGCGATCGCCTCCGCCTGCTGGGCGGCCGACTCGTCCGAGCTGATCCGCACCGCGCGCAGCTCGGGTCGTTGCCGCTCGTTGAGCGCCGCGATCTGGTCCTGTTGCAGGGCGAGCAGCGGCGAGATCACCACGGTCGGGCCGGGGATCAGGCTGGCCGGGATCTGGTAGATCGCCGACTTGCCGGCGCCGGTGGGCAGCACCACCAGGGCGTCGCGGCGCTTCATGACCGCCCGCATGGCGGCCAACTGGTGGGGCCGCAGCGCCGTCCAGCCGAAGAGGCTCTTGGCCGCGCGGCGCAGTGTCGTGGAGTGCGTGGACAGTTTCATCGAGGGCCGGAGGTACCCGCCGTGATCAGCGGCGAAACCGCCGGCCCGGGTGACGCCGGCGACCCGGCGCGCCTGGTGGCCGACGGCAGGGTTGCCGCCAGTTGCCGTCACTGCGCCAGGTAGCCGGTGGCGGGGTCGATCCCGGCGAGGAAGCCGCGGATGGCCTCCTCCATCGCGGCCCGGCTCATCGGGGCGCCGGCAGCCCCGGAGAGGCCGAAGCCGTAGTCGTGCGGCCCGCTGAGCCAGTCGAAGTCGTACGTGCCGGGCTCCCCGGTGCGTACCCGAACCCGGAAGTCGTGCCCGTCGACCGTCAACAGGATGGGATCACCGGCGTAGCGGGGCGACTGGTCCTCGGGCGCGATGCCCGGCTCCGGCTCACTGTTCACGGCTTCTCCTTCTCGGTCCTCAGGGCGGGCTGGGCATTATCGTGACCCCTCTGGAAGATCCCCAAGGGCCGTACGTCACAGGGCTGCCGCTTGCCG
This sequence comes from Micromonospora sp. M71_S20, assembly GCF_003664255.1. NCBI lineage: Bacteria > Bacillati > Actinomycetota > Actinomycetes > Micromonosporales > Micromonosporaceae > Micromonospora > Micromonospora sp. M71_S20. The sequence goes on along the minus strand of NZ_RCCV01000001.1, from coordinate 188,419 downwards.
GCGCGACGGCTACGCTGCCGCACTGTGACAGGGAAGGGGGGACCTCGACTGCGGCACGTCGCGATGCTGCTGCTCGGTGCGGTGCTGTTCGGGACGGTCGGCCTGGCCGTCGGCTCCTGGTACGGCGGCCGCGGCACCGTACCGCTCAGCCCCGACCGCGCGCAGGGCGTGGCGACGGAACTGCTCCCGGAGACCGGGCGAACCGGCTCGTCGTTCGTTCCCGGCTACCGGTACGGCGTCTTCCTCGCCGCTGACGACTTCGGTTCGGCTCATGCGGAGTTCCACTACGGCGACCGCGCCGACTGCGCGCTCTCGGACCAACTCCGGCACAACGCCGCATCGTCGGGGTGGCAGGGCCTGGGTCGCGTGCCGGGCGTCCCGTGCGACGGCTGGCGGGCCGAGAGGGAAGGGCTGACGATCACGCTCAAGCACCAGGCGAACGGGTCGGTACTGAGCGTCGCGCCGGCTGCGCTGGACGGGTTCCTCACGATCACCCTCGCTGGCGTCCTTTTCGGCGCCGCCACCGGTGCCGCGCTGTTCTGGCTGGTGGCGCGACGACCTGCGCCCGTGCCCCGGCTCATCGGCATGCTGGTGACGGTGGCCCTGCTCCCGGGCGTCGCCCTGACCTGGAGGGACCTGGCCGCGGACATGCTCGCCGAGCCGGTGTGGCCCGTCTGGCTGTCGATCGCCCCCCGCCTGGCGCCACTGTGGCTCGTGCTCCTGGTGGTGGGGCCGATCGTTCTCGCGAAGCCACGGACGCTGACCGCCCACGCCGGTGCCGCGAGGGCTGCCGCGCTGGAAACCAGCCCACGTGCCAGGAGGGTCGGCTAGCCCGCGCTGAGCCCGGGCAGCCCCACCGGCGGGGGTGCCCGGGGACGTCGCGGTCAGCGTACGCGGGGGAACACCTCGCGCTGGTAGAGGTCGAGCAGGCCCTGCCAGTTCGGGCCGGTGTTGGCCACGTAGACCTCGTCGAAGCCGGCCTTGGCGTACTCCTCGAGCTTCGCCAGGTGCCCGTCGACGTCCCGCCCGCAGACGAACGCGTCCTTCATCATCTCCGGGCGGACCAGCTCGGCGGCCTGCTCGAAGTGCCGCGGCGACGGCAGCACCTGGGACAGCTCGCCGGGCACCCCGGCGTTCGGCCAGCGTTCGTACGCGATCCGCATCCCCTCCTCCGCGGTCTGCGCGTACGCCGCCTTGAAGCCGGCCTGGCACGGCTTGTCGCCGCCGCCGCCCTCCCGGAACCGCCGGACCAGCTCCGCGTCGGGCGAGGTGTTGACGAAGCCGTCGCCGATGCGGGCCGCCAGGTCGACCGCCTTGGGGCCGAAGCCCGAGACGTAGACCGGCGGGGGAGTGTCCGGCAGTGTGTAGATCCGGGCGTGCTCGACGGTGTAGTGCTTGCCGTGGTGGTTGACGAAGCCGCCCCGCCACAGCTCGCGCATCACCTCGACGGCCTCCTCCAGCATCTCCAGCCGGACGTCGGTCTGCGGCCAGGCGTCGCCGAGGATGTGCTCGTTGAGCGCCTCGCCGCTGCCCACCCCGAGCACGAACCGACCGGAGTGCATGACCGCGCTGGTGGCCGCCGCCTGCGCCACGACGGCCGGGTGGATGCGCACGGTCGGGCAGGTCACGGCGGTGGTGACCGGGAGCTGGCAGACCTGGCTGAGCGCCCCGATCACCGACCAGACGAACGGGCTCTGCCCCTGCGCGTCGGTCCACGGGTGGTAGTGGTCGGAGATCCAGAGCGCCTCGAAGCCGGCCCGCTCCGCGCCGCGCGCCTGCTCCAGCAGCTCGGTCGGCGTGTACTCCTCGGTGGACAGAAAGTAGCCGATCCTCATCGTTCCCCCTCGCGGTGTCGTACCGGTCCAACGAGGCAGGCGGTACCCCGGTGGCCGCCGCCGAATCCCGGGCGCCGGCGCCGGGACGCGGCGCGCTCAGCGCCGGAACATCGCGCGGATCGCGACGAGCAGCAACAGGCCGCCGACGACCAGGCCGAGCAGGCGTACGCCGGGGATGTCGGCCGGGCTCGTCGCGTCGGCCAGCAGCAGGGGATCCATCCCCGAACTGTCCCCAGCTCCGCGCCCGAGGGCAACTGTAAGGTTTATTGACTATTTCCTCGCACGGTGTGACCATGTCAGCACCGCCGCCGGTGGCGGGCCGCCGGGCGCGGAGAAGACGGGGGTACGACGACCGCATGAGCGAGCGACACATCAGCCACCACGCGGGCGGGCCGGCGTGAGCGCCCCCGCCGGGAGCCTGACGGCCCTGGCCGCCGCCGTCCTGCAACCGGGATTCGTCGGCACCACGCCGCCACCCTGGATCTGCCGCTGGCTCGGCGAGGGCCTCGGCTCCGTGGTGCTCTTCGCCCGCAACGTGGTCCACCCGGAGCAGGTGGCCGCCCTCACCGCCACCCTGCGCGCCGAGCGCCCCGACGTCGTCGTCGCCATCGACGAGGAGGCCGGCGACGTGACCCGCATCGAGTCCGCCCGGGGCAGCTCCCGGCCCGGCAACTTCGCCCTCGGCGCCGTGGACGACCCGGCGCTCACCGAGGAGGTCGCCCGCGACCTGGGGGCCGACCTCGCCGTGCTGGGGATCACCCTCAACTACGCCCCCGACGCCGACGTCAACTCCAACCCGGGCAACCCGGTGATCGGCGTACGCGCCTTCGGCGCCGAGCCGGCGCTGGTCGCCCGGCACACCGCCGCCTGGGTGCGCGGCCTCCAAGCGGGCGGGGTCGCCGCCTGCGCCAAGCACTTCCCCGGGCACGGCGACACCCAGGTCGACTCGCACCACGACCTGCCCCGGATCGCCGCCGACCGTCCCCGCCTCGACGCAGTGGAGCTGGCCCCGTTCCGGGCCGCGGTGGCCGCCGGGGTGCAGGCGGTGATGACCGGCCACCTGCTGGTGCCGGCGCTGGACCCGGAACTGCCGGCCACCCTCAGCGGCCGGATCCTGGGCGGGCTGCTCCGCGACGAGCTGGGCTTCTCCGGCGTCGTGGTCACCGACGCGGTGGAGATGCGGGCGGTCACCGACCGGTACGGCTTCGCGGGCGCGGCGGTGCGTGCCCTCGCCGCCGGCGCCGACGCGATCTGCGTCGGCGGGGAGCGCGCCGACGAGGGATCGGCCCGGCTGCTGCGCGACGCCATCGTCGCCGCGGTCGTCGCCGGCGACCTGCCCGAGGAACGCCTCGCCGAGGCGGCCAAGCGGGTGGGGCAGCTCGCCGCCTGGACCGTGGCCGCCCGCGCCGACCGGCCGCACCGGCCCCGCCCGACCGCCGCCGGCTCGGCCGTCGGGCTGGCCGCCGCCCGCCGGGCGCTGCGGGTCACCACCGCGCCCGCCGGCGTCGGCGCGCTGCCGCTGGCCGGTCCCGCCCACGTGGTCGAGTTCGAGCCGCCGCGCAACATCGCGATCGGTCCGGAGACCCCGTGGGGGCTCGCCGCCCCCCTGGCCGACCAGCTCGCCGGCACCACCACCGTCCGCTACGCCGAGGCCGACGTGCCCGCCGACCCGACCGCCGGGGCGGCCGGCCGGTGCCTGGTGCTGGTGGTGCGCGACCTGCACCGGCACGACTGGATGCGGGCGTCGGTGGGCCGTGCGCTGGCTGCCCGCCCGGACGCGGTGGTGGTCGAGCTGGGCGTGCCCGAGCTGGTCACCGGCGCGGTCCACGTCGCCACCCACGGCGCCACCCGGGCCGCCGCCCACGCCGCCGTCGGGCTGCTGACGGGCCGCTGACGGGTCACGCCTCGGGGGTGACCAGGTCGGCGTACTCGGGGTGGCGGCCGATGAAGGCCGCCACGAACGGGCAGCGCGGCACCAGCGTCGTGCCGCGCTCGCGGAGCTGGTCGAGGGTGCCCCGGACCAGCGCCGCGCCCACGCCCATGTTCTGGAACCTCGGGTCGACCTCGGTGTGGGTGAAGACCAGCACCTCGCCGCGCGGCAGGTACGCGGTGAACCCGGCCAGCGCGTCGTCGACCAGGATTTCGAACCGGTGCTTGGCGGGATTGTCCTCGACCAGGGTGCTCACCCGGCCATTCTGCCCCCGCGACCGGCGAGGCGGTCCAGTTCGCCGAGCAACCGGTCCACCTCGTCGACGGTGTTGTAGTGGTAGAGGCTGGCGCGAACCGCCCCGCCGCTGTCCCGCAGCCCCATCGCCTGGAAGTACTCGTACGCGTAGTAGTCGCCGGCGGAGAGGCAGAGGCCGGCCGCGCCCAGCTCCTCCTGGGTGCGCTGCGGGGAGAGCCCGTCCACCCGGAAGGACACCGTCGGGCAGCGCCGGGCGGGGGAGCCGAGCACGGTGACCCCGGGCAGCGCGGCCAGCCCGGCGAGCAGCCGCTGAAGCAGCGACTCCTCGTACGCCCGCGCGGCGCTCAGCCCGGCGGTCAGCCGCTCGCGCCGGCTCCCGGCGGCCGTCGGGTCCAGCCCGGCCAGGTGGTCCACGGCGGCGGCCACGCCGGCCAGCAGGGGGAAGCTCGGGGTGCCGTACTCGAAGCGGTCCGGCACCGCGTCGGAGGACGGCAGCAGCTTCGCCGGTCGCAGCCGCTCCCACGTCGCCGGGGCGGCCACCATCGCGGCCAGGTGCGGCCCCGACCACTTGTACGCGCTGGTGACCAGGAAGTCGGCGCCCAGCGCGGCGACGTCGGTGGGCCCGTGCGGCACCGAGTGCACCCCGTCGACGCAGACCAGCGCCCCGGCGGCGTGCGCGGTCGTGGCGATCGCCGCCACGTCCGGGACGGTGCCGGTCGCGTTGCTGCCCGCGGTCACCGCGACCAGCCGGGTCCGCTCGCCGACCAGCTCCGCGTAGCGGGCCGCCGGCAGCTCCGCGGTGTCCCGGTCGAACTCGGCCCAGCGCACCGTCGCGCCGGCCGCCTCGGCGGCCTGCACCCAGGGGCGCACGTTCGCGTCGTGGTCGAGCCGGGAGACCACGACCTCGTCGCCGGGCCGCCACCGCGCCCCCAGGGTCCGGGCCAGGGTGTACGTCAGCGTGGTGGCGCTCGGCCCCAGCACCACCCCGTCGGGTTCGGCGCCGAGCAGGTCGGCCACGGCCGAGCGGGCGGCGGCCACCATCTCCAGCGAGCGCCGGCCGGGCGCGAAGGCGGCACTGCGGTTGCCCACCGCCGCGCGCATGGCGGCGGCGACCGCGTCAACGACCGGGCCGGCGGTCTGGGTGCCCCCGGCGCCGTCGAGGTGGACGAAGCCCTCGGCGAGGGCGGGGTAGGCGGCCCGGGTGCGGGCGATGTCGAACGGCATGCCCGGGACCCTAACCCCTGCCGCGGGCGCCCCACCTGGGCGGATGATCACGCGCTGCCGCAGTGGCCGACGTCTCGTACCCTTGGCGGGGTGACGAACCGACGTGTTGACTCCCCGCTGACCCCCACCCGCCGGGCCGCCGGCCTGTTGGCCGGCCTGGCGCTCGGCGTCGCCGTGCTCGCCGGCTGCAGCTCCGAGGGCGCCAGCACCGACTGCGGTCTGGACGCCTGCACCGTCACCTTCGACCGGGGCGTGGACGCCAGCGCCACCATCCTCGGCGTGGAGGCCAAGCTGATCGGCGCGCAGGGCGACCAGGTGACCGTCGAGGTCGCCGGTGAGCAGCTGTCGCTGACGACCGGCCAGCAGGCCACCGAGGTCGGCGGCTTCGCCGTGACGCTGGACAGCGTCACCGACCAGGAGGTCAAGATCCGGGTGTCGAGGAACCCGGGCAACTGACCCGACCGGGGCGGCGGTGGCTGACGTTTGGAAATCTTCGTATTCGGTGATTGTGGCGCCATGTCACTCACCCGGAACGCCGAAGCCACCGCCTCCCGCACGGCGAACAGCAGGTGGCTCGAACTGTTGGCCAGAGTCGGTTTCATCGGCTACGGCATCGTGCACCTCCTGTTCGCCTGGCTGGCGTTGCAGATCGCGTTCGGCAAGGCCGGCGACGACGGCGACCAGTCCGGCGCGCTGCGCACCATCGCCGCCCAGCCGCTGGGCAAGTTCCTCGTCGTCACGATCGCGGTCGGCCTGCTCGCCATGGCGATCTGGCAGGCGCTGGAGGCGGCCGTCGGGCACCGCGCCGAGCGCGGCAAGGAGCGGGTCTGGGAGCGGCTCGCCTCGGCGGGGCGGACCGTCGTCTACCTCTACTTCGCCTGGACGGCCTTCAAGGTCTTCAAGGACGCCGGCTCCAACAGCGCCGACCAGCAGGAGGCGCTGACCGGCAAGGCCATGGAGTCCTCCGGTGGCCGCTGGCTGGTCGGCCTGGCCGGGCTCGTGCTCGCCGCGATCGGCGTCGGCCTGGTGATCTACGGCCTGATCAAGCGTTTCGAGAAGCACCTCAAGACCGGTGAGATGAACGCGAAGACGCGCCAGCTCACCCGCCGGCTGGGCATGGCCGGCTACATCTCCAAGGGCGTCGCGTACGGCATCTCCGGCCTGCTGATCATCCTGGCCGCCGTCAACTACGACCCGGAGAAGGCCCGTGGTCTGGACGCGGCACTGCGCACGCTGCGCGACCAGGCGTACGGCCAGATCCTGCTCACCCTGGTGGCGCTCGGTATCGCCGCCTTCGGCGTCTTCTGCTTCCTCCAGTCCCGGTATCGGAAGGTCTGAGCCTGGTCGATTCCGGCGTCGCCGGGCATTATTGGGCCTTTGCCCGAAGCGCGTGCCCGGCGCAAGGAGGAGGAAAGAACCCGTGCAGAGCTACCTCGGGACGATCGTCGCCGCGCTCGCTGCGGCGGCGATCGCCCTGTTCGCGGTCGAGGTCGCGCACCGCGTGATCCGGCGGGTCGGCCGGCGTTCGCTGCTGTTGACCGAGCTCACCGACCACGCGCACCGGTCGATCCAGGTCGCCGCCACCGTCGTCGCCGTCCAGTTCGCCGTGCGGTTCAGCACCGGCTACGCGGTCGGCGACCAGTGGCGGCAGGTGCTGCTGCACCTGCTGGTGCTGGGCGTGATCGCCAGCGTCGCCTGGCTGGTCGCCTCGCTGCTCGTCGTGGCGGAGGACACCGCACTGGCCCGGTTCCGGGTGGACGTGCCGGACAACCGGCACGCGCGGCGGGTGCGGACCCAGGTGGTCATGCTGCGCCGGCTGACGATCGCGGTGATCGTCGTGCTGGCGGTCGGCGTGATGCTGATGACCTTCCCGGCCGTACGCGGCATCGGCGCCGGCGTGCTGACCAGTGCCGGTGTGGTCGGTGTGGTCGCCGCGCTGGCCGCGCAGAGCCTGCTGGGCAACGTCTTCGCGGGTCTCCAGCTCGCCTTCAGCGACGCGGTCCGGCTCGACGACGTCGTGGTGGTCGAGGGAGAGTGGGGCCGCATCGAGGAGTTGACGCTCAGCTACGTGGTCGTGCAGATCTGGGACGACCGGCGGCTGATCCTGCCGACCTCGTACTTCACCAGCAAGCCGTTCCAGAACTGGACCCGGACCGAGGCGGCGGTGCTGGGCACCGCCGAGTTCGACGTCGACTGGGCGATCCCGGTGCAGGCCATGCGGGAGGAGCTGCGCCGGCTTGTCGAGGGCACCGACCTGTGGGACGGCCGGGTCTGCGTACTCCAGGTGACCGACGCGACCGGCGGGACGGTGAAGGTGCGCGCCCTGGTGAGCGCCGCCGACGCCGGCAGCCTGTGGGACCTGCGCTGCCTGGTGCGCGAGCAACTGGTCGCCTGGATCCGGGACCACCGGCCGACGGCCATGCCCCGGATGCGTACCGAGATCGGGGACGCGGAGAGCAACCTGGCGTGGCAGTGGGTACGACCCCGCCGGCCCGTGCGTCGCCGCACCGACGCCGAGCTGCCCGACGACGCCCGGGTCTTCGGCGGCAGCGACGACGGCGACGCCCGCAGCGAGGCCTTCATCGGCCCCGACGAGCCCGCCGAAGCCCGCCGCTGACCCACCCGGCCCCCTACCCGCCCCGCCCCTGGAGCCCTCCGGCCGCCCGCCCGCCGGAGGGCTCCCCCGTCCCCACCTTCCGGGGTGGGTCGTGACCTGTGGGGGGCGGGGGCGTTGGAGGGTGTGGGCGGGGTGGTGCCTCGTGGGGTGGTCGGGCGAAGTGCGCTGGCTCGGGAAGTTTGACCGGGCGTGTGGCGGGAACCGCTGCGCGACGCTTCTGCATCTTCTTCCGCGCCGTGCGGCGGCTCGGGACGCGGCGGTCCGGGCCCACCGACCGCCGGGGCGAAGGATTGGCGGGCGGCGACTCCGGGCATACAGCGCGGTGATGATGAAAGGAGGACAGCATGGCTGACGTGGCGAACGCCCGCACATCCCGTACCGGGAGCGAGCCGTCCACCGCCGAGCTGGTGCAGCGGGCCACGGAGCAGGTCTCCCGCCTGGTCCGGGACGAACTGGCCCTGGCCCGGGCGGAGCTGACCCAGAAGGGCAAGCACGCCGGTATCGGCATCGGTCTCTTCGGCGGTGGCGGGGCGCTGGCGCTCTACGGCCTCGGTGCCCTGGTCGCCACCGCGATCCTGCTGCTCGACCTGGTGCTTCCGGCCTGGGCGGCGGCCCTGATCGTCGCGGTGGTGCTCTTCGCGATGGCCGGCGTCCTGGCCCTGGTGGGCAAGAAGCAGGTCAGCCAGGCGGTCCCGCCGGTGCCGGAGGCCGCGGTCCGTAGCGTCCGGGCGGACGTGGACACGGTCGCCGCCGCCGTGAAGGACAGGGGACGGGCATGACGACGGGCAACGGCCGGGGCAGCGGCGACACCGAGGCGCTGCGGGAGGAGATCCGGCGGACCCGGGTCGAGCTGGGCGAGACGATGGAGGCGCTGGCGGCCAAGGCCGACGTCAAGGCGCGGCTGAGGTCCTCCGCCGACCAGGCGAAGGAGCGGGTGCGGGACCAGACGGCGCAGACCGTGGCCCGGGTGCGCGGGCAGGCGGCGCAGAAGGCGCAGCTCGCGCGGGGGCAGGCGCAGGAGAAGGGTGCCGTCGTACGGCGTAACCCGACGCCGTTCGTCGCCCTCGCGGCCGGGGCGGTGGCGGCCGTGATCGTGTTGGTGATCGTCCGGGGGAGGCAGCGGTGAGCAGGGGCATCGGAAAGGCCGCGTACAAGCCGGTCGGTGTGCTGATGGGCATCGCCGCCGGTACGGTCGCGGGCGCGATCTTCCGGCAGGTGTGGAAGATGACGGCGGGCGACGGCGAGGCGCCCAGCGCCACCGACGAGGACCGCGGCTGGGGCGAGATCCTGGCGGCGGCGGCGTTGCAGGGCGCCATCTTCGCGGTCGTCCGGGCCGCCGTCGACCGGGGTGGCGCGGTGGGCGTACGCCGGTTCACCGGAAGCTGGCCGGACTGACCGGACAATGCCGAAGGGCCCCCGCATCGGCACGACGGCGCGGGGGCCTTTTCGCGCGCGTGCAAGGGCCCACCCAGCGGATCTTCGGCATCCGTCAGGTCACATGTCGAAGAATTTCGTCCGGTAGGCTGTGCAGAGTTTTCGCTACGTGGTTTGCTGTTCCACGCTGTTGAGAGATGGCGTGGGTTGAGTGAAGTCTCCTTCGTGGGGGCCGCCTCAGGCACCGCTGCTCGAAAACGGCCAATCGGCCGCACGGCGTGCTCGGCCGCCAGTTTTAGAAGGAGATACACATGGCGCAGGGAACCGTGAAGTGGTTCAACGCAGACAAGGGCTTCGGCTTCATCACCGTCGACGGCGGGGGTGCTGACGTGTTCGTCCACTTCTCGGCCATCCAGACCAGCGGCTACCGCACGCTGGAGGAGAACCAGCGGGTGGAGTTCGAGATCGCCCAGGGTCAGAAGGGTCCGCAGGCCGAGCAGGTCCGCCCCATCTGAGCAGTGCCGGTCGGCAGCCGCCGGCCAGTGGGTGATCCGGCGCCCGGATCACAGCGAAGCCCCGTATCCCGACCGGGATGCGGGGCTTTCCGCGCTCACGACGCCGGCCGCCGTGGCCGCACGTGGAACCGGGCTGCGGGCTGCCGGGGCGGCGAGAGGCAGGGGCCCGCCGGCGGCGCTCAGCGGCGCTTGCGGACGCGCAGCCCGAACCAGAGCGCGACCAGCCCGGCCAGGACGACGAGGGGCCCCAGCACGGCCCAGATCCGCTGGTCGGTCATCACGCTGCCCTCGACGTAGCCGAGGCCCTGCACCGTCCACACCGCACCGCCGACCACGGCGAGCAGGCCGAGGGTGAGCGGCAGCCAGCCCTTCATCGCGTCTTCCCTCCGTCGATCCCCGTCGCGGCCACCCGACTCACCACCGGTCGTGCACCCGCGGCCGGACCAGCTCGTCGTAGACCTCCGCCACCGCCGCCAGCTCCCGTGCGGAGAGCGGCGCCTGGTCGGCCACGGCGGCGTTGCCCCGGGCCTGGGCGGCGTCGCGGGCGCCCGGGATGACCACGGTGACGCCGGGCTGGTCGACGACCCAGCGCAGCGCGAACTGGGCCATCGTGCGTCCGTCGCCGACCAGCGGCGCCAACCGGCGTACGGCGGCCAGGCCCAGCGCGAAGTCGACACCGGAGAAGGTCTCGCCTACGTCGAACGCCTCGCCGTGCCGGTTGTAGCTGCGGTGGTCGTCGGCGGCGAAGGTGGTGTGCTCGTCGTACCGGCCGGAGAGCAGCCCGCTGGCCAGCGGGACGCGGGCGATGATGCCGACCCCGGCGGCGGCAGCGGCCGGGAGCACCCGGTCGAGGGGCTTGTGCCGCAGCGCGTTGAGGATGATCTGGACGCTGGCCACCCCCGGCCGGGCGATGGCGGTGAGCGCCTGGTCGCAGGTCTCCACGCTCACCCCGTAGCCGGCGACGCGTTCCTCGGCGACAAGGGTGTCCAGCGCGTCGAAGACGGCGTCGTCGGCGAAGACGGCGGTGGGCGGGCAGTGCAGCTGCACCAGGTCGAGGGTGTCCGTGCCGAGGTTGCGCCGGGACCGGTCGGTCCACTCGCGGAAGTGCGCCAGGGTGTACGCCTCGGGCGTCTGCGCGACGCGGCGGCCCATCTTGGTGGCGACCGTCAGCGTGGCGTCGGGCCGGCGGCGCAGGAACCGCCCGACGAGCTGCTCGCTGCGCCCGTCGCCGTAGACGTCCGCCGTGTCGAGGAAGGTGACCCCCGACTCGACGGCGGCGGTCAGTACGGCGGTGGCGTCGGCCTCGCTGACCGTGCCCCAGTCCGCGCCGAGCTGCCAGGCGCCCAGCCCGATCACCCCGACGCGCCGCCCCAGCCGGGGGAAGGTGCGCTGCTGCATGGGACTGAGCCTAGTGATCGGCTTGTCCGGTCGCGCGACGGGCCGTACGGTGAAACAAGACGAACGTACGGTTTGGGAGGCAGCCATGTGGGATCCGACGACATACCTGCGCTACGGCGACGAGCGCTCCCGGCCCTTCCACGAGCTGCTCGCCCGGGTCCCCGCCGAGCGCCCGCGCGCGGTGGTCGACCTCGGGTGCGGCCCCGGCAACCTGACCGCCACCCTCGCCGAGCGGTGGCCGGACAGCCGGGTCGCCGGCCTCGACTCCTCACCGGAGATGATCGCGCAGGCCGCCGCCGTCGCCCCCGGGGTCTCCTTCGTCGTCGGCGACGTCCGGCACTGGCACCCGGAACCCGACGTGGACGTCTTGGTCAGCAACGCCGTGCTCCAGTGGGTGCCCGGCCACCGGGAGCTGCTCACCCGCTGGGCCCGGGAACTGCCCGCCGGGGCCTGGCTGGCCGTGCAGGTGCCCGGCAACTTCGACGCCCCCTCGCACCGGGCGCTGCGGGAGGTCGCCGACCGGCCGGCGTGGCGTGCCGACGTCGCCGGGCTGCTGCGCCGGCCCCCGGCCGACGACACCGCCGTCGGCTACGCCGACCTGTTGACCGGTGCCGGCTGCGCGGTCGACGCCTGGGAGACTACCTACGTGCACCTGCTGCCGGCCCGCGCCGACGCCGACCACCCCGTGCTGAGCTGGCTGGAGGGGACGGCGCTCCGGCCGGTCCGCGCGGCCCTGGACGCCGCCGGCTGGTCCGACTTCCGGGCCGAACTGGGCGTACGCCTCGCCGAGGCGTACCCGGTGCGGCACGGCCAGGTGCACTTCCCGTTCCGCCGCGTCTTCTTCGTCGCCCGCACCGGCGCCCGCGCAGAGGAGAACCAGTGACCGACCTGCAAACCTTCATCGCCGGACTGCCCAAGGTGGAGCTGCACGTGCACCACGTCGGCTCCGCCTCGCCCCGGATCGTCGCCGAGCTGGCCGCCCGCCACGAGGGCCGCAGCCCCGTGCCCGCCGACCCGGCCGCGCTCGCCGACTACTTCGCCTTCCGCGACTTCGCGCACTTCATCGAGGTCTACCTGAGCGTCGTGGACCTGATCCGCGACCCCGACGACGTCTGGCTGCTCACCCACGAGGTCGCCCGCGAGCTGGCCCGCCAGCAGGTCCGCTACGCCGAGCTGACCGTCACGCCCTACTCGCACGTGCACCGGGGGATCCCCGCGCCCGCGTTCTGCGAGGCGATCGAGGACGCCCGCAAGCGGGCCGAGGCGGACTTCGGCATCGAGCTGCGCTGGTGCTTCGACATCCCCGGCGAGGCCGGCCTGGCGGCGGCCGAGGAAACGCTGCGCATCTCGCTGGAGGAGCGCCCGGACGGGCTGATCAGCTTCGGCCTCGGCGGCCCCGAGATCGGGGTGCCCCGGCCGCAGTTCAAGCCGTACTTCGACCGGGCCCGGGCAGCCGGGCTGCGTTCGGTGCCGCACGCCGGCGAGACCACCGGCCCCGAGACCGTCTGGGACGCGCTGCGCGACCTGGGCGCGGAGCGGATCGGGCACGGCATCTCCGCCGCGCGGGACCCGGAGCTGCTGGCGTATCTCGCCGAGCACCGGATCGGCATGGAGGTCTGCCCGACCTCCAACGTGCGTACCCGCGCGGTGGCCAGCATCGAGGAGCACCCGCTGCGGCAGTTGGTCGACGCCGGCCTGCTGGTCACCATCAACTCCGACGACCCGCCGATGTTCGGCACCACCCTCGACGACGAGTACGCCGTCGCGGCCCGGCTGCTCGACGTGGGCCCGGAGGGACTGGCCGCGCTGGCCCGCGACGCGGTGACCGCCTCGTTCCTGGACCCGGCCGGCAAGCGGCGGATCACCGCCGAGATCGACGCCCACCTGGCCGCCGCCACCGGCTGAGCGGAGGGGACGGCGCGCGGCGGGAGGAGGTGTGGGGGGACCGAGTCTCCCGCCGCGCGCCCGGTTCCACCGGCCGGTGGGGTGCCCCGAGGCATTGACCGGTGGAACTGATGGGTTCGGATTCGATCCTGTCAGCGCCGGCCCGCTCCGGCACCGTGGTTAACCTCGATCTAAGGAAGACTTGCGCCGCCCCACAACCGGCCGTCGATCCGGGGCATCCGTCCGGGCCGCGGCTCAGTCGCCGGTGGGCCGCTGGCGGGGCCAGCGACGGCTGCCGGTCTTCTGCTCCCGCGCCATCCGGCCGACCAGGCCGAACCGGCTGACCTGCCGGGGCGTCGCCTCCGGGTCGGCGAGTAGCATCACCACGCTCGCCCCGCCCAGCCGGGCCCGGTCGATGCTGACCGAGCCGTTCGCCTGCAACGCCACCCGCTTGGCGATGTCCAGCCCCAGCCCGGTCGAGCCCTGGTCGCTGGTGCCCCGGCGCAGCGCCCGGTCCGGGTTGGCGATCCCCGGGCCGGCGTCGTCGATCCGGATGGCCACGTATCCGTCGCGGCGGGAGACCGCCACCTCGAACGCGGTGCCCTGCGGGGTGTAGCGGAAGACGTTGCCGATCACCGCGTCCAGCGCGGCGGCCAGCTCGGCCCGGGGAACCGGCGCCGGGATGCGCAGTTGGGCGCCGCTGACCCGGTGCGGCCGGTTCTGGTCGCCGGCCAGGGCGGCCCAGAACACCATCCGGTCCCGCACCACCTCGCTGACGTCGCACTCCGCCGGCCCGGCCTCGTGCGCGACCGCCTTGCGGGTGGTCTTGATCAGCACATCGATCTCGCCCTCGAGGGTGACGATCGCCTGCCGGATCCGGCGGATGCCGCGCCGCCGGTCCAGCTCCGCCTCGCTGAACGAGCCCACGCTGGTGTCGTCGGACTCCAGTGCCTCCGCGTCCAGCCGCAGCACCGTCAGCGGGGTGCGCAGCCGGTGCGACAGGTCGGCGACCAACTCCCGCTCGTCGGTGCGGGCCGCGTCCAGCCGGTCGGCCATCCGGTTGAAGGCGTGCCCGGCCTCGGCCAGTTCCCGAGGGCCGCTCGGGTCGACGCGTACGCCCTGGTCGCCGTCGCCGATCGCGAGCGCCGCCCGGACCAGGCCCCGGGCCGAGTCGACCGCGCGGGCGGCGACCCGGTCCACCACCAGCACCGCCGCGCCCACCAGTGCGGCGGCCACCCCGAGCAGCAGCAGCCACCGGCTGTTGCCGCCCAGCGCCGACTCGGGCACGAAGACCTCGACCACGGCCGTGGTGTCGCCGAGCACCACCGGGTCCAGCCGGAGCACGCCGCCCTCGACGTCGACGACCACGGAGCGCCGCTCGGCCCGCGCGCGCTCCAGGCTCCCGGCGTCGGCGCGGGCCGACGACTCGTCCATCCCGAGCCCGCGCACGACCGGCCGGGTGGCCGGGTCGTCGCCGCTGGCCGCCACGACCCGCTGCACCACGGCGGGGTCGGTGCTGACGGTGAGGGCGCCGGTCACCAGCGCACTGCGCCGGGCGGCGTCCGCGATGGCCTCCTCGCGCGCCCGGTCCTCGAGACCGAGGGCGAGCGGGACGAGGAACGCCAGCGCCACCAGGGCGCACATGCCGGCCGTGAGCAGGGCCAGCGACGGCCTCAGTCCGGCGCCACCAGCCGGAAGCCGACCCCCCGCACGGTGCGCAGGTAGCGCGGCTTCGCCGCGGACTCGCCCATTTTGCGGCGCAGCCAGTACAGGTGAACGTCGATGGTCTGGTCCTCGCCGACCGATGGCTGCCGCCATACCTCCTCCAGAAGTTCCCGGCGGGACACTACCCGGCCCGGTCGTGCGGCGAGATAGGCCAGCAGGTCGAATTCCTTGCGGGTCAGCGCCAGCGGCTCGCCGTCGAGGTGGGCGCTGCGCTCGCCGACGTCCACCCGCAGCCCGCTGACGCTGTGCACGGCCGGCTGCACCGTCCGGCTGGCCCGCCCGGCCCGGCGCAGCACGGTGGTGATCCGCGCGTCGAGGTGCGCGCCGGTGAACGGCTTGACCATGTAGTCGTCGGCCCCGGCGCGCAGCAGCCGGACCACGGACTGCTCGTCGTCGCGGGCGGTGGCGATGATGATCGGCACGTCGGTGATGCCGCGCAGCATCCGCAGCGCGTCCGAGCCGTCGAGGTCGGGCAGCCCGAGGTCGAGCACCACGAGGTCGGGGGTCTCGGCCGCCACCCGGCGCAGCGCGTCCAGCGCCGTGCCGACGGCGTGCACGGCGTGCCCCCGGTCGGCGAGGGATCGCAGCATCGCGCCGCGTACGACGTGATCGTCTTCGACCAGGAGCACGGTGGCCACAGCAAGACCGTACTCGCGGTGGCAAGTCGAGCGCGTTGCGGCGCACGCGGCAACAGGGCAAGCTGGTACAACGATGTCCTTCACGCTCTTTCCCGACACCCGCCTCGCGCTGGCCCGGGACTCCCTCGCCGGCCTGTCGGTCGGCGACGCGCTCGGCTCACAGTTCTTCGTCCCCGGCCGGCACCCGGGCGACCTGGCCGCCGGGAAGCTGCCCCCACCGCCGTGGCAGTGGACCGACGACACGGAGATGGCCTGCTCGGTGGTCGCCGCCCTCGCCGGGACCGGCCGGATCGACCGGGACGCGCTCGCCGCGGCCTTCGCCGAGCGCTGCGAGCCCTACCGGGGGTACGGGCCGGGCGCGGTGACCATCCTGCGGCTGATCCGCACCGGCACGCCGTGGCCGGTCGCGGCCGCCTCGGCCTTCGACGGCCAGGGCTCCTGCGGCAACGGCGCGGCGATGCGGGTCGGCCCGCTGGGCGCGTGGTACGCCGACTCCACCGCGCGGGCGGCGACGCAGGCCCGGGCGTCGGCCGAGGTGACCCACGCGCACCCGGAGGGCGTCGCCGGCGCGGTCGCGGTGGCGGTGGCCGCGTCGCTGGCCGCCCGCGCCCGCCTCGACGGCCACCGGCCCGCCCCGGACCGGCTGCTGGCCGGCGTCACCGCCGCGCTGGACCCGGCCACCGAGGTGCACCGGGGCGTGCGCCGGGCCGCCGGCCTGCTCGACCGGTCGGTGGCCGAGGCCGCCGACGTGCTCGGCAACGGCTCCCGGGTCACCGCCCAGGACACCGTCGCCTTCACCTGCTGGGTGGCCGCCGTGCACCTGGACGACTACCCGGCGGCGGTGCGCGCCTGCGTCGAGGCCGGCGGGGACGTCGACACCACCGCCGCGATCGTCGGGGCGGTGGTGGCCGCGCACACCGGCGTCGGGACCCCGGGCGGGGTGCCGACCGAGTGGCTGGCCGCCCGCGAGCCCCTGCCGGACTGGGCCGGCTGACCCCGCGCGCCGCGCTCAGCGGGCGGCGACCGGTCCGCCCGGCGCCCCCACCCCGCCGTCGGTCGGGGGTGTCGGGTCCTCCCGCAGCACCGACAGGTCGACCGGCTCGGCCGGCTCGCGGCGGCGCCAGCGGCTGACCAGCCAGCCGATCGCCGCGCCCCCGCCGAGGCCGGCGAGCAGCCCGGCGGCCAGCATCCCGTCCGCGTTCCCGCCGGCCGGGGCGTCGCCGCCCGCCGGCACGCCGGCCGCCCGGGCCCCCGCAGCCGGGACGTTGCCGGCCCCGGCGGGGGGCGCACCCGCGGCCCCGGCTGCCGGGTCGGCGCCGTGCCCGCCGTGCCCGGCCGCCGCGCCGCCGGGGGCCGGAGGCAGCAGGGTGAGCGCCGGCGCCCGGCGGGCCCCGGTCGGCCCGGCCCAGCGCACCACCGTCCCGTCGGCGTACGTGCGCACCACCTCGAAGGTGAGCCGGTCGGCCTGCGGCAGCGGCCCCATGGACAGGGTGAGCCGGGCCGGGCCGGGGGCCGTGCCGGGCATCCGGATCCAGGTCACCGCGCTGACGACCTCGTCGATCCGGGACGAGTGGATGCCGGCGACCGGCTGGTCGAGCCGGCGGGAGGTGATCCGGGGCGCCCAGCCGGGCACCGACATCGGATAGACCTCGGCGATCGGGGCGTCGGCCGGCAGCCGGACCTCGATCCGGTCTGCGCGGGCGCCTGGCAGCTCGTCGGGCACCACGAACTCCAGCTTCACGGAACCGCCCTGCCGCGCCTGCGTCGGGCTGGTCGTCACGTCTGTCGCGTACGCCGGGGCGGGCCAGGTCAGCACCCCGGCCGCCACCAGGACGGCCATCGTCACGGCCCGGCGCCGGGGCCGCACACCGCGCATCGCCGCCACCGTCGCGGCCCGGCGCCGGGGGCGCGCACCGTGCATCGTCGCCATCGTCGGTCCCATCCGTCTCCACGGGGCCGGCACCGGTTCCGGCCACACCGGGTAGTTCGGATGCGGGGACGGAAAGGTTCAACGCGAGGCTCACGACGCCGGCCAAACCGCCGACGCGGTCGGCCACTCCCGGGGCGCCGGCGGGGCGGCGCCCCGGGCACGGACCCGGGGGCGGTGGCGTCGGCGACCGTGCCGGCGGGGGCGACCGATAGCATCGCAGGAGCCGAACGTTCGGCGTCATCCGTGCCGTCTGCTGGAGGAGTCACCGTGTCCGCACCCCGTACCCCCGCCGTGGCCGACCCCGTCGTCGTCGCCGCCGGGACCACGGCGGCCGACGCGGTGGCCGCGGCCGGTCTGCCCGCGTCCGGCCCGAAGGCGATCGTGGTGGTCCGCGACCCGCAGGGCCAGCTGCGCGACCTGGACTGGGCCCCGCAGGCCGACACCGAGGTCGAGCCGGTCAGCCTCGACTCGCCGGACGGGCTCAACGTGCTGCGGCACTCCTGCGCGCACGTGCTCGCCCAGGCCGTGCAGGACGTCTTCCCGGAGGCCAAGCTCGGCATCGGCCCGCCCATCGAGAACGGCTTCTACTACGACTTCGCCGTCGACAAGCCGTTCCAGCCGGACGACCTCGGCAAGCTCGAGAAGCGGATGCAGGAGATCGTCAAGTCCGGCCAGCGGTTCCGCCGCCGGCGCTTCGGCAGTCTCGACGAGGCGAAGGCCGAGCTGGCCGCCGAGCCGTTCAAGCTGGAGCTCATCGACGTCAAGGGCGAGGGGCTGGACACCTCCGAGGTGATGGAGGTGGGCGGCGGCGAGCTGACCATCTACGACAACCTCGCCGCCAACGAGGACAAGGTCTGCTGGTCGGACCTGTGCCGGGGCCCGCACCTGCCGAACACCCGGCTGATCGGTGCGTTCAAGCTGATGCGCTCGGCCGCCGCGTACTGGCGGGGGTCGGAGAAGAACCCGCAGCTCCAGCGGGTCTACGGCACCGCCTGGCCGACCCGGGACGAGCTGAAGGCGTACCTGAAGCTGCTGGAGGAGGCCGCGCGGCGCGACCACCGCAAGCTCGGCGCGGACCTGGACCTGTTCAGCTTCCCCGACGAGATCGGCTCCGGCCTGGCGGTCTTCCACCCCAAGGGCGGCATCATCCGCCGGGAGCTGGAGAACTACTCGCGCCGCCGGCACGAGGAGGCGGGCTACGAGTTCGTCAACACCCCACACATCACCAAGGCGCAGCTCTTCGAGACCTCCGGGCACCTCCAGTGGTACGCCGACGGCATGTACCCGCCCATGGAGATGGAGGGGGCGAACTACTACCTCAAGCCGATGAACTGCCCCTTCCACAACCTGATCTTCCGGTCCCGGGGGCGGTCCTACCGCGAGCTGCCGCTGCGGCTGTTCGAGTTCGGGTCGGTCTACCGGTTCGAGAAGTCCGGCGTGGTGCACGGCCTGACCCGGGTACGCGGCATGACCCAGGACGACGCGCACATCTACTGCACGCAGGAGCAGATGGCGGGCGAACTCAAGTCGCTGCTGTCGTTCGTGCTGGATCTGCTGCGCGACTACGGCCTGGACGACTTCTACCTGGAGCTGTCCACCCGCAACCCGGAGAAGTCGGTCGGCACCGACGAGAACTGGGAGCGGGCCACCGAGGCCCTGCGCTCCGCCGCCGAGGAGTCCGGGCTGGACCTCGTGCCCGACCCCGGTGGCGCGGCCTTCTACGGCCCGAAGATCTCGGTGCAGGCCAAGGACGCCATCGGCCGGACCTGGCAGATGTCCACCATCCAGGTCGACTTCAACCTGCCGGAGCGCTTCGGGCTGGAGTTCCAGGCCGCCGACGGCACCCGGCAGCGGCCGGTGATGATCCACCGGGCGCTCTTCGGCTCGATCGAGCGCTTCTTCGGGGTGCTCACCGAGCACTACGCGGGCGCGTTCCCGGCGTGGCTGGCGCCGGTGCAGGTGGTCGGCATCCCGATCCGCGAGGACCACACCGACTACCTGCACGGCTTCGTCGCCGCGCTGCGCGCCGAGGGCGTCCGCGCCCAGGTCGACGCGGGCGACGACCGGATGCAGAAGAAGATCCGCACCGCCCAGCAGCAGAAGATCCCGTTCATGGTGATCGCCGGCGACGACGACGTGGCCGCCGGCACCGTCTCGTTCCGCTACCGGGACGGCTCGCAGCGCAACGGCGTGCCGGTCGCCGACGCCGTGGCCCACGTGCTCGACGTGGTCGGCTCCCGGACCAACGTCGGCCCGTCCGCCGCCTGACCCGCCACGCACCGAAGGCCCCCCGCACCGAGGGGGCCTTCGTCGTCAGGTCGTCAGGTCGTCAGATCCCGCAGCTCGGCGCGGACCAGCCACCGACCGCACCGACGTGGGTGTGGTCGTTGTGACCCGGGTAGCCGGGGCCGAGGATGTTGCCGAAGCCGTGGTAGCGGGCCTGCTGGGCCAGCCGGCAGAACGAGGGCGACCCGACCAGGTCGACGCCGTCGCCGTAGAGGTGCCGGCTGTTGGAGGCGCCGCCGACCGCGCTGTTGCACGAGTAGCTGCGGAAGCCGCTGCTGATGTTGATCGACACGCTGCCGAGGGCCTTCCGCATGGCCTGGAGCTTCCACATCGACACCAGCGCGTTGAAGCGGGCGGTGCTCGCGGAGACCGCGCCGCCGGACCAGGTGCTGTTGCACCGGTTCAGCTCGGCGTAGGTGAAGTTGACCGGGGTGCAGTCGTTGTCCTGCAGGGCGTAGAGCTGGTTCTGGGTCGCCGGCCCGGCGATGCCGTCCGCGGCCAGGCCGTACGCCTGCTGGAAGCGGATCACCGCGGACCGGGTGGCCGGGCCGAACGAGCCGTCGAGGGCGAGTTGGGCGTTGTATCCGGGGTAGCCGGCGAGCCGGATCTGCAGCTGCCGGACATCCTCGCCGGTGGCGCCCTGGGAGAGGACGCGTCCCCATGTGTAACAGCCGTCCGCCTGCGCGGGGCTGCTGGTCGCAACCACGCCCACGAGGGCGGTGGAGGCGGCGAGCGCGCAAGCGGCAAGCGCCCGGCCAAAGCGGCGGAATGCGGTTCTCACGATGGGCTCCCATCGACGGGGGGTGATGTATGTGGATGGAATCTTCATTCATGTTCATCAGTTCGTCAAGAACTTTCACCCCCTATCCGTCCCCCTGAACGCGACCCGGGCCCCGGGGGCCGTCGGGGTCGGGCGCGGACCGGCGTACGGCGTCCGGGGCGCCCGCCGCCGGGAACGTAGGATCGGTGGCGTGACTGGGGTGGAACGGCACATGGACAGCGGCATGGCCGACGGCCTGGAGCGGCTCTGGACTCCGCACCGGATGACCTACATCTCCGGGGAGGACCGGCCCGAGGGCGGCTACGAGCGGCCCGCCGGCTGCCCGTTCTGCCGGGCCCCTGGGCTGGCGCCGGAGGAGAGCCTGGTGGTGGCCCGGGGCGAGCACGTGTTCGCGGTGCTCAACCTCTATCCCTACAACCCCGGGCACCTGCTGGTCTGCCCCTACCGGCACGTGGCCGACTACACCGAGCTGGACCTGGCCGAGACCACCGAGCTTGCGGCGTTCACCCAGACCGCCATGCGGGTCGTACGCAAGGTGAGCAACGCGCACGGGTTCAACCTGGGCATGAACCAGGGCGGCGTGGCCGGCGCGGGGATCGCCGCGCACCTGCACCAGCACGTGGTGCCCCGCTGGGGCGGGGACGCCAACTTCATGCCCGTGATCGGGCAGACGAAGGTCCTGCCGCAACTGCTCACCGACACCCGCGACCTGTTCACCCGGGCCTGGCCGACCTGACCGATCCGCCCGTCCTTCCCGGCGGCCGTTCGGCTCGTCCGCGCGGGCCCTTTCCGGGCGGCTGCGTCTGCCAGGCCCTTCCCCGCGTCCGGGGCGGTCGGCGGCTGCGCGTGGTCGTGTCGTCGGTGAACTTTCTGCCCCAGGTCGGGCGCGAGGTGGCACGATCTGGCGATGGCAGTGACGACGCGGACGTTGGGCCGCAGCGGCATCGAGGTCAGCGCCCTCGGCATGGGGTGCTGGGCGATCGGCGGCCCCTGGGCCGAGGGCAGCCAGCCGCTGGGCTGGGGCGCCGTCGACGACGACGAGTCGGTCCGCGCGATCCGGCACGCGCTCGACCTCGGGGTGACGCTCTTCGACACCGCCGACACCTACGGGGCCGGGCACGGGGAGCGGGTGCTCGGCCGGGCGCTCGCCGGCCGGCGCGACGAGGCCGTGATCGCCACCAAGTGGGGCTACACCTTCGACGAGGCCACCCGCCAGGCCACCGGCGAGGACCCCTCCCCGGCGTACCTGCGGCAGGCCGTCGCACACTCGCTGCGCCGGCTGGGCACCGACCGGATCGACCTCTACCAGCTGCACCTGGCGGACCTGCCGGTGCCGCGCGCCGAGGCGCTCGTGGGCACCCTGGAGGACCTGGTCGCCGAGGGGCTGATCCGGGCGTACGGCTGGAGCACCGACCGCCCCGACCGGGCCGCCGCGTTCGGGCGGGACGCCCGGCACGCCACCGCCGTGCAGCACACGCTGTCGGTGCTCCGGGACGCCCCCGAGCTGCTCGCCGTCTGCGACAAGCACGACCTGGCCAGCGTCAACCGGGGACCGCTGGGGATGGGGCTGCTCTCCGGCAAGTACACGGCCGGCTCCACGCTGCCGCGCGACGACGTACGCGGGGTCGCCCCCGGTTGGTTGGAGTGGTTCCGGGGCGGCCGGCCGGCGCCGGAGTGGCTGCGCCGCGTCACCGCCGTACGGGCGGCGTTGACCGCCGACGGGCGTACCCTCGCCCAGGGCGCGCTCGGGTGGCTCTGGGCGCGCAGCGACCGTACGGTCCCGATTCCCGGCTGCCGCACCGTGGCCCAGGTGGAGGAGAACGCCGGCGCCCTGCACCGGGGCCCGCTGCCCGCCGACCAGTTCGCCGAGGTGGAGCGCCAGTTGGCCGCGCTGCGGTCGGCCGCCCTGCGCGACGCCGACCGCCCCTACTGGCCGAGCCCGATGCTCCCCACCGCCCGCCCCTGACCAACCCCCGGAGCACCCCTCCCGGCCTGCCCGTCCCGGAGGGGTCGATCATGCAGTCGTGGTGGGCGCCGTGTCCGGGATCGCACCTTTCGCGGGGACCACAACTGCATGATCGACCGCGCGGGCGGCGACCGCGGGGCCGGCGACCTCGCGATCCGGCGGGTCGCAGCCTCGCGGGGCGGTAGGAGCGGGGTGGTGGGGGAGAGGGCTAGGGGTGGGTGGGGTGTTCCTTGCGGAGCTGGTCGGCCAGGTGGGTGGGCATCGGGTCGTAGCGGACGAAGTGGCGGCGGAACGTGCCGGTGCCCGACGTCATGGAGCGCAGCTCGACCGCGTAGCGGAGCAGCTCCGTGGCGGGTACCTCGGCGCGGACCACGGTGCGCCCCTCGGCCTCGGGGTCGGCCTCGGTGCCGAGGACCCGGCCCCGCCGGCCGGACAGGTCGCCCAGCACCGCGCCCACGGAGGAGTCGGGCACCCGGACCACCACCTCGTCGACCGGCTCCAGCAGCGCCGGCTGGCCCTTCTCGGCGGCGTCGCGCAGCGCCAGCGCCCCGGCGGTCTGGAAGGCCGCGTCGGAGGAGTCGACGCTGTGCGCCTTGCCGTCGACGAGGGTCACCCGCAGGTCCACCACCGGGTGGCCGGCGACCAGGCCGCGCTCCATCTGGGCGCGTACGCCCTTCTCGACGGAGGGGACGTAGTTGTGCGGCACCGCCCCGCCGACCACCCGGTCGACGAACTCGAATCCGGCGCCGGGCGGCAGCGGCTCGACCTCGATGTCGCAGACGGCGTACTGGCCGTGGCCGCCGGACTGCTTGACGTGCCGGCCGTGCCCCCTCGCCGGGACGGTGAGCGTCTCGCGCAGCGCGACCCGGACGGGCTCGGTGTCCAGCTCCACCCCGCCGGCGCGCAGGCGCTCCAGCACCACGTCGGCGTGCGCCTCGCCCATGCACCAGAGCACCAGTTGGTGGGTCTCCGGGTTGCGCTCCAGCCGCATGGTCGGGTCGCCGGCGATCAGGCGGGCCAGGTTGCGCGCGAGGGCGTCCTCGTCGGCGCGGCTGCGGGCCGCGACGGCCACCGGCAGCAGCGGCTCGGGCATCTCCCAGGGGGCGATCAGCAGCGGGTCGTCCTTGGCGGAGACGGTGTCGCCGGTCTCCGCGCTGCCCGACTTGGTGATCGCGCAGATGTCGCCGGCCACGCAGACGCCCACCTCGCGCAGGCTCGCGCCCAGCGGCGTGTAGATGTGGCCGACCCGCTCGTCGGCGTCGTGGTCGGGGTGGCCGCGCTCGGCCATCCCGTGCCCGGAGACGTGCACGGTCTGCTCGGGGCGCAGGGTGCCGGAGAAGACCCGGACCAGGGAGACCCGGCCGACGTGCCGGTCGACGGTCGTCTTGACCACCTCGGCGACCAGCGGGCCGTCCGGGTCGCAGGTCAGCGGTGGCCGTGGGGAGCCGTCCACCCCGGCGACCGCCGGCAGCTCGTGCTCCAGCGGCGAGGGGAAGCCGGCGGTGAGCACCTCCAGCAGCGCGTCCAGCCCCACGCCGGTCTCGGCGCAGACCGGCACCACCGGGTAGAAGTGGCCGCGGGCGACCGCCTTCTCCAGGTCGTCGACGAGCACGTCGGTGCCGATCTCCTCGCCGGAGAGGTAGCGGTCCATGAGGGACTCGTCCTCGCTCTCGGCGATGATCCCCTCGATCAGCTCGTTGCGGGACTCGACGATGGCGGGCAGGTGCTCCGGGTCCGGCTCGCGCACCTCGGCCGGCAGGCCGGCGGTGTAGTCGAAGACCCGGCGGGTGATCAGGCCGAGCAGGCCGACGGTGGAGATCCCGTCGTCGCCGAGCATCGGCAGGTAGAGCGGGAGCACGTTGTCGCCGAAGACCCGCTGGCACAGCGCCACGGCCTCGTCGAAGTCGGCGCGCGGGTGGTCCAGCCGGGCCACGGCGACCGCCCGGGGCATGTCGACCGCCGCGCACTCCTCCCAGAGGGCGGCGGTGGCGGCGTCCATCCCGTCGACGGCGGAGACCACGAACAGCGCCGCGTCGGCGGCCCGCAGCCCCGCCCGCAACTCGCCGACGAAGTCGGCGTAGCCGGGGGTGTCGAGCAGGTTGACCTTGATCCCGTCGTGCAGCAGCGGGGCGCAGGCCAGGTTCACCGAGCGCTGCTGGCGTACGGCTGCCGGGTCGTGGTCGCAGACGGTCGTGCCGTCGGCGACGTCGCCGGCCCGGCCGATCGTGCCGCTCGCCGCGAGCAGCGCCTCGACCAGCGTCGTCTTGCCCGCTCCGGAGTGCCCGACGAGCACCACGTTGCGGATCCTGCCGGGCTCGGTCACCGCCGGCGCGCCGCCGGCGGCCCCCTTCTCCTGACTCTTCTGCGCCATGGGGCGCACCTCCCTCAGCCGTGGTTGGTGACGACCGCCGCGCGCGACGGGGAAGCGGCCCGGTCGGGTTCCGCGGCGACATCCTCCGGTGCGGTGCCGGATTGCGGGTAATCAACGGGCGGGCGGGTGAGCTGGCTCACTTCCCTGCCCCGATCTCACACCCGATCCGGGGTCGGCACAAGGCTCCGTCCCCGCGGGTCGCCTGACCGGCCGTACCGCTGCTGCTACGCGGACCGTTATCGTGGGACGGCCATGGCGAAGATCTTCCAAGTGTCGGCCCGCGCGGGGATGACCCGCGTCGTCGAGCCGGTCGCACGCCGCCTGCTCCGAGCGGGCGTAACTCCCAACGCGGTCACCGTGGCGGGCACCCTCGGGGTGCTCGTCGGTGCGCTCGGCTTCGGTGCCCGCGGTCATCTGGTCGCCGGGGCCCTGATAGTCACCTTCTTCGCGCTCACCGACCTGCTCGACGGGACGATGGCCCGGATGAGCGGGGGCGCCACGAAGTTCGGGGCGTTCCTCGATTCGAGCATGGACCGGGTCGCCGACAGCGCCGTCTTCGGCGCGGTGGCGTACTGGCTGGCCACGCAGCACCAGTACTCCGGCGTCGCCGCCGCGCTGCTCTGCCTGGCCGCCGGTGGGCTGGTCTCCTACGTCAAGGCCCGCGCCGAGGGCCTCGGGATGACCTGCAACGTGGGCATCGCCGAGCGCACCGAGCGGCTGCTCATCGTCGGCGTCGGCGGGCTGCTCACCGGCTTCAACGTCAAGCCCGCGCTGGAGATCGCGCTCTGGCTGCTCGCCGCCGTGTCGATCTTCACCGTGGGCCAGCGGATGGCGCACGTCTACCGCCAGGCCCAGCGGGTGCACACCCCGGGCGGGCAGGGGTGAGCGCGACACCCGCGGGTCTGCCGCGGGCGGGGGGCCGGCGCCGGTGAACCTCACCGAGCTCGGCTACGTGGCCGGGTGGCGCGTGATCCGCGCGCTGCCCCGGTCCGTCGCGGCGGCGGCGTTCCGGGCGGGCGCCGACCGCGCCCACCGTCGCGGCGGTGGAGGTACGACCCGACTGCGCGCGAACCTGCGCCGGGTGGTCGGCCCCGACCTGCCGGAGGCCGAGCTCGACGAGCTGGTCCGCCGCGGCCTGCGCTCGTACGCCCGGTACTGGATGGAGGCGTTCCGGCTGCCCGCGCTCAGCCGGACGGAGATCCTGGCCGGCTTCCGGCTCGACGGCGAGGAGAAGCTCGCCGCCGACGTGGCGGCCGGCCGGGGCGCGGTGGTGGCGCTGCCGCACGCCGGCAACTGGGACGCCGCCGGCGCCTGGGTCGCGGCGACCGGCTGGCCGATCACCACGGTCGCGGAGCGGCTCCGGCCCGAGGGCGTCTACCAGCGCTTCCTCGCCTTCCGCCGGAGCCTGGGCATGGAGATCCTGCCCACCCACGGCGGCGAGCGGAACGCCTTCGACGTGCTGGTCGACCGGGTCCGGGCCGGCACGGTGGTGCCCCTGCTGGCCGACCGCGATCTCTCCGCGCGGGGCGTGGAGGTCGAGTTCTTCGGCCACCGCACCCGGATGCCCCCCGGCCCGGCCCTGCTCGCGCTGCGCACCGGAGCGCCGCTCTACGTCGCCTCGATGTGGTACGAACCGGACGCGGCGTGCGCCTCGATCGAGGGACCGCTGCCGCTGCCCGGCCCGGAGGAGGGCCCGCTCGACCAGCGGGTCCGGTCGCTGACCCAGCGGATCGCCGACGGTCTGGCGGCGGGCGTCGCCCGGCATCCGGAAGACTGGCACATGTTGCAGCGGATGTGGCTGGACCAGCACGGCACGGGCGGCGACGCGGCCCTGCCCTCCCCGGCCGCCGGACAGGCGTAAGGGAGGCGTTTGCACGTGCGCATCGGCATCGTGTGTCCGTACTCCTTCGACGTGCCCGGTGGGGTGCAGAACCACGTCATGGACCTCGCCGAGGCGCTGATCGGGCTCGGGCACGAGGTGAGCGTGCTCGCCCCGGCCGACGAGGACTCCCCACTCCCGCCGTACGTGGTGCCGGCGGGACGGGCCCTGCCCCTGCCGTACAACGGCTCGGTGGCCCGGATCGCCTTCGGCCCGGTCTCCACGGCGCGGGTGCGGCGCTGGATCATCCGGGGCGAGTTCGACGTGCTGCACGTGCACGAGCCGCTGACCCTGAGCCTGTCGCTGCTGGCGGTGCTCTCCGCCCGTGGCCCGGTGGTGGCCACCTTCCACACCGCGATGACCCGGTCGCGGGCGCTGGCCGCCGCGCAGGGCGTGCTCCAGATCGTGCTGGAGCGGATCACCGCCCGGATCGCCGTCAGCGCTTTGGCGCGCAAGGTGCAGGTCGAGCACATGGACGGCGGGGCGGTGGAGATCCCGAACGGGGTGGCCGTCGCGAAGTTCAGTCACGCGCTGCCCCTGCCGGGCTGGCCGGGGGAGTGCCCGCCGGGCCGCGACGGCGCGATCGGGTTCCTCGGCCGGTTCACCGAGGCCCGCAAGGGCTTCCCGATCCTGCGGGACGCCTTCGTGGAGCTGGCCCGGCAGCGGCCCGGCCTGCGGCTGCTGGTCGCCGGGCCCGGCGACGCGGACGACCTGTTCGGGCGGTTCCCGGCCGACCTGCGCGACCGGGTGACCTTCCTCGGGCTGGTCTCCGAGGAGGACAAGGCGCGGATGTTGCGCAGCGTGCACCTCTACGTGGCGCCGAACACCGGCGGCGAGTCCTTCGGCATGATCCTCACCGAGGCGCTCGCGGCGGGCACGACCGTCGTCGCCAGCGACCTCGACGCGTTCCGCCGCGTGCTCGACGGCGGCCGGGCCGGCCGGCTGTTCCCGACCGGGGACCCGGCCGCGCTGCGTACCGCCCTCGCCGACCTGCTCGACGATCCCGGCGCCCGGGCCGCGCTGACCGCCTGCGGTGACCAGGTGGTGGCAACCTTCGACTGGCCCGTGGTCGCCCGGCGGGTGCTGGAGGTGTACGCGGCGGCGATCGAGGCCACCGACGGGCGGGTCATGGACACCGAATGGGTGGGGCTGGACTAGACGATGTCGCGCATGTGGTGGGTGGTGCTCGCGGCCCTGGTCGTCGGGCTGGTCGTGGCGTACCTCGTCTGGACCGCCGGGCGGGTCGGGCGGCTGCACGCCCGGGCGGAGCTGGCGGCCCGCGCCCTGGAGGCCCACCTGCTGCGCCGGGCGGCGGCCGCCGCGGTCCTGGCCGAGCGCCGCTACGGCGTCGAGCTGTACGCGGCGGCGCGGATCGCGCTGGACGCCGAGCCGGACGAGCGGGAGGCCGCCGAGAACGACCTCACCCGCCAGCTGCGGGCGGTGGAGCTGGACCCGGCGGATCCGGACTGCGAGGCGGTGATCGGCGCCAGCCGGCGGCTCGCGCTGGCCCGCCAGGTGCACACCGACCTGGTCCGCGACGCCCGCGCGGCGCGGGGCCGCCCGCTGGTGCGCCTGTTGCGGATGGGGCGCCGCCGCCCCTGGCCGACCTACTTCGACATCGACGATCCCACCCTCGCCGTCCCGGCTGACGTCCCCGCCACCTGACCCCCGCGTCCCCGTGCCGCGCGGGCGTCGCAGCCCCGACGTCGTGATCAGGACCCCATGGACGTCATCCGGCCGCTGAGGGGTCCGTGGCGTCCTGATCACCGGACGGGGCGCGCACGTGGGACGGGCTTCGCGGCGGGGAGCAGCGCGGGCGGGGGAGGGACGGACTCCGCATTCCGGGAGCACCGGGGCGCGCGGGGAGGAAGCACGCGGGGCCGGTGATGGCTGCCACAGTGCAGGCCACCGTGGGTCTGATTGGCTGTCGGATCGGCGTTGGAGCCGTCGTAGCATTTCCGCAGCCACCCCCCGAGCACGTTCGAGGAGCGATGACCCGTGCCCGAAACCAGTGCCCAGAACGCTAGCGCCAGCCCCGTCACCGGCACCGCCCGCGTCAAGCGCGGCATGGCCGAGATGCTCAAGGGCGGCGTGATCATGGACGTGGTCAACGCCGAGCAGGCCAAGATCGCCGAGGACGCCGGCGCCGTCGCGGTGATGGCGCTCGAGCGGGTGCCCGCCGACATCCGTGCCCAGGGCGGGGTGTCCCGGATGAGCGACCCCGACATGATCGACGGCATCATCAACGCCGTCTCCATCCCGGTCATGGCCAAGGCCCGGATCGGTCACTTCGTGGAGGCCCAGATTCTCCAGTCGCTCGGCGTCGACTACGTCGACGAGTCCGAGGTGCTGACCCCGGCCGACTTCGCGAACCACATCGACAAGTGGGCCTTCACCGTGCCCTTCGTCTGCGGGGCGACCAACCTCGGCGAGGCCCTGCGCCGGATCACCGAGGGCGCGGCCATGATCCGCTCCAAGGGCGAGGCCGGCACCGGTGACGTCTCCAACGCCACGACCCACATGCGCAAGATCCGCCAGGAGATCCGCCGGCTGAGCTCGCTGCCGACCGACGAGCTGTTCGTGGCCGCCAAGGAGCTCCAGGCGCCGTACGAGCTGGTCAAGGAGGTCGCCGAGAGCGGCAAGCTGCCGGTGGTGCTCTTCACCGCCGGTGGGATCGCCACCCCGGCCGACGCCGCGATGATGATGCAGCTCGGCGCCGAGGGTGTCTTCGTCGGCTCCGGCATCTTCAAGTCCGGCAACCCCGCGCAGCGGGCCGCCGCGATCGTCAAGGCCACCACCTTCCACGACGACCCGGACGTGCTGGCCAAGGTCTCCCGGGGCCTGGGCGAGGCGATGGTCGGCATCAACGTCGACGAGATCCCGCAGCCGCACCGCTTGGCCGAGCGCGGCTGGTGAGGAAGCGCCCCTCCGCACGCCTCGGTTGGTGGAGGGGCCACCGCGGCAGGTCGACGAGAGGAACGGTGACATGAGCGACGCACCCGTGATCGGTGTGCTCGCCCTCCAGGGGGACGTCCGCGAGCACGTCGCCGCGCTGGCGGCGGCCGGCGCGGACGCCCGCCCGGTACGCCGTGCGCAGGAGCTGGACGCGGTGGACGGGCTGGTCATCCCCGGTGGCGAGTCCACCACGATCAGCAAGCTCGCCGACATCTTCGAGCTGCGCGAGCCGATCGACAAGCGCATCGCCGACGGCATGCCGGTCTACGGCTCCTGCGCCGGCATGATCATGCTGGCCAGCGACGTCCTCGACGGCCGCCCCGACCAGCGCGGCTTCGCCGGCATCGAGATGACCGTGCGGCGCAACGCGTTCGGCCGGCAGGTCGACTCGTTCGAGGCGTCGGTGGGGATCACCGGCGTCGAGGGCGGGCCGTTCCACGCGGTGTTCATCCGGGCGCCGTGGGTCGAGCGGGTCGGCGACGGCGTCGAGGTGCTCGGCACGGTGACCGAGGGCCCGGCGGCCGGCCGGATCGTGGCGGTGCGGCAGGGCAACCTGCTGGCCACCTCGTTCCACCCGGAGCTGACCGGCGACGCGCGGGTGCACGCGTACTTCGTGGCGATGGTCCGGGCGTCCCGCTGACTGGCGGCGACAGGGTCCTCCGCCCGGGAGGGCCCGTCGCCTCAGCCGGCCACCGAGCGCAGGTGCCCGGGCAGGCGGCCCCGTAGCCGGTCCAACCCGGCCGCGGTGGCCGCGTCGGCGGGAAGGTGGACGACGAGACGCTGGTGGTCGCTGTCGGCGAACTCCAGCGTTTCGTAGGTCAGGCGCAGCAGCCCCACCTCCGGGTGCCGCAGCCCTCGCACACCGGTGACCGGCGCGGCCACCGGTCGCCGCTGCCACCGCCCGGTGAAGGGCGCGCCGACCGTACGGGCGAGCCGTTCGGCGAAGTCGTCGACGGCCGGGTCACCCTGGCGCAGCCGGTGCAGCTCGGCGACCTGTTGGTCGGCCAGCTTTGCCCAGTCGGGGAAGTGGTCGCGGGCGCGCTCGTCGGCCAGCACGAACCACACCAGGTTGGGGCGGTCGCCGTCGAACAGGCCCAGCGGGCGGGCCAGCCGGTCGTACGGATCGTTCCAGGCCAGCAGGTCGCCGAGCCGGTTCAGCACGTATGCGGGGGAGTCCCGCAGCGCGTCGAGCACCGCGCCGACGGTCGGCCGAACCGTGCGGGAGACCGTCTGCCGCTCACCCGGGCACAGGCTCCGGCCGTGGTTCGCCGCCGCCAACTGCCGCAGATGCTCGCGGTCGGCGTCGTCCAGCAACAGGGCGTCGGCGAGTGCGGCGAGGATCTCGGGCGACGGATGGGTGTCGCGGCCCTGTTCCAGGCGGGTCAGGTATTCGACGCTGACCTGTGCGAGCGTCGCCAGCTCGGCTCGACGCAGCCCGGGCGTGCGCCGCCGGGATCCTGCGGCGAGGCCGACCTGGGCCGGCTGCACGGCTTCCCGGCGGCTACGCAGGAACGCGCCCAACTCCCCGTCCATCACCCGGCCATCCTGGCAGTGTTCCGTCGACAGAGGGTGGCCCTGTCGGGGCCACCCTTGCGGCGGTCTCCCCGCGCCGCCGGACCGGTCGCAGGCTCGTCGGCATGGAGAACGCACAGACAGCAGGGCCGGTCCGGATCGGCCTGATCGTGGGAAGCACCCGTCCCGGCCGGCGCTGCCCGGCGGTCGCGGGGTGGGCGACGCAGGTCGCGACGGGGCACGACGCGGTGCGCTCCGGTGCGGCGACCGTGACGGTGCTGGACCTGGCGGAGCAGCAGTTGCCGCTGCTCGACGAGCCGGTGCCGGCGATGTTCGGCGACTACCGCAACCCGCACACCCGCCGCTGGTCCGCGCTGGTGGGGGCCTGTGACGCGTTCGTGTTCGTCACGCCGGAGTACAACCACTCCGTGCCGGCCGCGCTGAAGAACGCCGTCGACTACCTCCACGCCGAGTGGAACGGCAAGCCGGCGGGAATACTCAGCTACGGCGTGCGGGGCGGCACTCTGGCCGGCGAGCACCTACGGCAGGTCCTGACCGAGGTGCGGGCGACGGTCGTGCCCACGGCGGTCTCGCTGACCGTCTTCACCGACTTCGACTTCTCCGAGGCGGATCCGGGCGATCCGACGGCACCGGGGCGGATCGCGCCGGCGACCGAGCGGGCGGAAGCCTTGTCGGCGATGCTGACGGAGATCGTCGCCCAGGCGCGCGAGCCGCGCCCCGGTGACCCGGTGGCGGCCGACGCCGGCGCGGAGCGGATGGGGTGAGCATGGAGACGATCATCATCAGCTACCGGGTCCGGGCCGGGCACCTGTCGGAGCACCTGCGCCTGCTCGGGGCCGTCCACGAGGAGGTGGCCCGGACCCAGCCGGCCGGGCTGCGGTTCGTGACGCTCCAACTGGACGACGAGCGGAGCTTCGTGGACATCGCCGTGGCGCCCGAGCTGCCGGGCCCGTTGCCAGAGCTGGAGTCGTTCCGCCGCTACCGGCCCGGCCTGGAGGACCGGTGCGAACAGCGGTCCACCTCCGGGTTCAGGGTGCTGGGCTCGTACGGCTTCGGGTCCTGACCGCAGCCGCGATTTCGTCCCGTCCGTCCCGTTGCGGGCGGGCGGGGCGGGACGGCGGCGCGCGGCGCGGTGACAGCGACCCGCCGGGCGTCGGTAGGATTGCCGAGATTCGGCGGGGCCAGCTGCCCGTCACGGCTTTCCCGCAGGGCTGACCGGCACCACCGCGTGCGCCGGCGGGGGCGGGGCGTGCGCGGTCGGTCGATGCAGACGGCGGGTAGCAACGGAGGTAGCAGATGTCCGGCCACTCAAAGTGGGCGACGACCAAGCACAAGAAGGCGGTCATCGACGCCAAGCGCGGCAAGATGTTCGCCAAGCTGATCAAGAACGTCGAGGTCGCCGCGCGCACCGGCGGCGGTGACCCGGCCGGCAACCCGACGCTCTACGACGCCATCCAGAAGGCGAAGAAGAACTCGGTCCCCAACGACAACAT
This sequence comes from Micromonospora sp. M71_S20, assembly GCF_003664255.1. Lineage (NCBI taxonomy): Bacteria > Bacillati > Actinomycetota > Actinomycetes > Micromonosporales > Micromonosporaceae > Micromonospora > Micromonospora sp. M71_S20. The sequence continues at coordinate 155,830 of NZ_RCCV01000001.1, read as the reverse complement.
CGACCGCGCCGTCAAGCGCGGCTCGGGCCTGGAGGCCGGCGGCGCCGACTGGCAGACCATCATGTACGAGGGCTACGGCCCGAACGGCGTGGCGATGCTGATCGAGTGCCTGACCGACAACCGCAACCGGGCGGCGACCGAGGTGCGCACCGCGCTGACCCGTAACGGCGGCTCGCTCGCCGACGCGGGCTCGGTGTCGTACATGTTCTCCCGCAAGGGCGTGGTGATCGTCCCCAAGGGCGCGACGACCGAGGACGACGTCATGATGGCGGTCCTCGACGCCGGCGCCGAGGAGGTCAACGACCTGGGTGAGGCGTTCGAGGTGGTCTGCGAGCCGACCGACCTGATCGCCGTCCGCACCGCGCTTCAGGACGCCGGCATCGAGTACGAGTCGGCCGAGTCGTCGCTGATCCCGAGCGTCAACGTCCCCCTCGACGAGGAGGGCGCCCGCAAGATCTTCAAGCTGATCGACGTCCTGGAGGACTGCGACGACGTGCAGAACGTCTACGCGAACTTCGACGTCAGCGACGAGGTGATGGAGGCCGTCGGCTGATCCCGACGTCCCCGGTGCGCGGGCCGGCACCGCCGCGACCGCCGTCGACTCCCAGCACCGACCGGGGGCCGACGGCGGGAGGCGGTGGCCCGCGCGTCGCCCCCGAACCGGCGCGTTCTGTCCGACATGCGACCGATTTCGCCGGACGCGCGGGCTTCGTGCTCGGGGGTGTGCCGCCCCGCGCTGACTAGGCTGCGGGAGTGGATCTTCCGGGCGAGGCGGGGCGAAGCGGTGGTCGGGCGGGCGACGGTGGCCGGTTCGCGCCGGGCGACGTCGTGGTCCGGCGCGAGATCCTGCGCGGCGAGGTGTGGTTCGGCTGCCCGACGATCTGCGTCGAGGACTCGCCCGACCTGCTCGTGCTCTACCTGCCTCCGGGCGCGGAGTTCGGCTTCCCCGAGGCCGGCGGCTTCCCGTGCGGGCGGCACCCGTGGCAGGCCGCCGGGCACCGGGCGTGGAGCGGGCACGGCAAGCTCATGCTGCACCGCCCGGGTGAGGCGCACTCCGTGGACGTCTTCTGGGTCGGCCCGGAGCGTGCCTTCGCCGGCTGGTACTTCAACCTCCAGGAGCCGTTGCGGCGTACGCCGATCGGGGTGGACACCCTCGACCACGAGCTGGACCTCTGGTGGGGTGCCGGCGACGGCCGCTACGTCTGGAAGGACGTGGAGCTGTTCGCCCAGCGCCTCGACGAGGGGCGCTACCCGGGGATGGCCGACGCGATCCGGGCCGAGGGCGACCGGATCGCCGCCCTGCTCGACGCGGGGGAGCGCTGGTGGGACGAGGCCTGGTCGGCCTGGCGCCCGGACCCGGCCTGGCCGGTGCCGGCCCTGCCGTCCGGCTGGGACACCGTCCCGCCGTCCCGCTGGGACACGGTCCCACCCTCCCGCTGACCGCGCGTCGCCCGGCGCCTGACGCGTCGCGCCGGCGGCGTCCGCCGTCGACCGGCGGCGACGCGGCATCCGCCGTCGACCCGCACGTGCCACGCCGGCGCCGGCGGGCCGGTGGCCCGCCGGCGCCGGCGCTCAGCCCAGCGTCTTCTCCCGCGACCGCCACGCCGTCCGCACCGAGGTGCGGCCGTTGGTGCGCAGCAGCGAGCCCTCGTACACCCGGGCCCCGGCGGCCACGAACCCGGCGGCCGCGACCAGCAGCAGGGCCAGGGACACCAGCGGCTCCCAGCCGGCCGCGTCCCCGGTGAACAGCCGCAACGGCATCGCCGTCGGCGCGGAGAACGGCAGGTAGGACAGCACCCGCATGGCCGTCGCGTTGTCGTTCAGGAAGATCACCGCGAAGAACGGCAGCATGACCGCGAGCTGCACCGGCGTCGACACGCCCGCGATGTCCTCCTGGCGGTTCACCAGTGCGCCGGCCGCCGCCCACATGGCCGCGACCAGCACGAAGCCGAGCAGGAAGAACGGCAGGAACCAACCGATCGCCGGGGCCAGCAGCGAGAGCAGCCCGCCGCTGTCGCCGAACTGCACCCCGACCAGGGCGACGAGGGCGACCAGCGCGATCTGCCCGAGGGCCAGCACCGTGCCGGCGATCATCTTGCCGGCCAGCAACGCCCGTACCGGCACTGCGGCCACCAGGATCTCCACGATCCTCGTCTGCTTCTCCTCGACGATGCTCTGCGCGATCTGCACGCCGAAGGTCTGCGAGGTGACGAAGAAGATGAACGCGAAGGCGAACGGCACCAGGAAGGCCACCACCGGGTCCACCGCGTCGGGGTCCAGCAGCCGGACCGCGGGCTGCGTGCTCAGCGCCGCCACCACGTCGTCGGGGGCCTCGTCCATGGCGAGCACCGCCGGTCCGGAGACCACCGCAGCGTCGACGTCGCCGTCGCGTACGACCTGCTCGGCGGCGCGGTCGTCGGCGACCGTACGCACCTGGAGCCCGGCCTCGCGCAGCGGGCCGGCCGCCGCCGCGGTCACCGCCACGCTCGACGGGCCGCCGGAGAGCAGCGGCGGCAGGATGGTCGCGGCGGCGGCGATCAGCAGGAAGAACAGCGTGCTGAACAGGAAGGTGCGGTCGCGCAGCTTGACCCGGATCTCACGGGCGGCGACCAGCCGGGTGGCCTGCATGGTGTTCACTGGGCGACCTCTCGGAAGATCTCGGTGAGGGAGGGGCTGACCGGGCGGAACGCGCGGACGGGGCCGCGCGCCAGCGCCGCGTGCAGCACCGGCTGCTCGTCCGTGCCGGGCGCGAGGTCGAACACGGCGCGCGCGCCGTCCAGGTCGACGAGGGTCACCCCCGGCTGGTCCCGCAGCCAGCCGGCGTCGGTCTCCACCACCAGCTCGTACCGGGGCACGGTGTACGTCGCGCGCAGCTCCTCCCGGCTGCCGGCGGCCCGGATCAGGCCGCCCCCGATGATCACCAGGTCGTCGCAGAGCCGCTCGACGACGTCCAGCTGGTGGCTGGAGAAGAGCACCGGCGCGCCCGCGGCGGCCCGCTCCCGCAGGACCGCCACGACCGTGTCCACGGCCAACGGGTCGAGCCCGGAGAAGGGCTCGTCGAGCACCAGCACCTCGGGGTCGTGCACCAGGGCGGCGGCGATCTGCGCGCGCTGCTGGTTGCCCAGCGACAGCGTCTCCAGCAGGTCGTCGCCGCGCTCGGCGAGCCCGACCCGCTCCAGCAGCGCGTCCGTGTTGCGGCGCGCGGCGGCGGCGCTCATCCCGTGCAGCCGACCCAGGTAGGCCACCTGGTCCCGGACGCTCATCTTCGGGTAGAGGCCGCGTTCCTCCGGCATGTAGCCGAAGCGCCGGCGGGCCTGCCGGCTCAGCGGTGCTCCCTGCCAGGTGATCTCGCCGGCGTCCGGGGCGAGCACCCCGAGGATGATCCGCATGGTGGTGGTCTTGCCGGCGCCGTTGCCGCCCACGAAGCCGGTCATCCGGCCGGCGGCCACGTCGAAGGACACGTTCTGGAGCACCCGCCGGTCGCCGAAGCTGCGGTCGACGCCGTCGAGGCGGAGCACATTGGTCACGGCGTCCACGCTAGATCGTCGGCCGCCGCCCGCCGTCCGTCCCGAGATCGAGCGGGACGTCCCCCTCGTGGCGGAGCCGGGTCAGCCGCCGGGGCGCACGACCCCGTGCTCGTACGCGAAGACCACCGCCTGCACCCGGTCGCGCAGGCCCAGCTTGGCGAGCACCCGGCTGACGTGCGTCTTCACCGTCGCCTCGCCCAGGTGCAGCTCGGCGGCGATCTCGGCGTTGCTGGCGCCGCCGGCGACCAGGACCAGGACCTCCCGCTCGCGGGGGGTGAGATCCCGCAGTGCCGCCTCGGGAGCCGTCCTCGGGCCGCCCGGGGTGACGGGCTCGCCGGGGCGGGCGAAGGTGGCGATCACCCGCCGGGTGAGTTCCGGGGCGAGCAGACCGTCGCCCCGGGCGAGCACCCGGATCGCCTCGATCAGGGCCTCCGGGGTGCCGTTCTTGAGCAGGAAGCCGCTGGCCCCGGCGCGCAGCGCGGCGAACAGGTAGTCGTCCCGGTCGAACGTGGTGAGGATCAGTACGGCCGGCCCGCCCGGCCCGTCCTCCTCGGCGGTGATCCGCCGGGTGGCCTCCAGCCCGTCGACCCCGGGCATCTCCACGTCCATCAGCACGACGTCCGGACGCAGCGCCCGGGTCATGCTGGCGGCGCGCTCCCCGTCGGCGGCCTCCCCGACGACCTCGATGTCGTCCTCCACCTCCAGGATGACCCGGAAGCCGGTGCGGACCAGGTGCTGGTCGTCGGCGAGCAGCACCCGGACCGGACGGTCGGTCCCGGGCACCTCGTCCCCGGCGCTCACGCGGGCCGCCCCACCGGCAGCGGCAGCGGGAACCGGGCCCGTACCCGCCAGCCGCCGCCGGCGCGCGGGCCGACCTCCAGCGCGCCGCCGTGGGTGGCGACCCGCTCGCGCATCCCGACCAGGCCGAGCCCGTCGGCGTTCGGCGGGCGGGTGGCCCGTCCGTCATCGGTCACGTCGACCTCCACCTCGTGTGCCAGGTAGCGGATCCGCACGTCGAGCGCGGTCGCGCCCTCGGCGTGCTTGAGCGCGTTCGTCACGGCCTCCTGGGCCACCCGGTACGCGGCCTGCGAGACCGACTCCGGCAGCGGCGTCGGGTCCCCGTACACCCCCATGGTGGCCCGCAGCCCGGCCTCGCGGGCGCGCTCGACCACGGCCGTGATCCGGTCTATCCCGGCGGGCCCCGGCTGGTCGGGGCGGTCCGGGCCGCCGTCGCGGGCGCGGAGCAGGCCGAGCATCCGGCGCAGCTCGTCGACGGCCGTGCGGGCGGTCTCCTCGATCGCGCTCAGCGCCGTGCGGGCCTTGACCGGGTCCTTGTCGAACACCCGGCGGGCGGCGGCCGCCTGCACCCCCATCACCGACACGTGGTGGGCGACCACGTCGTGCAGCTCGCGGGCGATGCGGACCCGCTCGCCCACCACCGCGTGCTCGCGGATCTCGGCCTGCGAACGGCGCAGCTCCTCGGCCCGCGCCTGCACCTCGTGCTGACGCCGGGCGGCCAGCCACGCGGTCTCCCCGAAGAAGTACGCGAACCCGAAGTAGAGGCCGTTGACCAGCACCCCGTTCACCATCGCCGCGAGCAACGGGGGCACGGGCCCGACCGCGCGGGCGAACGCGTCGGCGGGGATGTTGGTGTAGGTGGTCGCGTAGTAGATCCCGAGCCACAGGAACATGGTGGCGATGACGCCGATCCGCAGCCGTCGGGACAGCCGCCGGTCCCGGCCCCACGCGCCCAGCGTGTAGAGGGCGGCGAACAGCGCCCACGAGGCGAGCTGCGTCTCCGGGGCGGAGCGGGCCTGCGCGGCGATGAACGCGACCGAGACCACCAGCGTGACGGCGGCGGGGAACCGGCGTCGCCAGATCAGCGGCAGGGTCACCGCGACGGTCCAGAAGATCTGCTCCGGGCCGGACGGCGGCGGGCCGAGCAGGAACGCGCCGGCGCTGCGGGTCAGGGTCAGGCTGAACAGCGCCAGAACGGTGGCGGCCAACCCGGTGTAGACGTCCAGCCGGCGCTGCTCCGGGGTGGGCCCCGGGCGCCGCCAGCCCTCGTCGGTGTCGCTGTTCATCCAGGTCAGGATCTCATCCCGCCGGCCGCCGCCGGTCCGGCACCCGGCCGGCTTCCTCGCCGGGGCGACCGCCGGTGCGCCGCGCCCCGGCTGGTGGCCGGCGTCGGCACGCGCCACGGCCCGGCACGCGGGGGCGCGCCGGGCCGTGGTCGTGGTGGGATCAGGTGCGGTTGCGGTACGTCTTGACGGCGCTGTCGAGGATGTCCCAGAGCGTCACCAGCACCGTGCCGGCGATCACGGCGGTCGCGACCAGGTTCAGGTTGTCGCCCTCGCCGAGCCACTCGAAGCGGGCCACGAACTCGGGGTTGAGCAGCCGGTCGGTCGACATCAGCCAGACCACCGGCACCGCGAACGCCAGGTCGAGCACCGCGTTCACCGCGACCAGCGGCCAGGTCCAGCGCCCGGCCCGGTACTTGGCGATCTCCAGGCCGATGGTGGCGACCAGCACCGCGATCAGGAACGGCAGCCAGAAGCTCCACAGCGCCGGGTCGAGGATCGGCAGGTTCTCACCGTCGGTGGGAACGAACGAGCGGAAGTGCTGCATCGGGAGGTAGATGATGATCAGTGCCAGGAAGGTGACCGAGGCGGCGATGTCGGTCAGGGTGATCTGCCGGCCGGTCGTGTCCTCCGGGAGCTGGTCGACGTTCCACTCGGGCAGGTGCAGGGGGGTCTTGGTGCGCTCCAGCACCGCGAAGACCACGGTCACCCAGAAGGCGATCTGGACCGCCACCTGGATGGCGGCGGAGATGCCGGCGCCGATCCCCTCACCCGCGTCGCCGCCGTCGGCGACCTTCAGCAGGCCGACCAGCACGCCGGCCATCGCCGGGATGAAGCTGAGCAGCAGCTTCATCAGCCGTGACCAGGCCAGGTAGTAGGCCGGGCCGATCAGCTGCAACCGGCGGTCGGCGTAGCGGGCGGCGAGCTTGTCCGGGTCGCCCAGCTCCGTGAGCACCTCCCGCTCGGCGGCGGCGGCGTCCTGCCCGCCGGCCGTGCGGCCCTCGACCATGTCCTCGATCGAGGCGCGCAGCTCGGTGGCGATCTCCTGGCGGCGCGCGACCGGCACCGAGCGCAGGGTCGCGGCGAGGTATCGGTCGGTCAGGGTGTTCATCGGTCGGCTCCTTCGATCAGCCCGGTCAGGGAGGTCTGCACTGTGGCGAGGTCGGTGAGGAGCCGGCCCAGCACCGACTCGCCCTCCTCGCTGGTCCGGTAGAACTTGCGTGGCCGGCTCTCCTCGGTGTTCCACTCGCTGGTCAGCAGCCCCTGTTCCTCCAGCCGCCGCAGCAGCGGGTAGAGCGTGTTGGCGTCGACCGGAAAGCCGTGGTCGGAGAGGCGTTGCAGCAACGCGTAGCCGTAGTCGGGACGGCGCAGCGCGACGAGGCTCGCCACCACCACGGTGCCCCGACGCAACTCCTGGAGGTGCGTTCGCAGGATCTCATCGCTCACCATGTGTCACACCATACTGTGTGGCACACACTATCGTCCAGCGATACATCATTGCGCCCGCCAACATCAGTGTGTTCGGGCGAAACGGACGGCGGCGGACCCCACCGAGGGTCCGCCGCCGCGTGCGTCGGTCGCTCAGCAGGACCGGCCCTCCCGGAAGCCGCGCTCGACGACGGACGCCGGGCCGACCTGGAGGTAGCCGACCCCCGGCCGGATCGGGTGACCGGTGAACAGCTCCACCCGGGAACCGACGCGCACCAGGTACGCCGAGGCGTCGCCCGCGTCGTTGCGGATCATCGAGCCCCGCGGGCCGTAGATCTCCTCCAGGGCGGCGAAGGACATGCCCACCGACGCGCCGGCGGGGGTGCGCGGCGGCGCGGTGGCGGTGCCCACCCCCACCAGCCGCCCGTCGAGGAAGGTCAGCAGGATCTTCCCCGCCCAGGCCCCGGTGACGCCGGTGTGGACCGTGCCGTCGCAGTCGGGAGCCACCCAGTCGATGAGGCCGGCCGCCGACAGGCGTGCCAGGTCGGCCCCGATCCGGAACGGCCCGGCGCCCCGGACGCTGATGACCTCGACCTCGTCCCGCCCGGTGATGGCGAGGCCGGGTTCGGCGTGGGGGTGGTCGGTCGGGTGCCCGGCGGCGACGGCCGGCCGGGGCGCGGCGGCGGCCGGGGCCGCCAGGGCGATCGGCACGAGCCCGGCCGTGGTCAGCAGGGCGGTGACGAGGGTGTACGAGAGACGGTGCACGGGGATCTCCTCCTCGGTGGTGCGGATGTCCTTGTCCTCTTGGTCTCCCCGCCGACCGGATCGGTTCGTCGGGTTCCCGACCGACGCGCTGCGGGCCGGCCCGGGCGCGCCGCCGAGGGCTGCCGCCGCACCGACGAGCCGTCTACTGTCGAGGCGGAACGGCGGCCGGCGGTGCCGGTGTCGGGGGTGGTGCGGTGACCAGTCCGGAGCGGATCGGGCCCTACCGGATCGAGCGGCTGCTGGGCACGGGGTCGTTCGCGACGGTCTGGCTCGGCCACGACCCGGTGCTCGACTCCCGGGTGGCGATCAAGGTGCTGGCCGAGAACTGGCACCACGACCTGCGGGTACGGGAGCGGTTCCTCGACGAGGCCCGCCTGCTGCGCCGGCTCGACGACGTGCGGCTGATCCGCGTCCACGCCGCCGGCGAACTGGCCGACGGCCGGCCGTACTCGGTCATGGACTGGGCCGACGGCGGCAGCCTGCACGACCGGCTGGCGGCCGGCCCGATGCCGCCGACCGCCGCCCTGGCCCTGCTGACCGAGATCGCCGCCGGGGTCGCCGTCCTGCACCGCCACGGCGTGGTGCACCGCGACCTGACCCCGGGCAACGTCCTGTTCCGCTCCGGCCCGGACGGCGAGCGGGTGCTGATCGCCGATCTCGGGCTGGCCAAGGCCCTCGCCGCCGCCTCCGGTCTCACCGCCCGGGCCGGCACCCCCGGCTACATGGCCCCGGAGCAGGACGACCCGCTCGCCGTCGTCGACACCCGCGCCGACGTGTACGGCCTGGGCCGGCTCGGCCTGCGGCTGCTCGGCCCGGTCGCCGACGCCGTTGCTGCCGATCGCGACGCTGACGTCGACGCGGCGACCGGGACGCGCCGGGGCGTTCCGGCCGGGGTGGCCGCGGTCCTGCGTCGGGCCACCGCGCACCGACCCGCCGACCGGTACCCGGACGCCGCCGCCTTCCGTGCCGCCCTGCGCCACGCGGTCACCGCGCCCGGCCCGCCCGCCGGCCCGGTCAAAGCGCCGCCCCGGCGGGTGCGCGCACGGGCTCGGCCGGTCGCCCGGCGGCTCGGCGTGCTGGCACTGGGCGTGCTGGCCCTCGCCGGGGCCGGGTCCACGGCCGGGGACGGCGCGACGGGCGGGCGGGACACCGCGAGCTGGACGAGCGGGCCGATGGCGGTGCGGCTGCCGCCCGGCTGGCGGGCCGCCGGCACGGGCTGGGCCGGCCGGTACGGCGACGACGGCCGGCTCGAACCGGCCCTGGTGGTGTCGCCCGACCCGCACCGGTGGGCGGCCGACCCGACCGTGCCGGGTGCCTTCGTCGGACTGTCGGCCGGCCTCGCCGCCCGGACCACCCCGGCGGGATTCGTCGCCGAGCGCCCGCACGCGGCGTGCGCCGCCGCGCCGGTGCGCCGCACCCGCCAAGCCGGCGTCGACTGGGTGGTGGCCCGGTTCACCTGCGACGAGGGGCGGCCCGAGATCGTCGAGGCCGCCGGGCTCGCACCCGGCCGCGCCGCCCTGATCTACGTCCAGGTGACGCCCCCGGCCGGCAGCCGGGCCGACTTCGTCGACACCCTGCTGGCCGGCGTGCGGGTGCGGTGAGCCCGCCGGTCACCGCACCACCACGGTGACCGTGTGCGTGGTGCCGCCCTGCGGGATCAGCACGTCCACGGTGCCGGGGCGGACGAACCGGATGTCGACCACCCCGGCCTCGTAGCTGCGGGAGACCAGGTCCTCCCGGTCCACGGTCACCTCGCCCGGCCCGATGCCGATGATCCGCAGCACGCCGCCGGTGGCGAAGCAGAGCGAGGGGAGCAGCGCCAGTTCGGTCTCGGCCAGCACCACGTCGTGACGCACCGCCCCGAAGCAGGTGCCGGGCGGCCCGCTCGGCGACCGCGTCGCGCCCGGCGTACGCCCGGCGGCGGTCGTCGGGGGCGCAGCCGGCGGGGGCCGCCGGGCCGGGGGGACGACGGCCGGCGGGCCCGGCGGACGATCCGGCGTGCTCGGCGACGGCGGAAGGGCCGACGACGGCAGGGCCGACGGGGAGGGCGAGGCCGGGCCGGGGGAGCGGGAGGCCGGCGCCTGCACCGGCAGCGGCGAGACGGGCGTGTCCCCGCCGCCGCACCCCGCGACCGGCACGGCCACGATCATGGCGACCACCGCGATCCTGGTGAGCCGCGGCGCGGCGAACCGTGAGCCGCCGGAGCCGCGCGACGTGCCCCGGCGGACGTCGCCCCCGCCGGCGCCCTCCGCCGGCTCGCCCGCCCCGGCCACCGCCGCCCTCCGCCGGTGGCCCGGCGCGGTCACCGCCGCTATCCGCCGGCGGCCCGGCGCGGTCACCGCCGCCCCTCGCCGGCGGCGGGCTCCCCGGACAGCCGGTGCCGCAGCTGCCGGCGGGCCTCGTGGATCCGCGACTTGACGGTGCCCTCGGGCAGGCCGAGCAGGCCGGCGATCTCCCGGTAGCCGAGCCCGAGGACGTCGCGCAGGGTCACCGCCTCGGCGAGTTCGGGGCGCAGCGCGTCGAGCGCGTCGAGCAGGTCCAGCCGGGTGCCGGCGACCACGCTCGTCCGGCGCGGGTCCACCGGTTCCGGCAGCGGCACGCCGCCGGCCTCCACCAGCCAGCGCCGCCGCAGCACCCGGTACGTGGAGCGGGCCCGGTTGGCCGTCAGCCGGTACAGCCAGGTGTGGAACGACGACCGGCGCTCGAACCGGCCGATGCCCCGGGCCAGCGCGAGCAGCGCGTCCTGGCACGCCTCCTCGGCGTCCTCGCGGTGGGGCAGCAGGCGGGCGCAGAGACGCAGCACCTCGGGGCGGACCGCGACCAGCAGCGCGTCGAGCGCCGCGGGATCGCCGCGCGCCGCCGACTCGACCAGGTCCTCGACACCGTCCGGGAGGAGGGGCATCAGGTCGTCCAATGCTCGCCGGATACCGTCCGCCCAGGCTACGGCCGCCGCCGCCGGACGGGGCGCCCCGAGTCCGGGAACCGACTGCCGGAAGCCGTCGTGGGACCCCGGCGAGTGCCGGCGGCCGGCGTGCGGCGGGGCGGTCGGAGAGATCCCCGCCACCCGGCCCGACCCTGTCCGCGCGGCGTCTGGAGCCGCGTTTCGCGGCGGCGATAGGGTAGGCCGTCCGAGCTCGACCATCCCATGATCCGACCCGGGGGGCGCCACGCATGGGCGATTCGTTCGCGCATCTGCACGTGCACACGGAGTACTCGATGCTCGACGGGGCGGCCCGGCTGAAGGACCTCTTCGCCGAGGTCAAGCGGCAGGGCATGCCGGCGGTGGCGATGACCGACCACGGCAACATGCACGGCGCGAACGACTTCTACAAGCAGGCGATGGCCGCCGGCGTCACCCCGATCCTCGGCATCGAGGCGTACGTGGCGCCCGAGTCGCGGTTCCACAAGCAGCGGGTGCGCTGGGGCCGGCCGGAGCAGAAGAGCGACGACGTCTCCGGCAGCGGCGGCTACACCCACATGACCATCTGGGCGAAGAACAAGACCGGCCTGCACAACCTCTTCAAGCTCACCAGCCGGTCGTACACCGAGGGGTTCTTCGTCAAGTGGCCGCGGATGGACGCGGAGCTGCTCGCCGCGAACTCCGACGGGTTGATGGCCACCACCGGCTGCCCCTCGGGCGAGGTGCAGACCCGGCTGCGCCTGGGCCAGTACGACGAGGCGCTCAAGGCCGCGGCGCGCTACCAGGAGATCTTCGGCAAGGAGAACTACTTCCTGGAGGTCATGGACCACGGCATCAGCATCGAGCGCCGGGTCCGGCAGGAGCTGCACGACATCTCCCGCAAGCTGGACATCCCGCCGGTCGTCACCAACGACTCGCACTACACGCACGAGTCCCAGGCCGAGGCGCACGACGTGCTGCTCTGCGTGCAGACGGCGGCGAACGTCGCCGACCCCAACCGGTTCCGGTTCGACGGCAGCGGCTACTACATCAAGTCCGCCGACGAGATGCGCGCCGTCGACAACTCCGACCTCTGGCTGGAGGGCTGCCGCAACACCCTGCTGGTGGCCGAGAAGGTCGACCCCACCGGGATGTTCGAGTTCCACAACCTGATGCCCCGCTTCCCCGTCCCGGAGGGGGAGACCGAGGAGTCCTGGTTCCGCAAGGAGACCTTCGCCGGGCTGGCCCGGCGCTACCCCGGCGGCATCCCCGAGGGGCACGTCCGGCAGGCCGAGTACGAGCTGGGCGTCATCACCCAGATGGGCTTCCCGTCGTACTTCCTCGTGGTCGCCGACTTCATCCAGTGGGCCAAGAACCAGGGCATCGCGGTGGGCCCCGGCCGTGGTTCGGCCGCCGGCTCGCTCGTGGCGTACGCGCTGGGTATCACCGACCTCGACCCGATCCAGCACGGGCTGATCTTCGAGCGCTTCCTCAACCCCGAGCGCGTCTCGATGCCGGATGTCGACATCGACTTCGACGAGCGTCGGCGCGGCGAGGTCATCAAGTACGTCACCGACAAGTGGGGCGAGGACAAGGTCGCCCAGATCGCCACCTTCGGCACCATCAAGGCGAAGGCCGCGATCAAGGACTCGGCCCGGGTGCTCGGCTACCCGTACGCGGTCGGCGACCGGATCACCAAGGCGATGCCGCCGGCCGTGATGGGCAAGGACATCCCCCTGGAGGGGATCTTCGACCCCAAGCACCCCCGCTACGCCGAGGCGGGCGAGCTCCGGGGCATGTACGAGGCCGAGTCGGACGTCAAGAAGGTCATCGACACCGCCCGGGGCATCGAGGGGCTGATCCGGCAGACCGGCGTGCACGCCGCCGGCGTCATCATGTCCGCCGAGCCGATCATCGACCACATCCCGCTGATGCGCCGGGACTCCGACGGGGTCATCATCACCCAGTTCGACTACCCGACGTGCGAGTCGCTCGGGCTGTTGAAGATGGACTTCCTCGGCCTGCGCAACCTGACGATCATCGACGACGCGGTGAAGAACATCCAGCTCAACCACGGCAAGGAGCTGGACCTGCTGGCGTTGCCGCTGGACGACAAGCCCGCGTACGAGCTGCTGGCCCGGGGTGACACCCTGGGCGTGTTCCAGCTCGACGGTGGGCCGATGCGCTCCCTGCTGCGGATGATGAAGCCGGACAACTTCGAGGACATCTCCGCCGTCCTCGCGCTGTACCGCCCCGGTCCGATGGGCGTGGACTCGCACACCAACTACGCGCTGCGCAAGAACGGCCTCCAGGAGATCACCCCGATCCACCCGGAGCTGGAGGAGCCGCTGCGGGAGATCCTCGCGCCCACCTACGGCCTGATCGTCTACCAGGAGCAGGTGCAGCGCGCCGCGCAGATCCTCGCCGGCTACACCCTCGGCCAGGCCGACCTGCTGCGCCGGGCGATGGGCAAGAAGAAGAAGGAGATCCTCGACAAGGAGTTCATCCCCTTCCGCGACGGGTGCCGGGAGCGCGGCTACTCCGACGAGGCGATCCAGAAGGTCTGGGACGTGCTGGTCCCGTTCGCCGGCTACGCCTTCAACAAGGCGCACTCGGCGGCGTACGGGCTGGTGTCGTACTGGACCGCGTACCTGAAGGCGCACTACCCGGCCGAGTACATGGCGGCGCTGCTCACCTCCGTCGGCGACGACAAGGACAAGATGGCGCTCTACCTGTCGGAGTGCCGCCGGATGCGCATCCAGGTGCTGCCGCCGGACGTGAACACCTCCGCGGGGCCCTTCACCCCGGTCGGCAAGGAGATCCGCTTCGGCCTCGGCGCGGTGCGCAACGTCGGCGCCAACGTCGTCGCCGCGATCATGCGCTGCCGGGACGAGAAGGGCGAGTACGCCGACTTCTACGACTTCCTGTCGAAGGTCGACGCCGTGGTCTGCAACAAGAAGACCATCGAATCGCTGATCAAGGCCGGGGCGTTCGACTCGCTCGGGCACTCCCGCAAGGCGCTGCTCACGGTGCACGCCGAGGCGATCGACGCGTACGCCGACGTCAAGCGCAAGGAGGCCGTCGGCCAGTACGACCTCTTCGGCGCCGGCTTCGGCGACGCGGAGACCAACAGCACCACGGTGATGCCCGTGATCGGCGACGGGGAGTGGGACAAGCGCGACAAGCTCGCCTTCGAACGCGAGATGCTCGGCCTCTACGTCTCCGACCACCCGCTCTTCGGCCTGGAGCACGTGCTCGGCGCGGCGGCCGACTGCACCATCGCCTCCCTGTCGGAGGAGGGCACCGTCCCGGACGGGGCCGTGGTCACCCTCGCCGGCATCCTCTCCGGGGTGCAGCGGCGGGTCACCAAGCAGGGCCGGGCCTGGGCGTCGGCCACCCTGGAGGACCTCGCCGGCGGCGTGGAGACCCTCTTCTTCCCCAACACCTACGAGGTGATCGGGCAGTACATCGCCGAGGACGCCATCGTGGTGGTCAAGGGCCGGGTGGACCGGCGCGACGACACCCCCCGGATCATGGCGATGGACATGTCCATGCCGGACGTCAGCAGCAACCCGGCGAACAAGCCGGTCACCCTGACCATCCCGGTGCACCGGTGCACCCCGCCGCTGGTGGAGCGACTCAAGGAGACCCTGGTCCTGCATCCGGGCGACACCGAGGTGCACGTCAAGCTGCTCAACGGCGGCCGGACCACCACCCTGCGGCTGGGGCCGTTCCGGGTGGCGGCCACCACCGCGCTGATGGGCGACCTGAAGAGCGTCCTCGGCCCCGCCAACGTCAGCTGACGCCGCCGGGCCTGGCTCGGCAGCCGGGCAGGCCTGCGGCGGATGCGGCATGATCGCGGGCATGACCGTGCCCGCCGGGGAGGCCGCCGCGAGCCCGCTGCGGGTCCGCGACCTGGTGCCGGACTTCTCGGCGTACGGAGCGGCTCGGCGAGCCGGAGCACGACGGGCTGCTGGTCCAGCACGAGGTGGCGCACGTGGTGCACGACCGGCTGGCCCACATCCGGGACTGGCCGGAGCACGGGGTCGCCAACGCGCTACTCGTGGAAGGGCTGGCCACCCGGGTGACGGCCGAGCTGGACCCGCGACGACCGGACGACGAGTACCTCTGGATGGGTGCCACGCACCGGCGGTGGCTCGCCGACTGCCGGCGCCGCTGGCCGGAGATCCTGGACCGGATCGCCGCCGACGTGGACGCCACCGACCTCGACCGGTACGCCGCCTGGTTCCTCATGCGCGACAGCGCCCACCGGGGCGACCTGCCGCGCCGCTGCGGCTACCTGGTCGGCCTGGAGGTGGTCCGACTGCTCGGCGAGCGCCATCCGCTGCACGAGATCGCCTCCTGGGATCTCGACCGGGGACTCGACGAGGTGCGACGAGGTCTGCACGCCCTGCGGGCGGCGGCCTGAGCGCCCCACCCGGGGCCGCGAGCGCGGGATTGGCCATCCCGGTATCCGGCGCGGGTGGCTAGCGTCGGCGGGGTGGACATCACACAGGCGCAGAAGTTGTGGCAGCCGCAGCCGGGTTGGCTGAACACCGCCAGCTACGGGCTCCCGCCCGAGCCGACGTGGGACGCGGTGCAGGAGGCGTTGGCCGACTGGCGGGCCGGGCGCACGTCGTGGGAGGGCTGGGGCCGGGCCACCGAGCGGTCGCGAACCGCCTTCGCCGGTCTGGTCGGGGTGCCGGTCGCCGACGTCGCGGTCGGCAGCACGGTCTCGCAGTTGCTGGCCCCGGTCGCCGCCGCCCTGCCCGCCGGCGCGACCGTCGTGGTGCCGGAGGTCGAGTTCACCTCCAACCTCTTCCCGTGGCTGGTGCAGGTCGAGCGGGGCGTGCGGGTGCGCACCGTGCCGCTGGCCGGGCTCGTCGACGCGATCGACGCCGACACCGACCTGGTCGCGTTCAGTCTGGTGCAGTCGGCCGACGGCGCGGTCGCCCCGTACGCCGAGGTGGTCGCGGCGGCCCGGGCGCACGGCGCGCTCGTCGCGGTCGACGCCACCCAGGCGTGCGGCTGGCTGCCCTTCGACGGGAGCCTCGCCGACGTGGTGGCGGTCGGGGCGTACAAGTGGCTGATGGCCCCGCGCGGCTCCGCGTTCGCCTACCTGGCGCCCGCGCTGCGGGAGCGGCTGCGCCCCGACGCCGCCGGCTGGTACGCGGGGGACGACCCGCACGCCTCCTACTACGGCCTGCCGCTGCGCCTGGCCGCCGACGCCCGCCGCTTCGACATCTCGCCGGCCTGGTTCAGCTGGGTCGGCACCGCACCCGCACTGGAACTGGTTGCCGAGATCGGCGTGCCGGCCGTGCAGGCGCACGACGTCGCCCTGGCCAACCGGTTCCTCGCCGGGCTGGGCCGGCCGCCGGGGGAGAGCGCGATCGTCGCGGTGGAGGTGCCCGGCGCGGCGGAGCGGCTGGAGCGGGCCGGCGTCCGGGCGGCGGTCCGGGCCGGCCGGGTGCGGGCGTCCTTCCACATCTACTCCACCGAGGACGACGTCGACCTCGCCCTGGACGCGCTCACCGGCTGACGCCGAGGCGCGGCCGGGGGCGGGGTCGACGCCGGCCGGCCGTCACTTGGCGCCGGTGATGATCCCGGGGTTGATGCAGAGGCCGGGGTTGCTGCCGTTGCGTTCGGCGATCTCCAGGCACCGCGACACCTTGTCGACCTTCGCGTTGGTCTCGGTGATCTGCTTCTGGATGGCGGCGTTCTTGCGGTCCTGCTCCAGGTTGCGGGTCTGGGCGAGCTTGTCCTGGAATGCCTTGATGTTGCCTTCGGTCTTGTCGTCGTGGTTGACCCGGGTGATCGTGACCGACAGGATGTCGACGTCGCTGGCGAGCCGCGACTCCGCGCTGGTCTTGATGCTCTCGGCGAAGGGCTTCAGGTCCACGTTCAGGCTGCCGGTGTTCGAGTCGATCTTCTCCAGCGGGTTGTACGTGGCGAAGGCGTCGTTGACGGCGCTGTCGAGCTGCACGCCCACCCGCTGACCCCGGAAGCTGTCGAAGTCGCCCTTGTAGTCCATGAACTGCTTCGGCGCGTTCTCCGGCTTGACCTGCCACTCGACGAGCACCTCGACGCAGGCGTCGGCGAGCGTGCCGGTGCGGACCCGGACGCAGTGGTCGCCGCCGATGTGGTCGTACTTCTGCCGGCCCGCGTCCCACTCGCCCACCTTCTGCCAGGGGGCGACCCACTTCAGGCCGGAGCCGGTGACCTTGCCCGTCGGCTTGCCGAAGCTGGTGACGATGCCGACCGAGCGGATCGGCACGGAGTGGGCGCTGGAGCCGACGGTGAACACGACCGTCCCGACGAGGCAGGCGAGCGCCGCCAGGGTGGCGGTCCGCTTGGCCGACCTGTTCGGAGCGGCGAGGGCGAGCAGGCCGGAGATCGCCAGGCCGACGGCGAAGATGATCGCAACAGTGAAGCCGAAGGGCATTCGCTCGGCACCTTTCGGGGCAGGGGGCCATCACCCTAGGGGCATCCGTCAAGGCGGAGCGCAGGTGGGGCGCGGCGTGGCGCGCCCACATGGGCGTGGTACGGAACGACCCGGCAGTCACCATTGTCGATGCCGGCGGGCGGGGTCGCCGGGCGGCGGGGTGGAGTTCCCGCACGGTCCGGCGTCCCGGAATGTGGCTGCCATCGACATAGTTCGACATCCCGGCGTCGCCGTAGGTTTCCAGCACACGACGGCCATGTGACCCCGGTCACCGATCAGGCCGTCGCCGGACCTACGAAGGAGTAGGCGATGGCCGGGCAAGCGCTCCTGTCGGCCCGCGGGCTGACCCGTGACTTCCGGGGTTTCCGGGCGGTCGACGGGGTCGACCTCGACATCGCGGCGGACAGCGTCCACGCGCTCGTCGGCCCCAACGGCGCCGGGAAGACCACCCTGTTCAACCTGCTCACCGGATTCCTGCGGCCCAGCGGTGGGCGCATCGAGCTTGACGGCCGCGACGTGACCGGGCTGCCCCCCGAGCGGGTCGCCCGGCTCGGCGTGGCCCGGTCGTTCCAGATCACCAGCCTCTTCCCACAGCTCTCCGCGCGGGAGCACGTCGAGTTGGCGTTGCAGAGCCCGAGCGGACTGGGCTGGCGGTTCTGGCGCTCGGCGAAGCTGATGCGCCGCTACACCGACCGGGCCGGCGAACTGCTCGACATGGTCGGGCTGGCTGAGCTGTCCGAGGCCCCCGCCGAGGCGCTGGCGTACGGGCGCAAGCGGGCGCTGGAGCTGGCCATCGCCCTCGCCCTGGACCCGAAGGTGCTGCTGCTCGACGAGCCGACCGCCGGGATGGGCCTGGAGGACGTCGACCGCACCGTCGAGCTGGTCGCGCGGGTCCGGCGGGGCCGGACGGTGGTGCTGGTCGAGCACAACATGAGCGTCGTCGGGCGGCTCGCCGACACCGTCACCGTCCTGCAGGCCGGCAAGGTCCTCGTCGAGGGCCCGTACGAGCAGGTGCGCGCCGACGAGCGCGTGATCACCGCCTACCTGGGAGCCGCTGATGCTGCGCATTGAGAACCTGTCCGCCTGGTACGGCGAGGCGCAGGTGCTGCGGGAGGTCAGCCTGGACGTCGCCGCCGGCGAGGTGGTCACCCTCGTCGGGCGCAACGGCGCCGGCAAGTCCACCCTGCTGCGCTGCGTGATGGGCCTGCACACCGGCCAGCGCGGCAGGATCGAGCTGGACGGGCGGGACGTCGGAAAGCTGGCCGCGTACCGGCGGGCGCGGTTGGGGCTCGGCTGGGTCCCCGACGACCGGGGCAGCTACGCCACGCTGAGCGTGACGGAGAACCTCACCCTGCCGCCGACCGTCGGGCCCGACCCGTGGTCGCTGGAGCGCGTGTACGAGGCGTTCCCCGCCCTGCACCAGCGGCGGGACTCGGCCGCCACCATGCTCTCCGGCGGCGAGCAGCAGATGCTCGCGCTGGCCCGGGTGCTGCGGATGGGCGCCCGGCTGCTGCTCTGCGACGAACCGACCGAGGGGCTCTCGCCGCTGCTCGTGCAGCAGGTCGGCGACCTCCTGCGCGAGGCCAAGCGGCACGGGGTGACCGTGCTGCTGGTCGAACAGAACCTGCACTTCGCCACCGGCGTCGCCGACCGGCACTACCTGCTGGCCGAGGGACGCGTCGTGGAGGCGATGGACAACTCCGAGGTGCGCTCCCGGGAGCGGGAGCTGCTGTCGTACCTCGGCATCTGAATTCCGGTTCGACGACCCGCGCGGCGCGCGGGGTGGAGGGATGGGCATGCGTAGGACGGTGGGTGTGGCCGCCGCTTCGGCGGCGGCGATGGTGCTGGTCGCGGGCTGCGGCGGCGGTGGTCCGCAGTCGGGCGGGGACCAGAAGCTGACCGGCGGCAAGATCGTGCTGGGCGTGCTGAACGACCAGTCCGGTGCGTACTCCGAGCTGTCCGGCAAGAACTCGGTCAAGGCCGTCGAGATGGCCATCGCCGACTTCAAGGCGAAGCACGGCGACAAGGCGGTGACGAAGGACATCACCGTGGAGACCGCCGACCACCAGAACAAGCCCGACATCGCCAACACCAAGGCCCAGGAGATGTACGACCGCCAGGGCGTCGACCTGATCCTCGACGTGCCCACCTCGTCGGCGGCGCTGCGGGTGGCCGACGTGGCGAAGGAGAAGAAGAAGCTCTACTTCAACATCGGCGCCGCGACCACCGATCTGACCGGCAAGAGCTGCAACAGGTACACGTTCCACTACGCGTACGACACGTACATGCTGGCCAACGGAACGGGCAAGGTCACCACCGAGCAGGTCGGCAAGAACTGGTACATCCTCTACCCGAACTACGCCTTCGGCCAGGACATGGAGAAGAGCTTCTCCACCGCCATCACCGCCGCCGGCGGGCAGGTCGTCGGCAAGGACGGGGCGCCGTTCCCGAACACCACCGGCGACTTCTCCACCTTCCTGCTGAAGGCGCCGACGCTCAACCCGAAGCCGCAGGTGCTCGGCACCATGCAGGCCGGCGCCGAGCTGGTCAACGTGGTCAAGCAGTACAACGAGTTCAAGCTGCGGGAGAAGGGCGTCGGGCTGGCGGTCGGCCTGATGTTCATCACCGACATCCACTCGCTGACCCCGGCCGCGCTCGCCGGCACCACGTACACCGACGCCTGGTACTGGAACTTCGACGCGAAGAACCGGGAGTTCGCCGACCGCTTCCAGAAGGAGACCGGCACCCGACCGTCCTTCGCGCACGCGGCCAACTACTCCGCCGCCACCCAGTACCTGGAGGCCGCGCAGGCCGCCGGCACCGACGACGCCGACACCATCGTCGACGCGCTGGAGGGCAAGACCGTCGAGGACGTCTTCCTGCGCAACGGCAAGATCCGCGCCGAGGACCACCGGGTCGTGCACGACGCGTACCTGGCCCAGGTGAAGCCGCAGTCCGAGGTCACCGAGCCGTGGGACTACGTCAAGGTGCTCAAGACCATCCCGGCGGCCGAGGCGTTCGCCGCCCCGTCCTCGGAATGCAAGCTGTGACGGGCTTCCTGCAGAACACGTTCAACGGGCTGGTGAGCGGGGCGTTCTACGCCCTGCTCGCCCTCGGGCTCGCGGTCATCTTCGGCATGCTGCGGGTGGTCAACTTCGCCCACGGCGCGTTCTACATGCTGGGCGCCTTCGGCGCGTACGTGCTGCTCACCGAGGCGGGCGTGCCGTTCTGGGCGGCGTTGGTGATCATGCCGGTGGGACTGGCCCTGGTGGGCATGGCACTGGAGCGGGCCTTCATCCACCGCCTCACCCGGCTCGACCCGCTCTACAACTTCCTGCTCACCTTCGGCCTGACGCTCATCCTCCAGGACCTGGTGAAGCTCCGCTACGGCGTGCAGTCCAGCCCGTACGAGACCCCGTCCGCGCTCAGCGGGTCGGTCGACTTCGGGCTTTTCGACTTCCCCACCTACCGGGTCTTCATCCTCGGCTTCGCGGTCGCCGTCTGCGTCGGCGTCTGGTGGGTGCTCACCCGCACCCGGATCGGCATGGTGGTCCGGGCGTCGACCGAGCGGCCCGAGCTGACCCGGGCGTTCGGCATCGACGTCGGACGCTGGGTCACCCCGGTCTTCGGCTTCGGCATCGGCCTCGCCGGGCTCGCCGGGGTGCTGGCCGCGCCGATGCGGGCCGTGAACCCGCTGATGGGCGCCGACCTGATCATCGTGGTCTTCGCGGTGGTGGTGATCGGCGGGCTGGGCTCGATCTTCGGCTCCGTCGCCGCCGGCTTCGGCATCGGCCTCGTGCAGGCGTGGGGCGAGGCGTACCTGTCCGACTTCCCGATCGTGTCGCAGACGATCGTCTTCATCGTGATGGCCGTCGTGCTGCTCTGGCGCCCGGCCGGGCTGTTCGGCCGTGAGGAGGCACCGGCATGACGAGCACCGTCGACACCGAGACCGACGCCGGTCGCCCGGCGCCGAGGTCCGGGCTGGTCGCCGTGACCCGGGCCCCCGGCTGGGTCCGGTACGCGCTGCTCGCCGTCGGCCTGCTGGTGGCGTTCTGGCTGCCCAACGGGCTCTACCCGGCGGTGGCGGTGGACATCCTCTGCTGGGCGCTCTTCGCCGTCGCCGTGGACCTGCTGCTCGGCTTCACCGGGTTGATGTCCTTCGGGCACGCGGCGTTCTGGGGCGCCTCCGCGTACGTCACCGGGTTGACGGCCATCCACCTCGGCCTGCCGTTCCCGGCAGCGGTGCTGGCCGGGGCGCTCGCGGCGGCCGTGCTCGCGGTGCCGATCGGCTACCTGGCGGTGAAGCGGACGGGCATCTACTTCGCCATGGTCACCCTGGCGTTCGCGCAGATGGTCTACTACGTGGCCAACGAGTGGCGCTCGGTCACCCGCGGCGAGAACGGCCTGCAGGGGGTGCCCCGCGAGCTGTTCGGGCTGGACCTGACCGACGACTACTACTTCTACTACGCGATCCTGCCGATCGTGCTGCTCGGGCTGGCCGCCGCCTGGCGGATCGTGCACTCGCCCTTCGGGCGGGTGCTCGTCGGCATCCGCGACAACCCGGCCCGCGCCCGCGCGCTCGGCTACCCGGTGCACCGCTACAAGCTGACCGCGTTCGTGCTGTCGGGCTTCATCGCCGGGCTCGGCGGCGGGCTGTTCGCCGTCGGCCACCGCTTCGTCTCCCTCGACGTGCTGCACTGGACCACCTCCGGCAAGGCGGTCATCGTGGTGGTGCTCGGCGGCATCGGCACGCTCTGGGGCGGGGTGCTCGGCGCGGGCATCCTGGTCCGCCTGGAGGACTGGCTGTCGTTCTCCGGGTTCGAGGCGATCGGCCTGGTCACCGGCGGGATCTTCGTCCTCGTCGTGCTGGTGTTCCGGCGCGGCATCTGGGGCAGCGCCGCGGCCCTGGCGACGCGCTGGGCGGCGTCCCGCCGGCGGTAGTCGCACCCGGGCGCATCCATCCGCGGCCCTCCCGACGTACCCCCGGGTAGTGAACGTCTACCCGGGGGTACGTCTGGTGCTGACAGATCCCATGCCGGTCGGGGCCGTCGAGACCGCGCGCAAGCAGCTCTCGCTGGCCGCCGAGGACCTCGACGCCAACCGGGTCGCCGCGCTCGTCGTCGAGGTGGCCGACGAGTGGGGCGCGGCGGCGCTGTGGGAACAGGTCTGCGTGCCGATGCTGGCCGCGCTGCCCGGGCACACCGCCATCGAGGTCGCCGTCGAGCACGCCCTCGCCGAGGGCCTCCGCGTCGGCCTCGACGTGTTCCGGCGCGTACCGGGCCGTCCGCTGCCCACCGGCGGCGTGCTGCTGGCCGGCGCCGAGCAGGAGACGCACTGCCTCGGCCTGCACGCGCTGGCCGCCGCGCTGCGCGAGCGCACGCGGGGCAGCCTGCTGCTCGGGCCGGCCCTGCCGTGGACGGCACTGGGCAGTGCCGCCCGTCGCGTCCGCCCGGGCGTCGTCGTGGTCTGGGCGCAGACGCCGGTCACCGGGCGCGCGTACCGCCTGGTGCGCTTCGCCCGCGACCTCCCGGCGATCCGGGTGTACGGCGCCGGCCCGGGCTGGATCGAGCCGCTCGGCGCGCCGGCGACCCGGCTGGCCACGCTGCCCGCCGCCGTCGCCGCCTGCGGTTCTATTCCACGGGTACGGCCGGAGGGCCGCTGAGCAGGCGGCGGAGCCGTTCGGGGGCCTGGACCCCGGAGATCGGGGGCCGACCGTCGATCACCAGCGAGGGGACGCCGGTGACGCCGCACTCCACGGCGCGGCGCTCGTCGGCCCGGACGCGGTCCGCGTAGGCGTCACGGGCCAGCAGGGTGCGGACGTCGGTGACGTCCAGCCCGGCCTCGACTCCCAACCGTTCCAAGGTGTCCGGGGCGGCGATGTCGAGTCCCTCGGTGTGGTAGCCGCGCAGCAGCCGTTCCATCATCTCGTCGGCGAGGCCGCGGTCGGCGGCCAGGTGACCCAGTCGGTGGGCGTCGAACGTGTTCACCGGTCGCGCGAGGTGCAGGTTGAGTTCCAGGCCCTCGGCCGCGCCGAGGGTGCGGATGCGGGCGATCCTGGCGGGCGCGGCATCCGCCCACCAGTCCGCCATGGCCTCGGCCGCCGTCCGGCCGGGGGTCCTGCCCTCGTGCGGGGCGAGCTCGTAGCTGCGCCAGACGACCTGTGTCCGGTGCCGGTCCGGGGCGCCGGTCAGGGCGGTGGCGAGGCGCCTCTTGCCGATGTAGCACCAGGGGCACAGCACGTCCGCGTACATCTCGATCTTCATGGGTTCCTCCGCGTGCGGCACGACCTGCGGTCGCTGCCGGCTCGGGCGAGTCGGATCCGTTTCCTGCGGTGCCGAGGCCGGTCGGGTGGTCCCTCGGCGGCGGGGAGGTCAGGCGTCGGCCTTCTGCGGGCCGGGCCCGATCTCGCGGACGACGGTGTAGGTGGGGATGCCGCTCATCCGGGGTTCGGCCCTGCCGGACAGGCCGTCCAGCGCCTCGGCGATGGCTGCCGCCCGGCCCTCGGTGTCGGAGGTCGCCACGAAGTTGTCGTAGTCCGCCCTGCTCGCCCAGCGCACGATGTTGTAGACGCGGGTTCCGTCGGTGCTGACGTGGAACCGGGCCGACCGGTAGCCGGGATAGAAGCGGACCCACCGCTCCTGGACGTCCGCGAAGGCGGCCACCAGTTCCCGCTGCGTGTCGGGCCCGTCGACCGTGTAGTCGATGATCGAGTAGAAGCTGGTGTCAGCGCTCATGCGTGCTCCCGTGTCGGACTTGTCAGAGGCCGTGGATCCCGACTGAGATCCTCGAACCTGATCCGAACTTGAAGTCAAGCCCTTCGCGCAATGACGACGGTGGATGTGCCGCTGGCCGGCACCCCGGGTTCGGGTGCCGGCCGGCGATCCCCCTTGTGGTGGAAAGTCTGTGTCAGTCGTGTCCGTGTCCGGGTCAGCTGTTCCAGTGTTCGGCGACGAGGTCGGCGGCCTGCTGCTCCCACTGGGCGTAGTGGTCGGGGTACGCCGACACCTGCACCGTCTGCGCCGCCTTCGTCAGGGGCATGTCCTGCCACCCGTCGACCTGCTTGAGGCCCTTCAGGAACGCCGTCGTCGAGTACTCCGGGTCGGTGATCTGCTCGACGGTGCCCCACCCGCTGGAGGGGCGCTGCTGGAACAGGCCCTGCGAGTCGTGGTCGTTGCGGTCACCCAGGTGACCCAGGTTCTCCAGCTTCGACTCCTGCAGCGCGGTCGCGATGGAGACCACGGCGGCGCGCTCGTTCATGCCGGCCTTCTTCGTCGCGGCGATGATGGCCTTGACGTTGGCGACCTGCTCGTCGGACAGGTCGATACGCGACTGCGCACCCTGCACACCATGCGGCACCAGCGTGCCCATGTCCGGCTTGTCGGCGCGCACGGCGACGGCGACGGCGGTGGTGTCCACGCTCGGGGCGCTGGTGTGGGTGGTGTCGGTCATCGGGCCGGCGGCCACACCACCGGCGAACGCCAGACCGGCGATACCGAGCACGCTGTTACGAATGATCGTGTTCATCGAAGATGCTCCATTCGGAGGTTGGCACCCGCACCGAGAGGGATCGGCTACGCGGATGCAAGCACCGTCCGGCGCTCATGAACTTCAAGAGGGAAACTCCAGCACGAACTGGAGGGGGATCTCCGGCGTCGCACCGGAGGAAAGATCAGATCAGCCGCGTCGGCCCGCATGTGTCCGACCTGTGCTGGCCGGAAGGGCCGGGCTGTTTCGCGGGGCAGGGGATGCCCTCACGCCGGCTGCGCGCGGCGGGGGATGCCCTCACGCCGGCCGGACCATGTGTAACGACCGCCGGCCCGCCATCATTCCGGGCCCCGGCACACCATCCCATCGGGCGGCGCGGCCTTGCCTTGCTCGGTCGTACGCAGGGTGTAACGACCCCGCCCCGGCCACGATTCCGCCCCCACGATGCCCCCGATCACACCCCCGAACCGGACAGCCGCCTCATTGCGCCATCCCAGGCGATCGACCACCGACGCCCCACCGAACGACAACCCCGAAACCGGACAAGCGGCGCACCGGATCCGCCCGCACCTCCCAGATCTTGGTAGGTAAACGCCCCTCAAAGGGCCCTTACCTACCAAGATCTCCCGAGCAGCCGGAGCACCCGAGCACCCGAGGCAGGCGGGCGTCGATCATTGTGGCGCCCCATATAAGGCGCAATCCTGGGCACGACGCCCACCACAACTGCATGATCGGCACGGCGAAGGGCGGGCACGTCGAGCCACCCTCGCTCAGGCCGCGCCGCACCAGGGCCCGCAGCGGGCGGACGCGAGGGCGGGCGCCGACGGGTGTGGCCCGCCGTGCCCGGCGCAGGGATCAAGCCTGACCGCCCGGAGCCGGGCACGACGCACCGCCCCCACCCCGACGCACCGCCCCCACCCCGACGCGCCGCAACCACTCCACGCGTGGGCAGCCAGCCACCCCAACGTGCGCAGCACCCCACGAGCGCGCAGCCACCCCACGAGCGCGCAGGTCCACGAACCGCACCCGGGAAGAGGACAGGAGTGACCGCCGCCACATAAGATACGAACCGGTTCCGTATCGATAATCACCCGCCTACGCTGACACCCTGAATTACGAGTCTGACCCGTATCGAAACGGGGCCGGGGGGGAGAACGCGAAGATGCCACCGCACGAGAACACGGGACACCCGAGGAGGTGGGCGATCCTCGGGGTGCTGGTGATCAGCCTGCTCGTGGTCGTCCTGGACAACACGATCCTCAACGTCGCGCTGCGGACGCTCGCCGACCCGGTGCAGGGCCTCGGCGCGAGTCAGGGCGAGCTGGAGTGGTCGATCAACTCCTACACGCTGGTCTTCGCCGGCCTGCTGTTCACCTTCGGCGTGCTCGGTGACCGCGCCGGGCGGAAGCGCTTCCTGCTGATCGGCCTGGTGCTCTTCGGGCTGGCGTCGCTGCTGTCGGCGTACGCGCAGAGCCCGGCGCAGCTCGTCGCGGCCCGCGCGCTGATGGGGGTGGGTGGCGCGGCCATCATGCCGGTCACGCTCTCGATCATCTCCAACGTCTTCGACCCCCGGGAGCGGGGCCGGGCGATCGGCGTCTGGGCCAGCGCGGTCGGCCTGGCGGTGGCGATCGGCCCGATCCTCGGCGGCGCGCTGCTGGAGCACTACTGGTGGGGCTCGGTCTTCCTGATCAACGTGCCGGTGGTGGCGCTCGGCGTGGTGCTGGTGGCGCTGCTCGTGCCCGAGTCGCGGGACCCGGATCCGGGCCGCGTCGACGTCGGCGGCGTACTGCTGTCGGTGGTCGGGCTCGTCGCGTTGACGTACGGCATCATCGACGGCGGCGAGCACGGCTTCGGCCGTCCGCTGGTCTGGGCCGCGATCCTCGGCGGCCTGGCGGTGCTGGCCTGGTTCGTCGCGTACGAGCGGCGCAGCGACCACCCGTCGCTGGACGTGCGGCTGTTCCGGGTGCCCCGCTTCGCCGCTCCGGTGGCCATCGTCGGGCTGGTCTTCTTCGCCGCGATGGGCGTGATGTTCTTCAGCTCGTTCTACCTGCAACTGGTGCGCGGCTTCAGCCCGCTGGAGACCGGCCTGCTCTACCTGCCCTTCGCCGCGGCCCAGCTCATCTTCGCCCCGAGCAGCGCGGCGATGGTCCGCCGCTACGGCGGCCGGGCGGTCGCGACGGTCGGGCTGGCGCTGACCGTGGTCGCGCTCGGCGCGTTCGCCTTCGTCGACGCGGCCACCCCGATCTGGGTGGTGCTGGTCGTCTTCTTCCTCCAGGGCACCGGGATGGCCAACATCATGCCCCCGGCCACGGAGTCCATCATGTCCGCGCTGCCCCGGGAGAAGGCCGGCGTCGGCTCGGCGGTCAGCAACACGGTCCGGCAGGTGGCCGGCGCGCTCGGCGTGGCGGTGCTCGGGTCGGTGCTCTCCGCGGTCTACCGTGCCGACGTCGACCCCGCCCTGCGGGACCTGCCCGCCGGGGCGCGCGAGGCGGCCGGCGAGTCCATCTCCGGCGCGTACGCCGCGGCGGGTCAGCTCGGGCCGGCGGCGCCGCAGCTGATCGCGGTCGCCGACGACGCCTTCCTGGCCGCGATGCACTGGGCGGCGGGCCTCGCCGCCGCGATCGCCGCGCTCGGCATCGTCGTGGTGCTGCGGTGGATGCCCGGCCGCCCCGCCGCCC
Source organism: Micromonospora sp. M71_S20 (assembly GCF_003664255.1). NCBI lineage: Bacteria > Bacillati > Actinomycetota > Actinomycetes > Micromonosporales > Micromonosporaceae > Micromonospora > Micromonospora sp. M71_S20. The sequence goes on along the minus strand of NZ_RCCV01000001.1, from coordinate 128,525 downwards.
CGGCGGGGAAGCCGGCGCCGGTGGGGGAACCCGAGTTGGCCGGGACCGCCTAGCTTCGGGAACAATGTCCGACATGACTTCCACCGCCGACGCTCCTCGGCCGCCCGGGCGGCCGAGGAGCGTCCGCGCGGACGAGGCGATCGTCGAGGCCGCCCTCGACCTGCTCGCCGACGGCAGCACCATCGAGGCGATCTCGATCGAGGCGATCGCCGCCCGCGCCGGCGTCGGCAAGGCCACCATCTACCGCCGCTGGTCCGGCAAGGACGCGCTGCTGCGCGACGCCCTGCGTACGCTCAAGGGGACCCCGCCCGAGCCCGCCGGCCACTCGGTCCGCGACGACCTGATCCTGCTGGTCGGCGCGGTCGGTCACCACATCGACCCGCGGGCGGCGCGGATCATGCCCTGCCTGGTGCCGGAGGTCAACCGCAGCCCCGAGCAGTACCAGCTCTACCAGAACATCATCGAGCCCCGGCGGGAGATGATGCGCGAGGTGCTGCGGCGCGGGATGCGCTCCGGCGAGCTGCGCGCGGATCTCGACGTCGAGGTGGTCATGGCGATGCTGACCGGCCCGATGCTGGTGCAGCGCGTCATGCGCTGGCACCCCGACCTCGACGAGACGACGCTGCCGCAGCGCATCGTCGACGGCGTCCTGGACGGCATCCGCGCCCGCTGACCGCCCCGCCGGGCGGGGGCCGGCGGCCAGGCGGCGGGTAATCGAACTGCGGCTCAGGCGGCCGGCGTACGCAGGCGGTGCAGGCGCAGGGCCAGCTGCACCTCCAGCGCCCGCTCCGGCTTCTGCCAGTCGGCGCCGAGCAGCTGCCCGACCCGTTCCAGCCGCTGGGTGACCGTGTTGACGTGCACGTGCAGCTGCTCGGCGGCCCGGGCCAGGCTGCCGCCCACCCCGAAGTACGCCTCCAGGGTCTTGACCAGCGCGGTGCCCCGCCGGGCGTCGTAGTCGACGACCGGCCCGACGGTGGCGGTCAGGAACCGGTTCACGTCCTTGTCGCCCCCGTCGCCGACGGCGCCCAGCAGCAGCCCCACGAAGCCCAGCTCGGCCGTGCTCGCCCCCTGCCCCGAGCGGCCCAGCGCACCCAGCGCGGTCAGGCACCGCTCCGCCTCGGCGAACGTCGCGGCCAGCGACGCCGGCCCCGTCGACGGGCCGCTCGACCCGGCGGTCACCGGCCGGCCGGTCACCCGCGAAAGGTCCCGGGCCACCGCCCGGGCGCTGCCGCCCGCGTCCCGGCCCGGCAGCATCAGCACCACCCGACCGTCGCGGGCCGCCGCCAGACCGCCCCGGGTCGAGGCGTACGTGGTGGCCCAGGAGAGCACCCGCTGTCGGGCCGAGCCGGTGGCGGCGATGGCGTCGTCGCCGACCGCCACGAGCACGTGCGGGGCGTCCAGGTCCACGCCGAGCCGGCGGGCCCGGCTGCGCAGCGCGTCGGTGTCCCGCAGCGGCCGGGCGATCAGGTCGTCGAGCAGCTCGCCCCGGACCCGCCCCTCCGCCTCGGCGACGGTACGCCGGAACAGCAGCAGCAGCGCCGTCACCAGCGACGCCCGCTCCAGGATCCGCTGGTCGGCGTCGACCAGCTCGTCGTCGGGGCGCAGCACCAGCGCGCCCATGTTCTCCGCCCCGGCCACCACGGCGGCGTACCAGAGCCGGCCCCGGCGCACGCTGCGGCCCTCCGTGCGCGACGCGGCCACCGCCTCCACCATGTCCGCCCGGTCGGGCTCCTCGATCTCGCCGACCCGGGCCAGCAGCCGGCCCTCCGCGTCGAGCGCGAGCAGCGCGCCGCCGAGCACGTCGGTGACCGCCGCGGCGACGTCCTCCACGCCGCCGCCGCGCAGCACCAGCGCCGTCATCCGGTCGTGTGCCGCCGCGGCCCGCTCCACGGAGCTGCTGTGCGCCCGGATGGTGGTGTTCGCGAACGACAGCTCCTCCAGCGCGGCCCGCGTCTCGGCGAGCAGCCGCGCGGTGTCGATCGCCACCGCCGCGTGCGCGGCGAGGGAGACCAGCAGCGCCACCTCCTCCCGCACGAACGGCCGGGCCGAGCGGTTGGCCGCGTAGAGCACCCCGATCGAGGTCGAGCCGAGCCGCAGCGGCACCCCGAGGATGGCCACCAGGCCCTCCTCGCCCACGCCGGCGTCGATCTCGCCGGTGTGGTGGAAGCGGTCGTCCTCCGGGTAGTTCGCGGTGACGTACGGGGCGCCAGACTGGGCCACCAGGCCGCCGAGGCCGGCGCCCATCGGCAGCCGCAGCTGCTGGAAGCGGGCGGAGACCGAACCGTCGGTGACCCGCATGTACGTGTCGCCGCGCTCCTCGTCGTCGAGGGTCATGTAGGCCACGTCCGCGCCGAGCAGGTTGCGTGCCCGGTGCACGATCGCGCGCAGCACGTCGTCCAGGTCGCGCAGCCCGGCCAGGTCGCTCACCGTGTCGTACAGCCCGGAGAGCTCGACCTCCCGGCGGCGGCGGCGTTCCAGCAGCGCGCGCACCCGCAGCGCCACCGTCTTGGCCTGCTCCAGCTCGGCGAGCCGCGCGGGCGGCAGCCCGGCGGCGCGCGCGGCGACGAGCGGCCCCTCGAACTCCACCGCGGCGGCCTCGCGGGCGAGCAGCTCCAGGAACTCCACCGGTGACGACATGACCGACATTGTGCGGCTTGCCACTAGTTCGCCGTCCAGCCCCCGTCGAGCGCGATGGACGCGCCCGTGATGAACGCCGCCGGCGGGGAGCAGAGGTAGGCCACGAGTTCGGACACCTCCTCCGGCTCGATCAGCCGCTTGATCGCCGCCCGCGCCAACATGATCTTCTCGACCACCTCGCTCTCCGGGATGCCGTGGCTGGCGGCCTGGTCGGCGATCTGGCTCTCCACCAGCGCCGTCCGCACGTACGCCGGGTTGATGCAGTTGGCGGTGACGCCGTGCGGGGCGCCCTCCAGCGCGACCACCTTCGACAGCCCCTCCAGCGCGTGCTTGGCGGAGACGTACGCCGACTTGTACGGCGAGGCGCGCAGCCCGTGCACCGAGGAGATGTTCACGATCCGCCCCCAGCCCTTGGCGTACATGTGCGGCAGCGCCCGGCGGATGATCAGGAACGGCGCCTCCACCATCACCCGGTGCAGGTGGGCGAAGCGTTCCGGGGAGAACTCCTGCACCGGTGCCACGTGTTGCAGGCCCGCGTTGTTCACCACGATGTCCACGTCGGCGTCGAGCCGGTCCACCGCGTCCGGGTCGGCCAGGTCCACGCCCTCGGCCCGCCCGCCGGCCTCCACCGCCACCGCCTTGGCCGCCTCGATGTTGCGGTCCACCACCAGGACCTTGGCGCCGGCGGCGCCCAGCCGCAGGGCGCAGGCCCGGCCGATGCCGCTGCCGCCCCCGGTCACCAGGGCGGTACGACCAGCGAGGTCGACGTGTACGACGTGGGGGACCGCCACGGGTTCTGCCGTCATGGCGCATGAAGTTACGAGCTGTGTGTCCGGGCGCACATGGGCCGGCGACACATACTCGACGGCCGGAGTGTGTGGCCGCCGCGCGCCCCGGCCGCGTGTCGGCGCGCCCGGCGTGTCCCCGGCGGCGGGGTGTCGCCCGGCTCGGTAGGGTGTCGAACACACGTACTGCTGGCGGCTGGGGGAGGAGGCGGCGTGCGGGTGCTGGGCGTCGACCCGGGGCTGACCCGGTGCGGGGTCGGCGTGGTCGAGGGCGTGCCGGGGCGGCCCTGCACGCTGATCGCCTACTACGTCGTCCACACCGATCCGGGCGACGATCTGGCGCTGCGCCTGCTGCACCTGGACCGCTCGCTCACCGACCTGGTCGCCGAGCACCGGCCGGACAGCGTCGCCGTCGAGCGGGTCTTCAGCCAGCACAACGTCCGCACCGTGATGGGCACCGCCCAGGCCAGCGGGATCGCCGTGCTCGCCGGCGCCCGCGCCGGGTTGCCCGTGCAGACCTACACGCCCAGCGAGGTGAAGGCGGCCGTGACCGGTTCCGGCCAGGCCGACAAGGCGCAGATGACCGCCATGGTCACCCGGCTGCTGCGGCTGGCCGAGCCGCCGCGACCGGCCGACGCCGCCGACGCCCTGGCCCTGGCCATCTGTCACGTGTGGCGGGGCGGGACGCGCTCCAAGCTGGCCGTTGCGGCCGACCGGGTACGACGAGGAGGAGCCAGATGATCGCCAGCGTGCGCGGGGTGGTGACCGCGACCGGTCCGGACCACGCCGTGGTGGAGGTCGGCGGGGTGGGCCTGGCGGTGCAGTGCGCCCCGGGCACCCTCGCCGACCTGCGGATCGGCCAGCCCGCCCGGCTGGCCACCAGTTTGGTCGTCCGGGAGGACTCGCTCACCCTCTACGGCTTCGCCGACGACGACGCCAAGCAGCTGTTCGAGCTGCTCCAGACCGCCAGCGGCGTCGGCCCCCGGCTGGCCCAGGCCGTGCTCGCCGTGCACACCCCCGACGCGGTGCGCAAGGCGATCGCCAACGCCGACACCGCCGCGCTGACCCGGGTGCCCGGCATCGGCAAGAAGGGCGCGGAGCGCCTGGTCCTCGAGCTGCGCGACCGCGTCGGCCCGGTGCCGGTCGGCGCCGACGGCGCGGCCGGGGTCACCGGCGGGGCCTGGCCCGAGCAGGTCCGGCAGGCGCTGGTCGGGCTCGGCTGGACGGCCGGTCAGGCCGACCAGGCGGTGGCCGCGGTGGCGGAGACGATCGACGGTGCCGTCCCGCCGGTGCCGGTCCTGCTCAAGCACGCCATCCGGCTGCTTGGTCGCACCCGGTGACGGGGCCCGACGGCGGGTTGGTCTCCGCCTACGTGCACGACGCCGACCTGGACGCGGAGGCCACCGTCCGGCCGAAGCGGCTGGAGGAGTTCATCGCCCAGCACCGGGTCCGCGACCAGCTCGACCTGCTGCTCCAGGGCGCGATGCGGCGCGGCTCCCCGCCCGACCACATCCTCCTCTCGGGGCCCCCTGGCTTGGGTAAGACGACCCTGGCCAACATCGTCGCCGCCGAGCTGGGCTCGGGCATCCGGGTGACCAGCGGCCCGGCGATCGAGCGCTCGGGCGACCTGGCGGCGATCCTGACCAGCCTCGCCGAGGGCGACGTGCTCTTCATCGACGAGATCCACCGGATCGCCAAGCCGGCCGAGGAGCTGCTCTACAGCGCGATGGAGGACTTCCGGGTCGACGTGATCGTCGGCAAGGGCCCGGGCGCGACGGCGATCCCGCTGGACGTCGAGCCGTTCACCCTGGTCGGCGCGACCACCCGCTCCGGCCTGCTCACCGGGCCGATGCGCGACCGGTTCGGTTTCGTCGCGCACCTCGACTTCTACTCGCCGGCCGACCTGGAGGTGCTGCTGCGCCGCTCGGCGCGCATCCTCGGGGTGCCGATCACCGACGACGGCGCCGCCGAGGTCGCCGGCCGCTCCCGGGGCACGCCCCGGATCGCCAACCGGCTGCTGCGCCGGGTCCGCGACTTCGCCGAGGTCCGGGCCGACGGGGTGGTCACCCTGGAGACCGCCCGGGCCGCCCTCACGGTGTACGACGTCGACGCGCTGGGCCTGGACCGGCTGGACCGGGCGGTGCTGACCGCGCTGGTCGACTCCTTCCGGGGCGGGCCGGTCGGGCTGTCCACGCTGGCCGTGGCGGTGGGCGAGCAGCCGGACACGGTGGAGGAGGTCTGCGAGCCGTTCCTGGTCCGGGCCGGCCTGCTGGCCCGTACGCCGCGCGGCCGGGTCGCCACGGAGGCCGCCTGGCGGCATCTGGGTCGCACGCCCCCGAATGGTACATTCGGCACGAATGCTCCTGCGGTGCCCGATCTGTTCTCGACGGATGCCGATCAGCCGTGATGTGAACGTGATCTGTGCCGCATTCGGCGTTCCCAGGTGCAGGGATTAGACTCGCGCCGGTCTGTACAGGACGTGAGAATCCGCTTCCGCTCCGGCGCGCCCGCGCCGGGACGGGGGCCAATGGGAAGGTCTTTCACCGTGCTTTACGCAGCAGAGGGCGGCGGGGGTGCCGGCAGCCTGACGCCGATCCTCATGATCGCTCTGCTCTTCGGCGTCATGTACTTCATGATGATCCGCCCCCAGCAGAAGCGCCGCCGTGAGGCGGAGTCCATGCAGTCCGCCCTCGCCCCCGGCGACGAGGTGGTCACCATCGGTGGGCTCTACGGCACGGTCACCGGCGTGGACGACGACACCGTCCTGCTCGAGGTCGCGCCCGGTGTGCAGACCCGCTACGCCCGCCCGGCCATCGCCCGGGTCGTCAGCCAGGCCGAGCGCCCGGCCGACGAGCCGGTCACCGAGGACGCGGACGTCGTCAAGGAGTGACGGTCGCTCCCGCCCCGCGCGGGGTGGTGGTCGCCGGACTCCGGTGACGACTTCTCCCGACGGGGCAGCGGAGGCGACGTGAAAACTGGATAGTTGGGCCCGACGCCGGAAGTCGGCTCGTCCCGTTCCGCTCGGCGCCCCCGCGCCGAGCCTCGGAGCCGGATGCCGGCCTCCGACGCCGGCCCGTCGGAACCGCCGGCCGGACCGGCCGACACCCGCCGCAGCAGCGGCGCGACCGTACAGGGAGACAGGACAGCCGTGGCACCACCTCAGGGACAGATGCGGCCCGGACGGCAACTGGCCGTGCTCGGGCTCATCTTCGTCGTCCTCTATCTTTTGGTGTTCTTCGCGGGCGGCGCCAGCGGCGGCTTGAAGGACAGGCTCGAGCCCAAGCTCGGCCTGGACCTCGTCGGCGGCACCCGGCTGACGCTGGAGGCGACCAACAGCATCGGCGGCCAGGCCCCGACGGCGGAGAACCTCGAAGAGGCCCGCCAGATCATCGAGAGCCGGGTCAACGCCTTCGGCGTCGCCGAGGCAGAGGTGGTCACCGAGGGTAACCGCAACATCGTGATCTCCCTGCCCGGCGAGAACCGCGACCTGACCGAGGTGGGCGACGCCGCCGAGCTGCGCTTCCGCAAGGTGCTCAAGGCCGCCGACGGCAGCGGCGCGGCCGCCGCCCCGCCGCCCGCCGCCACCCCGGCCCCCTCGGGCAGCGCGGCCCCGGCCCCGTCGGGCAGCGCGAAGCCCTCGGGCAGTGCCGCCCCCACGGGTAGCGCCGCGCCGAAGGCGACCGCGTCGCCGAGCGGCGGTCAGGGCGGCATGGCCCCGGCCCCGACCGCCACCCCCTCGGCCGGCGCCGCCACCCCGACGCCGAGCGCCAGCGGCGAGCCCGTGCCGCAGAGCGTCGAGGAGCAGCGCAAGGCCGTCGAGCAGAAGGTCGGCGCCGCCGCCTGGGCCGCCGCGAGCGGCCTGCAGGCCCCGGCCGACCTGGCCGCCGACCCGTCGCTTGCCGAGAAGCTCAAGCCGTTCGCCGCCCTGGACCCGCGCGAGGTCGCGGTGCTGCCGGCGACGATGCAGTTCAACGTGCCGCAGATCAGCTGCGCCCAGCTCGACAAGCGCCCGCCGGCGTCGATCTCCACCCCCGACCAGCAGGCGGTCGCCTGCGAGGACGGTGCCGCGAAGTACCTGCTCGACCAGGCGAAGGTGCTGGGCACCGACGTCAAGGGCGCCAGCGCGGTGCTGGACCAGACCAGCCAGTGGGTGGTGAGCCTCGACTTCACCGGCGACGGCCAGACGAAGTGGACCAACCTGACCCGCGAGGCGTTCAACAACGAGGGCCAGGCCTGCGACGCCACCGCCCTCGGCCAGGACGGCAAGTGCCGCGTCGCCGTCGTGCTCGACAACGAGATCGTCTCCTCGCCCGAGATCCAGGGCGTGCTGACGGGCAACTCGCAGATCACCGGCAACTTCACCCAGAAGGACGCCAGCGCCCTGGCCGGCCAGCTGCGCTACGGCGCACTGCCGGTGACCTTCGAGGCGCAGGAGCAGCAGAACGTCACCGCCACCCTGGGCGCCAGCCACCTGCGGGCCGGTCTCCTCGCGGCGGGCATCGGCATGCTGCTGGTCATCATCTACTCGTTCTTCTACTACCGCCTGCTCGGCTCGGTGATCTTCCTGAGCCTGGTCCTGTCGGCGCTGCTGGTCTTCGGCGCGCTGGTGGTGCTCGGCCGGCAGATCGGCTTCACCCTCACCCTCGCCGGCATCGCCGGCATGATCGTGTCACTAGGTGTGGCGGCGGACTCGTTCGTCATCTACTTCGAGCGGCTCAAGGACGAGATCCGCGAGGGGCGCAGCCCGCGCAGCGCGGTGCCGCGCGCCTGGATCCGGGCCCGCCGCACGATCATCTCGGCCAACGCCATCACGCTGATGTCGGCGGTGGTGCTCTACGTGGTCTCGGTCGGCACGGTGAAGGGCTTCGCCTTCGCCCTCGGCCTGGCCACGGTGCTGGACCTGGTCGTGGTCTTCCTCTTCCGGCACCCGATCATGACGATGTTCGCCCGCACCTCCGCGTTCCTGTCCCCGCGGGTCAGCGGTCTCGGCCGGGCGCTCCCGCCGCGGACGGCCGAGCCGGCCAAGCCCCGCAACCCGCGCGTCAAGGAGGCCTGAGATGGCAAAGAGTGGTCTCGCGAGCCGCCTCTACCGCGGCGAGGCCGGCCTCGACATCATCGGCCGGCGCAAGCTCTGGTTCGGCGTCGCGCTCGCGCTGATCCTGCTGTCGCTGCTCAGCTTCGGGCTGCGCGGCTTCAGCCTCGGCATCGAGTTCGCCGGCGGCAACTCGTTCCAGATCCCGGCCAGCGTCGGCACGCTGGAGCAGACCGAGCTGAAGGTCAAGGACGCCCTGACCACGGCCGGCGACGACGCCAAGGTGGTCACCACCCAGAAGGTCGGCGGGACCGGCGGCGACTTCTACGAGGTGCGCACCACCCAGCTCGACACCGAGCAGTCCAACGCCGTCAAGACCGAGATCGCCGAGGAGTTCGGCATCGACGCCGCCGCCATCAGCGGCAACCAGGTCAGCGAGGCGTGGGGCAGCCAGGTCACCTCCCGGGCGCTGCTCGGTCTGGTCATCTTCATCCTGGTGGTGACGATCTACCTGGTCCTGCGCTTCGAGTGGCGGATGGCGGTCGCGGCCGTCTCCTCGCTGATCATGAATCTGATCCTCACCGCCGGCATCTACTCGCTGGTCGGCTTCGAGGTCACCCCGTCGACGGTCATCGGCTTCCTCACGATCCTGGGCTTCGCGCTCTACGACGTGGTGGTGGTCTTCGACAAGGTGCAGGAGAACACGCGCGGCATCACCGCCAACAACAACCAGACGTACGGCGAGGCCGCCAACCTGGCGATCAACCAGAGCCTCATGCGGTCGCTCAACACCTCGGTGGTCGCGCTGCTGCCGGTCGGTGGCCTGCTCTTCATCGGTGCCGGCCTGCTCGGCGCGGGCACCCTGAAGGACCTCGGTCTGGTGCTCTTCGTCGGTATGGCGGTGGCGTTCCTGACCTCGATCCTGCTGGCCACCCCGCTGCTGGTGGTGCTCAAGAACTACGACCCGCGCATCCAGGCGCACAACAAGCGGGTACTGGCCCGCCGGGGCGCGATCGCCCGCGGCGAGGTCACCCCGAAGGGTGCCGCTCCCCCTACCGACGAGTCCGACGGCGAGCCGGTCGACTCGGAGTCGGCCGCGCTGGCCGGCGCGGCGCCGCGGGTCGGCGCCCGACCGGCCGGGAAGCGGCCGACCGGCGCCCGCGGCGGCCGGCCGGCCGGCGGCGGTGGCAACCGGCCGGGTGGCGGCAAGCGGCGGTGAGCCCGGCCGGGCAGACCTGGTAGGAACCGAACCGACGGCGTCCTGCATTCTGTGCGAGCAGCATGCAGGACGCCGTCGTCGTGAAGGGAAGCGGAACTGCCGTGACGGAGACCCACAGCACCGTGGTACGGGGAGACAGCGGCCCGGACGCCGCCGCGCTGGTCGCCAGCCGGGTGCTCGACGTGCCCGATTTCCCGAAGCCCGGCGTCATGTTCAAGGACCTGATGCCGCTGTTCGCGGACGGCGACGTGTTCCGCGAGGTGATCGACGGGATCGTCGCGTACCACGGGCGGGCCTCGTTCGACGTCGTCGTCGGCATCGAGGCGCGCGGGTTCGTGGTCGCGGCGGCCATCGCGTACGCGACCGGGGTCGGCGTCGTGCCCGTACGCAAGGCCGGCAAGCTGCCCCGTCCGGCCTACTCGGCCTCCTACGCCCTGGAGTACGGCGAGGCCACGCTGGAGGTGCACGAGGACGCCTTCACGGCCGGGCACCGGGTGCTGGTGGTCGACGACGTGCTGGCCACCGGCGGCACCGCCGAGGCGACGCTGGACCTGGTGGAGCGGGCCGGCGGGACCGTGGCCGGCTTCACCGTACTGCTGGAGCTCGCCGTGCTCGGCGGCCGGGAGCGGCTGGCCCCGCGTCCGGTGCATGCCCTGTTGACCGTTTGAGCCGGCCGACCGTCGGGCGGACCCGGTGCGGACCGTCCGGCGGAGCGGCGGGGCACCGTGCGTGCGGGTAGCATTGCCCTTTGCTGACCGGGCGGAACCCGTCCGGGCGGCGCGAGACCAGGCCGGCCGGCGCACGGTCGGTGACTTCCCGGCGAGCGGTGAGGAGGCCGGTGTCCCACGATGTCGCCCCTCCGGTGGAGGGCACGGTGTACCCGACAGGCGACGCGGACGGCTCGGTGACCGCACGGAACGGTGACGCGCAGGCCCCGGAGGCGGGCCCCGGTGTGACCGTCCCTGCCGAGCCCGTACGCCCCGACACGCCGGCCGCGACGGCCGGCGGCGCGGGCGCGGCGACCGAGGGGGTCGTGCTTCCCTTCCCCTCCGACGTCGTCGGCGACCACATGCCGAGCGCCGGGTTCGCGCTCTCCACCGCGCCCACCGGCCGCAGGGTCCGGGCGCGGCTGGCGCGGTTCAACGCGCCATGGCAGTCCTCGCAGGTAAGCGAGGTGCTGGAGCCGCTGATCTCGACCCACCGGGACGCCCACCCCAAGGCGGACGCGCGGCTGCTCCAGCGCGCCTTCGACACGGCGGCCCGCTGGCACTCCGGGCAGTACCGCAAGTCCGGCGACCCCTACATCACCCACCCGCTCGCGGTCGCCACGATTCTGGCCAACCTGGGCATGGACACCACGACCCTGGTCGCGGCGCTCCTGCACGACACCATCGAGGACACGGAATACACCCTCGACCAGATGCGGGCCGACTTCGGCGGCGAGGTGGCGCTGCTGGTCGACGGGGTGACCAAGCTCGACAAGGTCAAGCTGGGCGACGCGGCCAAGGCCGAGACGATCCGCAAGATGGTCGTCGCGATGGCCAAGGACCCGCGGGTGCTGGTGATCAAGCTGGCCGACCGGCTGCACAACATGCGTACCCTCACCTTCCTGCCCCGCCCGAAGCAGGAGCAGAAGGCGAAGGAGACGCTGGAGATCCTGGCCCCGCTGGCCCACCGGCTGGGTATGAACACGATCAAGTGGGAGCTGGAGGACCTGGCCTTCGGCACGCTCTTCCCGAAGCGCTACGAGGAGATCAACCGCCTCATCGGGGAGCACCAGCCGCAGCGCGAGGCGCTGCTGCGCCAGGTCACCCAGAAGGTGCAGACCGACCTGAAGGCCGCCAAGATCAAGGCGGAGACCACGGGGCGGCCGAAGCACCTCTACTCGATCTACCAGAAGATGATCGTGCGGGGTCGCGACTTCAACGACATCTACGACCTGGTCGGGGTGCGGATCCTGGTCGACACGGTGCGGGACTGCTACGCGGCGCTGGGCGTGATCCACGCCAACTGGCAGCCGGTGCCGGGCCGGTTCAAGGACTACATCGCGATGCCCAAGTTCAACATGTACCAGTCGTTGCACACGACGGTCATCGGGCCCACCGGCAAGCCGGTGGAGATGCAGATCCGCACGTACGCGATGCACCGCACCGCCGAGTTCGGCATCGCCGCGCACTGGAAGTACAAGGAGCACAAGGGCACCCAGATCGTCGGCCCGCCCGCCCACATCGACGAGATGACCTGGCTGCGCCAGCTGCTGGACTGGCAGCGGGAGGCGGCCGACCCGAGCGAGTTCCTCGACGCGCTGCGCTTCGACCTGTCCAGCCAGGAGGTGTACGTCTTCACCCCCAAGGGGGACGTCATCCCGCTGCCGACCGGCTCGACGCCCGTGGACTTCGCGTACGCGGTGCACACCGAGGTGGGGCACAAGTGCATCGGGGCGCGGGTCAACGGCAAGCTGGTGCCGCTGGAGTCGACGCTGTCCAACGGCGACGTGATCGAGATCTTCACGTCGAAGTCCGACACGGCCGGCCCGACGCAGGACTGGCTGGGCTTCGTCAAGAGCCCGCGCGCGCGTACGAAGATCCGGCAGTACTTCAACAAGGAGCGGCGCGAGGAGGCGATCGAGGCCGGCAAGGACGCGATCGTCAAGGCGATGCGCAAGCAGGGCATGCCGTTGCAGCGGATGCTCACTTCCGACGCGCTGATGGCGATCGCCCGGGACCTGCACCTGGCCGACGTGGCCTCGCTCTACGCGGCGGTTGGCGACAGCCAGGTCTCCGCCCAGTCGGTGGTGCAGAAGCTGATGGCCGCGTACGGCGGCGAGGAGGGCGCGGCGGAGGACATCGCCGAGACCGCCGTCGCCACCCGTCCGCCCCGCAGCCGGCAGAGCAGCGCCGACCCCGGTGTGGTCGTACGCGGGGTCAGCGACGTGTGGATCAAGCTGGCGCGCTGCTGCACGCCGGTGCCGCCGGACTCGGTCTTCGGCTTCGTCACCCGCTCCGGCGGGGTCAGCGTGCACCGCGACGACTGCGCCAACGCCGAGGACCTGCGGGCGCAGGCCGAGCGGGTGGTCGAGGTCAGCTGGAAGCTCACCTCGGCGTCGACCTTCCTGGTCGCCATCCAGGTCGAGGCGCTGGACCGGCACAAGCTGCTCGCCGACGTGACCCGGGTGCTCTCCGAGGAGCGGGTGAACATCCTCTCCGCGACGGTCACCACCACCCGCGACCGGGTGGCGGTGAGCCGGTTCAGCTTCGAGATGGCGGACCCGAAGCACCTGGGCCACCTGCTGGCGGCGGTCCGCAAGGTCGACGGCGTCTTCGACGCCTACCGCGTCACCTCGGGCGCCTGACCCCGCCCGATCCTCCGCACAACGGCGCGCCCCGGCCCCAACCGAGCCGGGGCGCCCCGCTCTGCCGCCGTGCCACCCTCCCACCACCCGGCCCTGCACCCCACCACCCCTGCACCCACCGCCTCGACCCCGTCACCCCTGCACCCCGGCGATCATGAGGTTGGCGGCAGCCAGGTAGATCGAGATCGCCGTCAACCCCATGATCGCCGCGAGCGGGCCGGGGAGGGCGGGGACAGGGGAGCGCCCGCCGGCGGGGCCGGCGGGCGCTCGTCGTACGGCTGGGGTGTGGGTCAGCCCTGGGGGGCGCTCATGGTGAGCTTGTTGATGACGACTTCCTTCTTCGGGTGGCCGCCACCGGCCTGCTTCGCGAACGCCTTGTCGTCGCCCGCCGCCGCGACCTGCTTCACGAGGTCCATGCCGCCAGTGATGGTGCCCAGGACGGTGTAGTTCGGGTCCAGCGGCGAGTCGCCGTAGACGATGAAGAACTGGCTGCCCGTGCTGCCCGGCTGGCCCGAGTTGGCCATCGCGATCACGCCCTCCGGGTAGGGGGGCCGCTTGTCGGTGGGCAGATTCTCCTCGGCGAGCCGGTAGCTCGGGCCGCCGGTGCCGTCGGTCTCCCGCCAGCCCTTGCCCGTCGCGCTCGGGTCGCCGCACTGGAGCACCTTGATGCCCTCGGTCACGAGCCGGTGGCACTTGCTGTTGTCGAAGAAGTTCTTCTCCGCCAGGTGGGTGAAGCTGCCAGCGGTGCAGGGCACCGCAGTACGGTCGATCGTGGCGGTGATCGGGCCCAGGTTGGTGTCGATCGTCATCGTCTGGGTGCCGGTGTTCGACTGCTGCACGGCCGGCAGCCCGACGTCCTTGATCTGCGGGGACCGCTGGTCGGTGGGGACCTCGGTCCAGGCGCACTGCACGTTGCCGGCCGCCGGGCCGGCGGTGTCGGTCTTGTCGTCGTCGCCGAGGGTGGTGACGAGCCAGACCGTGCCGGCGACGACGAGGACCAGGACCGAAGCGGCCCCCACGATCGCCTGGGTCTGCCGGCGCTTGCGGGCCCTGGCCGCGCGCTCGGCCATCTCCTTCTCGAGCCGGGCGCGCGCCGCCGCGCGCTGCCGCTCTCTGGTGGACGTCACGCCTGGATCCTCCTGGGCTGTCGGGTGGCGCGGTCGGTGCCGCTGAGATTGGTGGGGCGGCCGGGTCAGCCGGCGCTCGGGCTGGCCGCCGGAGCGCCCGAAGCGGACGGCGCCGGCGCCGAGGTCCCCTGTGCCACGGGCTCACCGACGGTCAGGCTCTGCACGACCACGTCGTCGTCCTTGGGCTTGACCTTGGCCCCCGTCCCATTGTCCACGGTCGGCTTGGCACCGATCTTCGCCACCACGTCGATCCCACCGGTGACCCGGCCGATGATCGGGTACTTCGGGTCGGCCGTCGTGAAGTCCTTGAAGAACATCAGGAACTGGCTGCCGTTGGCGCCCGGCGGGTTGGCGATCATCGCGACCGTGCCCTTCGGGTAGGTCGCGGGCTGGCCGGCCGCAGGGCTCGCCGACGGCGACGGCGCGGTGGGGAGGTTCTCGTCGTAGAACGAGTAGGTGGGGCCGCCGAGCCCGGTGCCGCTCGGGTCGCCGCAGCGCACCGCGCCCTCGGCGGTGATCTCGTGGCACTTGGTGTTGTCGTAGAACGACCGGCTGGCCAGGTGGGTGATGCTCGCCGCCGCGCACGGGGCGCCCGCCAGGTCCAGCTCGACGGTGATCGGCGCACCCTGGTTGGTGGTGACCGTCATCGGGCGTACGCCGTCGGTGGGCAGTCCCTGGGTGGCCGGGGTGCCGACGTCCTTGAGATTGGTGTTCGCGGTGGCGTCCTGCGGCGTCCACAGGCAGACGTCCTCGGCGGCCGTGTTCTCCTTCGGCTCGTCGTCGAAGGCGCCCAGCGCCCACGCCGAGCCGGCCACGATCAGCGCGAGGACGACGGCGACGCCGACGCCGGCCTGGATCTGCCGACGGCGTTTGACGGCGGCGGCCCGGCGGGCGAGTTGCCGGTCGAGCTTGGCGCGCGCCAGTTTGCGCTGCCGGTCCCTGCTGGAAGCCACCCGTGCTCCCCTTCCTCTACCCTGGTCGTCACCGGTGGTCGGGCGTCCTGCGCCCGTTCGACGGCGGGTGCGCCACGCCACACGCCCGCCAGAGTGTACGGCTACCGGCTGGGAAAGTGGTGTACGAGGTCCGGGCCGGGTTTATCGGGACGCTTCACTGTGCCCCCGTGGGACTCCGGGACGGGCGGATGGTGCCCCGTGGGACGCCCGGGACGGACGCGCAGAACCGGCTCGCGCCGCCCGATAGGCTGGGCACAGGGGACAAGCTCGACGGAAGGGGAGCGGACGTGCTCGTGGCCGGCTTTCCCGCGGACGCCTTCGGCACCAACTGCTACGTGGTCGCCGCCGCGCCGGGGGAGCAGTGCGTGGTGGTCGATCCCGGCATCGGGGTGCTCGACCGGCTCGACGCCCTGCTGGCCGAGCATCGGCTGCACCCGGCCGCCGTCCTGCTCACCCACGGCCACCTCGACCACACGTTCTCGGTGGCGCCGGTCTGCGGCGCACGCGGCATCACCGCGTACGTGCACCCCGGCGACCGGGAGATGCTCGCCGACCCGGCCAAGGGGCTGTCGGCGGATCTCACCTCGCTCTTCGGTGGGCGGCTGCCGTACACCGAGCCGGAGGACGTCGCCGAGCTGACCGACGGCGCCACGCTCGCCCTCGCCGGGTTGGAGATCACCGTCGACCACGCCCCGGGCCATACCGGCGGGTCGGTGCTCTTCCGACTGCCGGCCGCCGGCTCGTCGTGGGAGGCGGAGCAGCTCTGCCTCTCGGGCGACGTCCTGTTCGCCGGCTCCATCGGCCGCACCGACCTGCCGGGCGGCAGCATGACGAGGATGGTCACCAGCCTCCGGGACAAGATCCTCCCGCTGGCCGACGACACCGTCGTGCTGCCCGGCCACGGCCCCGCGACCACCATCGGCCGCGAGCGCGCGACCAACCCGTACCTCCTCGAGGTGGCGGGTGGCGGCGCGCGACCGTCGGCCCCCGCCCGCGGCCTCTAGCCGGCCGCACCGACTTCTCGCCCCGCGGCCGTGGCCGGCCGCGCCGACTCTTCGCCCGCGCCTACCGCGCGGGACCGCGAACGGAGCATCATGAGCAAGCCCACGCCCATCTCCGGCTTCCCGGAGTGGACGCCCGCGCAGCGGATGATCGAGCAGTACGTCCTCGACAGGATCCGCGACACCTTCGAGCTGTACGGCTTCGCCCCGCTGGAGACCCGCGCGGTGGAGCCGCTGGACCAGCTGTTGCGCAAGGGGGAGACCTCCAAGGAGGTCTACCTGATCCGGCGCCTTCAGGCCGACGCCGACGGCCCGGCCGGCGACGACGCGCTCGGCCTGCACTTCGACCTGACCGTGCCGTTCGCCCGCTACGTGCTGGAGAACGCCGGCAAGCTTCAGTTCCCGTTCCGCCGCTACCAGATCCAGAAGGTGTGGCGGGGCGAGCGGCCGCAGGAGGGGCGCTACCGCGAGTTCCTCCAGGCCGACATCGACATCGTCGACCGCGACACCCTCGCCCCGCACCACGAGGCGGAGATGCCGCTGGTGATCGGCGACGCGCTGCGCTCGCTGCCGATCCCGCCGGTGACGATCCAGGTCAACAACCGCAAGATCTGCGAGGGCTTCTACCGGGGCATCGGGCTGACCGACCCGGAGTCGGCCCTGCGCGCGGTGGACAAGCTCGACAAGATCGGCCCGGCGAAGGTGGCCGAGCTGCTGGCGCAGACCGCCGGGGCGAACGAGGCGCAGGCCAAGGCGGTCCTGTCGCTGGCGGAGATCTCCGCCCCGGACGCCTCCTTCGCCGACGCCGTCCGCGCGCTGGGCGTCAGCGACCCGATGCTCGACGAGGGTGTCGAGGAGCTGGTCCGGGTGGTGGAGACCGCCGCCGCGCACTCCCCGGGCCTGTGCGTGGCCGACCTGCGCATCGCCCGGGGCCTGGACTACTACACCGGCACGGTCTACGAGACGCAGATGGTCGGCTACGAGCGGTTCGGCTCGATCTGCTCCGGCGGCCGGTACGACAACCTGGCCAGCGCCGGTGCCACCCGCTTCCCGGGGGTGGGCATCTCGATCGGGGTGACCCGGCTGCTGGGGCTGCTCTTCGGCGCCGGCGCGCTGTCGGTGTCGCGGGACGTGCCGACCTGCGTCCTGGTCGCGGTGACCAGCGAGGAGCAGCGCGCCGCCAGCAACCGGGTGGCCGAGGCGCTGCGGTCGCGGGGCGTGCCGACCGAGGTGTCGCCGAGCGCGGCGAAGTTCGGCAAGCAGATCCGCTACGCCGAGCGGCGGGGCATCCCGTACGTCTGGTTCCCGGGGGTGGACGGCGCGGCCGACGAGGTGAAGGACATCCGTTCCGGCGAGCAGGCCACCGCCGCGGCGGGGGAGTGGACGCCGCCCCGGGCGGACCTCAGGCCGCTGGTCAGCTGAGACATTACTGGCGCGTACGCGCGATCGGACCTACGGTGGCGTAAGTTACGCCACCGTAGGGAGATCGTCGTGACCGCACTCAGCCAGACCGCCCTGCTCCTCGAACTGGAACCGGTCGTCGAGAAGAACCTCGAACGGCACCTGGCCGTCGCCAAGGAGTGGTTCCCGCACGAGTACGTGCCGTGGAGCGAGGGGCGTACCTTCGACGGGCCGCTGGGCGGCGAGGCGTGGGCGGAGAGCGACTCGACGATCCCCGACGTGGCCCGTACCGCGCTGATCGTCAACCTGCTGACCGAGGACAACCTGCCCTCGTACCACCACGAGATCGCCACCCTCTTCGGCCGCGACGGCGCCTGGGGCACCTGGGTGCACCGGTGGACCGCCGAGGAGGGGCGGCACGGCACCGCCATCCGCGACTACCTCACCGTCACCCGGGCGGTGGACCCGGTGGCGCTGGAGCGGGCCCGCATGACGCACATGTCCGCCGGCTACGCCAACGTCCACGACGACGAGGTGCTGCACTCCCTGGCGTACGTCTCGTTCCAGGAGCTGGCCACCCGGATCTCGCACCGCAACACCGGTCGGGTCACCGGCGACCCGGGGTGCGAGGCGCTGCTGGCCCGGGTCGCGGCCGACGAGAACCTGCACATGGTCTTCTACCGCAACCTGCTGGCCGGGGCCTTCGAGCTGGCGCCGAGCCAGGCGATGCGGGCGGTCGCCGACGTGGTGGCGGACTTCCAGATGCCCGGCAACGGCATCGACGGCTTCGCCCGCAAGTCGGTGGCGATCGCCCTCGCCGGCATCTACGACCTGCGTCAGCACCGCGACGACGTGGTGGCGCCGGTGCTGCGCCAGTGGGACGTGTTCAACGTGACCGGGCTCGACGCCGACGGCGAGGCCGCCCGCGACCAGATCGCGGCGCACCTCGACGACCTGGAGCGCGCCGCCGCCCGCTTCGAGGAGAAGCGCGACGCCCGCGCCGCCCGCCTGGCCGCCCGCTGACCCCCGGCCCGGCGACAGGACCGTCGATCATGCAGTCGCGGCGGGGGACGGAACGCCTGAACCACCGGGATCCCGGCACCACAACTGCATGATCGGCTACTCGGTGGGCGCGGGGTCCAGGGGGAAGAGGAGGCAGGTCGAGGTGGCGTGGGCGACCAGGCGCGCCTTCGCGTCGAGCAGCTTCGCCTCCGCCAGGGCCGTGCGGCGACCGCTCTGCAGGACGGTGCCCTCGCAGCGCAGCGTGCCGCTCGCGACCGTGACCGGGCGGAGGAACTTCACGTTCAGGTCCAGCGAGGTGTAGCCGATCCCGGCCGGCAGGGTGGTGTGCACCGCGCACGCCGCGGCGGTGTCCAGCAGGGTGGAGATGACCCCGCCGTGCACGGTGCCGAGCGGGTTGTAGTGGAACTCCTGCGGGACGAGTTCGACGGCCACCCATCCCTCGTCGGCCTCCATCCGGGACATGTCGACCAGGTGCATGATGGGCGGCGCCGCCAGTTCGCCCGCGATCATCGCGCGGAGCAGCTCCAGGCCGCCGCGCCGGCCGACGTGCGCGGCGTTGATGCCCGGGTCGGACCACGAGAAGGTGCGGCTGCGCGCCGGATCCTGCGTCTGCGTCATGGACTCAGCCTGGCAGCGCGTTGCTGAGTCTGTCAATCAGACCTAGCCTGGAGCGCATGAGACCCGCGGCACTGGACTGGTCGGTGGAGAACTGCACCATCGCCCGGGCGATGGAGATCCTCGGCGAACGGTGGACCCTCGTCGTCCTGCGCGAGGTCTTCAACGGCGTCCGCCGCTTCGACGACATGCGGGTGCGCACCGGCGTTCCCCGACAGGTGCTGACCAACCGGCTGGCGATGCTGGTGGAGCGGGGCGTCCTGCGGCGCGAGCCCTACCGTGAGCCCGGCAGCCGGGAGCGCCACGAGTACCGGCTGACCGGGATGGGGCTCGACCTGTGGCCGGTGCTGGTCGCCGTCCTCGGCTGGGGGGACCGCTACCTGGCCGACCCGGAGGGCTCGCCGCTGACGGTCGCGCACCGCGACTGTGGCGGCGAGGTCCGCGTCGAGCTGCACTGCGAGCGCGGGCACGAGGTCGCCCGGCCGCGCGACGTGGTGCCGCGTCCGGGGCCCGGGGCACGCCGCCGCGCCGGCTGACCCTCCGTCGGCGGGCGGATCGGCCGGCGGCTGAGGCCGGGCCGCGACGCGCGTCGTCGGCGCCCGACCGGCAGGGTGACGTCATGGGTTCCGCCCGGTCGCGCGTACCGGATGGTGGGACGGCGGGCGAAGCATATAGACGTCCACCTGTGTCCACAATGTTTCGGGTCGATGGCCGCGGCAGCCGGGGCGAAAAGGACAAAGTCGGGTCTTGCATACGTACTCAAGTATGTGAATACTTCAGTGAGCTCGGCCGGTACCCCCAGATCGGCAGGGCTGCTCCCGGCTCGTGTCGCCCCGGCGCGGGTCAGTCACCCCCTTCTGGAGGTTGTTGCATGCGACCCACGAGGTCCTCGCTCCGTCGTGCCGCCGTCGTCGCCGCGGCCGGCGCCATGGTCGCCGGCTCGCTGATCGGCGCGCCCGCCCAGGCCGCACCCTCGTTCGCTTCGCCCGACGCCGCCGCCGGCCTGGCCGAGCGCCTCGGCGACCGGTCCGCCGGCGCGTACGCCGACGTCAACGGCAAGATGGTCGTCACCGTGACCGACGCGCTCGCCGCCCGGCAGGTCAGCGCCGCCGGCGCCACCCCGAAGATCGTCAAGCGCGGCGCCAGCGAGCTGGCCCGGGCCACCTCGGAGCTGGACCGCTCCGCCAAGATCCCCGGCACCGCGTGGTGGACCGACCCGGCCACCAACCAGGTCGTCGTCTCCGTCGACAGCACCGTCACCGGCGCCAAGCTGGAGCGCGTCAAGGCCGCCGCCGAGCGGATGAACGGCGCGATCCGGATCGAGGCCGAGGCCGGCGTGCTCGGCACCCGCATCTCCGGCGGCCAGGCCATCTACGCCGGTGGCGGCGGTCGCTGCTCGCTCGGCTTCAACGTCCGCAGCGGCAGCACCTACTACTTCCTGACCGCCGGGCACTGCACCAACATCTCGGCCAGCTGGTACAGCAACTCCGCCCAGACCAACCTGCTGGGCAGCCGCACCGGCACCAGCTTCCCGGGCAACGACTACGGCATCGTGCGGCACAACAACTCCGCCAACGCCGCCGGCAACGTCTCCCTCTACAACGGCAGCTTCCGGGACATCACCGCCGCCGGCAACGCCTACGTCGGCCAGTCGGTGCAGCGCTCCGGCAGCACCACCGGCCTGCGCAGCGGCTCGGTGACCGCCCTCAACGCCACGGTGAACTACGCCGAGGGCTCGGTCTCCGGCCTGATCCGCACCAACGTCTGCGCCGAGCCGGGCGACAGCGGCGGCTCGCTGTTCAGCGGCACCATCGCCCTGGGCCTGACCTCCGGTGGCAGCGGCAACTGCCGCACCGGTGGCACGACCTACTTCCAGCCGGTCGGTGAGGCGCTGAGCCGCTACGGCGTCAGCATCTTCTGATCGATCGCACCGCAACGGGCCGCCGGGTGATCCCGGCGGCCCGTCCGCGTGCCCGGAGCGGTTCGCCGGACTGGAGCGGGCAGGACGGGGTACGTTCCCGTCGGTGAGCGCCCCCGTGAACCCGCCCGCGGACGCCACCGCGTCCGCCTGGGCCCCGCTGCGACTCGCCGCGTTCCGCAGCCTCTGGCTGGCGGTGCTGGCCAGCAACGTGGGCACCTGGATGCAGACCGTCGGCGCCCAGTGGCTGCTCGTCGACGAGGCCAACGCCTCGACCCTGGTGTCGCTGGTGCAGACCGCCAGCATGCTGCCCGTGCTGCTGCTCGCCCTGCCCGCCGGCGCGCTGGCGGACACCCTCGACCGCCGCCGGCTGCTGATCGGCGTGCAGTGCTTCCTGGCCGCCGTCGGCGTACTGCTGACGGGCCTCACCGCCGCCGGCCGGATGCCGCCGGCGCTGCTGCTCACCCTCACCTTCGCGCTCGGCGTCGGTCAGGCGCTGACCCTGCCGGCCTGGCAGGCGGTCATCCCCGAGTTGGTGCCCCGCTCCCAGCTCGTCTCGGCCTCGGCGCTCGGGTCGATCAGTGTGAACCTGGCCCGCGCGGTCGGACCGGCGGTGGCCGGCGTGCTGGTCGCCCGGGCCGGCGTCGCCACCGTATTCGCCGTCAACGCCGTGTCGTTCGCCGTCTTCGCGCTGGCCCTGCTGCGCTGGCGGCCCGAACGGACCGGCGGCGACGACCTGCCCGAGCGGTTCACGGCCGCGCTGCGCGCCGGCGGCCGGTACGTGCGGCACTCCCCGGTGGTCCGCCGGATCCTGCTGCGCGCGGCGCTGTTCGTGGTGCCGGGCAGCGCACTGTGGGCGCTGCTGCCCCTGGTCGCGAGCCGCCGCCTGCACCTGGGCGCGGGCGGGTACGGCGTGCTGCTCGCCGCGCTCGGCGTCGGCGCGGTGGCCGGCGCCCTCGTGCTGCCCCGGATCCGGCTGGCGCTCAGCACCAACCGGCTCCTGCTGCTGGCCGGCCTGGTCTACGCCGCCGTCCTGGTGGTGCTCGCCCTGGCGCCGGGCCCGGTGCCGGTCGCCTTGGCCCTGGTGCCCGCCGGCATGGCCTGGATGACCGTGCTGTCGAGCGTCAACGCCGCCATGCAGCTCTTCCTGCCCGGCTGGGTACGCGCCCGCGGCCTCTCGGTCTACCAGATGGTCTTCGCCGGCGGGCAGGCGCTCGGCGCGGTCGCCTGGGGTGCGCTCGGCGAGCTGACCAGCCTCGTGGTGGCGCTCGCCGTGGCGGCCGGGACGATGTCCGTCGGCGCGGTGACCGTGCTGCTCTGGCCGCTGCGCGAGACCCGGGGCCTCGACCGGGACCCGGCGGTCTGGTGGCCCGAGCCGCACCTGACGCTGCCCGCCGACCCGCGCAGCGGGCCGGTGCTGGTGACCGTCTCCTACACGGTGCCGCCGGAGCGGCAGGCGGAGTTCGTCGCGGCGATGCGCCTGGTGGGGCGGTCCCGACGGCGTACGGGGGCCATGCGCTGGGGCCTGTTCCGCACGGGCGAACGGGCGGACGGCTTCGTCGAGGTCTACCAGGTGCCCTCCTGGGAGGAGCACCTGCGCCAGCACGGCGGCCGGCTCACCGGCGCCGACCGTGGGGTCGAGGAGCGGGCCCGGGCGCTGACCGTCGGGGAGATCGTGGTGAACCACCTCCTGCCGGCCGACCCACGCGACTGACCGCGCTGTGCCCCGCCCGGTTCCCGGCGGGGGCTGTCCGGCTTCGTCGGGAGCCGCCCGCCGGCGGCGACGCGCCGCCGCCGGTCAGCGGGTCAGCCCGGCGTCGCCGAGCACGGCGAGGCCCTCGCCGAGGTCGCACTCCACGGTCAGGGTCAGTAGGTCGGCCCCTTCCACGGAGAAGGAGAGCGTCTCCGCCGGGCGGGACATGGTGGTCGTCCGGCCCGGCCTGGGCTGCCGGGTCAGGGTGTCGTCGGGCTGCCGGACGGTCACCACGGCGCTGATCCGCACGGCCGACTCCGGGTCCTGCCCCGGCGGGTACCAGGCCCGGAACGTGGCCGAGAATTCGAGGTAGCGCCGCTTCAGCGGGTAGCTGACCGAGCGGCTGCGGTCCTCGCCGTCGTTGGTCGGGCAGGAGAGCGCGACCGGGTGCGGCAGGTCGGTCCGGCCGGCGAGCGTGCGCGGCAGCGGGCGCAGGTAGCCGGCGCCGGTCTCGGGCGTCAGCGCGTCGAGGTACGTCCGGCCCGGCTCGACGCTGCCGGTGGTGGCCGGGGTGGTGGCTGGCGCGGTGGCGCTCGTGGACACCCGGGACGGACTCGGCGTCGGGGTGGGCCGCGCGTCCTGGCCCTGCCGGGGCCACTGCCAGGCGAGCACGGCGACGAGCAGGCTGGCCAGACCGATCGCCGCACCGGTCTTCTCGCCGGGCGTCAGACCGCGCCGGCGGCGGGAGGAGTCCGTGCCGGTCGACGGCTCGGTCATGGGGAATTCACCTGCACAAGATCGAGGGGCGGTTTATTATCCCGACTCGGCGGTGACGAGGTGTTCGCGAACGGTGACGGGTTGCCGACAGCGATCTTGCCGGCTTTCTGGGATAAATGCGCCCCGTGCCCCGCCGCCACCCGTCGCATGACGCCGGACGGCGGCCGGACGGCCACCGACGTGAGGAGCACGAGATGAGCTCGGACCAGCAGGGCGCTGCGCTGCCGTCGCCTCCCGGACCGGGCGGCCCACCGCCGCCGAAGCCGCGTGGCGGCAGCCGGTGGCCCCTGGTGGCGGTCGGCGCCGCCGCGCTGGCCGTCGTCCTCGGCCTGCTCGCCACGGTGCTGTCGCTGCGGGCGCTCGACCAGGCCAACGACGCCCGGGACATCGCCCAGGCGGCGGGCGCGGCCAGAGCCAACGAGCGGCCGGCGGGATCCGGCGAGTCGTCGGAGACGCCGACCGCGCCGGCGCCGGGGACGACCGGGGCGGAGCCGCCGCCGGAGCCGAGCCTCAGCGGGAGCGCCGAGCCGTCGCTCGACCCGCAGACGCCGTACAAGGAGAAGTACGTCGACGAGCGCCTCACCCTGCGGGCCAATTGCGGCAGCGACCTGGACATCGACCTGGACAAGCCCGAGGTGCGGGTCACCGCCGGCGAGGAGCTCCGGTTCACCGCCCGCTGTGGCGGCAACTCGTCCTACTTCAACCTGGACGCCAAGGCGCGGGGCAGCCAGGTCGACGCCGCGTCGCTCAGCCCAGCCGACTGCAACGAACGGATCGATAAGGGCTCGATCGGCCCGGACATCAACGTGCCCGCCCGCAAGGGCGTGGTGATCTGCGTCAAGACCTCCCTCAGCGACGCGCGGGAGCGCGGCGACACCTGGAAGATGGCCCGGGTGCACGTCACGGACGTCAACGACGACGGCACGGTGGTGCTGACCGTCAGCGCCTGGGACATCCCGCTGTAGAGGCGGGAACGGATCCGCGTCGCTGGCCGGACCCCACCTCCCCTCACCCCGCAACGGGGTGCGGGGCAGGGCTGACAGAATGCCAGGGGTAACGGTGTACCGCAGATGAGGAGACGCTAGTCGTGATCCGTACCCATGACGCCGGCAGCCTGCGCGCGACGGACGCCGGCACCACGGTGACGCTCGCCGGGTGGGTGGCCCGCCGGCGCGACCACGGCGGCGTGATCTTCGTCGACCTGCGCGACGGGTCCGGCGTGGTCCAGGTGGTGTTCCGCGAGGAGGACGCGCACGCGCTGCGCAACGAGTTCTGCGTCCGGGTGACCGGCGAGGTGACCCGCCGCCCCGAGGGCAACGAGAACCCGGAGCTGCCGACCGGCGAGATCGAGGTGACCGCCGCCGAGCTGGAGGTGCTCTCCGAGGCGGCGCCGCTGCCCCTGCCGGTCGACGACCAGGTCGAGGCCGGCGACGACATCCGGCTGCGCTACCGCTACCTCGACCTGCGCCGCAGCGGCCCGGCGAAGGCGATGCGGCTGCGCTCGCGGGCCAACCAGCTCGCCCGCACGGTGCTGCACGAGCGGGACTTCCTTGAGATCGAGACCCCGACGCTGACCCGCTCCACGCCGGAGGGCGCGCGCGACTTCCTGGTGCCGGTGCGCCTCCAGCCCGGCAGCTGGTACGCGCTGCCGCAGTCGCCGCAGCTGTTCAAGCAGCTGCTGATGGTCGGCGGCATGGAGCGGTACTACCAGATCGCCCGCTGCTACCGCGACGAGGACTTCCGCGCCGACCGGCAGCCGGAGTTCACCCAGCTCGACATCGAGATGTCCTTCGTCACCGAGGACGACGTCATCGACCTCGGCGAGGCGATCGTGTCGGCGCTCTGGAAGGACCTGGCCGGCCACGAGATCTCCCGGCCGATCCCGCGCATTACCTGGCACGACGCGATGGCCCGCTACGGCTCCGACAAGCCCGACCTGCGCTACGGCGTCGAGCTGACCGAGCTGACCGCCTACCTGCGCGGCACCGAGTTCCGGGTCTTCGCCGGCGCGATCGACGCGGGCGGCTACGTCGGCGCGGTCGTCATGCCCGGCGGCGCGTCGCAGAGCCGCAAGGAACTCGACGGCTGGCAGGACTGGGCCAAGGCGCGCGGCGCGCGCGGCCTGGCGTACGTGGTGCTCGACGCGGAGACCGGCGAGGCGCGCGGGCCGGTGGCGAAGAACCTCTCCGCCGAGCACCTGGGCGGGCTCGCCGACGCGGTCGGCGCCAAGCCGGGCGACGCGGTCTTCTTCGCCGCCAGCACGAATACCCGCGAGGCGCAGGAGCTGTTGGGCGCGGCCCGCATCGAGATCGCCAAGCGGGCCGGGCTGGTCGACGAGAGCGCCTGGGCGTTCTGCTGGGTGGTCGACGCGCCCATGTTCGAGCGTACGGACGAGGGCGGCTGGACGGCCGTGCACCACCCGTTCACCTCGCCGAACGCCGAGTGGGTCGACCGGTTCGAGGAGGCGCCGGACCGGGCGCTGGCGTACGCGTACGACATCGTCTGCAACGGCAACGAGATCGGCGGCGGCTCCATCCGTATCCACCGGGGCGACGTGCAGAAGCGGGTCTTCGACCTGCTCGGCATCACCCCCGAGGAGGCGCAGGACAAGTTCGGCTTCCTGCTGGAGGCGTTCAAGTACGGCGCCCCGCCGCACGGCGGCATCGCGTTCGGCTGGGACCGGGTCTGCATGCTGCTCGCCGGCGCGGACTCGATCCGCGAGGTCATCGCCTTCCCGAAGACCCGGGGCGGCTTCGACCCGCTGACCGGCGCGCCGACGCCGATCACCGGCCAGCAGCGCGCCGAGGCCGGCATCGACGCCAAGCCGAAGGCCGCGGCGGCGCCGCACACCGGCACGGCCGGCCCGGCCGCCCCGGTCGCCGACCCCACCTGACCGACGCCCTCCCGTCCCGGGCCCGGACCCCCGGCTCGCGCCCGCCCCGGCTCGCGCCCGTGTGTCGATCAAGAGGTTTGCGTCATGATCTGCGCGACGACATGACGCAAACCTCTTGATCGTCCGTGGGAGTGCAGAGCGGAGGGGGAGGGACATGACGCTGCTCGTGGTGGGAGCCAGCGGGTACCTCGGCGGCGAGGTCTGCCGGCGGGCGGTCGCGGCGGGGGAGCGGGTGGTGGGGACCTACCACTCGGGCCGGGTCGAGGTGCCGGGGGTCGAGACGCGCCGGCTCGACGTGACGGACCTGGCCGCCGTGCGCGCGCTGGTCGCCCGGGTCCGCCCCGAAGCCGTGGTCGGCACCCCCTACCGGTACGGCGACTGGGCGGTGACCGCCGACGGGGCCGCCCACGTGGCGTACGCCGCCGCCGAGGCGGGAGCCCGGCTGGTGCACGTCTCCAGCGACGCGGTGCACGCCGGACGCCCGGAGCCCTACGGCGACGACGAGCCACCCAGCCCGGTGTTCCCGTACGGGGCGGCCAAGGCGGCGGCCGAGACGGCGGTGCGCGTCCTCGACCCGGGCGCGGCGCTGGTGCGTACCTCCCTGATCGTCGGGGAGGGGAGCAAGCAGATCCAGCTCTGCCGCGACGCGCTCGCCGGCCGGGCGAGCCTGTTCACCGACGAACTGCGCTGTCCGATCGACGTCACCGACCTGGCCGCCGCCGTGCTGGAACTGCTCGGCACCGACTACGCCGGCCCGCTCAACGTGGCCGGTCCGGACGCGGTCAGCCGCGCGGAACTGGGCCTGCTGGTCGCCGCGCACACCGGCCTCGACCCGGCTGCCGGCATGAAGACCATCACCGGCGCCGCTGCCGGCGTGCTCCGTCCGGCCGAGGTGCGCCTCGACTCCACCCGTGCCGCCGGACTGCTCCGCACCCGCCTGCGCGGGGTGCGCGAACTACTGACCCCCTGACCCGCCCGGGCCCCGTGGCGACGACGCACAGTTTCTATGCACAACTATTGTGCACAGAGTCTGTGCATAGCTATTGTGCATCCCATGGAGAACGAGCGACCCGCCGCCCCGCGTACCGTCCGCCTGGACGCCCGGCAGGTGCGCATCCTCGCCCATCCGCTGCGGATGCGGCTGCTCGGCACGCTGCGCGTGGACGGTCCCGCGACCGCGACCACGCTGGCCGGCATGCTGGACACCAACACCGGGGCGACCAGCTACCACCTGCGCCAGCTCGCCGAGGTGGGGCTGGTGACGGAGGACCTCGACCGGGGCACCGGCCGGCAGCGGTGGTGGCGGGCGGCGCACGACATCAGCGACTTCGAGCCGACCGACTTCGACGACGACCCGGACGCCCGGGCGGCGGTGCAGTGGATCCAGGCCGACCAGGTGCGGCTGCTGGCCGAGCAGGCCGAGCGCTGGATGGCCGTCGAGCACGGCTACTCCCGGCAGTGGCGCGACGCGGCCGGGATGAGCGACGTGCTGCTCAGGCTCGGCCCGGCGCGCCTGCGGGCCCTCAACGACGAGGTGTGGCAGCTGCTCCAGCGCTACCGCGACGAACCGGTGGCCGACGAGCCGGAAGCGGAGTCGGTGCTCGTCTTCCTGGCCGCGTTCCCCCGGGTGGAGGAGGGGCGGTGAGCGCCCTGTCCGTACGCCAGGTCCGGCGCCGCTTCCTGGTGCTGCACGGGCTGCGCTGGCTGCCCACCGGCCTGATGGTCCCGGTGATGATCCTGCTGATGCAGGAGCGCGGCCTGACACTGTCGCAGATCGGCCTGGTGACGGTCGCCCAGGGCCTCGTCGTGCTGGCCCTGGAGCTGCCCACCGGCGGCCTCGCCGACGCCCTCGGGCGCCGCCCGGTGCTGGTCGTGGCCTGGCTGGTCAACCTCGGCTCGCTCGCGCTCTTCGCCGTGGCCGACTCGTTCGCGCTGTTCTTCCTGGTCTGGGCGTTGCAGGGCGTCTTCCGCGCGCTCGACAGCGGCCCGATGGAGTCCTGGTACGTCGACGCCACGCTCGCCGCCGACCCGGACGCCGAGTACGAACCGGGCCTCGGCCACGCCGGCACCGTCGTCGGCGTCGCCATGGCCGCGGGCGCCCTGCTCGGCGGCGGCCTGGTCGCGCTGGGGCCGATCGGGCCCATCAGCGCGCTGACCGTGCCGGTGCTGGTCGCTATCGCGCTCCAGGCGGCGGCCCTGGTCGCCCTGCTGGTGCTGCTGGTCGAGGTCCGCCCGGCGAAGGGTGCCGGCGCGCTCTGGGCGTCGGTCGCCGAGGCGCCCCGGATGGTCGGGCAGGCGTTCGGGCTGCTGCGCCGGTCCCGGGTGCTGCTGGCCCTGGTCTGCGTGGAGTTGTTCTGGGGCTTCGGGATGGTCACCTTCGAGTCGCTCCTGCCGGTCCGGCTGGCCGAGGTGGTCGGCGATCCGGACCGGGCGGCGGCGCTGCTGGGGCCCGCCAGTTCGGCGGCCTGGCTCGCCGGCGCGGCCGGCGCGGCGCTCACCCCGCTGCTGCTGCGGTGGCTGGGTGCGGCGCCGAGCGCCGCCCTGCTGCGGATCGTGCAGGGCGCGACCATCGTCGGGATGGGCCTGCTGGCCGGGCCGGTCGGGGTGCTGGTCGCCTACCTCGCCTGCTACACCGTGCACGGGGCGTCCAACCCCCTGCACATGGGGCTCCTGCACCGGCAGGTCGACGGCCCGTACCGGACCAGCGTGATCTCGCTGAACTCGATGATGGGCCAACCCGGGTTCGCGGTCGGCGCCATCGTGCTGACCGCGCTCGCCGACACCGTCAGCGTCAGCGCCGCGATGCTGGTCGGCGCCGTGGTGCTGGCCCTCGCCGCGCCGCTCTACCTGCCGGCCTGGCGGGCCCGCCACCGCGCCCCGGCCACCGATGCGGTCCCGGGTGCTGGTCCGGTCCCGGATGTTGGTCCGGTCCCGGCCACCGATGCGGTCCCGGGCGCCCGTACCGGGTCGGGTCCGGTCCCCGACGCGGTGGCGGCGCCCGCCTCCGCCCCGACGCGCGGCGCCTGACAGCGCCGGGCGCTCAGGCCAGGTGCACCGAGCTGCGGGCCAGGGCGCCGGTGAAGCCGAGCCGCCGGTAGAGCCGGATCGCCCCGACGTTGACGCTGTAGACGCCGAGCGCCACGGTGTCGTGGCGGGCGAGCAGGGCCCGGGTCATCGCGGCGGTCAGCGCCGCGCCCAGTCCTCGCCCCCGCAGGTCGGGGGCGACGGTCAGGCCGGCGAGGAAGCCGATGTCGCCCCGGCTGCGGTCGGCGCCGCAGGCGACGAGCCGGTCGCCGTCGCGGATGCCGTACCAGTCGACGATCCGCGGGTCGCCCGGCCGGGAGGTGGTGGTCGGGAACGCCTCGTCGATGAGGGAGGTCAGCGCCGGGTGGTCGGCTGCGGTGAGCCGGACCACCCGCTCCTCGTCGGGCTGGCGCGGCGGCGCGACGGTGGTCCAGAGGAAGTCCCACTCGTCGTGCCGGGCCACGGCCAGCCGGCCGGGCAGCGCCGCCGGGTCGAGCCGCGGCAGGTGCAGCCACTGGCCGGGCCGCAGCGCGCCCCGCGCGACCAGGTCGGCGAAGAGCTCGACCGCCGGCCCGGGGGCGCCGACCGCGCCGCCGCGCGGGCCGTGCTCCGCCGGCAGCAGCCAGCCCACCGCCTCGCCGCGCCGCCAGCCGCGCGGCACCTCGCCGCGGGTGAGCGCGTGCCGGGCGTACGGGTGGTGGCCGGCGGCCGTCAGGATGGCGTCCCGCCCCTCCAGGGCCTGGTCGGCGATGATCATGTCAGCAAGCCTAGGACGCGCTCCGGTCTCCTGCCGGGGGACCCGGCGTCCGGCCGCCGGCGGAACCTGCCCGGAGACCGTGCCGATCCAGGTGGAGATTGACGAGCGGACCGATTGGGTACATCCCGCGCCGACCCACTGGGAACCCCCACCGGAGGAACGCCATGCTCGCCATTCTCGCGGCGGTCGTTTTCGGCTTCGCCCTGCTCATCGACCTGCTGGACACCAACTTCGGTGCTCCCGACCTGTTCAACTGGAACACCCTCGTGCTCATCGGCCTGCTGCTGCTCTCCCTCTACCTGGCCGGCGTCGGCCGTGGCCCGCGCGGCGGTGGCGGCGGCGGTGGCGGCCGGTGGTACCGGGGCCGGCGCCCCGGCCGCGGCTGACCGCGATCGATCATCGCGGGCCCGGCCCCACGGCGCGCTTCCGGCGCCGTGGGCCGGGCCCGGTACTGTTCCCGTGATGGAGTCCGACGCCCTCTTCTCCCTCGGTGAACCCGCCGGAGCGCCCCCCACGCCCGCGGGTTCCGTCGGTGTGGACGGGTTCACGGCGGTGGGGGAGGACTCGCCGCTGCCCGTCCGGATGCGCCCGCGCAGCATCGACGAGCTGGTCGGGCAGGACCACCTGCTCGCGCCGGGAGCCCCGCTGCGCCAGCTCGTCTCGGCCACGGCGCCGATGTCGGTCATCCTCTGGGGCCCGCCCGGCAGCGGCAAGACGACCATCGCGCACCTGGTGGCGCGGGCCACGGACCGCCGGTTCGTCGCCATGTCGGCCCTCACCGCCGGGGTCAAGGACGTGCGTGCGGTGATCGAGACCGCCCGCCGCCAGCGTCGTTCCGGCGGCCCGCAGACGGTGCTCTTCATCGACGAGGTGCACCGGTTCAGCAAGACCCAGCAGGATTCGCTGCTCGCCGCCGTCGAGGACCGCACGGTCACGCTGCTCGCGGCGACCACCGAGAACCCGTACTTCTCGGTCATCTCGCCCCTGCTGTCGCGGTGCGTGCTGCTCACCCTCCAGCCGCTGGACGACGCGGCGGTGCGCGACCTGCTGCGCCGCGCGGTCGCCGACGAGCGCGGCCTCGGCGGCGCGCTCACCCTCGAGACCGAGGCCGAGGACCATCTCGTACGCCTCGCGGCCGGCGACGTACGCAAGGCGTTGACGGCGCTGGAGGCGGCGGCGGCCTCCGCCACGGCCCTCGGCGCCGGGCGGATCGACCTCGCCACCGCCGAGCAGGCGGTCGACGTGGCGGCCGTGCGCTACGACCGGGCCGGCGACGCCCACTACGACGTGACCAGCGCCTTCATCAAGAGCATGCGCGGCTCCGACGTGGACGCCGCGCTGCACTGGCTGGCCCGGATGCTGGTCGCCGGCGAGGACGCCCGCTTCATCGCCCGTCGCCTGGTCATCTTCGCCAGCGAGGACGTCGGCATGGCCGACCCGACCGCGCTGGGCGTGGCCACCGCCGCCGCCCACGCCGTGGAGTACGTCGGGCTGCCCGAGGCGCAGCTCAACCTCGCCCAGGCGGTGATCCACCTGGCCACCGCGCCGAAGTCCAACTCGGCGACCACCGCGATCGGCGCGGCCATCGCCGACGTGCGGGCCGGCCGGGGCGGGCCGGTGCCGCGCGGGCTGCGCGACGCGCACTACTCGGGCGCGAAGGGGCTGGGGCACGGGACCGGTTACCGCTATCCCCACGACGACCAGCGCGGCGTGGTCACCCAGCAGTACGCCCCCGACGATCTCGCCGGCACCGACTACTACCGGCCCAGCCAGCACGGCGCCGAACGCTCGGTCGCCACCCGGCTGCCGTTGCTGCGCCGTATCGTCCGGGGGCTGCCCGCTCCGGCCGCGCCCTCGGCGGCGGCGGCCGGGAGCGGTTCGGCGGACAACGGCCGCCGACAGACGGACACGGGCGGCGCCGACGCGGCGCGAGAGGGCGGCAGTGACACCGCCGGGGAGGGTCAGTAGTGAAATCGCGTGGTTCGGAGCGACCGGAGGACGGCCCCGAAGAGCGGCGCGACTCCCGCGCCAAGGGTCGCCGCTGGGGGCGGGGCAAGGCCGAGGCCGAGCCCGAGGAGCCCATCAGCGGCGAGGAGTTCGGCTGGATCGACGACCTGCGCTCGGCCAAGCAGCAGCGCACCGAGCTGGGGCCGGACGGGCTGGATCCCGCCTCGCCTCCCGGCCCGCGTTCGGGTGACCCGACGGCTCCCGGCCCTGCCGGGCCGCCGCCCCACCGCGGCCCCGGTCCGGCCGCCGCGCCCCCGGTACGCCGCGGCGAGGCCGAGCCTCCGCGCTCGCGCCCGGTGGACGGACCCTGGCCCGGTGCGCCGGAACCACCCCGGCCGGCCGGACCCGCCGCCCCCGGGGCCGTCCCCCCGCACCAGCCCGTCCGTCGACCCCCGGCGGCCGGTCGTCCGCAACCCGGCCCGGACGGCCCGGACCGACGGCCGCGCCCCGTTCCGGGCGCATCGACGGGTCCGCAGGCCGGTCCGTCGGCGGGTCCGCCCGCCGGCACCGCGACGGGCCCGCAGGCGACTCCTCCGGCCGGCGCGCCGACCGGCCCGCAGCCGGTTCCCGCGCCGCATCCGCAGGCCGGCTTCCCAGCGCATCCCCAGGCCGGCTTCCCGGCGGCTCCGCAGGCCGACCCGCGGACCGGGCCGCAGCCCGGTCCGGCGGCCGGCCCCACCGTCGGGCCGCCTCCCGGCACGCCCCCGCGCACCCACGCCGGCGCGCCGACCGGACCGCGTCCGGGTGCGCCGGTGCCCCCGCACGCCGGCGCGCCGAACGCGCCGCACCCGGCCGGGGCGGTGCCCGGGCACCGCCCCGACGGACGGGCGGCGGTGCCGGGCGGTACGCCGCCACCGGGTGCCGCCGGGCGGCCCGGCGGTGCCGTGGGCGCCGCCCGGGTCGGTGTCCCGGACCCCGGTGCCCCCCAGCCGCCAGCCGGTCCGCCGACCGGTGAGCTGCGCGGGGCCCCGGCCGACGCACGTGACCCCCGGTCCGGCCGGATGCGGCGGGGCCCCGTCGGTGCCGGCGTGGCCGTCCCGACGGACGGCACCGGACCCGTGCCGACGGCAGCCCCGCCGGTGCCGGACGGCGACGGGGCCGACCGGGGTCGACGCCCCGGTGGGCCGACCGGCCGACGCCGCGCCGCCGAGGAAGACGTGCCGCCGGTACCCCGCTCGGGCAACGCTCCGCCGGTGCCCGGCTCGGGCAACGCTCCGCCGGTGCCCGGCTCCGGCAACGCTCCGCCGGTACCGCGCTCCGGAAACGCCCCACCCGTGCCCGGCGCGCCTGCCGCGCCTCCCGGCGTCGGGGTGCAGCCGCCCCACGATCCCGCCCCCCGCGGCCGACGCGCCGCACCCGACGACGTCGAGGTCACGGGTCGGGGTCGGCGTGCGGCCGGCGACGACGAGACCTCCGGCCGGGCCGGACGCGCCACGGTCGGCGGTCAGCCCTCCGCGCGCCGTGGGGACGACGGGGTGGTCCCGACCCCGGGCCGTCCCGCCGTCCCGGACGAGGCGGAGAACCCGCCGCACGCGCCGCTCCCGGCCGACGGGGAAGCGGGGCGGCGACGCCAGCCCGGTGACTCCCGGGCCGGCCGACCGGAGCGCCCGGCCGACTGGCTGCGGCAGGCCGGCCGTGCCCACCACACCGATCCCGCCCTGCCGACGGTCAAGCGGTCGGCGCCGCCAGCTCCGGGCGGTCCGTCGCCGGTGCCGCCCGGGCCGGGGCAGGACGGCGCCGGGACCGGCGACATCCCCGTGGGCCGGGCGCGGCCCGGCGCGCAGCCGCCGCGACCCACCGACGCCACCGAACCCGGGCGGCCGGCAGGCCGGGCCCGACCCGTCGCCGAGCCGCCCCGGCCCGCCGACACCCCTCATCCCGGGCCGCCGGCCCGGGGCGCCGCCCGCCCCACGCCGGCCGGTCCACCGCCGCCGACCGGCGCCCCGACCCCAGCCGGCCGGGCCCATCCCGACCCGACCCGCCCCGACCCCACCCCGGCCGGGCCCGCGCGGGGTGCCGCCCGTCCCGACCCCGGCCTGGCGGGTCCGGCGCGTCCCGACCCTGGCCTGGCGGGTCCCGCGCGGGGTGCCGCGCGTCCCGACGCAGGTCCCGCCCGGGGTGCCGCGCGTCCGGACGCAGGCCTGGCGGGTCCGGCGCGTCCCGACCCTGGCCTGGCGGGTCCCGCGCGGGGTGCCGCGCGTCCCGACCCTGGCCTGGCGGGTCCCGCCCGGGGTGCCGCGCGCCCCGACGCCGGCCCGGCCGGGCCCGCGCGGTCCGTCGCGCCGTCACCCGGCAACGCCACCGGGCCGTCCGCGGCCGGGCCGTCCACGGCCGCCGCGAGCCCGAGCGCGCCGCCCGGTCCGCGCCGACCCGGGCCCGGCCCGCACGGCCACGAGGCGCCGTCGGGCCTCGCCGGTCCGGGGGCGAACCCGTCCGCACCGGGCGGGGCCGGACAGACCTCGCCCGGCCCGGTCCGTCCGGCCGCCACTCCGCCGGGCCCGGCCCGGCCCGGTGCGGGTTCCGGTGCCGTCCGGCCGCCGGTCGGCGGGCGGGAGCGGCCCGAGCCGACGTCCGGCGAAGGGCCCCGACCCGGCCCCGTCGGTCCGCCCGGGGTGGCCCGGGCGGCTGCCCCGGCGCCCCGCCCCGGGCCCGACGACCGCGCCGCCGGCCGGGCGATCCCGCCACACCGCGAGCCGGGACGGCCGGAGCCGTCCGGCGTCGCGCCCGTGCCGCCGCCGGGCGCCGCGGGCGAGCCGGTGGTGGCGCGGGCCGCCGCGGCGGTCGTACCGCCCGCCGAGCCGGCCGACGGAGCGGCGCTGCGCCGGCCCGCGGAGCCGGAGTCGCCGGACGACGACGCGGCCGGCCCCGGCGGGCTGCGCGGCGCACGGTCCGAGCTGCGTCGCCGGATGCGTGAGCGGCGGCGGCTGCGGATGGGCATCCTCGCGCTGGTCAGCGTGGTGCTGCTCGGCGCGATCCCGCTCTACTTCGGCATCCGCACGCTCAGCCGCGATCCGGTCTTCGACACCCTGGACGAGCTGGACGTGCCGGGCTGGGCGGCGGTGCAGACCGTCGACGACGTCAGCGGCAGCCGGTGGTGTCTGCTCGACTGCCGCCTGCGCGAACGCACGGCCACGTCCGAGCGGTCGCCGGCGGAGACGGCGCAGGTCTACGAGCGGGCGCTGGCCGACGACGGTTGGCGGCCGTGGACGGTGAGCCGCTGCCCCGAGCAGCCGGCGAAGGGGAGCTACACGTGCTGGCGCCGGGACGAGCTGACCCTCGACCTGTGGGTGCGCGAGCCCGCCTGCGTGCCGCCCCCGGTGGACGGGGAGCCGGCGGTCGTGCCGTCGCCCGACCCGGCGACCGCTGCGGAGCAGTGCTCCGGCTCGTTGGTGTCGGTGAAGGTCCGCAACGCGATCGACGACGAGCGGACCCGGCCCCAGCCCACCACCGACCCGTCACTCACCGGCGAGGATCCCTTCCCGACGGTCAGCGAGGATCCGCTAGCGACACCGACACCCTCACCGTCCTGAGCCGGTTTCCATCACGGACGGTAGGGTCTGGGGCTGGCGGACCGCCAGCTCCCGCCGGCCCCTCACGGGTGCCGGACGGCGGTGTGGGCAGGACGGTCGCGCGTTCCGGGGGCGTCGGGTTCCCGGAACTCTGCTTGAGGAGGACAGGCGTGGGCTTTTTCGAGGTCGCGGCGCTGATCGCGGCGATCGCGTTCGCGATGCTGGTGTTGATCCTGACGCTGCCCATCCTGCGGCTGCGGCACACCGTGGACGCCACCACCCGGATGATCAACGACCTCAACGACCGGACCGCGCCGCTGCTCGGCGACGTGAACACCACCGTGAAGAACGTCAACACCGCACTGGAGCAGGTGCAGACCTCCCTCGACGGGGTCAACCTCCAGCTCGCCAAGGTCGACACCATGACCAGCCACGCGCAGAACGTCACCGCCAACGTCGCGAACCTGGCGACCGTCGTCTCCGCCGCCGCCGCCACCCCGTTGGTCAAGGTGGCCGCGTTCGGCTACGGCGTACGCAAGGCCGCCTCCGCCCGGCGGCACGCCGAGACCGAGCGCGAGGTGCGCGACACCATCAAGCAGCAGCGGCGGGCCGCCAAGCGCGGCAACCGCTGACCCGCCACGACCAGGAGGAGCTCGGAGATGAGGCGGTTGTTCTGGCTCGGCATCGGGTTGGCCGTGGGCGTGGTGGTGGTCCGCAAGGCCACCCGCACCGCGCAGGCGTACACCCCGGCCGGCATCGCCAGCACGGTGACCGAATCCGCTGGCGGGCTGGCGGAGTCGCTGCGTAGCTTCGTGGAGGACGTCCGGATCGCGATGGCCGAGCGCGAGCAGGAGATCCACGAGGCGTTCGCCCAGGGCGAGGCGTTCGACGACCAGTTCGCCGAGCTGCGGGAAGACCCGCGCCTCGGCGACCGAGAGATCTTTCCGGAGGAACACCAGCGATGAAGACGGCGGAGATCAAGCGGCGGTACCTCGCCCACTTCGAGGCGAACGGCCACACCGTGGTGCCGTCCGCTCCGCTGCCCGCCATCAGCGACCCGAACCTGCTGTTCGTCAACGCCGGCATGGTGCAGTTCGTCCCCTACTTCCTGGGGCAGCAGACCCCGCCGTACCGGCGGGCGGTCAGCGTGCAGAAGTGCATCCGCACGCCCGACATCGACGAGGTCGGCAAGACCAGCCGGCACGGCACGTTCTTCCAGATGAACGGCAACTTCTCCTTCGGTGACTACTTCAAGGACGGGGCGATCCCGCTCGCCTGGGACCTGGTCACCAAGTCCCAGGAGCAGGGCGGTTTCGGCCTCGACCCGGAGCGGATCTGGCCGACGGTCTACCTCGACGACGACGAGGCGTTCGAGATCTGGCGTTCGGTCGGCGTGCCGGCCGAGCGGATCGTGCGCCGGGGCAAGGCGGACAACTTCTGGTCGATGGGCATCCCCGGCCCGTGCGGCCCGTGCTCCGAGCTGTTCTACGACCGGGGCCCGGAGTACGGCCGCGAGGGCGGCCCGGCGGTCGACGAGGACCGCTACATGGAATTCTGGAACCTCGTCTTCATGCAGTTCGAGCGCGGCCCGGGCACCGGCAAGGAGGACTACCCGATCCTCGGTGACCTGCCGGCGAAGAACATCGACACCGGCATGGGCCTGGAGCGGATGGCCTCCATCCTCCAGGGCGTCGACAACCTCTACGAGATCGACGAGGTCCGGCCGATCCTCGACAAGGCCGCCGAGCTGACCGGCAAGCGCTACGGCGCGCACTCCGGCCAGGTCGCCAGCGAGTCGCACCCGGACGACGTGCGGCTGCGGGTGATCGCCGACCATGTGCGTACCGCGCTGATGCTGATCGGGGACGGCGTCACCCCCAGCAACGAGGGGCGCGGCTACGTGCTGCGCCGCATCATGCGCCGGGCGATCCGGTCGGTGCGGCTGCTGGGCTGGCAGGAGCGGGCGCTGCCCGAGCTGCTGCCGGTGGCCCGGGACTGCATGGCCCCGTCGTACCCGGAGCTGGCCGCCGACTTCGACCGGATCGCCGACTACGCGTACGCGGAGGAGGACGCCTTCCTGTCCACCCTGCGGGCCGGCACCACGATCCTGGACACGGCGATCGCGGAGACCCGCACCGCCGGCAAGCCGGCGCTGTCGGGCGAGAAGGCGTTCCAGCTGCACGACACCTACGGCTTCCCGATCGACCTGACCCTGGAGATCGCGGCCGAGCAGGGCCTGGCGGTCGACGCCGAGGGCTTCCGCCGGCTGATGGCCGACCAGCGGGCCCGCGCCAAGGCCGACGCCCAGGCGCGCAAGACCGGGCACACCGACCTGTCGGCGTACCGGTCGGTGCTCGACTCGGGCGGCCCGGTGCGGTTCACCGGCTACGGCGAGGTGTCGCGGGAGTCGACGGTGCGGGCGGTGCTCGGCGTCGACGGCCCCCGCCAGGCGGCGGTCGAGGGCGACACGATCGAGCTGGTGCTCGACGCCACCCCGTTCTACGCCGAGGGCGGCGGGCAGCAGCCCGACCTCGGCATGATCACGGTGGGCGGCGGCCAGGTCGAGGTGCTCGACGTGCAGCAGCCGGTGCCCGGGCTGATCGTGCACCGGGCCCGGGTGCTGCGAGGCGAGGTGCGGGCGGGGGAGACCGGCTACGCCGAGATCGACACCACCCGCCGGCGGGCCATCTCCCGGTCGCACACCGCGACGCACCTGGTGCACCAGACGATGCGCAACTTCCTCGGCGAGTCCGCCACCCAGGCCGGTTCGCTGAACGCGCCGGGCCGGCTGCGGTTCGACTTCAACACCCCGACGGGCGTGGCGCCGAGCGTGCTGCGCGACGTGGAGCAGCAGGTCAACGAGGTGCTCCTCGCCGACCTGGAGGTGCACGCCTTCATCACCTCGCTGGACGAGGCGCGGCGGATCGGCGCGATGGCGCTGTTCGGCGAGAAGTACGGCGAGGAGGTGCGGGTCGTCGAGGTCGGCGACTACGCCCGGGAGCTGTGCGGCGGCACCCACGTCTCCCGTTCCGGCCAGCTCGGCCTGGTCAAGATCCTCTCCGAGTCGTCGATCGGCTCCGGGGTGCGCCGGGTCGAGGCCCTGGTCGGCATGGACGCCTTCAACTTCCTGGCCCGGGAGCACCTGCTGGTGTCCCGCCTCGCCGAGCTGTACCGGGTGCCCAACGACCAGGTCGCCGACCGGGTCGAGCAGACCGTGACGCAGCTGCGCGACGCCGAGAAGGAGCTGGAGAAGCTGCGGGCCCAGCTGGTGCTCGGCGGCGCGTCGGCGCTCGCCGCGCAGGCGAAGGACGTGCGGGGCGTCGCGTACGTGGGCACCGAGGCACCGGAGGGCGCGGCCGGCAACGACGTGCGGACCCTCGCCCAGGAGATCCGGGGCAGGATCGACCCGGCGCGGCCGGCGGTCGTCGCGGTGGCGGCCCGGGCCAACGGCAAGGCGTCGCTGGTCGTCGCGGTGAACCCGGCCGCGCGCAGCCGGGGCCTGGCCGCCTCCGACCTGGTCAAGGCGGCCTTCTCCGGGCGCGGCGGGGGCAGCCCCGACCTGGCCCAGGGCGGTGGCCTGCCGGCCGCCGAGGCGCCGAAGTTGCTGCTCACGGTCGAGAAGGCGATCGCCGAGGCGTGATGCGCGCTGGCAGCGGCCAGGGCGGACCCGCGCGGTCCGCCCTGGTTCGCCATTTCGAGGGAGTCACCGGCCGTGAGTGAGTTGTCCCGGGGAGTCCGGCTCGGGGTGGACGTCGGGCAGGTACGGGTGGGGGTCTCCCGCTCGGACCCGCACGGCGTGCTGGCCACCCCGCTGGTGACCCTCGCCCGCGACCTCACGGCCGCCCCGGACGCGGTGCCGGCCGACATCGCCGCGCTCGGGGCGCTGGTGGTCGAGCACGAGGCGGTGGAGGTCGTCGTCGGCCTTCCGGTCAATCTCGCCGGCAAGCACGGTCCGGCCGCCGTACACGTGAAGGCGTACGCTGACCGACTGGCCGATGTAATAGCGCCCGTTCCGGTGGCGCTCACCGACGAGAGGATGTCCACGGTCGTGGCGTCTCGTAGGCTTGCCGAGCGTGGTGTCCGAGGTAAACGGCAACGGGCGGTGGTCGACCAGGCTGCCGCGGTGGAGATTCTGCAGAGCTGGCTGGACGCGCAGCGGAGGCGGACGCGATGATGGACGATCTTGACCTCGGGTTCGACGAGCAGGACCGGGGTGAGAAGGGCAAGCACCGGCGCGGTGCGGTGCGCAAGCGCAAGGGCGGCTCCGGCGGCGGTGGCGGGCGGGGCAAGACCGTCCTGGCGCTGCTGCTCGCCCTGGTCCTGCTGGGCGGCATCGGCGGCGGCGCCTTCTACGGCTTCGACCGGATCCAGAGCTACTTCGTCACCCCCGACTACGACGGCGTGGGCACCGGCGAGGTGACGGTCGAGATCAAGCAGGGCGCGCTGATCGCCGACATGGCCGACGCGCTGGTCACCGCCGGCGTGGTGAAGAGCGCCAAGGCGTTCATCGAGGCCGCCGAGGCGAACGCCCGTAGCAAGAACATCCAGCCGGGCACGTACAAGCTGCGCAAGCAGATGAGCGGCGAGAGCGCCGTCACCGCGATGCTCGACCTGAAGAACCGGATCGTCAACGGGATCACCATCCCGGAGGGCCGGACGGCGAAGAACATCTACAAGCTGCTCTCCGAGAAGACCAAGATCCCGGTGAAGGACTTCGAGGCGGCGGCGAAGGACCCGATCGCGCGGGGCGTGCCGGACTGGTGGTTCAAGCGCACCGACGACAAGAAGGTCAAGCCGTCGATCGAGGGCTTCCTCTACCCGGACACCTACGAGATCCCGCCGAAGGCGACCGCCGAGAGCATCATCGAGCTGATGGTGGAGAACTTCCTCAGCGTGGCCGGTGAGATGGAGTTCGCCGACCGGGTGCAGAAGGAGCGCAAGATCAGCCCGTACGAGGCGCTGATCGTGGCGTCGCTGGCGCAGGCCGAGGCCGGCCGCAAGGAGGACCTGGGCAAGGTCGCCCGGGTCGCCTACAACCGGGCCTACGGCGAGTTCCCGTGCAACTGCCTGGAGATGGACGTCACGGTCAACTACTACCTGGAGTTGACCGGCCAGGACACCAAGACCTCCGCCGAGATGACCAGGGAAGAGCTCCTCGACACGAAGAACCCGTACAGCCGCAAGCTGCGGGGGATGATCCCCACTCCGATCAACAACCCGGGCAAGGACGCCATGGCGGGAGCCATGGACCCGCCCGTGGGGAAGTGGCTCTGGTTCGTGGCGGTCGACAAGAAGGGGACCACGGAGTTCGCCGAGACCTACGACGAACAGTTGAAGAACGAGGCGAAGGCCCGGGAGAACGGCGTCATCTGATGACGGACGCACGGCGGGCGGGGGTGCTCGGCAAGCCGATCGCGCACTCCCTCTCCCCGGTGATCCACCACGCCGGCTACGCGGCGGCCGGGCTGACCGGGTGGTCGTACACCCGGATCGAGTGCGCGGCGGCGGAGCTGCCTGACGTGGTCGCCGGCCTCGGCCCGGAGTGGGCCGGGCTGTCGGTGACCATGCCCGGCAAGGAGGCGGCGCTCGCGGTGGCCGCCGAGGTCTCGCCGCTCGCCGCCGCCGTCGGCGCCGCCAACACGCTGGTACGCCGCCCGGACGGCTCCTGGTACGCCGACAACACCGACGTGGTCGGCATGGTCGAGGTGCTCACCGACGCCGGGGTGCGCCCGGGCGCGACGGTGACGGTACTGGGCGCGGGCGGCACGGCCCGGGCTGCGGTGGCGGCGGCGGGGCGGCTCGGCGCCGCTGCGGTGACCGTCGTGGCCCGCCGCCCGGCGGCGGCCGAGGAACTGCGCCCGGTGGCCCGCGCCGTCGACGTGGAGATGCGCGCGGCGGCCTGGGACGCCGCCGCGAGACGCCTCGACGCGGACGTGGTGGTCGCGACCGTGCCGAAGGGGGTAGCCGACCCGCTCGCCGGGCCGGCCGCCTGGCGGCCCGGCGCGGTGTACTTCGACGCGCTCTACGACCCGTGGCCGACGCCGTTGGCGGCGTCGGCCCAGGATGCCGGTTGCCGGATCGTCTCCGGGATCGACCTGCTCCTGGCCCAGGCGGTGGGCCAGTTCGAGCACTTCACCGGCGTCGCCGCGCCCCGGGCCGCGATGGCCGCCGCGCTGGCCGCCGCCCGCGCCGCCTGACCGACGGCTCCGGGGCGGGAGTGTCCCCTGTGGCCATCCAGGGCATCCTTAGGCGACGGTTAAGACGCGCTTAGGTCCGACTGTCGTCCCCACGTCACGCCGTGGCCGTGGTTACGCTGCTGACCGTCACCGTCCGACACACAGGGAGTACTCCTTGAGCAGGCACGGACTGCACCGCATCCCACGGCACGCCGGCCCACGGCGCAAGGCCGTCGTCCTCGGCGTGGCCGGTGCCACCGTGGTGGCCGGGATCGTGGCCACCACGATGCCGCTGCTGGCCGCCGACGACCTGTCGATCCCGGCGACCGCGGACACCACGGCGACCATGGTGCCGCAGGACGGCGACAACGGCGCGAAGACGACGCTGGCGACCTGCGCGGTCCGCTGCGACGGCAACCCGCGGGGCGGCCGGGAGGCGGTCGTCCAGTTCGCGGTGACCACCCTGCCGGCGACGGCGGTCAACGTGCGGGCCACGCTGCGGGTGCACGCGTGGCAGGAGTTCCCGGCGACGGTGACCGCGCACGCCTCCGCGGTGGACGCCCGCGCGGCACGGCCGACGCCGATGCTGCCCGGGGCGGTGCTCGACACCGTCTCCGGCGTGGCGAAGGGCTTCAACGAGTGGGACGTCTCGGCCCTGGTGAAGGGCAACGGCACCTGGACGGTGTCGCTGGCGCAGACGGGCCTGGAGAGCAGGATCTACTGGGCGTCGACGGAGAACCGCAATCCCGACCTGCGCCCGCGCCTGGAGATCCGCTACGACGTCGGCACCCGGCCCACGCCGGTGGTGACCAGCGCCGCGCCGTCGCCGACCCGGACGGTCGCGCCGAGCCCCGCGCCGCGGCCGACGCCCAGCGCCAGCCCCACCCGCGGCACCCCGAGCCCGTCGGCGAGCCCCTCGGCCGGTACGGACCGGTGCGGCGAGGTGTCGAGCAGGCTGGTGCCCTCCTGCGGCGCCTGGTGGGGGATGTACTCCCCGTCGAGCGCCGGCGACGGCTGGGACCACGGCGCGGCGGTCGCGGAGGTGGAGGCGCAGGTCGGACGGAAGTTCGACATCGTGCACCGCTACCACGACTTCTCCAACGCCGGCAGCAACGGCGCCTTCCCCGACGCCTACCAGCGGCAGCAGATGCGCGAGGGGCGGCTGATGTTCTTCGCCTGGGAGTCGCGGATCTTCTCCTCCGGCACGGTGCTGACCTGGCAGGACGTCTACAGCGGCCGGTACGACGCCACCATCGACGCGGTCGCCGGGCGGATCCGCGACACCGGCGTGCCGGTGTTCATGGGCTTCGACCACGAGCCGGAGGACGAGCCGGCCAAGGGCAGCGACGCCGACTTCGTCCGCGCCTGGCGGCACGTGCACGACCGGTTCGCCGCGGCGGGCGCTGACAACGCGGTCTGGGTCTGGACGATGATGGGCTGGTCGGGCCACTACGACCGCTACACCGGTCTCTATCCCGGTGACCGGTACGTCGACTGGGTGGGCTACGACCCGTACAACTTCCACGTCTGCAACGGCAGCAAGGTCTGGAAGAGCCCGGCCACCACCATCGGCGGCTTCTACCGCTGGCTGGACGAGAACCGTCTCGGGGTCGGCAAGCCGCGGATGCTCGCCGAGTTCGGCACCAACTTCGACGCGGCCGACCCGGACGCGAAGCGGCGCTGGTTCGAGGAGTTCCCGGCGGCGCTGAAGGCGCACCCGAAGATCAAGGCGGCGATCTACTTCAACTCCCCGGGGATGACCCGCCGGACGGACACCTGTGACATGACCATGAACCACGACGCCTCGTCGGTGGCGGGGTTCGCCCGCGCCGGCCGCGACAGCTACCTGCGGCAGCCCACCGGGGGCGCCCGCTGACACCGCGCGTTCACAGTTTCACCCGAAGTGATACGGGCGAGTCGGACATCCGACTTTCTGTGTGCGGTGTCATGTTGCTGATGCAGTGACCGCCCAATCGGCGGATATCGCCAGGCTGGGTCGACCAGGCACGCTACGCGGGTTCTCTCCCGACATGGAGGCGTAGCGTGCCCGACATCCCGCTCTCTCGGCGATCCGCCGGACTCCGCACCCGGGCGGCGGTGGTCGCACTCGTGACCGCAGCCGCCGTGCTGGCCGTCCCCACCGGGACTTCCGCCGCCGTGGTGCCGGCGCCCGAACCGGCGACCCTGGTCTCGGCCAATCCGGCCGACGCCACACCGCACGCCAGGGACGGCGAGACCCGCGCCTTCGCGCAGGTCGGCTCCACCGTGTTCGTCGGCGGCAGCTTCACCCAGATCCGCCAGACCGCCAGCGCGGCGTGGACCACCCAGCGCTACCTCTTCGCGTACGACCGGGCCACCGGCACGATCTCGACCAGCTTCCTGCCGGTGCTGGACGGCGCGGTCAACACGCTGGTCGCCGGGCCCGGCGGCACGGTGATCGTCGGCGGCACCTTCAAGACCGTCAACGGCGTCTCCCGCAAGAACCTGGTGGCGCTCAACCCCACCACGGGCGCGATCGTCGACAGCTGGGTCGGCCGCTCCGACGGCGGCACCGTCCGCGACCTGGCGCTGCACGGCAACTGGCTCTACGTGGCCGGGGCGTTCAACTGGCTAAACGGCACCGCGCACGCCGGCCTCGGCCGGCTCAACGCCACGACCGGCGCGATCGACCCGACGTTCAACGTCAACGCCACCGTCGGGCGCCACCAGACCACCTCGTACGTCTGGACGATCGACGTCTCCCCGGACGGCGGCACCCTGGCCGTCGGCGGCAACTTC
Source organism: Micromonospora sp. M71_S20 (assembly GCF_003664255.1). Lineage (NCBI taxonomy): Bacteria > Bacillati > Actinomycetota > Actinomycetes > Micromonosporales > Micromonosporaceae > Micromonospora > Micromonospora sp. M71_S20. The sequence goes on along the minus strand of NZ_RCCV01000001.1, from coordinate 83,848 downwards.
ACGCTCGTCAACGACCTGCCGCGCAACCAGATGGCGCTGGTCGACCTCTCGGGCACCCCGACGGTGCTCGACTGGAGCACGGAGAAGTTCGTGCCGCCGTGCGCGGCGCCGGCGACCTTCGTGCACTACGTGCAGGACGTCAAGTTCGGCGGCGACGGCAGCTGGTTCGTCGTCGGCACCAACGGCGGCGCCGGCTGGCCGGCCGCGTACTGCGACGCGCTGGTGCGCTTCGAGACGGCAGCCCGGGGGACCGGGCAGCTGGGCACCTGGGTCGACTACACCGGCAACGACACCATCACCTCCGTCGAGGTGGCCGACAACGTCATCTACCTCGGCGGGCACTTCCGCTGGCTGAACAACCCGAACGCCAGCGACACCGCCGGCAACGGCGCGATCGACCGGCTCGGCATCGCCGCGGTCACCCCGGCCACCGGCATGCCGGTCAACTGGAACCCGCGCCGCAGCGGCAGCGCGTCGATGCCGTCCGGCACCAGCAACTGGGGCTCCTCGGTGCCGGTGCTCTGGCGGGGCAGCGACGGCCTCTACTTCGGCCACAACTCCGACGGCATGGGCAACGAGTACCACGGCCGGCTCGGGATGTTCCCGCTGACCGGCGGGCGCACCATCACCCCGAAGAACGCGCCGACCGCCGCCACCGGCAACCTCTACGTCGGCACCGGCGCGGGCGAGCTGGCCAAGGTGCCGTTCGACGGCGCCAGCCTGGGCACCCCGACCACGGTCAGCCAGCCCAACTACACGGCGGCCGGCGCGACCTGGCGGGTGGCCGACCGGATCTACTGGTCGCACACCGTCGCCGGCACCCCCACCGGCAGCCGGATCGACATCTCGCTGTTCAACGGCGGCGCGATCGGCGCGCCGTGGGAGGCGTCCGGCTACAACGACTGGTTCAACCCGGCGCTGATGACCGGCGCCTTCTACCTCGACGGCCGCCTCTACTACACCCGCACGGGCGCCAACGGTCTCTACTACCGCTACTTCGAGATCGACGGCAACTACCTCGGCGCCACCGAGTTCACCCTGCCCACCACCGGGGTCACCTGGTCGGCCGTGCGGGGCATGGCCTGGGTCGCCGGCCGGGTCGTGTACGGTGCCACCGACGGCACGCTGCGCAGCGTGCCGTTCGACCCGACGGCCGCCCCGGCGGTCGACGGAACGGCGGCGACGGTGGTCCCGGCGACCGCCGGCGTGACGTGGTCAACGCCGTCGACCTTCTTCTCCGTGCAGTGACGGTCGACTGTTCGTAACGGAACATCGGTAGATTGTTCACGTTGGGCCGGCGACGGATCAGCCGTCGCCGGCCCGCACGACGTGGGGAGGGTCGTTGGTCGGCGCGGGTGGCAACCGCAGAGGGCTCGCGGTGCGGGTCGTCTTCGCGGTCAAGCGCGGCTGGTACACGCTGCGCTATCCCCGGCTGACGCTGGGTCGGGGCGTGGAGATCCGCGGCCGGATCCGGTTGCGCCGGGGCGTACGGGTGAGCATCGGTGACCGCACCCGGATCAACAAGCTGGTCCGCTTCGCCGGCCCCGGCGAGGTGCGCGTCGGTGCCGACTGCCTGTTGAACGCCACCTGGATCGGCACCTGGACGTCGGTCACGATCGGCGACCGGTGCCTGCTCTCGGACTGCGAGCTGCTGGACAACGACTTCCACAACCTTCCTCCCGAACAGCGGCACGACCCGCCCGTCCCGGCCACCCGCGCCCCGATCACGATCGAGGACAACGTGTGGATCGGGGCGCACGCCCTGGTGATGAAGGGCGTGCGGATCGGCCGGGACAGTGTCGTGGGCGCCGCCACGGTGGTCCGTACGGACGTGCCGCCGCGGGTCGTGGTCGCTGGAAATCCACAACAGACGGTGAAGAAGTTCCATGACTGACGCTTCCCCCGGTACCTGGCCCACGGACGTCCCCGCCGGCGGTGGCGGCACACCGGGCCGCACCGTCACGCTGACCGACCTGCTGCGCGTCCCGCTGCACCGGATCCGCCTGGTCGGGGCCGTCGCCGCGATCGGTCTGCTCGCCGCGCTCGGCTACGTGGTGCTCGTACCGGCCGCCGTGACCGCCAGCGCGGTCGTGGCGGTCCGCCCCGTCGTCACCGACGCGTTCACGCCCAGCGGCGCCAACGCCGACCGGGCGGTGAACATGAACGTGGAGAGCGGCATCGCCACGGGCACCGACGTGGTGCAGCGGCTGGCCGACTCGGGGGACCTGGACCCGCGCGAGGTGCGCGACGCGCTGGAGGTCGAGGTGCCCACCGGCGGGCAGATCCTGCGCTTCGTCTACCAGGCCCCCACCGCCGAGCAGGCGGTCGAGGGCGTCAACCTCGCCGCCCAGGCCTACCTCGACGTGCGCCGCACGATGTACGAGAAGCAGCGCGAGGAGATGCTGCGCTCGTACGACGAGAGCATCGCCAAGGTCGCCGCCCAGCAGGCCGCCCTGCAGAAGCGCGTCAACAACGCCCGGGAGGGCGCCGTCGACGCCGCGGTGACCGAGCTGACCGGGATCAACAACCAGCTCACCCAGCTCAACGCCGCGCGCACCGAGATCGCCGCGGTCGACGTCAACCCCGGCTGGGTCACCCAGACCGCCGAGCGGGCCCTGGCCTCCTCCGCCGGCAACCGCCCGCTCTACCTGCTCGCCGGCCTGCTCGGCGGGACGCTGCTCGGCGTGGTGCTCGCGTACGCCTGGGAGTCGATGGACCGGCGGATCCGGTCGGTCGACGACGGCCGGGACGCCATCGGGCTCCCGCTGCTCGGCACGGTCCGCAGCCGCCGGTGGCGCGGCGGCAAGGAGGCGGTCGACGCCGACATCCGGTACGTGGCGATGGCCATCGCCGAGCGGGTGCGCCAGCCCGCCCGGGTGTCGCTGCTGACCGCCCGCGAGGAGGACCCCACGGCCATCACCGCCGGGCTGGCGGTGGCGCTGGCGGCCGTCGGTCGGGAGGTCTTCGTCGCCGACGACAGCGGGCGCGCCGAACGGCTGCGCACCACCGTGCTCGCCGACCGGGAGCGGCTGCCCGCCACGGCGGACCCGTCCCGCCCGCTCGTCCCGAAGCCCCGGCCGGCCGGCTCGACGACGGACGGCAAGAGCGGCGGCACCCCGGAGCCGACGGCGGCCCGACGCCCGTCGCCGCACCCGATCGGCGCCCGCCCGTCCACCGACCCGGACGCCACGCTGACCCTGCCCCGGGTCACCTCGACGGCGACCGGCGGGAACGGCAAGGTGGCGAGCACCGACCCGGTGACCGTGGGCGCGGGCAGCGTCCGGTTCGGCACCTGGCGGCAGGGCGCCGACCACAGCCTGGTGCTGTTCAACGCCCCGCCGGCGGAGTCCGACGAGCGCGGGGTCGCCGTCGCCCGGCAGGGCACGGCGGTCGTGGTGGTCGAACAGGACCGGACCCGGCAGGGCGACCTGCGCCGCCTCGTGGAGCGGCTGCGTGCCGCCGGGGTCACCCCGCTCGGCTTCGTGTTGACGCGCAGCGGCCGGGGCTGATCCGTGCCGGTCACCCGCGCGCCGGCGACGACCGAGCCGGGCGGCGGCCCGGGCGCCGCCGCGTCGCTGCCGCAGCCGCCGCCCCCGCCACGGTTGCCGCTCTGGCCGCTGGCGTTGATGTTCGGCATGGTGCCCGTCTGGTGGCTGGCCGGCGCGTTCTACCTCGGGTGGCCCCTGCTCGGGGCGCTGCTGTTCGCGCTGCTGTTCATCCGGGGCCGGGTGCCGTTGCCTCCGGCCGCCGGGATCTGGCTGCTGTTCCTGGCCGTCGTGGTGGTCAGCGCCACCCAACTGCATACGCCGGCCTCGGTGCTGACGTTCGCCCTGCGGCTCGCCTTCTACCTCACCGCCCTCGTGGTGGGCGTCTACGTCTACGCGGTCACCCGGGAGCGCCCCGACCAGGTCGCGGTCCTCGTTCCGCTCTGCGCCTTCTGGTTCGGGCTGGTCGCGCTGGGCTGGCTGGGCGTGCTGGCACCCCGGTTCGCGCTGACCACCCCGGTGGAGGTGCTGCTCCCGGGCGGGGTGGCCAACACCCCGTTCATCCAGGACATGGTCCACCTCACCACCGCGGAGTACAGCGCCCGGTCGTTGAACCCGATCTACCGGCCGGCCGCGCCGTTCGCGTACACCAACAACTACGGCAGCGCGTACGCGATGACGCTGCCCTGCGTCGTGGCCTTCACCATGCTGCGCCGGCGCGGCGTGTTGCGCTGGGCGCTGCTGGCGTCGCTGCCGCTGTCGTTGGCGCCGGCCTTCCTCACGCTCAACCGGGCGATGTTCCTCAGCCTCGGCGCCGGGCTGGCGGTGCTCGGCGTCCGGGCCGCCCTGCGCGGCAACGTCCGGGTGGCCGCGTCGATCGTCGGGGTGGTGGTCACCGGTGGCCTCGTCACCCTGTTCATCCCGGTCACCCAGCTGATCGGCAACCGGGTCGAGTCCAGCGACACCAACACCGACCGGCTCTCCCTCTATGTGGAGGTGATCCGGCGGGTACGGGAGTCGCCCTGGCTCGGCTACGGCGCGCCGGTGAACGTCGACACCGTCAGCGCCGAGGCGCCGATCGGCACCCAGGGGCAGCTGTGGATGGTGCTGTTCAGCCACGGCGTCCCCGCGCTGCTGTGCTTCCTCGCGTGGTTCGTGGTCGCCGCGCTGATCTGCGCCCGGGCCACGTCCGCCGCCGGGCAGTGGCTGGCCGTGGTGCCGGTGGTCTGTCTGGTGCAGATCCCCTTCTACGGCATGGCCAACCAGAACCTCGCGGTCGCCTTCTTCGCGGTCGCCTTCGCGATGGCGCTCACCGAGCGGGAGACCGCCGCCCGCCTGCACCGCCCCCGTCTCCCGCGCCCGGAAGCGGTGCCCGCATGACCGCCGCCACCCACCCGCCCTCCGGTCCCCACCCGGCCGCCGCACCGGACGGGCCGGCCCCGGCAGCCGTGCCAGATGGGCCCGCCCCGGCCGCCGCACCGGACGGGGCGACCCGGGCCGGGGCGATCCCGGGCGGACCGCCGGCCGGCACCGGCGCGCCCGGTGGGACCGCCGGGGCGTCCGGCGACGACACGGAGACCCGCCGCAGCGTCCGCAGCGGCGTCGCCGGGCTGATCGGCGCGGCCACCAGCGGACTCTTCGGCTTCCTGCTCGCGGTCGTCATCACCCGCGGCTACGGCACGGTCGGCTCCGGGGCGTTCTTCGCCGCGATCGGGGTGGTCACCGTCGCCACCGCCGTGTGCACCCTCGGCGCGGAGACCGGGCTGATGTGGGCGCTGCCCCGCCGGCGCCTCGGCGCGCGCGGCGACGCCGCCCGGGTGCTCCCGGTGGCGCTGCTCCCGCCGCTGCTGGTCGCGGTAGCCGTCGCCGTGGGCGGGGTGCTCGCCGCCGACGCGCTCGCCCCGCGCCTGCTCGGCGGCTCCGGCGTCGACGGCGCGGCCCTGCTGACGGCGAGCTTCGCCGCGGTGCCGGTGGTGGTGGCGATGACGCTGCTGCTCGCCGCGCTGCGCTGCGCGCGCCCGATCCGGGCGTACGTCGGGGTGCAGTTCTTCCTGCTGCCGGTGGCCCGGCCGGTGCTGGTCGGCGCGGCGGCCCTGGCCGGCGGGGGCCTGCTGGCCGGCATGACCGGCTGGCTGGTGCCGGCGGCGCTCGCCCTGCTGGCCTGCCTGACGCTGGTGGCCGGCCCGCTCGGCGTCGGCCGGGGCGCGGCGCTGCGGCCCGCCGCGGGCGACTGGTCGGCGTTCTGGCGCTTCGCGCTGCCCCGGGCCGCGTCGGCCGCCATCGACGCCGGCAACATGTGGGTGGGCGTGCTGCTCACGTCGGTGCTCGCCGGGCCGGCCGACGCCGGCGTGTTCGGCGCCGTCGGGCGCTACATCCTCGCCGGCCAGCTGGCCATGCAGGGGCTGCGGGTGGCGGTGTCGCCGCAGTTGTCCCGGCTGCTCGGGCGCGGGGACCGGGCCGCGGCGGCGGCCGTGCACCGGCAGTTGACCACGTGGGGGCTGGTGCTGTCCTGGCCGGTCTACCTGCTGCTGGCCGTCTTCGGGCTGGCCTTCCTCCAACTCTTCGGGCCCGAGTTCACCGCCGGTGCCACCGCGATGACCGTGCTCGCGCTGGCCATGCTGGTCAACACCGGCGTCGGCAACGTGCAGAGCCTGCTACTGATGGGCGGGCGCAGCGGGCTGCACCTGGCCGCCACGCTGGCCGGGCTGCTCGTCACCGTCTCCCTCGGCCTCTGGCTGATCCCGGCGCACGGCGCGACCGGGGCGGCGCTGGCCTGGGCGCTCGGCATCGCCACCGAGAACGTCACGGCGGTCGTCTGCGCCCGGGTCGTGGTCGGCCAGCCGCTGGTCGACGCGGCGATGCTGCGGGCCGGGGCGGCCACCGTCGCCGGAGTCGGGGCCGCGGCGGCGGTCGGGGTGCTGGCCGGCGGCCGGGGGATCGGCGGCCTGGCCGTGGCCCTGGGCGTGCTGGCCGCCGGCTGCGTCGGCTTGTTGACGTTGCCCCGGGTGCGGCACCGCATCCGGGTGACCATGGTGCAGGTCCGTGGGCGGCAGGAGGCGGCCCCGGCCGCCACCGGGCGCGCCCCGGAGGAATCGAAGGGCAGGTGAGGTCCGTCGTGCCGTCCATCCGAGACCGGGTGAAGCAGCTCGTACCGACCCAGGTGACGGAGCGGGTGCGGGAGTCACTCGTCGACTACGGGGTGCGGACCAGCGACCGGCGACCGCTGCCGGACTTCCTCATCATCGGCACGAAGCGGGGCGGCACCACCTCGCTGTGGAACTACCTGATCCAGCACCCGCTGGTGCCCCGGCTCTTTCCCGCCTGGAACACCAAGTCCTCGCACTACTTCGAGGAGCACTGGCGTCGCGGCGAGGCCTGGTACCGCTCGCACTTCCCGACGCAGCGCCACCGGGAGGCGCTGGAGAAGCGGCACGGCGGGCCCGTGCGCGTCGGCGAGGCGGCGCCGCTGTACATGTTCCACCCTCTCGCGGCGCAGCGGGTCGCGGCGCTGATGCCGTCGGTGCGGCTGATCGTGCTGCTGCGCGACCCGGTGGAGCGGGCGTACTCGCACTGGAAGGAACGGCGCACGCACGGCATCGAGCCGCTCGACTTCGCCGCCGCGCTGGCCGCCGAGCAGGAGCGCACGGCGGGGGAGCGGGAGCGACTGATCGCCGAGCCGGAGTACTTCAGCGAGCCGTACGACTGGTACACCTACCGGGCCCGAGGCCGCTACCTGGAGCACCTGGAGCCGTGGCTGGAGCGGTTCGACCGGGAGCAGATCCTCTTCCTGCCCAGCGAGGACCTCTACCGCGACGCCCGGTCGACCTATCGCCGGACGTTGGACTTCCTCGGCCTGCCCCCGCACGACCTGCCCGACTTCAAGGTCTACAACGACCGCCGTTCGGCGCCGCTGGAGCCGGCCGTGCGCGCCGAGCTGACCGAGTACTACCGCCCGTACAACGATGCGTTGCGGCAGCGGTTGGGGCTGGAGCTCGACTGGCCGGACCGGGCCCCGTGACGGCGCCGGCCACCGCCGCCGACCCCCGCTCGCGTACCGACGGGCTGGGCTGGGTCACCCGGGCCGTGTTCGGCGACGAGCGGATCGCCCTGACCGTGGGCGCCCCGCCGCCGCCCGGGCACCGGGTCGTCGCCCGGTACGCGGTCGTCCCGTCGCTCGCCCGGGCCCGGTTCCTGCTGCCGCTCGGCGCGCCCCGGGCCACGGCCGCCTCGCTGCTGGCGTACAACGCGCTGCGTCCGCCGAAGGTGCGGGCGGTGCGGGCCGGGCTCGGCGTGCTGGCGCGGGTCGGCGCGGTCGACCTGGCCCGGTTCCCCCGGCTGACGGTGTCGCTGCCCGAGCGGGTCGCGGCCGACGAGGCGCTGCTGGCCGGGCGGTTGGGCGCCGCACTCGGCGCGCCGTCGGTCTACGCGGCCTGCGGGGTCCGCCCGCCGGACCCGAACCACAAGCCCACCCTGCAACTGTTCGGCGCGGACGGCCGGGCCCTCGGCTACGCGAAGATCGGCTGGAACGGGGCCACCCGGGCGCTGGTGACCGCCGAGGCGGCGGCCCTGCGCGAGCTGCCGGCGGTGACCGGCGTGCCCGACCATCCGGCGGCGCCCCGGCTGCTCGCCGAGACGACGGCCGCCGGGCAGGTGGTCGCGCTGGTCGAGCCGCTGCCACCGGCCGTGCGTGGGGTGTCGGTCGGCGAACCGCCGCGGATCGCGGCGCTGCTGGCCGTGGCCCGCCGGGGCCGCCCGCCGGCCCCACCGCGCGCCGTGGCCGGGTCGGCGTTCCTGGCCCGGCTCGCCGCCGAGGCCGCACGCGCCGCCGCCGGCACGCCGGAAGGGGCCCGGGCGGTCGCCGCCGTCGCCGCCCTGACCGGCCGGCACGGCGACACGGCCGTCGAGTTCGGGCACTGGCACGGCGACTGGGTGCCCTGGAACCTCGGCGTGCACGCCGGCCGCCTCGTCGCCTGGGACTGGGAGCACAGCGGGCCGGACGTGCCGCTCGGCTTCGACCTGGCGCACGACGCGTTCCAGCGGGCCCTGGTGCTGCGCGGCGAGCCCGCCGCGGCGGCGGCGCGGGCCGTCGACGCCCACCTCGACCGGTACGGCGCCGACCTCGGGCTCGCACCGGCGGCCCGGCGGCTGGTGGCCGACGCCTACCTGCTGGAGATGTGGCTGCGCACCTGGCGCCTCGCCGACGCCGGCGCGGGCTGGAACGCCGCACTGCATCCCGCCCTGCTGGACATCGTCGAGAAACGACATAGCGGCTGATCCGCCGAAATCGCCGGAGCCGTCGGCCCGCCGTTGACTCCGGACAGTGACGAAGAAATTCCAGGTCGTGACGATCGTCGATACCGATGGTCGGCGCGGCGCACCCGATCCGCCACCCGCGGAGATCGACTTGTCACCCGGTCGCCCTATTTCACCAGCCGGGGACGTGTGATCTGCTGTCGCGTGGCGACCACCGAACGTCCAAGCGAACTTGTGGGGAGTCGCGTGGAAACGACAACCGAGGATGCCGGCGAGCCCGGAGTCCTGCTCCTGGTGGGCTCCAGCGGCGGCCACCTGGCCCAACTGCTCGCCCTGCGCCCGTGGTACGAACGCTGGCGGCGGTGCTGGGTCACCTTCGACACACCCGAGGCGCTCTCGCTGCTGGCCGGCGAGGAACTCGTCCCGGCGCACCACCCGACCACCCGCAACGTGCCGAACCTGCTGCGCAACGCCGTCCTCGCCTGGCGGGTGCTGCGGTCGCGCCGGGTCGCCGCGGTGGTGACCACCGGCGCCGGGGTGGCCGTCCCGTTCGTGGTGCTGGCCCGGCTCCGGCGCGTACCGACCGTCTACATCGAGGTGTACGACCGCATCGACACCCCGACCCTGACCGCCCGGCTCTGCCGGCCGTTCCTCTCCGCGATGCTCGTGCAGTGGGACGAGCAGCGCCGGCAGTACCCGGAGGCCACCGTCGTGGGGACCCTGTTGTGAGCGCCGAGAGCACCGGAACCGCCCCCGCGCACCGCGTCGCCCCCGGCCGTCCCCGGCCGGCGGGCGCCAACCGGGTGCCCCGGCCGCGCGACCCCGGCGACCTCGTCCGGGCCCGGCTGCTGGTCGCCGTCGGCACCGACAAGCATCCGTTCGACCGCCTGGTCGGCTGGCTGGAGGAGTGGCACCCCGCCGTCGCCGAGAACGTCGGGATGACCGTCCAGCACGGACACACCCGGGCCCCCGGGGTGCCCGGGGCGATGCCCTTCCTCGGCCACGACGAGCTGCAGACCGCGATGGCCGAGGCCGACCTCGTGGTCTGCCACGGCGGCCCGGCCACCATCCTGGAGGCCCGCCGGCACGGTCACCTGCCGATCGTCGTCCCACGGGACCCGACCCGGGGCGAACACGTCGACGACCACCAGCAGTTGTTCGCCCGCCGGCTGGGCGCGGCCGGCATGGTGGCGCTGGCCGAGACCCGGGAGGCGCTGTTCGAGGCGCTCACCGCCGGCCTCGCCGACCCGTCGCGGTTCGCCGTCGCGGCCGACCCGGACGCGTCCCGGGCGCGCCGCGCGGCGGTCGAGCAGGTGGGACGGATCGTGGAGGACCTGGTGGCCGCGTCGACCGGACGACGGCAGCGGACGAGGTGGCGGCCGTGGGCACGGCCCGGCCGGAACGGAGAGCGGCGATGACCGAACACCCGAGCGTGAGCGCGGTGGTCCCCACCCGGGACCGCCCGGAGCTGCTCCGGGCCGCTGTGCGCGCCATCCTCGACCAGGACCACCCCGGCCCGATCGAGGTGGTGGTGGTCTACGACCAGTCCGAGCCGGACGCCTCGCTGGCGGAGCTGTCCCGCCCGGACCGGCTGGTCCGGGTGATCCGCAACGGGCGTGCCCCCGGCCTGGCCGGCGCCCGCAACTCCGGCGTCCTGGCCGCCACCGGCGAGCTCGTCGCGTTCTGCGACGACGACGACGAGTGGCTGCCCGGCAAGCTGCGCGCCCAGGTCGAGGCGCTCGCCGCCCACCCCGACGCGGAGTTCGTCAGCTGCGGCATCCGGGTCAGCTACGACGGGCACACCGTCGACCGGGCGCTGCCGAAGGACTCGGTCACCCTGGCCGACCTGCTGCGGGACCGGATGACGGAGCTGCACCCGTCGACCTTCCTGATCCGCGCCGCCGCGCTGCGCGACGGGTTCGGGCTGGTCGACGAGGAGATCCCGGGCAGCTACGCGGAGGACTACGAGTTCCTGCTCCGGGCCGCCCGCAGCGCGCCGCTGGTCAACCTGCGCACGCCGTACGTGCTGGTGCGCTGGCACAAGCGGTCCTACTTCGCGCAGCGCTGGGACACCATCTCCGAGGCGTTGCAGTGGCTGCTGGAGCGCTACCCCGAGTTCGGCACCCAGCCGGCCGGCGAGGCGCGGGTCACCGGGCAGATCGCCTTCGCCCGTGCCGCGTCCGGCGACCGGCGGGGCGCGATGCGCTGGGCCCGGCACACCATCCGGCGCAACCCGCGTGAGCCGAGGGCGTACCTGGCCCTCGCCGTGGCCGGGCGGATGGTCCGCGCTGACGCGGTGCTGCGTACCCTGCACAAACGCGGCCGGGGTATCTGAGCGTGCGTTCAGGGCTGGGTGCGTCGCTCGGCGGCGTCGAACGCGGGCGCGAGCGGGGCCAGCGCCGCGCGGAGCTGGTCGGGCAGTGAGCCGGAGGGCACGACCAGCCCTCCGGCGCCGAAGCCCTCGGCGGCCCCTGCGTTCCCGGCCGGCTGGAGCCAGCCTTCCAATGCGATGCGAACCGCCGCGGCCACGCTTGCCGCGAGAACGCGGGCTGTGTGCGCTCCGGCGTCACCCAGGCGTTCGGCGATCGCTGCCGTGAGAGGGGGCTCGATGCCGGTGGTGGTGTCGAGGAACGCGTCGCGCAGCGCGGTCCGGGTGGTGATCAACAGCAGCACCTGGTATTCCTGCTCGCCGGTGTTCGCGTACTGCTCGACCACTGCTTCGGTGACGGCGTCGGCCAGGCGCGCTCCTGCGGGCCGGGCCGTGACCGCCGCCGCGATGCGCGCCTCCCGGTCGGCGGTGACAGCGGAGACGATCGCCTGCTCGCGGCTGGCGAAGTAGTTGTTGTAGGTGCGCGGCGAGACCCCGGCCGCCTCGGCGATGTCCTCGACCCGCACCTGGTCCGGTCCGTGCTGCACGGCCAGGCGCAGGGCCGCCTCGCGTAGCGCCTCGCGCGTGGCCTGCTTCTTCCGCTCCCGCAGCCCTGGTGGTGGCGTCGTCACGGTCTCAGCGTCCCACGCAGGGCTGCGTACGCGCAAAGTTGCGCGTACGTAAACTTGCGTGCGCGCACGTTTCCTGTCAGTCTCGGCCCTACCGGGACCGACAGAAAGGACGCCGCCATGCGCGCAAGAGGAATGACCTACGACACCGGATTCGTCGTGCACGGCCAGACGTCCCGCGAGCACTTCGACCTTGCGGTGGTCCGGCGCGAGCTCGCCATCATCCGCGACGACCTGCACTGCAACGCGGTCCAGATCATCGGCGGCGACCCGGATCGACTGGAGCTGGCCGCCGGTGCCGCCGCCGAACTCGGCCTGGAGGTCTGGTTCTCGCCCTATCCGCTGGAGCTGGATCCGCAGCAGATCCTCACGCTCTTCCGCGACTGCGCCGAGCGAGCGGAACGGCTCCGGCAGCAGGGGGCCGCGGTCGTGTTCGTCGCAGGGGTCGAGCTGAGCGTGATGAACCGCGGGTTCCTGCCCGGAGAGAGCCCCGAGGACCGGGTCGGGCAGTTGATGAGACAACCCGAACGGCGGGCCGAAGCCATCCGCGAACTCGGCGTGCGAATCAACGCTTTCCTCCGCGACGCGGTAGCCACGGTCCGTGACCGCTTCGAGGGCAAACTCACCTACGCATCCATCCAGTTCGAGCAGGTCGACTGGACTCCCTTCGACATCGTGGCGTTCGAGCTGATCCGCTCCGCCGAGGTCGCCGACCAGTTCCGGGACGCGGTGCGCATCCTGGCCCAGGGCCCGAAGCCGCTCGCCATCACCGGATTCGGCACCGCGGCCTACCGCGGCGCGGGGGACCGCGGTGGGCGAGTGCTGGAAGTGGTCGAGCACGACCCGGAGACCAGGGCCCCGGTACGGCTGAACGGCGTATACGAGCGTGACGAGGCCGGCCAGGCCACCTATCTGAGCGAACTCCTGGAGATCTTCGAGACCGAGGGCGTGGACAGCGCCTTCGTGTTCCTGTTCGCCTTGCCTGGCTACCCGCACCGCCCGGACGGCGACCCCAGGGACGACCTGGACCGGGCCGGCCTGGGCATCGTCAAACTCCTCGAAGGACGCCGTGGGCAGACCTACCCCGACATGGAATGGGAGCCCAAGGCCGCCTTCGCGGCAGTGGCACAGCGCTATCGGAGGTGACCGGCCCGGAGCAGATGGAACCTGAGGCCGGTACGAGTCACCCCGGGCCACCCGGCGGTCGCGCCGGTGCCGCGCCGCGTCCGCAGGGCGGGACGCGGCGGGCACCGCACGGCGGCGGGCACCGGGCGTGACAGACTGACCGCTGTGTTGCGCTGGTTGACTGCAGGGGAATCGCACGGTCCCGCCCTCGTCGCGATGCTCGAGGGCGTGCCCGCCGGCGTCGAGGTGACCACCGGGGAGATCGCCGGTGAGCTGGCCCGGCGGCGGCTCGGCTACGGCCGGGGCGCGCGGATGTCGTTCGAGCAGGACGAGGTCGAGATCATCGGCGGGCTCCGGCACGGGGTGACACTCGGCAGCCCGGTCGCGATCCGCGTCGGCAACTCCGAGTGGCCCAAGTGGCGCACGGTCATGGCGGCCGACCCCGTCGACGCGGAGGAGCTCGCCAGCCAGGCCCGCAACGCGCCGCTGACCCGCCCCCGTCCGGGCCACGCCGACCTGGCCGGCATGCAGAAGTACGGCCACACCGACGCCCGGCCGATCCTGGAACGGGCCAGCGCGCGGGAGACCGCCGCCCGCGTCGCCGTCGGCACGGTCGCCAAGGCGCTGGTCCGGCAGGCCCTCGGCATCGAGATCGTCTCGCACGTGGTGGAACTGGGCCCGGTCGCCGCCAAGCCGGGGCTGCGCCCCACGCCCGCCGACGCCGCCCGCATCGACGCCGACCCGCTGCGCTGCCTCGACCCGGAGGCCAGCGCCCGGATGGTCGCCGAGGTCGACGCCGCGAAGAAGGCCGCCGACACCCTGGGTGGCGTGGTCGAGGTGCTGGCGTACGGGGTGCCGCCGGGCCTGGGCAGCCACGTGCAGTGGGACCGCAAGCTCGACGCCCGGCTCGCGACCGCCCTGATGTCGATCCAGGCCATCAAGGGCGTGGAGATCGGCGACGGCTGGCAGCAGGCGCGCTCCCGTGGCTCCGAGGCGCACGACGAGATCATCCCCACCGCCACCGGCGTACGCCGGGTCACCGACCGGGCCGGCGGGCTGGAGGGCGGCATCACCACAGGCGAGCCGCTGCGGGTGAAGGCCGCGATGAAGCCGATCTCGTCGCTGAACCGGGCTCTGGCGACGGTGGACGTCACCACCGGCGAGCCGGCCACCGCAATCAACCAGCGCTCGGACGTCTGCGCCGTGCCCGCCGCCGCCGTCGTCGCCGAGGCGATGGTGGCGCTGGTGCTGGCGGAGGCCGCGACCGAGAAGTTCGGCGGCGACTCGGTCGCCGAGATCCGTCGCAACCTGGCCGGCTACCTCGACGCGCTGGTGATCCGGTGAGCGCGGAACGCGCGGCGGGTCGACGGGCGGGGCGCGCTGCCGGCCGGCGGTGCCGCTGATGGCGCCGGTCTGCGTGCTGGTCGGGGCGCCCGGCTCCGGCAAGACCACGGTCGGGCTGGCGTTGGCGGAGCTGCTCGGCGTGGAGTTCCGCGACACCGACCTGGACATCGTCCGGCTGGCCGGCAAGCCGATCCCCGAGATCTTCATCGACGAGGGCGAGGACCACTTCCGTACCCTCGAACGGGCGGCGGTGGCGGCGGGGTTGGCCTCGTGCGAGGGCGTGCTCGCCCTCGGCGGCGGCGCGGTCCTCGCCGAGGAGAACCGCGCGGCCCTGGTCGGGCACCCCGTGGTCTACCTCTCCGTCGAGCTGTCCGACGCGGTGAAGCGGGTCGGGCTCGGCATGGGCCGCCCACTGCTGGCGATCAACCCCCGGGCGACGCTGAAGTACCTGCTGGACCAGCGTCGCCCCCTCTACGCCGAGGTGGCCACCGCGACGGTCGTCACCGACGGGCGGTCCCCGGCGGAGATCGCCGCCGAGATCGCCGCGCTCCTCAGGCGCTGACCCGCCGCGCTCCTCAGGCGCTGAGCCGCCGCACTTCCGCTGCGGCGCTGGACCGGGGCACGTGCACGGTCGGTCCGGCCGCCCGCATGCCGGATGCCGCATGCGGGCGGGGCGTCGGTGGCCGTCAGTCGCGGGCGATGCGGTCGAGCACGTCGGCCAGGCCCTCCGGCTCGCTGAGCATCGGCCAGTGCCCGGTGGGCAGCGCGTGCAGTTGGCCGCCGGCCAGCCCGGCGAAGAACGGGTGGCCCTGCGCGATCATGCCCTCGACCACCTCGAGCGGGAAGGTGCTGGCGACCAGGGCCGTCGGCACCGCGCGCCCGCCGGCGCGACGCACCGGGTCGGTGGCGGCGCGCAGCGGGTGGGCGGTGGCGCGCCGGCGCAGCAGCGCGAGCGCGGCGGAATCCAGCCCCGCCAGGTTCTCCGGGTCCTCCGCCGGATCGAACGCGGGCGGCGGCAGCAGGTGCCCGCCGCCGATCTCGGCGCGCAGCCGCTCCTGCTCCTCCGGCGGGTTGCTGTCGAACTGCGACATGCCGTCCGGCATCGGCCCGCTCTCCACGTAGACCACCCGGGCGATCCGCTCCGGAACGCGGTCCGCCGCCTGGGTCACCGGCAGCCCGCCGCCGGAGTGCCCCACCAGCACCACGTCGTGCAGGTCCTCCACCTCGATCAACCGGACGATGTCGGTGGTGTGCGTCTCCAGGCCCACCTCCGGGCCGGCGAGATGGGCGCGCTCGGCCACCCCGGTCAGCGTCACCGGGTGGACCTCGTGACCCCGCCCGCGCAGCGCGGCGGTCACCTCGCGCCACGCCCAACCGCCCAGCCAGAAACCCGGAACCAGCACGAACGTCGCCATCTGCGACCTCCCTCTCTCGTCGTCCGGGACCACCGTACGATCGAATCCGGACGCTTTCCGCCCGCTTTCGAGGAGTGGCCCGTGGCACACCCCGCCGCCCGGGTGCTCGGCATGCTCGAACTGCTCCAGAGCCATCACCGGCTCACCGGGGCGGAACTGGCCCGCCGGCTGGGGGTGGACGGGCGTACGGTGCGCCGCTACGCCGCGACCCTGGCGGAGCTGGGCGTCCCGGTGACCGCCGAGCGGGGTCGCCACGGCGGCTACCGGCTGCGCCCCGGCTACAAGCTGCCGCCGCTGATGCTCACCGACGACGAGGCCGTCGCCGTGCTGCTCGGTCTGGTCGCCGCCGAGCGGCTCGGGCTGGGCACCGAGGAGCCGGCCACCGCGACCGCGCTGGCGAAGATCCGCCGGGTGCTGCCGCCCACGCTCGGTGACCGCCTCGCCGCGGTGCAGGAGCACCTCGACTTCACCCTGCGCCGGTCGGTCCCGGAGGCCCGGCCGGCGACCGCGACGCTGCTCACCCTCGCCGACGCGGCCCGGCACCGGCGCCGGGTACGGCTGGACCACCGTTCCTTCTCCGGCGCGGCGACCCGCCGCGAACTCGACCCGTATGGGCTGGTCTTCCACGCCGGCCGGTGGTACGTCACCGGTCACGACCACCTGCGCGGGGAGGTGCGCACGTTCCGGCTGGACCGGATCGGGGAGGTAAAGCCGGGGGAGGAGACCTTCACCGTCCCCGACGGCTTCGACCCGGTGGCCCGGGTGACCCGCGCGCTGGCCCGCGTGCCGTACGCCCACGACGTCGAGGTGCTGCTGGAGACCGACCTGGCCGCCGCCCGGCGCCGCCTCCCGCCCAGCGTGGCCGAGCTGAGCGCGACCGCCGACGGCGTGCTGTTGCGCGCCCGCGCGGAGAACCTGGGCGGGATGGCCCAGCTGCTCGCCGGGCTGGGCTGCCCGTTCACCGTGCTGCGTCCCGACGCCCTGCGCGACGAGGTCGCCGAGCACGCCCGCCGGTTGGCCGCCTGGGCCGTACGGGTGCCCGGGTGACCCCCCGCCGACGTGACCGGCCCGGTGCCGCCTGGCGAGCCATGCGAACGATGCGGGCGATCGCAAGGGCGGCGGGCCGGCGCGAGCGGATGGCCACGAAGTGGACAGTTCCCGCCCGGGACCGGGCGGCTGGACTAGGCTGCCGGCGATGGACGAGGTGACCCGGATCCCGGTCGGCGGCGAGCGCCCGTACGACGTGCTGGTGGGACGCGACCTGCTCGACGCGCTGCCCGGGCTGCTGCCGGACGCGACCCGGGTGGCGGTGCTGCACGCGCACCCGCTCAGGGAGTTGGCCGAGGCGATCGGCGGGCGGCTGCGCGCCGCCGGCGTCGCACCGCTGCTGATCGAGGTGCCGGACGCCGAGGCGGGCAAGCGCATCGACGTCGCGGCGACCTGCTGGGACCGGCTGGGCGAGGCGGGTTTCACCCGTACCGACGCGGTGGTGGGCGTCGGTGGCGGCGCGGTGACCGACCTGGCCGGCTTCGTCGCGGCCTGCTGGCTGCGCGGGGTGCGCTGGGTGCCGGTGGCGACCTCGCTGCTGGGCATGGTCGACGCGGCGGTGGGCGGCAAGACCGGGATCAACACCGGCGCCGGCAAGAACCTGGTCGGAGCTTTCCATCCACCGGTCGGCGTCCTCGCCGACCTGGCGACGCTGGACAGCCTCCCGCAGGCCGACCTCGCCGCCGGCCTGGCCGAGGTGGTCAAGTGCGGCTTCATCGCCGACCCGGTGATCCTCGACCTGGTGGAACGGGACCGGGCGGCGGTCACCGACCCGACCGGCCCGGTGACCCGCGAGCTGATCGAGCGGGCGATCCGGGTGAAGTCCGACGTGGTCTCGGGCGACCTGCGCGAGTCGGGCGTGCGGGAGGTGCTCAACTACGGCCACACCCTGGCCCACGCCATCGAGAAGGCGGAGGGCTACCGCTGGCGGCACGGCCACGCGGTGTCGGTCGGCGTCGTCTACGCCGGTGAGTTGGCCCGGCTGGCGGGGCGGCTGGACGCCCCCACCGCGGAGCGGCACCGGACGGCCATGGCGGCGCTCGGCCTGCCGACCAGCTATCCCGCCCAGGCCTGGCCCGGGCTGCTCGCCGCGATGCGGGTGGACAAGAAGACCCGGGGCAGCCAGCTGCGTTTCGTCGTGCTGGACGGGCTGGCCCGTCCGGCGATCCTCGAGGGCCCGGACGACGAGCTGCTGGAGGCGGCCTACCGCGAGGTGGCCGCGTGAAGGTCCACGTGCTGAACGGCCCGAACCTCAGCCGGCTCGGCACCCGACAGCCGGACGTCTACGGGGCGACCACCTACGCGGATCTGGTGACGCTCTGCGAGTCGACCGGGCGGGAACTCGGCCTGGACGTGACGGTGCGGCAGACCGACGCCGAGCACGAGCTGCTGGGCTGGCTGCACGCCGCTGCCGACGAGGGCGCCGCCGTGGTCCTCAACCCCGCCGCGTGGTCGCACTACTCGTACGCGGTCCGGGACGCCTGCGCCATGCTGCGCGGGCCGCTGGTCGAGGTGCACATCTCCAACATCCACGCCCGCGAGGAGTTCCGGCACCACTCCGTGGTGTCGGCGGTGGCGACCGGGGTGATCTGCGGCCTCGGCGTCGACGGCTACCGCCTGGCCCTGCACCATCTGGCCGCCCTGAACCGCTGAGGCCGTCACCCCGCCACCAACCCCGTCGCCGTCCCGCTACCCTGTCCCGCCGCCCGCCGCCCGCCGCCCGCCGCCCGCCGCCCGCCGCCCGCCGCCCGCCGCCCGCCGCCCGCCGCCCGCCGCCCGCCGCCCGCCGCCCGCCGCCCGCCGCCCGCCGCCCGCCGCCCGCCTGTCGCGCGAGTCGGCGAGATGCGTGCCGACGCCGCGCTTCGGATGCCGTGACGGTGAGTAACATCTCCCCTCATTGCTGAGGGTAACCGTCCGCGCGGTGCCCGCTCGCTGCCCTCCGGACGCTTTGCTCTGCATCCGGATTCGCACCACCGCGCTGAGCTGGGGTTTCTTGTCGGCGGCGAATCGTGGTCGAGAGCGAGAAGATGACCATGCGTAACTGGTGCGTCCGCAGGTGCAGAGCAAAGGGGGGCGCAGGAACTTCCCGGCGGGGAAGCCTCGGCTCACGGAGGGTGATATGTCGGCACGCCTTGTTGCCGGCAATCCTGTGACGTGGCTGGGCCGGCGGCAGGGCGAGGTGGCCGGGCCGGCGGGGTGAGGTGGCCGGGCCGGTGGGGCGACATGGGTTGGGGCCGGTGGGGCGACGTGGTGGGACCGGTGGGTGACTGGTGGGACCGGCGGGAGCACCCGGGGCGGCGGCGGAGAGCGGTGGGAGGCGGCGGTAAGTGTCGCGGGCGGCAGGAGGGTGCCGGAGAGGTCGCGGGCGGGCGGCGGGAGGGTGCCGGAAAGCGTCGCGGGCGGGCGGCGGGAGTGCGGCGGAAAGCGCTGCGGAAGGGTGGCGGGAAGCGGCGGGCAGCGGCGTTCGGCGCAACTAGTAGACTTGCCAGGTCTGTCCGCCAATTGATGATCAAGGCAGGAAATGGCCACCACCAACGACCTGAAGAACGGCCTGGTACTCAACCTCGACGGAGAACTCTGGGCCGTCGTCGAGTTCCAGCACGTCAAGCCCGGTAAGGGTGGCGCGTTCGTGCGTACCACCCTGAAGAACGTGCTGTCCGGCAAGGTGGTCGACAAGACCTTCAACGCGGGCACCAAGGTCGAGACCGCGACCGTGGACAAGCGCACCATGCAGTATCTGTACGCCGACGGCGAGGACTACGTCTTCATGGATCTGGAGACGTTCGACCAGATCAACGTGCCGGGCGCCACCGTCGGCGAGGCGGCGAACTACCTGCTGCCCGAGGCCGAGGCGACCGTGGCCACCCACGAGGGTGTCCCGCTCTACATCGAGCTTCCGACCAGCGTCGTGCTGGAGGTCACCTACACCGAGCCGGGCCTGCAGGGCGACCGGTCGACCGGCGGCAACAAGCCGGCCACCGTCGAGACCGACGCGACGGTCCAGGTGCCGCTCTTCATCACCACCGGCGAGAAGATCAAGGTCGACACCCGCGACGGCCGTTACCTCGGCCGCGCCTGATGGCCGAGGGTCCCAAGCAGCAGATGCCTGCGCGTCGCAAGGCGCGCAAGCGGGCCCTGGACGTGCTCTTCGAGGCCGACCTGCGGGACCGTCCGCCGGTCGAGGTGCTCGCCGGCTACATCGAGCGGATCGAGAAGCCCCGGCCCGAGCACCTGGGATACGCGGTGAGCCTCGTCGAGGGGGTCGCCGCCCACCTCGACCGGATCGACGAGGTGATCGCCAGCTACGCCGAGGGGTGGACGCTGGACCGGATGCCGGCGGTCGACCGCAACCTCGCGCGGATCGCGGTCTACGAGCTGCTCTACGTCGACGAGATCGACGACGCGGTGGCCATCAGCGAGGCCGTCGAGCTGGCCCGGCAGATGTCGACCGACGACTCGCCGCGCTTCCTCAACGGCATCCTCGGCCGCATCGCCGAGTACGCCACCCGCTGACGCGGCGCACGTCACAGCCGACGTGCGTCACACCCGGCGGGTGACGGCGGGCGGGGACGCGACACGAACGACCGTACGACGACGAGAAGGGCCCGTGCCGTCCGGCACGGGCCCTTCTCGCGGTCGGGGTCAGCTGGCGAAGAACGCCCGCGGGTCGGCTACCAGCACACCGTGCTCGGTGAGCCGCTCGATCAGGCCGGACGGCGAGGCGTCGTACACGATCGCGAGCGCGCGCAGGTCGTCGGCGCGGATGGAGAGCACGCGACCGTTGTAGTCACCGCGCTGCTGCTGGATGGCACGCGCGTACCGGGCGACGTAGGCCAGGTCCTCGGAGGCCTCGTCGTACAGCCGCTCCAGGTCGAGGACGATCTTGCTGGTGGGCTCGTGGCGAACCCCGCTGCCGTCGGGCAGCAGCTCCGAGACGGGAACGCGGTAGAAGTCGGCCAGCTCGGCCAGGCGCGACACCGTGACGGCGCGGTCGCCGCGCTCGTAGGAGCCGACCACCACCGCCTTCCACCGCCCGTTCGACTTCTCCTCCACGCCCTGCAGGGACAGGCCCTGCTGCTGGCGGATGGAGCGCAGGCGGGCGCCCAGAGACTTGGCGTATTCAGAGGGCATTAAACACTCCCAGTGCTGCTCGGGGTTCTCCCAGCGATCGCTACGGAGCGTGACGGTACGGGGATTGGCACAACTGGTCAAGTGGTCGTGACCTTACCGTTGGGATCACCGGGGGAGTTGTCCCCATTTCGCCGGGCTGACCAGGGGGTCAGTGGCCGGCGGCGGTCAGTGCGGTGACCACTGGTAACGTGGCGGGAAGCCCCGGTCCGGGCCGCTCGCGTCCCGGTACCGGCATCCGACGTCCTTTAACGACCCGTCCCGTGAGGCGGGGAAGGAGGTCCGCCGTGGCCTACCCACCTGCTGCCCAGTCGCTGCCGCCGCGACAACCCTCGGTGAAGGTGATCCTCGCCAGCGCCGACGTCCAGCGCGTGGTCGACCGCATCGCCCACCAGATCCTGGAGAAGACCCAGGGCGCCGAGAACACGGTGCTGCTGGGCATCCCCACCCGGGGCGCCCCCCTCGCGAGGCGGCTCGCCGCCAGGATCAGCACCTTCGAGGACGTGACCGTCCCGGTGGGCGTGCTCGACATCACCCTCTACCGCGACGACCTGCGCCGGCACGCCACCCGCGCGGTCGGGCCGACCCAGGTGCCGCCCGGCGGCATCGACGGCAAACGGGTCGTGCTCGTCGACGACGTGCTCTTCTCCGGCCGCACGGTGCGGGCCGCGCTCGACGCGCTCAACGACGTCGGCCGGCCGGCGTCCGTCCAGCTCGCCGTCCTGGTCGACCGCGGCCACCGCGAGCTGCCGATCCGCGCCGACTACGTCGGCAAGAACATCCCGACGTCCCTCGCGGAGAGCGTGAAGGTCACCCTCGCGGAGACCGACGGCACCGACGAGGTCAAGTTGTACGGGGGCACCCCCCGGTGAGCGCGAGGAGTGCAGCGCAGCGGAGCCCCGCAGTCGCGAACGAAAGGCAGGCACAGTGATCCGGCACCTGCTCTCGGGCGCCGACCTGGACGCCGCCACCGCCACCGAGATCCTGGACACGGCCGCCGAGATGGCCACCGTTGCCGGCCGGGAGGTCAAGAAGCTCCCCGCGCTGCGCGGGCGCACCGTGGTGAACCTCTTCTACGAGGACTCCACCCGGACCCGGATCTCCTTCGAGGCGGCGGCGAAGCGGCTCAGCGCCGATGTGATCAACTTTTCGGCCAAGGGCTCCAGCGTGACCAAGGGTGAGAGCCTGAAGGACACCGCGCTGACCCTCCAGGCGATGGGGGCCGACGCCGTGGTCGTCCGGCACCCCGCCTCCGGCGCCCCGCACCGGCTCGCCGACTGGGTGGACGGGTCGGTGGTCAACGCCGGCGACGGCACCCACGAGCACCCGACCCAGGCGCTGCTCGACGCGTACACGATGCGCTCCCGGCTGGGGCGGCTGGCCGGCCTGTCGGTCGCGGTGGTCGGGGACGTCCTGCACAGCCGGGTGGCCCGCTCCAACGTCCTGCTGTTGTCCACGCTCGGCGCCAAGGTGACCCTGGTCGGGCCGCCGACGCTGATCCCCGTCCACATCGCGCAGGCACTCGCGCCCGGCACCGACGTCTCCTACGACCTCGACGCGGTGCTGCCGCAGTCGGACGTGGTGATGATGCTGCGGGTGCAGCGCGAGCGGATGAACGCCTCCTACTTCCCGTCCGCCCGCGAGTACGCCCGCCGCTACGGCCTGGACGGCCCGCGGATGCGCCGGCTGCCCGAACACGCGATCGTCATGCACCCCGGACCGATGAACCGGGGGATGGAGATCACGCCCGAGGTCGCCGACTCGCCCCGCTCCACCATCGTCGAACAGGTCGCCAACGGGGTCTCCGTGCGGATGGCCGTCCTCTACCTGCTGCTCGGGGGGAACAACCGGTGAGCTCGTACCTGATCTCCAACGTCAGCCTCGTCGGCGCCGCGCCGACCGACGTGCTGATCCGCGACGGCGTCGTCGCGGCCGTCGGCGCCGGACTGGACGCGCCGGAGGCGACCGTCGTCGACGGCACCGGGCTGGTCGCCCTGCCCGGCCTGGTCGACCTGCACACCCACCTGCGCGAGCCCGGCCGGGAGGACGCCGAGACCGTCGAGTCCGGGTCCCGGGCGGCGGCGCTCGGCGGCTACACCGCGGTCTGCGCGATGGCCAACACCTCGCCGGTGGCCGACACCGCCGGCGTGGTCGAGCAGGTCTGGCGGCTGGGCCGGGAGGCCGGGCTGGTGGACGTGCAGCCGATCGGGGCGGTCACCGTCGGCCTGGCCGGCGAGCACCTCGCCGAGCTGGGCGCGATGGCCGACTCGGCGGCCCGGGTGCGGATCTTCTCCGACGACGGGCACTGCGTCGCCGACCCGAGGCTGATGCGCCGGGCGCTGGAGTACGTGAAGGCGTTCGACGGGATCATCGCCCAGCACGCCGAGGAGCCCCGGCTCACCGAGGGCGCGCAGATGCACGAGGGCGAGGTCTCGACCCGGCTCGGCCTCACCGGCTGGCCGGCGGTCGCCGAGGAGGCGATCATCGCCCGGGACGTGCTGCTCGCCGAGCACGTCGGCAGCCGCCTGCACGTGTGCCACGTCTCCACCGCCGGCAGCGTCGAGGTGCTGCGCCAGGCCAAGGCCCGGGGCGTCCGGGTCACCGCCGAGGTCACCCCGCACCACCTGCTGCTCACCGACTCCCGGGCCGAGACCTACGACCCGGTCTACAAGGTCAACCCGCCGCTGCGCACCGCGGCCGACATCGCCGCGCTGCGGGCGGCCCTGGTCGAGGGCGTGATCGACATCGTCGCCACCGACCACGCCCCGCACGCGGTGGAGGACAAGGAGTGCGAGTGGGCGTACGCCCGGCCGGGCATGCTCGGCCTGGAGACGGCGCTGTCGATCGCCCTCGACGTGCTCGGCCCGCAGTGGGACCTGATCGCCGAGCGGATGTCGCGCACCCCGGCCCGGATCGCCGGGCTGGAGGGGCACGGCCTCGACCCGGCCCCCGGCGTGCCGGCGAACCTGACCCTGGTCGACCCCGCCGCCCGCCGCACCATCGAGCCGGCGGAGCTGGCCAGCCGTAGCCGCAACACCCCGTACGCCCGCATGACGCTGCCGGGTCGCATCGTGGCGACCTTCCTGCGCGGCGAGCCGACGGTCCTGGACGGAAAGGCCCTCAAGTGATCCGAGCGAGGAGTGCAGCGGAGCGGAGCCCCGCAGGCCGGATCGAAGGAGACACAGCATGACCCGCAGACAATCGGCGATCCTCGTCCTGGAGGACGGGCGGACGTTCCACGGCGAGGCGTACGGCAGCGTCGGGGAGACCTTCGGCGAGGCCGTCTTCAACACCGGCATGACCGGCTACCAGGAGACGCTGACCGACCCGTCCTACCACCGTCAGGTGGTGGTGCAGACCGCCCCGCACATCGGCAACACCGGCGTCAACGGCGAGGACGACGAGTCGGGCCGGATCTGGGTCGCGGGCTACGTGGTCCGCGACCCCGCCCGCATCGGCTCCAACTGGCGGGCCACCGGCGGGCTGGAGGAGCGGCTGGCCGCCGAGGGCGTCGTCGGCATCAGCGGCGTCGACACCCGGGCGCTGACCCGGCACCTGCGCGAGCGCGGCGCGATGCGGGTCGGCATCTCCAGCGTCGAGACCGACCCCCGGGCGCTGCTGGCCCGGGTGCGGCAGGCCCCGGAGATGGTCGGCGCGGACCTGTCCGCCGAGGTCACCACGGCCAAGCCGTACGTGGTGGCGGCCTCCGGCGCGCACCGGTTCACGGTCGCGGCGCTGGACCTGGGCATCAAGCGCAACGTCCCGCGCCGGCTCGCCGCCCGCGGGGTCACCACGCACGTGCTCCCGGCCGGCTCCACCATCGACGACCTGCTCGCCACCGGCGCGGACGCGGTCTTCTTCTCGCCCGGCCCGGGCGACCCGGCCACCGCCGACGCCCCGGTCGCCCTGGCGCGGGAGGTGCTGCGCCGCAGGGTGCCGCTGTTCGGCATCTGCTTCGGCAGCCAGATCCTCGGCCGGGCGCTGGGCTTCGGCACCTACAAGCTCGGCTACGGCCACCGGGGGATCAACCAGCCGGTGCTCGACCGGGTCACCGGCAAGGTCGAGGTGACCAGCCACAACCACGGCTTCGCGGTCGAGGTCCCCGGCGCGGGCCACGGCGCGGTCGTACCCGACCAGGTGATCGAGACCGAGTTCGGTGGCGTCCAGGTCAGTCACGTCTGCCTCAATGACAACGTGGTCGAGGGGCTGCGGGCGAAGGACGTGCCCGCCTTCACCGTCCAGTACCACCCGGAGGCGGCGGCCGGTCCCCACGACGCGGACTACCTCTTCGACCGCTTCGCCGAACTCATCGAGGGCCGGACCCAGAGCGAGGGGCGCACACATGCCTAAGCGGACCGATCTCAAGCACATCCTGGTGATCGGCTCCGGGCCGATCGTGATCGGGCAGGCCTGCGAGTTCGACTACTCCGGCACCCAGGCCTGCCGGGTGCTGCGCAGCGAGGGGATCAGGGTCAGCCTGGTCAACTCGAACCCGGCGACGATCATGACGGACCCCGAGTTCGCCGACGCCACGTACGTCGAGCCGATCACCCCGGAGTTCGTCGAGCTGGTGATCGCCAAGGAGCGTCCCGACGCGATCCTGCCCACCCTCGGCGGGCAGACCGCGCTGAACACGGCCGTCGCCCTGCACGGGGCGGGCGTGCTGGAGAAGTACGGCGTGGAGCTGATCGGCGCCAACATCGAGGCGATCAACCGCGGCGAGGACCGGCAGCTGTTCAAGGACATCGTCGCCAAGGCCGGCGTACGTCTGGGCATCGACGACCCGGTGGGCCTGGTGCCCCGCTCCCGGGTCTGCCACTCGATGGCGGAGGTCGAGGCCACGGTCGCCGAGCTGGGCCTGCCGGTGGTGATCCGGCCGTCGTTCACCATGGGCGGCCTCGGCTCCGGCATGGCGCACACCCCGGAGGACCTGGCCCGCATCGCCGGTGACGGGCTGGCCGCCAGCCCGGTGCACGAGGTGCTCATCGAGGAGAGCGTGCTCGGCTGGAAGGAGTACGAGCTCGAACTGATGCGCGACCGGCACGACAACGTCGTGGTGGTCTGCTCGATCGAGAACGTCGACCCGATGGGCGTGCACACCGGCGACAGCGTCACGGTCGCCCCGGCCATGACGCTCACCGACCGGGAGTACCAGAAGCTGCGCGACCTCGGCATCGCGGTGCTGCGCGAGGTCGGGGTGGACACCGGCGGC
This sequence comes from Micromonospora sp. M71_S20, assembly GCF_003664255.1. NCBI lineage: Bacteria > Bacillati > Actinomycetota > Actinomycetes > Micromonosporales > Micromonosporaceae > Micromonospora > Micromonospora sp. M71_S20. The sequence continues at coordinate 57,842 of NZ_RCCV01000001.1, read as the reverse complement.
TGCAACATCCAGTTCGCCGTCAACCCGGCCGACGGCCGGATCGTGGTGATCGAGATGAACCCCCGGGTGTCCCGGTCGTCGGCGCTGGCCTCCAAGGCCACCGGCTTCCCGATCGCGAAGATCGCCGCGAAGCTGGCCATCGGCTACACCCTCGACGAGATTCCCAACGACATCACCCTGAAGACCCCGGCGGCGTTCGAGCCGACCCTGGACTACGTGGTGGTGAAGATCCCCCGGTTCGCGTTCGAGAAGTTCCCGGGCGCCGACCCGGAGCTGACCACCACCATGAAGTCCGTCGGCGAGGCGATGAGCCTGGGCCGCAACTTCAGCGAGGCGCTGAACAAGGCGATGCGGTCGCTGGAGACGAAGGCGGGCGGCTTCTGGACGCTGCCCGACCCGGCTGGCGCGACGAAGGAGAACACCCTCGACGCGCTGCGGATGCCGCACGACGGGCGGCTCTACACCGTCGAGCGGGCGCTGCGCCTGGGCGCGTCGATCGCCGAGGTCACCGCCGCGTCCGGCGGGATCGACCCCTGGTTCCTGGACCAGATCGCCGCCCTCGTCGAGCTGCGCGCGGAGATCGTGGACGCCCCGGTGCTCGACGCCGAGCTGCTGCGCCGGGCCAAGCGGGCCGGCCTGTCGGACCGGCAGCTGGCCGCGCTGCGCCCGGAGCTGGCCGCCGAGGACGGCGTACGGACGCTGCGGCACCGCCTCGACGTCCGCCCCGTCTACAAGACGGTGGACACCTGCGCCGCCGAGTTCGAGGCGACCACGCCCTACCACTACTCGACGTACGACCAGGAGACGGAGGTCGTGCCGTCGGCCCGGCCGAAGGTGATGATCCTGGGTTCCGGGCCGAACCGGATCGGTCAGGGCATCGAGTTCGACTACTCGTGCGTGCACGCGGTACAGGCGCTGCGCAGCGCGCCGCTCGGCGGGGCGGCGGGCTCCGGCTACGAGACCGTGATGGTCAACTGCAACCCGGAGACCGTCTCCACCGACTACGACACCGCCGACCGGCTCTACTTCGAGCCGCTGACCTTCGAGGACGTGCTGGAGGTCTGGCACGCCGAGGACTCGTCCGGCCGGGCGGCCGGCGGGCCGGGCGTGGTCGGGGTGATCGTCCAGCTCGGCGGGCAGACCCCGCTGGGCCTGGCGCAGCGGCTGAAGGACGCGGGCGTGCCGGTCGTCGGCACCTCCCCGGAGTCGATCCACCTGGCCGAGGAGCGGGGCGCGTTCGGGGCGGTGCTGGCCCGGGCCGGGCTGCGTGCGCCGGCGCACGGCATGGCCACCTCGTACGACGAGGCGAAGGCGATCGCCGACGAGATCGGCTACCCGGTGCTGGTCCGGCCGTCGTACGTGCTGGGCGGGCGGGGCATGGAGATCGTCTACGACGACGCCACGCTGCGTGACTACATCGGCCGGGCCACCGAGATCTCACCGGACCACCCGGTGCTGGTGGACCGCTTCCTCGACGACGCCATCGAGATCGACGTGGACGCGCTCTGCGACGCCGACGGCGAGGTCTACCTCGGCGGGGTGATGGAGCACATCGAGGAGGCCGGGATCCACTCCGGCGACTCGTCCTGCGCGCTGCCGCCGATCACCCTGGCGGGCTCGCACGTGGCCCAGGTGCGCCGCTACACCGAGGCGATCGCCCGGGGCGTGGGCGTGCGGGGCCTGCTCAACGTGCAGTACGCGCTGAAGGACGACATGCTCTACGTGCTGGAGGCGAACCCCCGCGCGTCCCGGACGGTGCCCTTCGTCTCGAAGGCGACGGCGGTGCCGCTGGCCAAGGCGGCGGCCCGGATCGCGCTGGGCGCGACCATCGCCGAGCTGCGCGCCGAGGGGCTGCTCCCGGCGACCGGGGACGGCGGCTCGCTGCCGGCCGGCGCCCCGATCGCGGTCAAGGAGGCGGTGCTGCCGTTCAAGCGGTTCCGCACCCCCACCGGCAAGGGCGTGGACTCGCTGCTCGGCCCGGAGATGAAGTCCACGGGCGAGGTGATGGGCATCGACACCGCATTCGGGCACGCCTTCGCCAAGTCGCAGTCGGCCGCGTACGGCTCGCTGCCGACCGCCGGGAAGATCTTCGTCTCGGTCGCCAACCGGGACAAGCGCGGCATGATCTTCCCGATCAAGCGCCTGGCCGACCTCGGGTTCGAGATCGTCGCCACCACCGGCACGGCGGAGGTGCTGCGCCGGCACGGCATCGCCTGCGAGCAGATCCGCAAGCACTACGAGTCCGGCGGGGGCGAGGACGCGGTGTCGCTGATCCTCGGCGGCGACGTGGCGCTGGTGATCAACACTCCGCAGGGCTCGGGCGCGAGCGCCCGCTCGGACGGCTACGAGATCCGCAGCGCCGCCGTCACGGCGGACATCCCGTGCATCACCACGGTGCCGGGCGCGGCGGCGGCGGTGATGGGCATCGAGGCGCGGATCCGGGGCGACATGCAGGTCCGCCCGCTCCAGGAGCTGCACGCCGCCCTGCGGGCCGCCGAGTGACCGCCCCGGCGAGCGCGCGGTGATGTTCGAGCGGATCGTGCGGCCCGGGCTGTTCCGGATCGGCGGCGGGGACGCCGAGGCCGCGCACGAGTGGACGCTGCGCCGGCTGGCGGAGCTGTCCGGGCGGCCGGCGGCGCTGGCCGTGCTGCGGGCCCGCTACGCCGTCCGCGCGCCGCGCACGGTGTTCGGCGTCGAGTTCCCCAACCCGGTCGGGCTCGCCGCCGGGATGGACAAGGACGGCGTGGCGCTGCCGGCCTGGCCGGCGCTGGGCTTCGGCTTCGTCGAGGTCGGCACGGTCACCGCGCACCCGCAGCCGGGCAACCCCCGGCCGCGGCTGTTCCGGCTGCGCGACAGCGAGGCCGTGGTGAACCGGATGGGCTTCAACAACGCCGGAGCCGAGGCCCTCGCGGCCCGGCTCGCGGCGCTGCCCCGCCCGATCGGGGTGCCGCTGGGCATCTCGCTGGGCAAGTCCAAGGTGACCCCGCTGGACGAGGCGGTGGAGGACTACCTCGCCTCGTACCGCGCGCTGCGCGGGCACGGTGACTACTTCGCGGTCAACGTCTCCTCGCCGAACACCCCGGGGCTGCGCTCGCTGCAGGACCGGGCGCACCTGGACGCCATCCTGGCGGCGCTGGTGGGGGAGAAGCCGGTGCTGGTGAAGATCGCCCCGGACCTCACCGAGCCGGCGATCGCCGAGCTGCTGGAGGTCTGCCTGGCCCGGGGCGCCGCCGGGGTGATCGCCACGAACACCACGCTGGCCCGCGACGGCCTCGCCCCGGCCGACCGGGCGCGCGGCGCGGAGACCGGCGGCCTGTCGGGTCGCCCGCTCGCCGACCGCGCCCGCGAGGTGGTCGCCTTCGTGCACCGGGAGGCCGGCAGCCGGCTGCCGGTGATCGGTGTCGGGGGCGTCGTGGACCCGGACGCGGCGGCCCGGATGTTCGACGCCGGCGCCGTCCTGGTGCAGCTCTACACCGGCTTCATCTACCGTGGCCCGGCCCTGGTCCGCGCCGCCGTCCGGGCCACGGGGACGGGCGGGTGACCCCCGAGGAGGTCCTGGCCGCCGACCGGGCGCACGTGTGGCACCCGTACGCGGCCCTGCCGCCGGCGAGCGCGCCCTACGTGGTGGAGGGCGCGGCGGGCGTACGGCTGCGGCTGGCCGACGGCCGGGAGCTGGTCGACGGGATGTCGTCGTGGTGGGCGGCGATCCACGGCTACCGGCACCCGGTGCTCGACGCGGCGGTGACCGACCAGCTCGGCCGGATGAGCCACGTGATGTTCGGCGGGCTCACCCACGCCCCGGCGGTCCGCCTGGCGGCCACCCTGGTCGAGCTGGCCCCGGACGGGCTGGAGCACGTCTTCCTGGCCGACTCCGGCTCGGTCGGCGTCGAGGTGGCGATCAAGATGTGCCTGCAGTACCAGCGGGCCATTGGCCGGCCGGAGCGCCGCCGGCTGGGCACCTGGCGGGGCGGCTACCACGGCGACACGTTCCACCCGATGAGCGTCTGCGACCCGGAGGGCGGAATGCACCACCTCTGGGGCGACGTGCTGCCCCGGCAGGTCTTCGCCCCCGTGCCGCCCGGCGGCTTCGACACCCCGCCCGAGCCGGCCTACGAGGCGGCCCTGGTCGAGGCGGTCGAGCGGCACGCCCACGAGCTGGCCGCGGTCGTCGTGGAGCCGGTGGTCCAGGGCGCCGGCGGCATGCGCTTCCACCACCCGCACTACCTGCGGGTGCTGCGCGAGGTGACCCGGGCGCACGGGGTGCTGCTGATCTTCGACGAGATCGCCACCGGCTTCGGCCGCACGGGCGCGATGTTCGCCGCCGAGCACGCCGGGGTGGCGCCCGACGTGATGTGCGTGGGCAAGGCGCTCACCGGCGGGTACCTGACGCTGGCCGCCACGCTCTGCACCGCGGAGGTCGCCCGGGGCATCTCCGCCGGCGGGGTGCTGGCGCACGGCCCGACCTTCATGGGCAACCCGCTGGCCTGTGCGGTCGCCAACGCCTCCCTCGGCCTGCTGCGGGACGGGGACTGGGCGGGGCAGGTGGCACGGGTGCAGGCGGGCCTGCGGGCCGGCCTGGAGCCGTTGCGCGGTGCGCCGGGGGTGGCCGACGTGCGGGTGCTCGGGGCGATCGGCGTGGTCCAGCTGGACCACGAGGTGGACCTGCCCGCCGCCACCGCCGCGGCGGTCGCCGAGGGGGTCTGGCTGCGGCCGTTCCGCGACCTGGTCTACACCATGCCGCCGTACGTCACCGACGACGCCGACGTGGCCCGGATCGCCGCCGGGGTCGCCGCCGCGGTGCGGGCCGGCTGAGCCGCCGGTCACGATCCGGCGGGAGTACGCGGGCGGCGCGCGCCGTCCGCGACAGGAGCGTGCCCCGGCGGCGGACGCCCCGGGGTGCCGAGGAGAGGGAGAAAACCGGATGGAGAGCTTCGGCGCCCGCCTGCACCGGGCCGTCACCGAGCGGGGTCCGCTCTGCGTCGGCATCGACCCGCACCCGGGGCTGCTGGCCCGCTGGGGGCTCGACGACGATGTCCGGGGGCTTGACCGGTTCGCCCGGACGATCACGGAAGCCCTCGGTGACCGGGTCGCGGTGATCAAGCCGCAGTCGGCCTTTTTCGAGCGGTTCGGCTCGAAAGGTATCGCGATTCTTGAGTCAACTATCCGACAGTTGCGCGAAGCCGGCTCGCTCGTTCTGCTGGACGTCAAGCGCGGCGACATCGGCTCGACCGTCGCCGCGTACGCCTCGGCGTACCTCGACCCATCCAGCCCGGTCCATGTGGACGCGCTGACCGCGAGCCCGTACCTCGGCGTCGGCGCGCTCGCGCCGATGTTCGAACTGGCCGCCGAGCACGGCGGCGGGGTCTTCGTGCTGGCGCTCACCTCCAACCCCGAGGGCGCCGCCGTGCAGCGCGCGCGCACCGCCGACGGACGCACCGTCGCGCAGGCCGTCATCGACGAGATTTCCCAGCTCAACGCGGGTGCGCAGCCGCTCGGCAGCGTCGGGCTGGTGGTCGGCGCGACCATCGGTGACACCGGTCACGACCTCTCCGCCGTGAACGGTCCGCTGCTCGCCCCGGGCCTCGGGGCGCAGGGCGCCACCGCGGCCGATCTGCGCGTCGTCTTCGGCTCCGCGCTGCCCGCGGTGCTGCCCTCGTACTCCCGCGAGGTGCTGGGCGCGGGCCCGGATCCGGACGCGCTGCGGGCCGCCGCCGACCGTGCCCTGACCGGCTGTCGGGCCGCCCTCGCCGCTGGTGACTGACTGACGGCTCGGTCACCTTTGTAAAGATCATCGCGCGTCCACGTTGCCGAATGCGCCGTCGACCGCTAGTTTTCCCCGCGCTGGGAACCATGGACCCCTTGGTTCACAGCGACACCACGTTTCACAGATGCGGCGGTGCGTCCCGCCCGTCGCGATAGGGACCTGAGGAGAACTGGTGCCGCTCCCGTCACTGACCCCCGAACAGCGCGCTGCCGCGCTGGAGAAGGCCGCGGAGATCCGCAAGGCCCGTGCTGAGCTGAAGGAGCAGCTTCAAGCAGGGCAAGACCACCCTCGGAGCCGTCCTCGAGCGTGCCGAGTCCGACGACGTCGTCGGCAAGCTCAAGGTCTCCGCCGTGCTGCAGGCGATGCCGGGTATCGGCAAGATCCGGGCCACCCAGATCATGGAGAAGCTCAAGATCGCCGACAGCCGTCGCCTGCGTGGCCTCGGCGAGCAGCAGCGCAAGGCACTGCTTGGAGAGTTCGCCGCCAACTGAGCCTGGCTGCGTGTAGAAACAAGCAGTGAGCACGGATGACGAGGCGCGCCCGGCGGCTCGGCTCACTGTCCTGACGGGGCCCTCGGGCTCCGGCACGGAGAGTGTCGTCGAGCGCGTCCGGGCGCGTTCTCCGTCCGTGTGGGTTCCGGTGCCGGCCACCACGCGATCCCGCCGGGAGGGCGAGCTGGACGGCGTCGACCGGCTCTTCCTGACCCCCGCCGAGTTCGACCGGATGGTCGCCGCCGGGGAGCTGCTGGAGTGGAGCCGGGCCGGGCCCCACCGGCGCGGCACCCCCCTCGAACCGTTGCGCTCCCGGCTCGCCGCCGGTCAGCCGGTGCTGATCGGCCTCGACCTGGCCGGCGCGCTGCTGGTCCGGGCGGTGCTGCCCGACGCCCGGCTGGTGCTGCTGCACCCGCCGGGGAACCTCCCCCCGCAGGTCACCCCGGCCGCGTTCGAACACACCCTCGCGCACGACCTCACCGGGCGGGTCGTCGACGAGCTGGTAGGCTTGTCCGGTTCTTCTTTCCTGGCTCCGGCGCCACCGCACACGCGCGGTTGACCGCCAGCACCGCCACGCGGTGCGATAGACGCAGAGGTTAATTCGTGGGATCCATCGCAAACCCCGAAGGCATCACCAACCCGCCGATCGACGAGCTCCTCGAGAAGACGACCTCGAAGTACGCGCTGGTGATCTTCGCCGCCAAGCGCGCGCGCCAGGTCAACGCCTACTACAGCCAGCTCGGTGAGGGTCTGCTGGAATACGTCGGCCCGCTGGTCGAGACCACGCCGCAGGAGAAGCCCCTCTCCATCGCCATGCGCGAGATCAACGCGGGCCTGCTCACCGCCGAGCCGACCGACCAGCCGTAATCCGCCCCGCGTCGATGTCCCCCCGGATCGTCCTCGGGGTCGGCGGCGGCATCGCCGCCTACAAGGCGTGCGAGCTGCTGCGGCTCTTCACCGAGTCGGGCCACCAGGTCCGGGTCGTGCCGACCGCGTCGGCGTTGCGCTTCGTCGGGGCCCCGACCTGGGCCGCGCTCTCCGGCCAGCCCGTCGCCGACGACGTCTGGTCTGACGTGCACGAGGTGCCGCACGTCCGGCTCGGTCAGCAGGCCGACCTGGTGGTGGTCGCGCCGGCCACCGCCGACCTGCTGGCCAAGGCCGCCCATGGCCTCGCCGACGACCTGCTCACCAACACGCTGCTGACCGCCCGCTGCCCGGTCGTGCTGGCCCCGGCCATGCACACCGAGATGTGGGAGCACCCGGCCACCGTCGCCAACGTCGCGACGCTGCGCTCCCGGGGCGTGCGCGTCGTCGAGCCCGCCGTCGGCCGGCTCACCGGCGCCGACACCGGCAAGGGCCGGCTGCCCGACCCGGCGGAGATCTTCGCGGTCGCCCGCCGGGCGCTGGCCCGGGGCGTCGGGGCGCCCGCCGATTTGACCGGGCGGCACGTGGTGGTGACCGCCGGCGGCACCCGCGAGCCCCTCGACCCGGTCCGCTTCCTGGGCAACCGCTCCTCGGGCAAGCAGGGCTACGCCTTCGCCCGCTGCGCGGTGGCCCGGGGCGCCCGCGTCACGCTGATCTCGGCCAACGTCTCGCTGCCCGACCCCGCCGGCGTCGACCTGGTCCGGGTCGGCACCACGAGCGAGCTGCGCGACGCCACGCTGGCGGCGGCGGCCGAGGCCGACGCGGTGGTGATGGCGGCGGCTCCGGCCGATTTCCGTCCCGCGACCTACGCGCCTGGCAAAATCAAGAAGTCGGACGACGGCAGCGCGCCCACCATCGAGCTCGTCACCAACCCGGACATCGCTGCCGAGCTGGGCCGGCGTCGTCGCCCGGAGCAGGTGCTGGTGGTGTTCGCCGCGGAGACGGGCGACGCCGAGGCCAACGGCCGGGCCAAGCTCGCCCGCAAGCGGGCGGACCTCGTCGTGATCAACGAGGTCGGGCACGACAAGGTCTTCGGCGCCGAGACCAACGCGGCGACCGTCATCGGCGCGGACGGTTCGGTCAGCCGGATGCCCGAACGGTCCAAGGAGGATCTCGCCGACGGCGTCTGGGATCTCGTGGTGGCCCGGTTGCCCGGCCGTTCCTGACGGCTGGAACCGGGCACGACCGAAGGGGCCAGGCTCTGACGCGGATGATTAAACTGCCGCGGAACGACTTCCACAATTTAGGAGTGCCGTGACACGCCGCCTCTTCACTTCCGAATCGGTCACGGAAGGCCACCCGGACAAGATCGCCGACCAGATCAGCGACGGCATCCTCGACGCCCTGCTCACCGAGGACCCGCGCAGCCGCGTCGCGGTGGAGACCCTGATCACCACCGGTCAGGTGCACATCGCGGGCGAGGTGACCACCAAGGCGTACGCCGACATCCCCACGATCGTCCGCCGGACCATCCTCGACATCGGCTACGACTCGTCGAAGAAGGGCTTCGACGGCGCCTCCTGCGGCGTGAGCGTCTCCATCGGCGCGCAGTCGGAGGACATCGCGCAGGGCGTCGACAACGCCTTCGAGCTGCGGACCGGGGCGTCGGAGAGCGCGCTGGACGCGCAGGGCGCCGGCGACCAGGGCATGATGTTCGGCTTCGCCTGCTCCGAGACGCCGGAGCTGATGCCGCTGCCGATCGCCCTGGCGCACCGGCTGGCCCGGCGGCTCTCCCAGGTGCGCAAGGACGGCACGATCCCGTACCTGCGCCCCGACGGCAAGACCCAGGTCACGATCGAGTACGAGGGGCTGCGCCCCGTCCGGCTCAACACGGTGGTCGTCTCCAGCCAGCACGCCGCGGACATCTCGCTGGACTCGCTGCTCACCCCCGACGTGCGCGAGCACGTCATCGCCCCGGAGCTGGAGAGCCTCGGGCTGGACACCGAGGGCTACCGGCTGCTGGTGAACCCGACCGGCCGGTTCGAGATCGGCGGGCCGATGGGCGACGCCGGCCTCACCGGGCGCAAGATCATCGTCGACACCTACGGCGGCTACGCCCGGCACGGCGGCGGCGCGTTCTCCGGCAAGGACCCGTCGAAGGTGGACCGCTCGGCGGCGTACGCGACGCGCTGGGTGGCCAAGAACGTGGTCGCCGCCGGCCTGGCCGAGCGGTGCGAGGTCCAGGTCGCGTACGCGATCGGCAAGGCCCACCCGGTCAGCCTCTTCGTCGAGACGTTCGGCACCGAGACCGTGCCGGTCGCCTCGATCGAGAAGGCCGTCTCCGAGGTCTTCGACCTGCGCCCGGCCGCCATCATCCGGGACCTGAACCTGCTCCGCCCGATCTACCAGCAGACCGCCGCCTACGGCCACTTCGGCCGGGAGCTGCCGGACCTGACCTGGGAGAGCACCGACCGGGCCGCCGACCTCAAGTCGGCCGCGGGAGCCTGACCGGCACCAGGCGCAGCGACCGGCGACCCGCGGACGGGTCGCCGGTCGCTCGTGTCTGCGTCGACGTCCCCCTGGCCCACCTGGACCGCCCGTTCGACTACCTCGTCCCGGCCGAGTTGGACGCCGACGCCGTCCCCGGCGTACGCGTGAAGGTCCGCTTCGCGGGGCAGCTCGTCGACGGCTGGCTGCTGGAGCGGGCCGACGACTCGGGGCACACCGGCCGGCTGGCGTACCTGGAGAAGGTCGTCTCGCCCGAGCCGGTGCTCGCGCCGGAGGTCGCCCGGCTGGCCCGGGCGGTCGCGGACCGCTACGCCGGCAGCCTCGCCGACGTGCTCCGCCTCGCCGTTCCGCCCCGGCACGCCCGGGTGGAGAAGGACGTCCGCGCCCGCGCCGCCGCCCCCGGCGTGGACTCCGCCGTTCCCGACGTGGACTCCGCCGCCGCCCCCGGCGTGGACTCCGCCGTTCCCGACGTGGACTCCGCCGTTCCCGGCGTAGACTCCGCCGTTCCCGACGTGGGTCCCGCCGTTCCCGACGTGGGCCCCGACGCGTGGCGGGACTATCCGGCCGGGCCGGCCCTGCTGCGGGCGCTCGCCGACGGGCGGGCCCCCCGGGCGGTCTGGTCGGCGCTGCCGGGGGAGGACTGGCCCGCCCGGTACGCCGAGGCCGTCGCCGCCACCGTGGCCGGCGGCCGGGGCGCGGTGGTGGTCGTCGCCGACAACCGCGACCTGGACCGTCTCGACGCCGCCCTGCACGACGCCCTGGGCCCCGGGCGGCACGTCTGCCTCTCCGCCGCGCTCGGTCCCGCCCGGCGCTACCGGGCGTTCCTCGCCGCCCGGCGCGGCGACGCGGCGGTGGTGGTCGGCACCCGGGCCGCGATGTTCGCCCCGGTCGCCCGGCTCGGGCTGGTGGCGATCTGGGACGACGGCGACGACCTGCACGCCGAGCCCCGGGCCCCCTATCCGCACGCCCGCGAGGTGCTGCTCACCCGCGCCCAGCTCGGCGACACCGCAGCGCTGGTGGGCGGGTACACCCGCACCGCCGAGGCGCAGCTGCTGGTGGAGACCGGGTGGGCCCGCGAGGTGGTGGCCGATCGGGCGACCGTCCGGGCCCGGATGCCGGCGATCGCGCCCACGGGCGACGACCCGCAGCTGGCCCGGGACCCAGGGGCGGCCACCGCCCGGCTGCCCAGCCTGGCCTGGACCACCGCCCGGGAATCGCTGCGGGCGGACCTGCCGGTGCTGGTCCAGGTGCCCCGTCGCGGCTACCTGCCCTCGGTGGCCTGCGCCGAGTGCCGCACCCCGGCCCGGTGTCCGCACTGCGCCGGCCCGCTCGCGCTGCCCTCCGCCGAGGGCACCCCGGCCTGCCGCTGGTGCGGGCGGGTCGCCGCCGCGTACGCCTGCCCCGAGTGCGGCGGGCGGCGGCTGCGCGCCTCCGTCACCGGCGCCCGGCGCACCGCCGAGGAGCTGGGCCGGGCCTTCCCCGGCGTGCCGGTGCGCACGTCCGGGCGGGAGGAGGTGCTGGCCGCGGTCCCGGGCGGCGCCGGCCTGGTCATCGCCACCCCCGGCGCTGAGCCGGTCGCCGAGGGCGGCTTCGGGGCGGTGCTGCTGCTCGACTCGTGGGCCCTGCTCACCCGGGCCGACCTGCGGGCGGGGGAGGAGGCGCTGCGCCGCTGGCTGGCGGCCGCCGCGCTGGCCCGTCCCGCCTCCGCCGGCGGGCGGGTGGTGGTGGTCGCCGACGGGGCCCTCGCCCCGGTGCAGGCGCTGCTGCGCTGGGACGCCGGCTGGTTCGCCGCCCGAGAGCTGGCCGAACGGCGGGAACTGGGCTTCCCGCCGGCGGTGCGGATGGCCAGCGTCACCGGTCTGCCGGCCGCGGTGGCCGACCTGCTGGCCGAGGCCCGGCTGCCGGCGGAGGCCGAGCTGCTCGGGCCGGTGCCGGCCGACGGGGAACGGGAGCGGATGCTGGTCCGGGTCCCCCGGGCCCGCGCCGGCGCGCTGGCCGGCGCGCTGCACTCGGCGGCGGGGGTGCGCACCGCCCGCAAGGCCGCCGAGCCGGTCCGCCTCCAGGTCGACCCGCTGGCCCTCTTCTGACCGGCGGTCCGGCCGGGCCGGCGCCGCTCCCACCGCCCGACCTGGCCGTCGTCGCACGCCGTGTCCGGCGGCGTGTCGACACGCGGGTGATAGCATCGCCCGTCATGCCCGGGCGTACGACGGCTCCAGGTCGCGGCGCGGCGCCGGACGCGCCGAGCCGGGGTCGTCGCAGGATCGCGCGACGATGGCGGGAGCGCGTCGGTTTCGGCGCGGTGTCGATGATTCCAAACAGCCGGTGATCAGGGGTGGACCAGTCGTGACCGTTCGTCAGTCGATCGTCTTCAATGGTGACCTCGGCAGCGGCAAGAGCACCGTCTCCGTGGTCATCGCCGAGCGGCTCGGCCTGCGCCGGGTCAGCGTCGGCGACCTCTACCGCCAGATGGCGCAGGAGCGGCAGATGACCGCGCTCCAGCTCAACCTGCACGCGGAGCTGGACCAGGCCGTCGACGGCTACGTCGACCAGCTCCAGCGGGACATCGCGGCCTCGGGCGAGCGGCTCGTCATGGACTCCCGGCTGGCCTGGCACTTCTTCACGGACGCGCTCAAGGTGCACATGATCACCGAGCCGGGCGAGGCGGCCCGACGGGTGCTCGCCCGCCCCTCCGGCCCGGCCGAGAGCTACGCCTCGATGGAGGAGGCCAAGGCCAAGCTGCGCGAGCGTAGCGAGAGCGAGCGGGGCCGGTTCATCGTCCGCTACGGGGTGGACAAGGCCCGGCTGCGCAACTACGACCTGATCTGCGACACCACCCGCGCCTCGGCCTCCGAGGTCATCGAGCACATCATCGACGCGTACGAGGGCCGGCTGTGCGCGGACGTGCTGCGCGACGCGCCGCCGCTGCTGCTGCTCGACCCGGCCCGCGTCTACCCGACCGAGGACATCGCCCACCTGCGTGACCTGTGGGACTCGGAGTTCGTCGGCGAGGTGGCCGCCACCGGCGACGAGGCGCTGGAGCCCTTGCGGATCGGCTACACCGGCGAGTACTTCTTCGTCGTCGACGGGCACCGCCGCCTCAGCGCGGCCCTGCAGAACGGCTTCCGCCTGGTGCCGGCCCAGCTCGTCGCCGAGGTGGACGAGCCGGTGGTCGGCGGGATGAGCGCGGTCGACTACTTCGCCGCCCAGGCCCGGCCCGGCCTGATCCACGACTGGGAGGCCGCCCACAAGATCGAGCTGCCGCTGCCCGAGCACGCCCTGCTCGGCGGCGACGCGGTCCTGGCCGGGGAGCCGGGCACCGGCGTCTGAGCCGAGCGCGCCCCGGGCCGCCCGGGGCCGGGGAGCGCCGCCGCCGTTCCCCGTGAGGCCGGTACGCCACCCGCCCCGGCGGGGCAGCCGGGTGTCGCCGCACGGGGCATGATGAGGTCTCTCGGCCACGGACGGGAGGCTGACCATGGACGCTGCCGACGCCGTCGCGCTGCTCATGTCGCCGGGAGGGCGGATCGACCCCTACCCGACGTACGAGCGGCTGCGCGCCCTCGGGCCGGTGGTCCAGGCCGGTCCGGCGATGTACGCGGTCACCGGCTACGCCGAGGCCGACGAGCTGCTGCGTGACCCCCGGGTCGGGGTGCTCGACGACGCGCTGCGCGACCGGTTCATGCCGGGCTGGCGGGACAGCCCCGCGATCGCGTCGATCTCCCGGTCGATGCTGCGCACCAACCCGCCCGACCACAGCCGGATGCGCCGGCTGGCGGCGGGGGCCTTCACCCCCCGCCGGATCGCCGCCATGCGGGACGTGGTGGCGGCCCAGGCCGAGGAGCTGGTCGACGCCATGGCGGAGCGGGGCGCGGACGGCGAGCCCGTCGACTTCCTGGCAGAGTTCGCGTACCCGCTGCCGGTCGGGGTGATCTGCGCGCTGCTCGGCGTGCCGGCGGCGGACCGGCCGCTGTTCCGGCGCTGGGCGGCCGACCTGACCGGGGTGCTGGAGCCGGTGATCACGCCGGACGAGCTGGCCGTGGCCGACCGGGGCGCGATCGAGCTGCGCGACTACTTCGCCGAGCTGGTCGCAGCCCGCCGACGTACGCCGGCCGACGACCTGACCACCGCGCTGGTGCAGGTGCACGACACCGACGGTGAGCGGCTCTCCGGCGACGAGCTGCTGGCCAACCTGGTGGTGCTGCTGGTCGCCGGCTTCGAGACGACCACCAACCTGCTCGGCAACGGCCTGGCCGTGCTGCTGGCGCACCCGCGCGCGGCCGACGCGTTGCGCGGGCATCCGCAGCTCGCCCCGGCGTACGTCGAGGAACTGCTCCGCTACGACCCACCGGTGCAGCTCACCACCCGGCTGAGCAGCGCGGCGGTCACCGTGGGCGGCGTCGAGGTGCCCGCCGGCGGCTGGGTCCTGCTGCTGCTCGCCGCGGCCAACCGGGATCCCCGGCGTTACCCCGAGCCGGAACGCTTCGACCCGTGGCGGGCCCAGAGCCATCCGCTGTCCTTCGGCGCCGGTCCGCACTACTGTCTCGGGGCCGGCCTGGCCCGGCTGGAGGCGCAGGTCGCCTTCCCGCTGCTGCTGCGCCGGCTGCCCGGGCTCGCCCTGGCCGCCCCGCCGCGGCACCGGTCCCGGCTGGTCCTGCGCGGCTACGAGAGCCTCCCCGTGACCATCGACACGCAACGGTCCGCGCCGCTTCGCGGCACGCCGGCCGGGGCGGCCGACGGCACTCCGTAGACTGGTACGGCACCAGTCCGCCCGCCGAAGGAGCCATGCCGAGTGACCGTCCAGCCCATCCGTCTGTTCGGGGATCCGGTGCTGCGCACGCCGGCCGATCCGGTGGTCGACTTCGACGTCGAGCTGCGCAAGCTCGTCGCCGACCTGACCGACACGATGCGTGAGCAGAACGGCGCCGGTCTCGCCGCGCCGCAGCTCGGTGTGGGCCTGCGGGTGTTCACCTTCGACGTCGACGACGTGGTCGGCCACCTGGTCAACCCGGTGCTGGAGTTCCCCGACGCCGAGGAGCAGGACGGTCCCGAGGGCTGCCTGTCCATCCCCGGCCTCTACTTCGACACCAAGCGCCGGCAGAACGTGATCGCCAAGGGCTTCAACGGCTACGGCGACCCGATGCAGATCGTCGGCACCGGTCTGATGGCGCGCTGCGTGCAGCACGAGACCGACCACCTCGACGGGGTGCTCTTCGTGGACCGGCTGGACCCGGCCGGGCGCAAGGAGGCGATGAAGGCGATCCGCCAGGCGGAGTGGTACGACCCGGCCACCCCGCCGACGGTCAAGCTCAACCCGCACGCCTCCGGCAGCCCCTTCGGCCTGGGTCGGTGAGCCGGTGCGTGTGATCTTCGCCGGTACGCCGGCCGTCGCCGTTCCCGCCCTGGCCGCCGTGGCGGCCTCCCGTCACGAACTCCTCGCCGTGGTCACCCGGCCGGACGCCCCCGCGGGGCGCGGCCGCGGGCTGGTCCGCTCCCCGGTGGGGGCGTGGGCCGACGAGCACGGGATCGAGGTGCTCACCCCCGCCCGGCCGCGTGAGCCGGAGTTCCAGGACCGGCTGCGTGAGCTGGCCCCCGACTGCGTCCCCGTGGTCGCGTACGGCGCGCTGGTGCCGCCGGCCGCCCTGGAGATCCCCCGCCACGGCTGGATCAACCTGCACTTCTCGCTGCTGCCCGCCTGGCGTGGGGCCGCGCCGGTGCAGCACGCCGTGCTGCACGGCGACGAGCTGACCGGGGCGAGTGTGTTCCAACTGGAGGAAGGGCTGGACACCGGTCCGGTCTACGGCACGCTGACCGACGAGATCCGTCCGACCGACACGTCCGGCGACCTGCTGGAGCGGCTGGCCCACTCCGGCGCCGGCCTGCTGGTGGCCGTCCTCGACGCGATCGACGACGGCACGGCCCGGGCCGAGCCGCAGCCCGCCGACGGGGTGTCGCTGGCGCCGAAGCTGACCGTGGAGGACGCCCGGGTGCGCTGGTCCGATCCCGCCTTCGCGGTGGACCGGCGGATCCGGGCCTGCACCCCGGCGCCCGGCCCGTGGACGACGTTCCGGGGCGAGCGCGTCAAGCTGGGCCCGGTCACCCCGGTGCCCGACGGCCCGGAGTTGAAGCCGGGCGAGCTGCTGGTGGAGAAGTCCCGGGTGCTGGCCGGCACGGCCACCACCCCGGTGCGGCTCGGCGAGGTCCGGGCGGCGGGCAAGCGGGCGATGCCGGCGACCGACTGGGCGCGGGGCGTCCGGGTCGCCGCAGGGGAGGAAGTCGCGTGACGGGCACTTCGGAAGGGCCCTCGGGCGACCGGCTCTCCGGCGAACGGCGCGGTGAGCGCTCCGACGGCGAACGACGCGGTGAGCGCTCCGACAGCGGGCGTTTCGGCGGTGAGCGCTCCGGCGGGCGCGAGCAGCGTCCCGCGGGCGGCCAGCGCGGCGAGCGGCCGGCACGGGGCGGCCAGTGGGGTGCCCGAGCCGGCGGCGACCGCCGCGACGGCGGCCGGCGCCCCCCTGCCCGCCCGACGGTCGACCTGCCCCGCCAGGTGGCCTACGAGGCGGTCGCGGCGGTGCACCGGGACGACGCGTACGCCAACCTGGTGCTCCCGTCACTCCTGCGCGACGCGGGGCTGGTCGGCCGCGACGCCGCCTTCGCCACCGAACTGACCTACGGCACGCTGCGCCACCTCGGCACCCTCGACGCGATCCTCAGCGACGCCGCCGGGCGGGACGTGCAGCGCATCGACCCGCCGGTGCGCGACGCGCTGCGGCTCGGGGCGTACCAGCTGCTGCACACGCGGGTGCCGGCGCACGCCGCGGTCTCCTCGACCGTCGACCTGGTCCGGGCGGTGGGCCCCGGCGCGACGGGCTTCGCCAACGCGGTGCTGCGCGAGGTCGCCGGCCGTGACGCCGATGCCTGGGTGGCCAAGCTGGCCCCGTCGGCGGAGAGCGACCCGGTCGGGCACCTGGCCCTGGCGTACAGCCATCCGCAGTGGATCGTGCGGGCCTTCGCCGAGGCGCTCGGCGGCGACCTCGGCGAGACCACCCGGCTGCTCATCGAGGACAACGAGCGCCCGCCGGTGCACCTGTGCGCCCGGCCCGGGCTGGCCGATGCGGCGGAGCTGGCCGACGAGGCCGGCGGCGCACCGGGGGCCTTCTCCCCGTACGCGGTCTATCTCTCCGGCGGCGCGCCCGGCGACCTGCCGGCGCTCGCGCAGGGGCGTGCCCACGTGCAGGACGAGGGCTCCCAGCTGGTGGCCAACGCCCTGGCGGTGGCCCCGCTCGACGGCCCGGACGGGCGCTGGCTGGACCTGTGCGCCGGCCCGGGCGGCAAGTCCGGCCTGCTCGGCGCCCTGGCCGCCCAGCGGGACGCGCGGCTGACCGCGGTCGAGGTCTCCGAGCACCGGGCCCGGCTGGTCGAACAGGCCACCCGCGGCCTGCCGGTGACCGTGCTGCACACCGACGGCCGCACCGTCGGCGCGGACCCGAAGCTGCCGGAGGCGCACTTCGACCGGGTGCTCGTCGACGCGCCCTGCACGGGGCTCGGGTCGCTGCGCCGTCGCCCGGAGTCCCGCTGGCGGCGCCAGCCCTCGGACCTGCCGCCGCTGACCCGGTTGCAGCGCGAGCTGCTGGCCGCGGCGCTGCGCGCGACCCGCCCGGGTGGGCTGGTCGCCTACGTGACGTGCTCCCCGCACACCGTGGAGACGCACGTGACGGTGACCGAGGCGGCCCGCCGCTCCGGCGTGCCGGTCGACTTCGTCGACGCCCGGCCCCTGCTGCCGGCGGGCATGCCCGGCCTCGGCGACGGGCCGACGGTGCAGCTGTGGCCGCACCGGCACGGCACCGACGCGATGTTCCTCGCGATGCTCCGCCGCACCTGAGCGGGGGGTCCCACGGGCTCGTCCGGCCGCGACGCGGAGGACCACGGCGCGGCACGCTCACGGGGCGTGCCGCGCCGTGGTCCGCGCACGGTGACCGGCGGGACCTGAAGGGCACCCGTCACCCCTGGTCGAGGTCCCAGACGAAGCAGAAGGGCTTGCCGGCGGGATCGGCGTACACCCGCCAGTTGTCCCCCTCGCCGGGCAGGCGGGTGGCGCCGAGCGCGAGCGCCGCCGACTCGGCCGCCGCCACGTCGTCGACCCGCACGTCGAGGTGGATCTGCTGCGGGTGGGCCGGGTCGGGCCAGCGCGGCGGCGAGTAGTCGGCCACCTGCTGGAACAGCACCGGTTGGGCGCCGTCCTCGCCGATCATCGCCATGCCGTCGCCCTCGTAGGTCACCGGCTTGCCGAGCAGTTCCGCGTAGAACACGCTGAGCGCCCTGGCGTCGGGGCAGTCCAGCATCACGCCCGCCAGCGTGGTGCGCGGGTCGTCGGCGTTGAGGCACAGGTCGAACGGGTGCCCGGCGGGGTCGGCCAGGGTGTGCCACCGCTCGTTGCGACGCAGCAGCGTCGCGCCCAGCTCCTGCGCCCGGGCGGTGGCCGCCGCCAGGTCGGGCACCCGCAGGTCGAGATGGGCCTGCTGGGGGCGGGCGGGATCCGGCCACCGCGGTGCCACGTGGTCCGGCGCGAGCTGGGCCGCCACCCGCCAGCCGTCGTTGGTGGTCATCGTGATCCAGTCGTCCTCGGCATGGATCTGCCGCCACCCGGCCAGCTCCTGGTAGAACCTCGCCAGACCGGCGATGTCACGGGTGTCCAGGGCGACGGTCCACAAGGTGCCGATCATCGTTCCTCCCCCCTCCGTCGGGCGTCGACACATGATTGCCCACCGGTACGACACCACGCCCGTCGGTCCGTCGGCGGTACGCGGGCGCGGCGGGCAGCGCCGCCCTTTCGTCTGCTTCCACGATCGCGCTCCACGGTGGCATCATCAGGCGGCCACCTATCGAGGAGCGTCCATGAAACGAAGAATCCTGACCGCCGGCCTCGCGCTCGCCGTCGTCACCGGCGGCATGGCGGCGCCGACCGCCGCGCCGGCGTCGGCGGCCCCGGCCGCCGGCGTGCTCGCGCCCGCCGCGCAGGCCCTGGCCGCGCCGGACATCGCGATCGCCGACGTCCAGGCCCACCTGACGCAGTTCCAGAGCATCGCCACCCAGAACGGCGGCAACCGGCGGGCCGGCTCCGCCGGCTACACGGCCTCCGTCGCGTACGTCAAGACGAAGCTCCAGGCCGCCGGGTACACGGTGACCGAGCAGGTCTGCACCGACTGCACCTACCGGTCGAACAACCTGATCGCCGAGTGGCCGGGCGGCCCCGCCGACCAGGTCGTCATGTTCGGCGCGCACCTCGACGGCGTCTCCGCCGGCCCGGGCATCAACGACAACGCCACCGGCTCGGCCGCGCTGCTGGAGAACGCGCTGGTGCTGGCCCGGCAGAACCCGACGATGACCAAGCGGGTCCGGTTCGCCTGGTGGACCGACGAGGAGCAGGGCCTCAACGGCTCGGACTTCTACGTGCGTTCCCTCAGCGCCACCCAGCGGGGATACGTCAAGGGCTACTACAACTTCGACATGGTGGGCTCCACCAACGGCGGCTACTTCATCAACCGGATCACCTCCACCACCGCCGCCCCGCTGAAGGCGTACTGGGACTCGCTGAACATCCAGCCCGAGGAGAACGTCGAGGGCCAGGGACGCTCCGACGACTACTCGTTCCAGCAGGCCGGCATCCCGACCTCCGGGTACGCTGCCGGCGCCAGCGCCCGGAAGACCTCGGCGCAGGCCGCCAAGTGGGGCGGCACGTCCGGCTCGGCGTACGACCCGTGCTACCACCGGTCCTGCGACACCACCTCGAACGTCAGCGCCACGGTGCTCAACCGCAGCGCCGACGGGATCGCGTACGCCGTCTGGCAGCTCGCTGTGGGCACGGGAACCAACGACTTCTCGGTCGCGGTGAGCCCGACGTCGGGTTCGGTGCAGCGGGGCGCGTCCACCACGGCGACGGTCGCCACGGCCACCACCGGCGGCACCGCACAGACGGTCAGCCTGTTGGCGACCGGCGCCCCGGCGGGTGTCACCGTGTCCTTCAGCCCGTCGTCGGTCGCCTCCGGCGGCTCCGCCACCATGACGGTCAGCGCGTCGGCCTCGGCCCCGGTGGGCACGTACACCCTCACGGTCACCGGCGCGGGCTCCGGCGGCGTCTCGCGCTCGGCCAGCTACACCCTGACCGTCGGTGGGGGTGGCGGTTGCGCCGGCGGACAGCTCATCGGCAACGGTGGGTTCGAAAGCGGGTCGTCGCCGTGGACCGCCTCGTCGGGTGTCATCACGAACGACACCCGCCAGCCGGCGCGGACGGGTTCGTACAAGGCGTGGCTGCTGGGGTACGGCTCGACGCGGACCGAGACGTTGTCGCAGTCGGTGACGATCCCGGCGGGCTGTGCGAGCTACACGCTGTCGTTCTGGCTGCACGTCGACACGGCGGAGACGACGACGAGCACCGCGTACGACCGGTTGGTCGTGCAGGTGGGGACGGCCACGCTGGCGACGTACTCGAACCTGAACGCGGCGGCGGGCTACACGCAGCGGTCGTTCAACGTGGCCGGGTACGCGGGACAGACGGTGACGCTGAAGTTCACCGGCACGGAGGACGCCTCGTTGCAGACCAGCTTCGTCGTCGACGACGTGACGCTCCAGGCCAGCTAGGCGCGGCAGGGGCCGGGGCGGCCGTCCGCGTTGGCCGCCCCGGGCCTCAGGTGACCGGCAGGCCCCTCGTGCCGGCGCCCTTCACCGACCTGGTGAGGTTGCGGTCGCTGACCCACAGGAAGCACTGCACGCCCCGGTTGCCGTTGCGCCACTCCCGCTCGAACGGGTGGTAGTAGATCGAGCCGGCCCGGTACTGCAGGTCGCCGTTGTCCGGCACCCTGGCGTACTTCGCGATCAGCGTCCGGCACGCCCGGTGCACCTTCCGGGTGTCCCGGCTGAAGTCGTCGTAGCTGGTGTCGGGGGCCTGCCACACGCCGACGAACTCGGCGCGGTGCTTGCTGGTGCAGGCCACCGGCACCATCTCCCGCACCTCGTCGGCCCGCGTCTTCGGGTTGAAGCAGCGGTGGGCGAGCGGGGCGGCGCCGCTCAGGGCGCCCTTCAGGCTGCCCGTGCGGGCCTTCGCGGCGGCCTCGTCGAGGCTGGTCTGCTCGCTCAGGTCGCAGCGGAACCAGCGGGCGCCGCCGCCCCACGCCTGCGGCGACGGCAGCACCACGCTCAGCCCGAGCCGGCCGGCCCGCCAGTCGCCGCCGACCACCTGGTTGACCTTCGCGTCGCACTCGGCGCGGGCGGCGCGCATGCCGGCCGAGCCGGCCGGCGGGGGCGTGACCCGGTCGGCCCCCGCCCCGGTCAGCGTGCCGACGTGCACGGTCTCCGTGCGGTGTGACGCCGCGCAGTCGACGGGGTGGTAGGCGGTGAGGTAGCCGACGTCCTGCACGCCGGCGTGGCAGACCCCGGCGGCGGGCACGAACGCCTGCGGCGCGGCGGGCGCCGGCCAGTCGTCGGTCAGGTCACGGTCGGTGCCGGCCGGGGTGCCGCAACCGGTGAGCGCCAGGGCCGCCACCGCGCCCACCGTGGCCGCCGTCCACCACCGTCGCATCCCGACCTCCCGCCGTTCGTGGGCCGCACCCGGCGGCGGCCAGCGCGGCGGTCCCGCCGGCGCGGAGGCGGCCGGACACGCCACGGTGCGGCAGCATACGGCACCCTCGCTCAGCTCGCGGGCAACCCTTGCGGGCCGGCGCCCCGCATGGAGCGGGTCAGCTTCCGGTCGTCGCTCCACAGGAAACACCGCACCCCCCGGTCGCCCTCCTGCCACTCCCGCTGCGACGGGGGATAGAAGATCGAGCCCGCCCGGTACGGCAGGTCGCTGTTGTTGGGCACCTCGGCGAAGGCGGCGATGAGCGCCATGCAGCGCGTGTGCGCCTGCCGGTGGGACCGGCCGAACTCGGCCCAGGTGACGTCCCGCTCCAGGTAGACGCCGACGAACTCGGCGCGGTGCGGCTCGGTGCACAGCACCGGTGCCATGTAGTTCAGGTTGTCGCCGATCAGCTTCGGGTCGAAGCAGCGGTGCAGCAGCGGGGAGTCGCCGATCATCGCGCCCCGCAGGCTGCCCGTGCGGTTCACCGGCCGGGTGTTGTCGATGCTGCCGGTCTCGCTCAGGTCGCAGCGGAACCAGCGGGCGCCCCCGCGCCACGCGGGGGCGGAGGGCAGCGCGACGGTGAGCGTGATGCGGGCGGCGTGCCAGTCGCCGCCGAGCACCTCGCGGGCCCGCTGGTCGCACTCGGCGCGGGCGGGACGCAGGGTCGCGGATCCCGGTTCGGGCCGGTCGCCGTCGGCGGCCGGGCCGGCGAAGCTGCCCACGTGCACGGTCTCGGCCAGGTGGTTGCGGGAGCAGTCCACCGCCTCGTAGGTGCGCGCCTGCACGACGGCGGTGATCCGGGGCAGGCAGGCGTCCGTGGCCGGCACGAACAGCTGCGGCGCCCGCAGCGCCGGCCAGTCGTCGGTGAGGTCGCCGTCGGAGCCGCCCGGTCGTACGCAGCCGGACAGCAGGACCGTCAGCGTGCCGGCCAGCGCCAGCGCCGCGAGCCACCGTCGCATCGTCCGCCCTTTCCGGGAGCTGACGCGTCGACCGCCGCCGGGCCACCGCGCGGCCGTCACCGTCCCTGATGGAGTCTTGCCGCGTTTCCGTCGTCCGGCCAGTCGCGGATGGCCCTTCGTCCGGTTTCGCTGACCCGGGAGGACCAATTCTGCACCACTGGTCACCGCCGGGTCACCGGGTGTCCCGGTTGGTGGCGCGCTGCGGGTGGTCGTCGGCCGCGTTCGTACACTGGCCCCGTGACCGTACCGCCGCCGATCGTCGCGCCCAGCATCCTCGCCGCCGATTTCGCCCGCCTCGCCGAGGAGGTCCGTGCCGTCGAGAACGCCGCGGACTGGCTGCACGTGGATGTCATGGACAACCACTTCGTGCCCAACCTGACCATCGGGCTGCCCGTGGTGCAGAGCCTGCGGGCCGCCACCGAGCTGCCCTTCGACGTGCACCTGATGATCGAGGACCCGCGCCGGTGGGCGCCCGGGTACGCCGACGCCGGGGCGTACAACGTCACCTTCCACGCCGAGGCGTGCGACGACCCGGTGGCCCTGGCCAAGGACCTGCGCTCGGCGGGGGCCAAGGCCGGGCTGGCGATCGACCGGGACACCCCGATCGAGCCGTACCTGGAGCTGCTGCCGAGCTTCGACACGCTGCTGATCATGACCATCAAGGCCGGCTTCGGCGGGCAGCGGTTCATCCCGCAGCTGCTGGACAAGGTGCGTACGGCCCGCCGGCACGTCGACGCCGGCCACCTCGAACTGCGCATCGAGGTCGACGGCGGCATCGCCGCCGACACCATCGCCCAGGCTTCCGAGGCGGGTGCCGACGCGTTCGTCGCCGGCACCGCCGTCTACGGCGCCGACGACCCCGCCGAGGCCGTCCGGAAGCTGCGGGCACTCGCGGAGCGCGCCGCCCCCGGGGCCTGACGTGGAACCGGCCGGGGACCGTCCGGACGTCATCCTCGTCGTCGACGACGACGAGGACATCGCGCGTTTCGTCGCGTTCAACCTCCGGCTGCACGGCTTCGAGGTGATCCACGCCAGCGACGGGCAGGAGGCGCTCGAGGTGATCGAGCGCCAGCGCCCCGACCTGGCGGTGGTCGACCTGATGATGCCGCGCATCGACGGGCTGGAGCTGACCCGGCGGCTGCGCGCCGACCCGATGACCTCCGCCCTGCCGGTGATCATGCTGACCGCCAAGGGCATGACGGTGGACAAGGTGCACGGGCTCAGCGCCGGCGCCGACGACTACCTGGTCAAGCCCTTCGACACCGCCGAACTGGTCGCCCGGGTCAGCTCCACGCTGCGCCGCAACAAGGAGTTCCGCGAGGTCTCGCCGCTGACCGGGCTGCCCGGCAACAGCCGGATCCGCCGGGAGATCTCCGACCGCGTCCGCAGCGGGGTCGACTACGCCGTCGGCTACATCGACATCGACCGGTTCAAGAGCGTCAACGACCGGTACGGCTTCGTCCGCGGCGACGACTTCATCTCGGCCCTGGCCCGCAGCCTGCACCGGGCGGTGGTCTCGGTCGGGCTGCCGCCGGCCTTTCTGGGGCACGTCGGCGGGGACGACTTCGTCATCGTCTGCGCCCCGGAACAGGTCCGGCCGCTCACCTCCCGGGTCTCCGCAGACTTCGAGAAGGCCGCCGACTCGCTCTACGACCCGGTCGACGCCGCGCGCGGCTACGTGGAGCTGAAGGACCGCCGGGGCAACATCCGGCGGGCCGCCCTGGTCACCCTCTCGATCGGCGTGTCCCTCTCCGACTCCGGCAAGCGGTTCACCGACCCGCTGGAGGCGATCGCGGTCGCCTCCGAGATGAAGACGGTGGCCAAGAGCCAACCCGGCTCGTACGTGGCGGTGGACCGCCGGCGCGGGGTCACCTGATTCGTGCGCTGTTGCTGTGAAGTACCACGCCCGGGTGGCGCGACCCCCCGTCCGGCGTGTAACACTTCCCGTGTACCCACCACGCGCTGGCGGGACTCGGTGTAATTCCGAACCGGCGGTGATCCACGGTGTGACCGTGGTAAGCCCGCGACCCGGTCGGCCTCGTGCCGCCCGGTGGACCTGGTGAGAATCCGGGGCCGACGGTTGGGAGCGGGAAACCCCGCCCCCAGACAGTCCGGATGGGAGACAGCGCGCGGGACGGACGGGCCCTGCCCGGCCGCTGAGTTCAGCGTGCCGTGCGCGCCCCCCGGGGCGGCCCCGCCGTACCCGGATCTCCGCCGCCGCACGCTCGCGGCCCCATGCCGTTGCCTCCCGTGACCGCCCGCGCGTCGACCGGCGAGTGAGAGGGCAGGGCATGGCCGGCGTCTCCGTCGACGAGGCGATGCGTCGCGCGGTGGAACTCGCCGCGCGCGGTCTCGGCACGACCAGCCCCAACCCGGTGGTCGGCTGCGTGCTGCTCGACGCCGACGGGCAGGTGGTCGGCGAGGGGTTCCACGCCTACGCCGGAGGGCCGCACGCCGAGATCGTCGCGCTCGCCCAGGCCGGGGAGCGGGCCCGCGGCGGCACCGCCGTGGTCACCCTGGAACCCTGCGACCACACCGGCCGCACCGGCCCCTGCAGCACCGCGCTGGTGCGCGCCGGCGTCGCCCGGGTCGTCGTCGCCGTGCCCGACCCCAACCCGCTCGCCACCGGGGGCGCCGCCACGCTGCGCGCCGCCGGGATCCAGGTCGACACGGGGGTACGCGCGTGCGAGGCGGAGGCCGGCAACGTCGCCTGGCTCACCTCCATGCGCCGGGGCTGGCCGTACGTGATCTGGAAGTTCGCCGCGACGCTGGACGGCCGGTCGGCGGCGGCCGACGGCACCAGCATGTGGATCACCTCCGAGGCCGCCCGGATGGACGTGCACGCGCTGCGCGGCACCGTCGACGCGGTGCTCGCCGGCGTGGGCACGGTCCTCGCCGACGACCCCCGGCTCACCGCCCGCAACCTGCGCGACGGCACGCTCGCCATCCGGCAGCCGCTGCGGGTCGTGGTGGACACCGACGGGCGTACGCCGGCCGACGCCCGGGTCCGCGACGGCGCGGCGCGCACGTGGATCGCCACCGCGGCGGAGGTCGGCACCGGGCCCGACGGCCGCGTCGACCTGCCGGCGCTGCTCGCCGCGCTGCACCAGCGCGGGGTCCGCGCCGCGCTGCTGGAGGGCGGCCCGAAGCTGGCCGGGGCCTTCCTGGCCGCCGGCCTGGTCGACAAGATCGTCGGCTACGTCGCGCCCCGGCTGCTCGGCGCCGGCCCGACGGCCCTGGTCGACGCGGGTGTGAACACCATCGCCGAGGCCATCGACCTGGAGTACGTCGACGTTACGCAGGTCGGACCCGACCTGCGGATCACCGCGCTGCCCCGGAAGAGGGAGGGCTGACATGTTCACCGGCATCGTCGAGGAGTTGGGTGAGGTCGTCCGGATCACCGAGACGGCGGGTGACTCGGCGCTGGTCGCGGTCCGCGGCCCGCTGGTCACCTCGGACGCCCGGCACGGCGACTCGATCGCGGTCAACGGCGTCTGCCTGACCGTGGTCGACGTCGAGAACGGGACCTTCACCGCGGACGTGATGGGGGAGACGCTGCGCCGCTCCGCGCTGGGCGCGCTGCGGGCCGGCGACCCGGTCAACCTGGAGCGGGCCGCCGCGCTGGGCAGCCGCCTCGGCGGGCACCTCGTGCAGGGGCACGTCGACGGCGTCGGCGAGGTCGTCGCCCGCGAGCCGGCCGCGCAGTGGGAGACCGTCCGGTTCCGGCTGCCCGCCGCCCTGGCCCGGTACGTGGTGGAGAAGGGCTCGATCACGGTCGACGGCGTCTCGCTGACCGTCGCCGAGGTCGGCCCGGACTGGTTCGCGGTCGGCCTGATCCCGACCACGCTGAAGCTGACCACCCTCGGCGCCCGGCGCGTCGGCGACCCGGTCAACCTCGAGGTGGACGTGCTCGCCAAGTACGTCGAGCGGCTGCTCGGCGCCCGGCTGGCCGACCCCGCCCGCCCGGACGCCGGCCCGCCCGACGGGCTGCCGGTCACCCTGCCGGGTGCCGCCGCACCGGGTGGGGTGGCCTGATGGGCCCGCTCGGGTGGTTGCTCGACGCACAGGTCGACATCGCCGGCTCGCCCGTGCTGGTCCGCGAGATCGTCGGCAACGGCTTCGGGCTGGCGTCGGCGGTGTTCGGCCTGCGCCGGCTGGTCTGGGCCTGGCCCGTCGGCATGATCGGCAACGCGTTGCTGTTCACCGTCTTCCTGGGCGGTGTCTTCGCCACCCCGCAGGCGCACGACCTCTACGGGCAGGCGGGCCGGCAGGTCTTCTTCTTCTCGGTCAGCGTCTACGGCTGGTGGCGCTGGTCGCAGCACCGCCGCCGGGGCGTCGACGGCGACCGGACGGCGGTGGCGCCCCGCTGGGCCACCGGCCGGGAACGGCTCGGCCTGCTGCTCGCGGCCGTGATCGGCACCGCCGCCGCGTACCCGCTGCTCGCCGCCCTCGGCTCCTGGGGGCCGCTGCCGGACGCCTGGATCCTCACCGGCAGCCTGCTCGCCACCTACGGCATGGCCCGCGGCTGGGTGGACTTCTGGCTCATCTGGATCGCCGTCGACGCGGTCGGCGTGCCGCTGCTGCTGCGGGGCGGCTTCTACCCCTCGGCCGCCATGTACCTCGTCTACGGCGCCTTCTGCGCCTGGGGCCTGGTCGCCTGGTGGCGCACCTCGCGGGCCGCCCGCCCGGCGCCCGCGCCGATCCCGTCGACCTACTCGGAGGCCGTGGCATGAGCGAGCGAAGCGAGCGAATCATCAGGCTCAGTGCGGTGGTGCCTCATGGCGGCACGGAGCGAAGCGGAGTGCCGGCATGAGCAAACGAAGCGAGCGAATCATCAGGCTCAGTGCGGTGGTGCCTCATGGCGGCACGGAGCGAAGCGGAGTGCCGGCATGAGCACCTTTGGCAGCATCGAGCAGGCGGTGGCGGACGTCGCCGCCGGCCGGCCCGTCGTCGTGGTCGACGACGCCGACCGGGAGAACGAGGGCGACCTGATCTTCGCCGCCGAGCTGGCGACGCCCGAGCTGCTCGCCTTCATGGTGCGCCACACGTCCGGCTACATCTGCGCGCCGCTGACCGAGAGCGAGTGCGACCGGCTGGACCTGCCGCCGCAGCACCACACCAACCAGGACCGGCGCGGCACCGCCTACACGGTGACCGTGGACGCCCGGGAGGGCGTCAGCACCGGCATCTCCGCCGCCGACCGGGCGCACACCATCCGGCTGCTCGCCGACCCCGGCACCGGCCCGGCAGACCTGGCGCGGCCCGGGCACGTGGTGCCGCTGCGGGCCCGCGAGGGCGGCGTGCTGCGCCGGCCCGGCCACACGGAGGCCGCGGTCGACCTGACCCGGCTGGCCGGGCTGCGTCCCGCCGGCGTGCTCTGCGAGCTGGTCAACGACGACGGCACCATGATGCGGGTGCCGGACCTGGAGAAGTTCTGCGCCGAGCACTCCCTGACCCTGATCACCATCGCCGACCTGGTCGCGTACCGGCGGCGGACCGAGAAGCAGGTCGAGCGGGTCGCCGACGCCCGGATGCCCACCCGGCACGGCGTGTTCCGGGCCCTGGGCTACCGCAGCGAGCACGACTCGGCCGAGCATGTCGCCCTGGTCGCGGGTGAGATCGGCGACGGGCGCGACGTGCTGGTGCGGGTGCACTCCGAGTGCCTCACCGGGGACGTGTTCGGCTCGGTGCGCTGCGACTGCGGCCCGCAGCTCGACGCCGCCCTGGACCGGGTCGCCCGGGAGGGCCGGGGCGTGGTGCTCTACGTACGCGGCCACGAGGGGCGCGGCATCGGGCTGCTGCACAAGCTCCAGGCGTACCAGCTCCAGGACCAGGGCCGCGACACGGTCGACGCCAACCTCGACCTGGGCCTGCCGGCCGACGCCCGCGACTACGGCACCGGCGCGCAGATCCTCTACGACATCGGGGTGCGCTCGATGCGGCTGCTCACCAACAACCCGGCCAAGCGCGCCGGCCTGGAGGGCTACGGGCTGACTGTCACCGGCCGCGAGGGGCTGCCGGTGCGCCCGCACCCGGAGAACGTGCGCTACCTGCGCACCAAGCGGGACCGGATGGGGCACCTGCTGGACGAGCTGGACGAGGTGACCGAGGCGCCGATGGGCCGCCCGGTCCTCGGCGACGAGATCGGAGCGTAGGCATGGCGGGTTTCGGTGAACCGGGCGTGACGGCGGTGGACGCCGCCGGGATGACCGTCGGCGTGGTCGCCGCGCGCTGGCACGGCGAGCTGACCGACCACATGCTCGACCGGGCGGTCGCCGCCGCCGAGGCGTGCGGCGCCCGGGCGGTCACCGCCCGGGTGGCCGGCTCGGTCGAGTTGCCCGTGGTGGCGCAGGCCCTCGCGCGGCGCTGCGACGTCGTGGTCGCGCTGGGTGTGGTGGTCCGCGGCGCCACCGCCCACTTCGACTACGTCTGCCGCTCGGTCACCGACGGGCTGACCCGGGTGGCGCTGGACGAGGGCAAGCCCGTCGCGCACGGCGTCCTCACCGTCGACACCCTCGCGCAGGCCCGGGACCGGGCCGGGCTGCCCGGCTCGGCGGAGGACAAGGGCTGGGCGGCCACCGTCGCCGCCCTCGACGCCGCCCTGGCCATCCGCGCCCTCGCCAGCAACGGCCACCGGGTCGGCTTCGGCGGCTGACCCGTTCCCGGCGCGGGGACGCACCCGTCGTGCGGGCGTTCCCGGTCGGTGAGCGGGGCCTGACCCGGCGCGTCGGGGCGGTCGGGGCGGCTGGAAGAATCGCGGCGTGAAGACGTTCGAGGAGTTGTTCGCCGAGCTGCAGGCCAAGGCCGCTGCGGGCACCCCCGGCTCGGGCACGGTCGCCGCGCTCGAGAAGGGCGTGCACTTCATCGGCAAGAAGGTCGTCGAGGAGGCGGCCGAGTCGTGGATGGCCGCCGAGCACGAGGGGCCGGAACGCACAGCCGAGGAGATCTCCCAGCTGCTCTACCAGGTCCAGGTGCTGATGCTGGCCAGCGGTCTCGACCTGAAGGACGTCTACCGACATCTGTGAGTGCGCCCCGTCGTTGATCAGTTTCGATCGAAGGAGCACTCCGTCATGCTGCGTGTCGCCATTCCGAACAAGGGCACCCTGGCCGAGCCGGCCGCCCAGATGCTGCGCGAGGCGGGCTACCGCCAGCGCACCGACCCGAAGGACCTGGTCTGCCGGGACGAGGCCAACGACGTCGAATTCTTCTACCTGCGCCCGAAGGACATCGCCACCTACGTCGGCTCCGGCGACCTGGACCTGGGCATCACCGGCCGGGACCTGTTGATCGACTCCGGTGCCCCCGCCGAGGAGGTCGTCGACCTCGCCTTCGGCCGGGCCACCTTCCGCTTCGCCGCCCGCCCCGACGACATCGCCTCGGTGCGGGAGCTGGGCGGGCACCGGATCGCCACCGCGTACCCGGGGCTCGTGGAGCGGCACCTCGCGGAGCTCGGGCTCAAGGCCGAGGTGATCCGCCTCGACGGCGCGGTGGAGAACGCCGTCCGGCTCGGCGTCGCCGACGTGGTCGCCGACGTGGTGGAGACGGGCGCCACGCTGCGCCAGGCCGGCCTGGTGGTCTTCGGCGAGCCGCTGCTGCGCTCGTCGGCGGTGCTGGTCCGCCGCGCCGACGCCGCGACCCACCCGCAGGCCGCGCAGCTGCTGCGCCGGCTGCACGGGGTGCTGGTCGCCCGCCGCTACGTGATGCTCGCCTACGACGTGCCGGCCGGCCTGCTGGACCGGGCCAGCTCGCTGACCCCGGGCATCGAGTCGCCGACCGTCTCCCCGCTGCACCGCGAGGGCTGGGTGGCGGTGCAGGCGATGGTGCTCCGCGACGACGTGCACCGGATCATGGACGAGCTGTACGAGCTCGGCGCCCGCGCGATCCTGGTCACGAACATCCACGCCTGCCGGCTGTGAGACGCCCGGCCACGCCGGGGACGGTGCCGGGGCACTCGCCCACCGCGTCGGGACTGCCGCCGTGGGCGGCGCTGACCCTGGTCACCCTCGCCGGCGTCGCCTCGGCGGCCCAGGGCGCGATCAACGCCGAGCTCGGCGAGCGGGCCGGCAACGCGACCCTGGGGGCGGTGGTCAACAACCTCGGCGGGGCGCTGCTGGTCGGCCTCGGGGTCTTGGCGCTGCCGTCGGCGCGCACCGGCCTGGCCGCGCTGCGCCGGGCAGGGCTGCCCTGGTGGGCGTACCTGGGCGGGCTTGGCGGCGCGGGCATCGTGCTGGCCGGCGCGTACATCGTGCCGGTGCTCGGGGTGGCGGTCTTCACCATCGCCCAGGTCGCCGGGGGCAGCCTCGGCGGGCTTGCCGTCGACCGGGCCGGGCTGGCGCCGGTGGGGCGGCTGGCGCTCACCCCGCCACGCGTGGCCGGCGCGCTGCTCGGCGTGACCGCCGTGACGCTGGCCCAGCTCGGCCAGCCCGTCGGCGATCTCGCCCTCGGCCTGGTCCTGCTCGCCGTGGCCGGCGGGCTGGGCGTCGCGCTCCAGTCCGCGCTGAACGCGCGGGTCTCCGCCGCCAGCTCGGCCGCCGCCGGGATGGTGGTCAACTTCGCCACGGCCACGCCCGTCGTGCTGCTGGTCGCGGCGCTGGCCGGCGCCCTCACCGGGCCGGGCCCGACCTGGCCGGACGACTGGTACCTCTACACCGGCGGCCTGCTCGGCGTCGTCATCGTGGCCGCCCTGCTGGTCGGCGTCCCGGCGGTCGGCGTGCTGCGCACCGGGCTCGCCCTCGTCGCCGGCCAGTTGGGCGGCGCCCTGCTGCTGGACGCGCTGCTGCCGGGCGGCCCCGGCCTGCGGCTGCCGGTGCTCGCCGGGGCGCTGCTCACCCTGGCGGCCGCCCTGGTCGCCGGCCGGGGGCGCGGCCGGCGGGGTCCCGGGGAGGCCGTCCCGCCCGTGGAACGTGTGGCGGCACCGGAACGGCCCGCATCGGGTGGCAGACTGGTGGGGTGAGCGAAATCGAGTCCGTCCACCTCCGCCCGCGCCGCATCCGAGTGGTCTGCTGGGCCTGCGCGGCCGTGCTGTTCGTGGTGTTCAGCCTGCTGGCCACCTCGCTGAGCGGCGCGACGGGCAACGGCTACGGCAGCTTCCAGCGGGGCGACCAGATCGCGATGGTCGGGCTCGGCGTCCTCGGCGCGCTCGCCTTCCTGATCTTCACCCGGCCCCGGGTCGACGCGAACGCGTCGGGGGTGCGCGTGCGCAACGTCGTCGGCTCGTACGAGCTGCCGTGGGAGGTCGTCCGGGGGGTCCGCTTCGACCGGGGCGCGCCCTGGGCGAGCCTGGAGTTGCACGACGACGACCTGCTGCCGATGGTCGCCCTGCAGGCCGCCGACAAGGAGCGGGCCGTCGAGGGGGTCCGCGCCCTGCGCCGGCTGCACCAGGCGCACCAGGCCCGGCTCACCGAGGGCGCCACCGGCCGCTGAGCCGGGTGCCCGGTTGGGACGGTGTCCGGGCGAGGGTGTAGTGTTACGAAGTCGACCAGGCTGTCTTCGTGTGTGCGCATCGCGCCCACCCGTGCGGTCTTGAAAGAGGAGCGCCTGCTCCCACCCGAGTCGCCACCACGGTGGCCGGGTCCGGTCACCGGTTCCGGGCACGTCCCGGCACCGGATGCGCGATCATGTGATCGTGCCGACCGGTCGAGCGGGCCCTGGCATGCGCCGGGGCCTTCTGCTTTCCAGGTCGGCTCCCACCCGGGAGCCGCGAGGGTCGGCCACGTAGAGATTCCGACTCGAGGAGGCCCCATCAGCGTCGAACCACGCGTGAACGAGCAGATCCGGGCACGTGAGGTCCGACTGGTCGGCCCCGAGGGCGAGCAGGTGGGCATCGTCCCGCTGGAGCGCGCCCTTCAGCTGGCCGCGGACGTCGACCTGGACCTGGTCGAGGTTGCGCCGATGGCGCGCCCGCCGGTGTGCAAGCTCATGGACTTCGGCAAGTTCAAGTACGAGAGCGCACTGAAGGCGCGCGAAGCGCGGCGTAACCAGCAGCAGACCGTCATCAAGGAGATGAAGCTCCGGCCGAAGATCGACCCGCACGACTACGAGACCAAGAAGGGTCACGTGGTGCGGTTCCTCAAGGCGGGCGACAAGGTCAAGGTGACGATCATGTTCCGCGGTCGCGAGCAGAGCCGTCCGGAGCTGGGTTACCGGCTCCTGCGCCGGCTCGAGTCGGAGATCTCGGAGCTGGGGTACGTCGAGGCCGCTCCGAAGCAGGACGGTCGAAACATGATCATGGTGCTCGCGCCGCACCGCGCCACCAAGGCCGCCGCGGTCGCCGCCACGGCCACCCGGGGCGGGCCCAGGGAGCGGGACGCCGAGGGCGCCCCGGCCGACGAGCCCGCAGCGGCCGGTGACACCGGCACCGTCGCCGACAACAGCGGCGAGTAACAGGGGAGAGACGTTCCACATGCCGAAGATGAAGAGCCACACGGGAATGGGCAAGCGGGTCAAGGTGACCGGCAAGGGCAAGATCGTTGCCCAGCAGGCCGGCCTCCGGCACAACCTGGAGAAGAAGCCCTCCACCCAGACCCGTCGGCTGACCGGCACCGTGGTGCTGGCCAAGGCCGATGTCAAGCGCATCAAGAAGCTGCTCGGCCGCTGACGCGCGCCACCTTACGTAATTAGGAGTTGAGATGGCACGCGTCAAGCGGGCTGTGAACGCCCAGAAGAAGCGTCGTACCCTGCTGGAGACCGCGAGCGGCTACCGCGGTCAGCGCTCCCGCCTCTACCGCAAGGCCAAGGAGCAGGTGCTGCACTCGATGCAGTACGCCTACCGGGACCGTCGCGACCGCAAGGGCGACTTCCGGCAGCTGTGGATCCAGCGGATCAACGCGGGCGCCCGCGCCAACGGGATGACCTACAACCGCCTGATCCAGGGCCTGCGCCTGGCCGGCATCGAGGTCGACCGCAAGATCCTGGCCGACCTGGCCGTCAACGACGCCGCCGCCTTCGCGGCGATCGTCGAGCTGGCCCGGGCCGCGGTCGCGGCCGAGGGCACCGGCGGCGCGGCGGCCCAGGCCGCCTGATCCCCGCGCACCAGCAGATCGAGGCGTCTCCCATGCAGTCACCATCGCGCGGGAGACGCCTCGACGCTGTCTCCGGCCCCTTCACCCCGCGTACCCCCAGGGTGGTCGCTGCCCGCCGGTTGCAGCGCCGCCGGGACCGCGAGGCCGCCGGCCGCTTCCTGGCCGAGGGGCCGCAGGCGGTCCGCGAGGCACTGGCCCGCCCGGGGGTGGTCACCGAACTCTTCGGTACGCCCGCCGCCCTGGACCGGCACGCCGACCTGGCCGCCGTCGCGGCCCGCGCCGACGTGCCCGTCTCCGAGGCGACCGACGAGGCGCTCGCCGCGCTGGCCGAGACGGTCGCCCCGCAGGGCCTCGTCGCCGTCTGCCGCCACCTCGACGTGCCGCTGGAGCGGGCCCTGGCCGACGGGCCCCGCCTGGTGGCCGTGCTCGCCGGAATCCGCGACCCGGGCAACGCCGGCACCGTGCTGCGCACCGCCGACGCCGCGGGCGCCGGTGCGGTGGTCTTCGCCGGCGAGGCCGTCGACCCGTACAACGGCAAGTGCGTGCGGGCCTCGGCCGGCAGCCTCTTCCACGTCGACGTGGTCCGCGCGCCCGACCCGGTGGACGTCGTCGCGGCGCTGCGCGCCGCCGGGCTCACCGTCCTCGCCACCACCGGCTACGGCGAGGACGACCTCGACGACCTCGCCGACGACGGGCGGCTCGCCGCCCCCACCGCCTGGCTCTTCGGCTCGGAGGCGCACGGCCTGCCCGAGGCGCTCACCGCCGCCGCCGACGCCCGGGTCCGGGTGCCCCTGCACGGGCGCGCCGAGAGCCTGAACCTGGCTGCGGCCGCCGCCGTCTGCCTGTACGCTTCGGCGAGAGCACAGCGGCGGCCGTGACCCGGCCGCCCGAGGCACAGACCGCAGGGGAGAGCGTCCGCCCATGAACGCGCCACGGCGTTCGTTTAGCCAGCCCGCCGGTGTCGGCGGGCGGCGGGCCTGACCTGCTCTCCGCACAACTCCCACCGGCGGGCTGCGGCACAGCCGCGCGTCCGTAGACTCGCTTCGCCGCCCGTGAGGGCTGGCGCCGCCGTGAGGGAGTGCCCGTACGCCATGAGCTACCGCAACGATCCGTACGACCCGAAGCAGGTCGCCCTGCTCGACCCGGCCGCCCTGGCCGAGGCCGTCGCCGCCGCCGAGAAGGCGTTCGCCGAGGCCGGTGACCCGGACGCGCTGACCGCGCTGCGCCCGGCGCACCTCGGCGACCGGTCCCCGGTCTCGCTGGCCCGCCGCGAGATCGGCGCGCTGCCGCCGGCCGCGAAGTCCGACGCCGGCAAGCGGGTCAACGAGGCCCGCCGCGCCATCGACGCCGCGTACGCGGCCCGCCAGGAGGTCCTGGACCGGGAGCAGGCGCAACGGGTGCTGGTGGAGGAGCGCGTCGACGTGACGCTGCCCCACGACCGGCGGCCCCGGGGCGCCCGGCACCCCATCAGCACCCTGATGGAGCAGATCAGCGACCTGTTCGTCGGCATGGGCTACGAGGTGGCCGAGGGGCCCGAGGTCGAGCTGGAGTGGACCAACTTCGACGCCCTGAACATCCCCGCCGACCACCCGGCGCGCGGCCTGATGGACACCTTCCACGTCGCCCCCGCCGACGGCTCCGCCGAAGCGGCGGGCTCCGGGCTCGTCCTGCGTACGCACACCTCGCCGGTGCAGGCGCGCACCATGCTGACCCGCAAGCCGCCGATCTACGTGATCGTGCCGGGCCGGGTCTACCGCACCGACGAGCTGGACGCCACCCACGCGCCGGTCTTCCACCAGGTGGAGGGTCTCGTCGTCGACCGGGGCATCACCATGGCGCACCTGCGCGGCACCCTGGACCACTTCGCCCGGGCGATGTTCGGCGAGGGCGCGAAGACCCGTTTCCGGCCGCACTACTTCCCGTTCACCGAGCCGTCCGCCGAGTTCGACGTCTGGTTCCCCGAGCACCGCGACGGCCCGCGTTGGGTCGAGTGGGGCGGTTGCGGCATGGTCAACCCGCGGGTGCTTCGCGCCTGCGGCATCGACCCCGAGGTCTACTCGGGATTCGCGTTCGGCATGGGCATCGACCGGACGGTGATGTTCCGGCACGGGGTCAGCGACATGCGGGACATGGCCGAGGGCGACGTGCGGTTCACCCGCGCGTTCGGGGCCGGGGCGTAGGCGATGCGGGTACGAGTTACGGAGACGGTGGTCTGAGTCATGCGAGTTTCTGTCAGTTGGCTGCGGGAGTACGTCGACCTCCCCGCCGACCTGCCCACCGGCGACCTGGAGCAGGCCCTGGTCGGCCTCGGCATCGAGGTCGAGTCCGTGGTGGACCTGCGGGAGACCGTCACCGGTGCGCTGGTCGTCGGTGAGGTCCGCGAGATCGAGGAGCTGACCGGCTTCAAGAAGCCGATCCGGTTCTGCCGCGTCGACGTCGGCGACGCCAACGGCACCGGCGAGCCGCAGGAGATCGTCTGCGGGGCGCGCAACTTCGCCCCCGGCGACCGGGTCGTGGTGATCCTGCCCGGCGGCGTGCTGCCCGGCGGCTTCGCCATCGGCGCGCGCAAGACGTACGGGCGCAACTCCAACGGCATGATCTGCTCCGCGCGGGAGCTGGGCCTGGGTGACGACCACGACGGCATCATCGTGCTGCCCGGGGACACCCCGGCCAAGCCGGGCGACGACGCGCGGCCCGTCGTCGGCCTCGACGACGTCGTGGTCGAGGTGGAGATCACCCCCGACCGGGGGTACGCGATGAGCGTCCGCGGCCTGGCCCGGGAGCTGTCGCACGCCCTCGGGGTGCCGTTCCGCGACCCGGGCCTGGCGCCCGCGCCCGGCGGCACCGACACGCCGGCGTACCCGGTCGAGGTGCGCGACACCGTCGGCTGCGACCGGTTCACCGCCCGCCTCGTACGCGGCGTCGACCCCACGGCGCCGACCCCGGACTGGATGCAGCGGCGGCTCACCGTCGCCGGCATCCGCAGCATCTCGCTGCCGGTCGACATCACCAACTACGTGATGCTCGAGCTGGGCCAGCCGATGCACGCCTTCGACGCCGACCGGATCGCCGGGCCGCTGGTGGTGCGCCGCGCCGAGGCGGGGGAGAAGCTGACCACGCTCGACGGGGTCACCCGGGCCCTCGCGCCCGAGGACATGGTGATCTGCGACGCCGGGCTCCCGAACCCCCTCGCGGGCGAGGGCGCCGGCGTCCCGATCTCGCTGGCCGCCGTGATGGGTGGCGAGACCAGCGAGGTCGTCGCCGGGACCACGGACGTGCTCTTCGAGGCCGCCCACTGGGACCCGGTGATGGTCGGGCGCACCGCCCGCCGGCACAAGCTGTTCAGCGAGGCGGCGAAGCGGTGGGAGCGGGGCGTCGACCCGGCCCTGCCGCTGGTGGCCGTCGCGCGGGCGGTCCGGCTGCTCACCGAGCACGCCGGTGGCGCGGCCGGTGACGAGATCCTCGACATCGACCACGTCCGGCCGCGTACCCCGGTGGTCCTGCCGGCCGACCTGCCGACCCGGCGGATCGGCGTGAGCTACCCGCCGGCGCGGGTGGCCGCCCTGCTGGAGCAGGTCGGCTGCGCGGTCGCCCGGGGCGCCGACCGGCTGGTCGAGGACCCGGGTGAGGTCGGCGTGGCCGCCGGCACCGGCGGCGCGCTCAGCGTCACCCCGCCGACCTGGCGGCCCGACCTGACCGACCCGGCCGACCTGGTCGAGGAGGTGGTCCGCCTCGACGGCTACGACCGGGTGCCGTCCGTGCTGCCGACCGCGCCGCCCGGCCGCGGCCTGACCTGGCAGCAGCGCCGCCGCCGGGCCGTGGCCCGGTCGCTCGCCGAGCGTGGGTACGTGGAGGTGCTCGCGCACCCGTTCGTCGCCCCCGGGCTGGCCGACCAGCTCGGCCTGCCCGCCGACGACCCGCGTCGGCGGGCGGTACGGCTGGCCAACCCGCTGTCGGAGGAGGAGCCGCTGCTGCGCACCACGCTGCTCGGCCCGCTGCTCGGCATCGTGAAGCGCAACCTCGGCCGGGGCCAGCGCGACCTCGCCCTCTACGAGATCGGCGCGGTGTTCCACCCGCGTCCCGACGCCGGCCGCCCGCCGGCGATGGGCGTGGACCGGCGACCCACCGACGAGGAGTTCGCCGCCGCCGACGCGGTCGTGCCCGACCAGCCCCGGCACGTCGCCGTCGTCCTGACCGGCGACGCCGAGCCGGCCGGCTGGTGGGGCGCGGGCCGCCCGGCCGGCTGGGCCGACGCCGTGGAGGCCGGCCGGGACGTGCTGGCCGCCGCCGACGTCCCGACGGACCGGATCGAGGTCCGGGCCGCCGAGCACGCCCCCTGGCATCCCGGCCGTTGCGCCGAGCTGCTGGTCGACGGCACGGTGGTCGGGTACGCCGGCGAGCTGCACCCGACGGTCGTGGCGGCGCTGGAGCTGCCCCGGCGCACCAGCGCCATGGAGCTCGACCTGGACGCGCTGCCGGCCGCCCCGGTGGCGTCCGCGCCGGTCGTCTCGGGCTTCCCCCCGGCGCTGATCGACGTGGCGCTGGTCGTCGACTCCTCGGTGCCCGCGGCGCAGGTGCAGCAGGCCCTCGTCGAGGGCGCCGGCGGGCTGCTGGAGGGGGTGCGCCTGTTCGACGTGTACGCCTCGGAGCAGCTCGGGGCGGGGCGCAGGTCGCTGGCGTACAAGCTCACCTTCCGGGCCCCGGACCGGACGCTGACCGTGGAGGAGGCGGTGGCCGCCCGGGACGCGGCGGTCGCCCGCGCCGCGGAACGCTTCGGCGCCACCCTGCGCGGCGCCTGAGCGACGACGAGGGCCCCTTCCGCCGGCGCGGGAGGGGCCCTCGTCGTTCCCCGGTCCCGGGTCACCGGGCTCCCGCGGGCGGTGACCGGATCGATCGGTGGTGGGCGGACGGGGCACCGCCTCATCCTCATGCAGTCGGCTGTATGAACTTGCAGGGAGGCGCTGTCGCTTGCTAGCCTCCTCTGCATAGTCATGCGGAGGTGGGGATGAGTATCCGTGTCGCGGTCGCCGGGGCGAGCGGCTACGCCGGGGGCGAGCTGATCCGCCTGGTCGCCGGGCACCCGGAGTTCGACCTGGTCGCCGCCACCGCGCACAGCCAGGCGGGGCACCGGCTCGACGTCGTACACCCGCAGCTCGCCGGCCTGGACATGGTCCTCGGCGAGACGGACGCGGCGACGCTGGCCGACGCGGACCTGGTCTTCCTGGCCCTGCCGCACGGTCAGTCGGCTGCCCTTGCCGCCCAGCTCCCGCCCGAGGTGCGCGTGGTCGACCTGGGCGCGGACCACCGCCTCGCCGACCCGTACGCCT
Organism: Micromonospora sp. M71_S20; assembly: GCF_003664255.1. Taxonomy (NCBI): domain Bacteria; kingdom Bacillati; phylum Actinomycetota; class Actinomycetes; order Micromonosporales; family Micromonosporaceae; genus Micromonospora; species Micromonospora sp. M71_S20. The sequence continues at coordinate 19,300 of NZ_RCCV01000001.1, read as the reverse complement.
GGGCCAACTACTACGGCGGCACGCACGCCGGGCCGTGGACATACGGCCTGCCCGAGCTGCCCGGCCAGCGGGAGCTGATCGCCGGCGCCACCCGGGTCGCCAACACCGGCTGCTACGCCGCCGCGATCATCCTGGCCCTCGCCCCGCTGATCGCCGCCGGCGCCGCCTCCCCGGCCGACGTGGTGGTCGTCGCGGCCTCCGGCACCTCCGGCGCCGGCAAGGCGGCCAAGCCGCACCTGCTCGGCAGCGAGGTGATGGGGGACCTGTCGCCCTACCGCGTGGGCACCCACCAGCACGTCCCGGAGATCAAGCAGGCCACCGGCGCGACCGGCCTGTCGCTGACGCCGGTGCTCGCGCCGATGCCCCGGGGCATCCTCGCCACGGTGACCGCCGTGCCGGCCCGGGGCGTCGACCCGCGGGCGGTGCTCGCCGAGGCGTACGCGGACGCGCCCTTCGTGCACGTCCTGCCGGAGGGGGCCTGGCCGCACACCGCCGCCACCCTCGGCTCCAACTCCTGCCACCTGCAGGCCACGGTCGACGTCGACTCCCGCCGGATGATCGTGCTGAGCGCGCTGGACAACCTCGGCAAGGGCGCCGCCGGCCAGGCCGTGCAGAACGCCAACCTCATGTGCGGCCTGCCGGAGACGACGGGCCTGTCCGTCTGGGGCGTGGCGCCGTGAGCGCGAGGAGTGCAGCGCAGCGGAGCCCCGCAGTCGCGAACGAAGGAGTAAGCGCCGTGAGCGCGAGGAGTGCGGCGCGGCGGAGCCCCGCAGTCGCGAACGAAGGAGTAGCGCCGTGAGTGTCACGACTCCGCGGGGGTTCCGGGCGGCCGGGGTGGCCGCCGGGCTCAAGACCAGCGGCGCGAGCGACGTCGCGCTGGTCGTCAACGACGGCCCGGACGCCGGTGTCGCCGGCGTTTTCACCGCCAACCGGGTCAAGGCCGCGCCGGTGCTCTGGACCCAGCAGGTGGTACGCGGCGGCGTCGCCCGCGCCGTGGTGCTCAACTCCGGCGGCGCCAACGCCTGCACGGGCCCGGCCGGCTTCCAGGACACCCACGCCACGGCCGAGCACACCGCCGCCGCGCTCACCGGGGCCAGCGCACGGCTGATGCTGGGCGCCGCCGACGTGGCGGTCTGCTCGACGGGGCTGATCGGCGAACGGCTGCCGATGCAGAAGCTGCTCCCCGGCGTACGCTCGGCGATCCGCCGGCTGTCGCGCGACGGCGGCGCGGCGGCCGCCGAGGCCATCATGACCACGGACACCCGGCCCAAGACCGCGGTGGCCCGGGGGAGCGGCTGGACCGTCGGGGGCATGGCGAAGGGCGCCGGCATGCTCGCCCCGGCGATGGCCACCATGCTCTGCGTGCTGACCACGGACGCGGTGGCTGGGCCCGAGGCCCTCGACGCCGCCCTGCGGGAGGCGTGCCGGGTCACCTTCGACCGGATCGACTCCGACGGCTGCATGTCGACCAACGACACGGTGCTGCTGCTGGCCAGCGGCGCGAGCGGCATCGCCCCGACCCAGGCCGAGCTGACGGCCGCGGTCACCGCCGCCGCCCACGACCTGGCCCAGCAGCTCATCGCCGACGCCGAGGGCGCCACCAAGCAGATCGCCATCGACGTGGTCGGCGCGGCGAGCGAGGGCGACGCGGTCGAGGTGGGGCGGTCGGTGGCCCGCAACAACCTGGTGAAGACCGCGCTGTTCGGCAACGACCCGAACTGGGGACGGATCCTCGCCGCCGTCGGCACCACCGCCGCCGCGTTCGAGCCCGACGCGGTCGACGTCGCCGTCAACGGCGTCTGGGTGTGCCGCTCCGGCGCCGCCGCCGAGGACCGGTCGAAGGTCGACCTGACCGGCCGGGACGTCACCATCCGGATCGACCTGCACGCCGGTGCCGCCGAGGCCACGATCTGGACCAACGACCTGTCCCACGCGTACGTGCACGAGAACTCGGCCTACTCGACATGAACCTCTCCACCGACCTCACCCGCGCCCAGGTCAAGGCGGCCACGCTGATCGAGGCGCTGCCCTGGCTGGCCCGCTTCTCCGGCTCGACCGTCGTGGTCAAGTACGGCGGCAACGCCATGGTCGACCCCGAGCTTCAGCGCGCCTTCGCCGCCGACATGGTCTTCCTGCGCTACGCCGGCCTGCGGCCGGTCGTGGTGCACGGGGGCGGCCCGCAGATCTCCGCCATGCTCGGCCGGCTGGGCATCGCCAGCGAGTTCCGGGGCGGCCTGCGGGTCACCACGCCGGAGGCGATGGACGTGGTCCGGATGGTCCTGGTCGGCCAGGTCGGCCGGGAACTGGTCGGCCTGATCAACGCCCACGGCCCGTTCGCGGTGGGCCTCTCCGGCGAGGACGCCGGGCTGTTCACCGCCGTGCGGCGGCCCGCGTACGTGGACGGGGAACCGGTCGACGTCGGGCAGGTCGGCGACGTGGAGTCGGTCGACGTCTCGGCGGTCACCGACCTGATCGGGGCCGGACGCATCCCGGTGATCTCCACCGTGGCGCCCGACGCCGACGGCGTGCTGCACAACCTGAACGCCGACACCGCCGCCGCCGCGCTGGCCGTCGCCCTCGACGCCCGCAAGCTGGTCGTCCTCACCGACGTGCCGGGTCTCTACGCCGACTGGCCCGACACCGACAGCCTGATCAGCGAGATCACCGTCGACGAGCTGGCGGCGCTGCTGCCGTCGCTGTCCAGCGGCATGGTCCCCAAGATGGAGGCGTGCCTGCGGGCGGTGCGGCAGGGCGTGCCGGCCGCGCACGTCGTCGACGGCCGGGTCGCCCACTCCACGCTGCTGGAGGTCTTCACCTCGGAAGGATTCGGAACAATGGTCGTGAGCGCGAGGAGTGCGGGAGCGGAGCGACCAAGCCCCGCAGTCGCGAACGAAGAGGGTGCGGTGAGCGCGAGGAGTGCGGGAGCGGAGCGACCAAGCCCCGCAGTCGCGAACGAGGAAGGTTCTGTGCAGTCATGAGCACGCTCATCGAGCGCTGGGCACAGTCCATGATGGACAACTACGGTACGCCGCCGCTCGCCCTCGTCTCCGGCTCCGGCGCCGTCGTGGTCGACGACGCCGGCCGGGAGTACGTCGACCTCGTCGGCGGCATCGCGGTCAACGCCCTCGGTCACGCCCACCCGGCCGTGGTGGCCGCCGTGTCGAAGCAGGTCGCCACCCTGGGGCACGTCTCCAACCTCTACGTCGCCGAGCCGCCGGTGGCCCTCGCCGAGCTGCTGCTGGCCCTGGCCGGACGGCCGGGGCGCGTCTTCTTCGCCAACTCGGGCGCGGAGGCCAACGAGGCGGCGTTCAAGCTCTCCCGGCTCACCGGCCGCTCGCACGTGGTCGCCACCCGGGGCGGCTTCCACGGCCGGACGATGGGCGCGCTCGCCCTCACCGGCCAGCCGGCCAAGGCCGACCCGTTCCGCCCGCTGCCCGGCGAGGTGACCCACGTCGACTACGGCGACGTGGCGGCCCTGGAGGCGGCGGTCACCGACGCCACCGCGATGGTGATCCTGGAACCGGTGCAGGGGGAGAACGGCGTGGTGGTCCCGCCGGCCGGTTACCTGGCCGCCGCGCGCCGGATCACCGCCCGGCACGGCGCGCTGCTGGTGCTCGACGAGGTGCAGACCGGTGTCGGGCGTACCGGGCACTGGTTCGCGCACCAGGCCGAGGGGATCGAGCCCGACGTGGTGACCCTGGCCAAGGGGCTCGGCGGCGGGCTGCCCATCGGCGCCTGCCTGGCCTTCGGCCGCGCCGCCGAGCTGCTCGCCCCCGGTTCGCACGGCACCACCTTCGGCGGCAACCCGGTGAGTTGCGCCGCCGCCCTCGCGGTGGTGTCGACCATCGCCAGCGAGGGACTGCTCGACCACGTCAAGCGGGTCGGCGAGCGGCTGCGCCGGGGGATCGAGGCGCTCGGCCACCCGCTGGTCGACGGGGTACGCGGCGCGGGCCTGCTGCTCGGTGTGGTGCTGGCCGCGCCCGTCGCGAAGGTCCTCGCCGAGGCACTGCGGGAGGCCGGCTTCCTGGTCAACCCGGTGCAGCCCGGCGTGGTACGGCTCGCCCCGCCGCTGATCCTGACCGCCGCCCAGGCCGACGACTTCCTGGCCGCCCTCCCCGCCGCCCTCGACGCGGCGTCCCCGGCCGCCGCCGGCTCCGGCTCCGCTTCCCGCTCCGCGCCGGATCTTGGTAGGAAATGGCCCCTGGAGGGGCCGGAATCTACCAAGATCTCGGCGCCGCCCACCGCGTCCACGCCGCCCACGCCGTCCGCCGCGTCCACGCCCTCCACCGCGCCCACGCCCGCCGCGCCCACCGTGGCGATGCCGAGGACGACGGAGGCGGGGGCGTGATCCGGCACTTCCTGCGGGACGACGACCTGAGCCCCGCCGAGCAGTCGGCCGTGCTTGACCTCGCGGCGCGGATGAAGGCCGACCGGTTCGGTCACCGGCCGCTGGCCGGGCCCCGGTCGGTGGCGGTGCTGTTCGACAAGCAGAGCCTGCGTACGCGATTCTCGTTCGACGTCGGCATCGCCGAGCTGGGTGGGCACCCTCTCGTGGTGGACACCCAGGTCACCCACTTCGGGCGGGGCGAGACCCTGGCCGACGCCGGCCGGGTGCTGTCCCGCTACGTCGCGGCGATCGTGCTGCGTACCCACGGCGACGACCGGATCGCCGAGGTGGCCGACGGTGCCAGCGTGCCGGTGGTCAACGCGCTCACCGACGGCTTCCACCCCTGCCAGCTCCTGGCCGACCTGCTCACCGTCCGCGAGCACTGCGGCGGCACCGCCGGGCGGACGCTGGCCTACGTCGGCGACGCGGCGAACAACCTCGCCCACTCGTACCTGCTCGCCGGGGCGACCGCCGGCATGCACGTCCGGGTCGCCGGGCCGGCCGGCTTCGGCCCCGACCCGGAGGTGGTCGCCCGGGCCGCGAAGATCGCCGCCGGCACCGGGGGTTCGGTGCAGGCGCTGACCGACCCGGTCGCGGCGGTGGCCGGCGCCGACGTGGTCGCCACGGACACCTGGACCTCGATGGGGCAGGAGGACGACGGGCTGGACCGGATCACCCCGTTCCTGCCGTACCAGGTCAACGCCGCGCTGCTCGCCCACGCCACGCCCGACGCCGTCGTGCTGCACTGCCTGCCCGCGCACCGGGGCGAGGAGATCACCGACGAGGTGCTCGACGGCCCGCGCAGCGTCGTGTTCGACCAGGCGGAGAATCGGCTGCACGCCCAGAAGGCGCTGCTGACGTTCCTCCTCGGGGCCGCGCCCGCCGCCCCGGACGCGGCGGCGCCGGGCCTCGCCGCGACCAGGGAGACACCATGACCGCCCCGTTGACCCGCGCCGCCCGGCACGCCCGCATCGTCGAGCTGATCCGCGACAAGGCGATCCACTCGCAGACCGAGCTGGCCGACCTGCTCTCCGGCGACGGGATCCAGGTCACCCAGGCCACCCTCTCCCGGGACCTGAAGGAGCTGGGCGCGGTCACCGCGCGCGGCGGCGACGGGCGGGCCGTCTACCACATCCCCGAGGACGGCCACCGGCCGCTGCGCGACGCCGAGGCGGCCCCGGCCCGGCTGGTGCGGCTGCTGCGCGAGCTGCTCAACGGGGTCGACGCCAGCGGCAACATCGCCGTACTGCGCACCCCGCCGGGCGCAGCCCAGTACCTGGCCAGCGCGTTGGACCGGGCGGGCCTGCCCGAGATCGTCGGCACCATCGCCGGCGACGACACCATCCTCGTCGTGGCCCGCGAGGCCGTCGGCGGGGCCGCGCTCGGCGACAAGCTCGCCGGGTGGGCCCGCCGCGAAGAGAACGTCGAAGGGAACCCCACGCCATGACCGAGCGGGTCGTACTCGCCTACTCCGGAGGGCTCGACACCTCCGTCGCCATCCCGTACCTGGCCGACCGGACCGGCGCCGAGGTGATCGCGGTGGCGGTCGACGTCGGCCAGGGCGGCGAGGACCTCGACGCGATCCGGCAGCGCGCCCTGGACTGCGGCGCCGTGGAGTCCGAGGTGGTCGACGCGCGCGACGAGTTCGCCGCCGAGTACTGCCTGCCGGCCGTGCGCGCCAACGCGCTCTACATGGACCGTTACCCGCTGGTCTCCGCGCTGTCCCGGCCGCTGATCGTCAAGCACCTGGTGGCCGCGGCCCGCAGGCACGGCGGCACCATCGTGTCGCACGGCTGCACCGGCAAGGGCAACGACCAGGTCCGCTTCGAGGTCGGCCTCGGCGCGCTCGCCCCCGACCTCAAGATCGTCGCGCCGGCCCGGGACTACGCCTGGACCCGGGACAAGGCGATCGCCTTCGCCGAGGAGAAGGGGCTGCCGATCGACGTGTCGGCGAAGTCCCCGTACTCCATCGACCAGAACCTGTGGGGCCGCGCCGTCGAGACGGGCTTCCTGGAGGACATCTGGAACGGCCCGGTCGAGGACCTCTACTCGTACACCTCCGACCCGACGCAGGAGCGCGACGCCGACGAGGTCGTGATCACCTTCGACGCCGGCGTCCCGGTGGCGATCGACGGCGAGACCGTCACCCCGTACCAGGCGATCCTGGAGCTCAACCGGCGCGCCGGCGCCCAGGGCGTCGGCCGGCTCGACATGGTCGAGGACCGCCTCGTCGGCATCAAGAGCCGCGAGGTGTACGAGGCGCCCGGCGCGATCGCGCTGATCACCGCCCACCAGGAGTTGGAGGCGGTGACCGTGGAGCGGGACCTGGCCCGGTTCAAGCGTGGCGTCGACCAGCGCTGGGGCGAGCTTGTCTACGACGGCCTCTGGTTCTCGCCGCTGAAGCGCTCGCTGGACGCGTTCATCGACGACGCGCAGCGGCACGTCACCGGCGAGGTGCGGCTGACCCTGCACGGCGGCCGGGCCACCGTCACCGGACGCCGCTCCGAGGCCAGCCTCTACGACTTCGGCATGGCCACCTACGACACGGGGGACACCTTCGACCAGTCCCTGGCGAAGGGCTTCGTGCAGCTCTGGGGCCTGCCCAGCAAGATGGCCGCCGCGCGGGACGCCCGGCTGGGAGGCTGCTGACCATGGGCACCACAATGGGCGGCGTGGACGACAAGAGCCTGACCGAGAACAGTGCCGCCACCAACCGCACGAGCCTCTGGGGCGGCCGCTTCGCCGGTGGCCCCGCCGAGGCCCTGGCCCGACTGTCGGTGAGCGTGCAGTTCGACTGGCGGCTGGCCCCGTACGACATCGCGGCGTCCCGGGCGCACGCCCGGGTGCTCGCCGGGGCCGGCCTGCTCGACCCGGAGGAACTGGGCCGGATCCTCGCCGCCCTCGACGACCTGGAGGCCGCCTGCGCCTCCGGGCAGTTCCGTCCCACGGTCGACGACGAGGACGTGCACACCGCCCTGGAGCGCGGCCTGCTGGAGCGGCTCGGCAGCCTCGGCGGCAAGCTGCGCGCCGGCCGGTCCCGCAACGACCAGGTCGCCACCGACCTGCGGCTCTACCTGCGCGACCACGCCCGGGGCGTGGCCGGTCGGCTGGTCGAGCTGGCCGAGGCCCTGGTCGAGCAGGCCGAGCGGCACGTGGAGACCGCCGCACCCGGCATGACGCACCTGCAGCACGCCCAGCCGGTCACGTTCGGGCACTGGCTGCTGGCCCACGTGCAGCCGCTGCTGCGCGACCTGGAGCGGCTGAGCGACTGGGACCACCGCACGGCGATCAGTCCGCTCGGCGCGGGCGCGCTCGCCGGCTCCGGCCTGCCGCTGGACCCGGTGGCCGTCTCCAAGGAGCTGGGCTTCCGCACGTCCTTCGCCAACTCGATGGACGCGGTCGCCGACCGGGACTTTGTCGCGGAGTTCCTGTTCGTCACCGCGATGATCGGGGTGCACCTGTCCCGCCTCGGCGAGGAGGTGGTGCTCTGGACCTCGCAGGAGTTCGGCTGGGTGGAGCTGGACGACGCGTTCGCCACCGGTTCGTCGATCATGCCGCAGAAGAAGAACGCGGACATCGCCGAGCTGGCCCGGGGCAAGTCCGGCCGGCTCGTCGGCGGGCTGATGAGCGTGCTCACCATGCTCAAGGGCCTGCCCATGAGCTACGACCGGGACATGCAGGAGGACAAGGAGCCGGCCTTCGACGCGGTCGACACCCTGGAGCTGCTGCTGCCGGCGCTCGCCGGGATGATCTCCACGATGACCGTGCGCGCCGACCGCCTCGTCGCCGCCGCGCCGGTCGGCTTCTCCCTCGCCACCGAGGTCGCGGACTGGCTGGTGCGCCGCAACGTGCCGTTCCGCGACGCGCACGAGATCACCGGGAAGCTGGTGGCGCTCTGCGTGGCCCGCGACTGCGCCCTCGACGAGGTCAGCGACGACGACCTCGCGGCGGTCAGCGAGCACCTCGACCCGTCGGTGCGCGACGTGCTCTCGGTCCGCTCGGCGCTCGCCGCCCGGATCACGCCCGGCTCGACCGGTCCCGGGCCGGTCGCCGACCAGCTCGCCACCGCCGCCGACAAACTCGCCGGCTGGCGGGAGTGGGCCGCCGAGCGGGTCGTGCCCCGCTGAGTCGCCGATCTCCGCGCGGCGCCGCCGGCGTCGCGCGGGGATCAGCCCGCCGGGCGCTCCCGCTTCGGCAGCTTCGCCACCACCGCGTCGTACGACCCGTCGACCGCCTCGATCAGCTCCTCCTCGTCGATCCCGCCGGCCAGGCGCAGCGTGTTCCAGCCGGCGCGCCCGATGTACGGCGACGGCCGCGCGTCGCCCGGGTGCCGGTGCAGCCACTCGTCGGCCACCTCCCGGCTCGGGCCGCACTTCACCCCGACGGTCGGCTCGTCGCCGCCGGCGGAGCCGAGGAAGGCGAAGATCCGGCTGCCGACCTTCACCACCTCGTCGCCCTCCCACGGCTGGTCCAGCCAGGCCCCCGGCTTCCCCAGGCAGTACGCCAGCATCTCCTCGCGCGTCATCGCGTCCTCCTCGACACCGATCCCGCGCCCAGTCTCGTCCATCGGCGGCGTCATCCGGTGGTGGCGGTGCGGGCGGAGAGCCGTTCGAAGCGCTGCTTGGCGGCCTGCGCGCTGCCCAGCCCCAGCCCGTACGCGATCTGCTGCCAGGTCAGTCCGCGGCTGCGGGCCAGCGTGAACAGCCCCGCCTCCATCACGTCGATCTCGGCGCGCAGGTGTGGGACGAGGGTGAGCGCCGCGACGAGGTCCGCGTCGTCGACGGGCTCCTCGTCGGGCTCGGCCTCGGCTCCGCCGGCGGCCAGGGCGGTGACCAGCGCGACCGCCTCGTAGGCGTCCGGCATGTAGGGGTTGGTGTGCCGGCGGCGGCGCGCCTCGGTGCCGGCGTGCCGCTCGGTGATCCGGTGCAGCGCCTCGTAGGTGCGGTGGGCCCTGGCCCGGCTCGGGTCGGGACCGGTGAAGGAGTCGGTCATGCCCCGAGTACATTCCATCAACGTTCAGTTGTCAACAACTCGTTGATGCGTCCGTGCTGTCGGAGGGCGCATCTGCGGCGGTTCGCCGCTCGCCGGGGCGGTGCGGCCCGTCCGGTTCTGGCACGATGAGCCGTGGCGCGACGCGGTCAGCCGCCGCCGACCGCGACCCATCCGGACGGTCCAACGGGGGAGTGCGGCAGGTGACCGACGCGGCGACGAGCGCGCCGACCGGCGCGGAGCGGTCCCGGCCCGGCCATGGTCCCGACCGCGAGGTGTGCGCGCACTGGCGACTGACCCCGGGGCCGGTGCTGGGCGACCGCGTGACCGGAACGTGGCAGGTCACCCGGAACGATGTGGCGTTCGTGGTCAAGCACTTTGGCCCGTCCTTCCCGGACTGGCCCTACACGTTGCGGGTCGCGGCGGCGCTGCGCGCACAGGGCTGGCCGACGCCGGAACCGGTCGAGGAGCCGCTGGTGCGGCCCGACGGCACGTGGGTGTTGTTCCGCCGGTTGCCCGGCCGGTCCACGCGGCCGGTCGGTGCCGACGTGGCCATCGAGGGACGTGCCCGTGGGCGGCTGCTCGCCGAGCTGGACGCGTCCGCGTCCGCCACCGGCATCACCGACCAGCGGGGCGGGTTCACCGGTCCCGCCGAGCTGGTGGCCGACCCGGAGCTGGACCGCTGGCTACGGGTGCACGAGCGGGCCCGCCCGGACGAGGGACGGATCCTACGGGCCTGCCGCGACGCGGCGGTGGAGTGGCTCGCCGCCCTGCCCGCCCCGGACGTGCCCCACAGCGTGATCCACGGTGACTTCACGCCCTGGAACCTCCTCTACGACCACGGGCGGTTGACCGGCCTGCTCGACTTCGAGGCGACCCACCACACCTACCAGGTGGCCGACTTCGCGTTGTCCTGGCGCGGATACCACGACGACGTCCTCGTCGGCTACGACGAGGTGCGGCCCCTGTCCGACGTCGAGTGGAGGCTGGTGCGGCCGGTCTTCTGGGCGTGGCTGTTCATCGGGGTCAGGGACCTGCTGGCGGCCCACCACGGCGACGCCGGCCCCACCCGTCCGACCCTGGACCTGGAGTGGGGGATCCGCCACCTGCGAAAGCACTCGCCCCTGCTGGCGAGGAAGTCCGACGTGCCGGAGCTGCCGGTCCCCGAGTGACCCGCCCCCGCGTGGAGTGAGGCCCGTGGCATCGTGCTTCCGCTCCCACACAGCCGGGGGCCGGTGAAACATTCCGGCCGTGCCCGCATCCGGGTCGGGTTGCCCCGTCCCAGGGGCCGGATAGGGTCGTGCTCGTGGTGGCGTACTCCGACCGCCGTCCCGCCGATCTCGCGGGGCTGGCCGACCTGCTCGCCGGCCCGGTGGTGCCGGCCGCCCGGGGCCTGCTCGGCTGCCGGCTGACCGCCGGCGACGTGACCGTCCGGATCACCGAGGTCGAGGCGTACGCCGGGACGGCCGGTGACCCGGCCTCGCACGCGCACCGGGGCCGCACCCCGCGCAACGCGGTCATGTTCGGCCCGGCGGGGCACGCCTACGTCTACTTCACCTACGGCATGCACTGGTGCATGAACGTCGTCACCGGGCCCGACGGGGAGGCCTCGGCGGTGCTGCTGCGCGCCGGCGAGGTGGTCGACGGCGTCGAGGCGGCCCGGGTGAGGCGCCCCGCCGTACGCCGGAACGTCGACCTGGCGCGCGGGCCCGCCCGGCTCTGCGCGGCGCTGGGCATCGACCGGAGCGCCTACGGCCGCTGGCTGCTCGGCGACGGCCCCGTCCGCCTGGGCCCGGCCGACGCCCCGGTGCCCGCGGACGCGGTCGCCGCCGGGCCCCGGGTGGGCGTGACCGGGGCGCACGACGTGCCGTGGCGGTTCTGGATCGCCGGCGACCCGACCGTGAGCGCCTACCGCCGGCACGTGCCGCGTAGCCGTTGACCTGGCCGGGGGTACCCGCCGCGCGATCGACGCGGACGGCGTGACGGGCGTGACGGCGGCCACCGGCGGTGCCTCCGGCGGCGGAATAGTTGACTCGTCAAATATGTTGTGCGGTGCGTCCGGGAGCCGCAGCGGCCCCGGCCGGGACAACGCGAGGAGCTGGTCATGCAGTTCGGAGTCTTCACCGTCGGCGACGTCACGGTCGACCCGACCACCGGTCGCGAGCCGACCGAGCATGAGCGGATCAAGGCGATGGTCACCATCGCGCTCAAGGCCGAGGAGGTCGGCCTGGACGTCTTCGCCACCGGCGAGCACCACAACCCGCCGTTCGTGCCGTCGTCGCCGACCACCATGCTGGGCTTCGTCGCGGCCCGCACCGAGCGCCTGCTGCTCTCCACCGCCACCACGCTGATCACCACCAACGACCCGGTGAAGATCGCCGAGGAGTACGCGATGCTCCAGCACCTCGCCGACGGCCGGGTGGACCTGATGATGGGACGCGGCAACACCGGGCCGGTCTACCCGTGGTTCGGCCAGGACATCCGCAACGGCATCCCCCTTGCCATCGAGAACTACGACCTGCTGCACCGGCTCTGGCGCGAGGACGTGGTCGACTGGAAGGGCCGCTTCCGCACCCCGTTGCAGTCGTTCACGTCGACGCCGCGTCCGCTCGACGGCGTGCCGCCGTTCGTCTGGCACGGCTCGATCCGCAGCCCCGAGATCGCCGAGCAGGCCGCCTACTACGGCGACGGCTTCTTCGCCAACCACATCTTCTGGCCCAAGGAGCACACGCAGCGGATGGTCGGGCTCTACCGGCAGCGCTTCGCGCACTACGGGCACGGCTCCGCCGACCAGGCCATCGTGGGCCTCGGCGGGCAGGTGTTCATGCGGCGCAACTCGCAGGACGCGGTGCGGGAGTTCCGGCCGTACTTCGACAACGCCCCGGTCTACGGGCACGGCCCGTCGCTGGAGGAGTTCACCGCGCAGACCCCGCTGACCGTGGGCAGCCCGCAGCAGGTCATCGACCGCACGCTGGGCTTCCGCGACTACGTCGGCGACTACCAGCGCCAGCTGTTCCTCATGGACCACGCCGGCCTGCCCCTGAAGACCGTGCTGGAGCAGCTCGACCTGCTCGGCGAGGAGGTCGTACCCGTGCTGCGCAAGGAGTTCGAGTCGCTGCGCCCGGCGCACGTGCCCGCCGCGCCCACCCACGCGTCCCTGCGCGACGCCGCCGGGACCCCCGCCGACCGGGCCGGGGCGGAGGCCGGCCGATGACCCGCCGCACCCTCGCCGTGGTGTCGGCCGGGCTGGGGCGGCCCTCGTCGACCCGGCTGCTCGCCGACCAGCTCGCCGCGGCCGCCCGCGACGAGCTGGCCCGGCGCGGCGACGACGTCGACGTACGCCCCGTCGAGCTGCGCGAGCACGCCCACGACATCGTCAACCACCTGCTGACCGGCTTCCCGTCGCCCGCGCTGCGGGAGGTGCTCGACACGGTCACCGGCGCCGACGGGCTGATCGCCGTCACGCCGATCTTCCACGCCTCGTACAACGGGCTGTTCAAGTCGTTCTTCGACCTGGTCGAATCCGGCGCGCTCGCGGACCGGCCGGTGCTGGCCGGCGCCACCGGCGGAACGGCCCGGCACTCGCTGGCGCTGGAGCACGCCGTCCGGCCGATGTTCGCCCACCTGCGGTCGGTCGTGGTCCCCACCGCGGTCTTCGCCGCCCCGGAGGACTGGTCCGCCGGCGCCGCCGACGGTGCGCTGCGGGCGCGGATCGTCCGCGCCGGCAGCGAGCTGGCCGAGCAGGTCCACCGACGCCCGCCGTCCACCGGCCCCGCCGACCCCTTCGCCCTCACGACCAGCTTCGACGAGCTCCTCGGGGGTCGGGACCACTGACCGCCGCCGGCCCGCCGACCCCGCCCGGGGCCGGCGGGTCGGGGCACGTCAGCGGGCGTGACCGTACGGGCGGGCCACCAGCACCGGGCAGTGCGCGTGCTGCACGAGGGCCTGGCTGACCGAGCCGAGCAGCAGCCCGGCGAACCCGCCCCGGCCCCGGGAGCCGACCACCACCAGCGCCGCGTCCTCGCTGGCCTCGACAAGCGCCTGCTCGGCCTTCGGTGCCCGGAGCAGCCGCCCCTCGACGGCCAGCCCCGGGTGGCTGCCACGGACGGCCGCCGCGGCGGTGGCCAGCAGCTCGGCCGAGTCCGCGTGCGCGGCGGCCTGCGTCTCCGTCACCTCGTCCGCCGCCGGGCGGTCCCCGTCCGGCGGCTGGACGTGCACCAGCACCAGCCCGTCGCCACGGCGGGCCGCCTCGTCGGCCGCGTACCCGACCGCCAGCTCGGCGGGCTCCGACCCGTCGACCCCGACCAGCACCGGCCCGGCGACCGGGATCGGCTCCTCGGCGGGGCGCACCACCAGCACGGGGCAGTGCGCGTGGGCGGCCACCTGCGTGCCGACCGAGCCGAGCAGCAGCCCGGCGAAGCCGCCCAGCCCTCGGCTGCCCACCACCACCAGCTCGGCCCGCCGGGACTCCTCGACCAGCGTCGCACCCGGCCCGCCCGCCACCTGGCGCACCTCGACGGTCAGCCCCGGGCAGCGCCCGGCGAGGTCGGCGGCCGTGCGTTCCAACATCTTCTGCGCCTCCTCGGTCGGCGCCGGCAACCCCACGTCGTACGGGTTGAGCGGCACGCCGTAACCGAGCGGGTGCAGGTAGCCGTGCACCAGGTGCAGGGGGCGGGACCGCAGCACGGCGGCCCGCGCGGCGTGCTCCGCCGCCAGCAGGCTCGCCGGCGATCCGTCCACACCCACCACCACGGGTCGGTTCATCAGCCCTCCCAGAGATCGATCAGGCCATTGTCGGCGCGGCACCGCCGACCCGCCGGCATTTGCGTCGACGCCGTCGTGCCGGCCGGGGGAGCGGCCGGCGCGACGGCGTCGCGGTGCGGTGACCGGGTCAGGACGCGTCGGCCCGCTTCGGGTGCCGCACGATCACCAGCGGGCAGTGCGCGTGGTGCAGCACCGCGTGGCTGACCGAGCCGAGCAGCAGCCCGCCCAGCGCGCCCCGGCCGCGCGCCCCCACGACCACCAGCTGGGCGTTCTTCGACTCCTCGACCAGCACGCCGCCCGGGGAGCCCCGGACCAGCCGGTGCTGCGCCGGCACGTCGGGGTAGCGCTCGGCGAAGCCGGCGACGGCCTCCGCGAGGGCGCGTTCCTCGTCCGCGGCGAAGGCGTCCAGGTCGTACGCCAGGGGCAGGACGTCACCCGGGCCGACCGGCGTGGGGTAGAGCCAGGCCTGCACCGCGACCAGCGGGGCACCCCGGCGGCTCGCCTCCTCGAAGGCGAACGCGACGGCCTCGAGGGAACACTCGGAGCCGTCGACACCCACCACGACCGGGCCGTCGGCGCGCTGCTCGCCGCGCACCACGAGGACGGGGACCTGCGCGTGGGCGGAGACCTGCACGGTGACGGAGCCGAGCAGCAGCCCGACGAAACCGCCCAGGCCCCGGTGGCCCAGCACCAGCAGGGCGGCGTCCCGGGACTCCCCGAGCAGGACGGGGGTCGCCGCGCCGTCGACCACCACGCCGGTCACCGGCACGTCCGGGGCGGTCCTGTTGGCCTCGGCGATGGCCTCGGCGACGTACCGCTCGGCCTGGTTGCGTAAACCGGCGCCGGCCGGCGCGCCCTCGGCGGCACCGAGCGGGGCGCGCGTCAGGGGCCAGATGAAGGCGTGCACGACCCGCAGCGGGCGCTGTCGCTGCGCCGCCTCCCGCGCCGCCACCCGGACCGCGTCGAGCGCGGCGGCCGAGCCGTCGACACCCACCACGACGGGGGCACCGGTGTTGATGGTCATCGGCTCCTCCTTCGTCCACGTTCAGCATGCTCCATCCGCACGCTACCGGTCAGAGGCGGTCGTCCCGACCAGCGGGACCTTGGTCCCGAATCGCAGACCGACGGTCACCGGCCGGGCTATCCGCCCCCGGCGCGCGCCGCCCGCTCCGGCCGACCCCGGCCGCAGCACTCAGGCCCGGGGCGGCGTCCGCCGCGGTGCCGTGGGGCCGCGTCCCGGGGCGCAGCGTCCCCCGAGGTGGTGTCCGCCGGGGCTCGGCGAGCAGCAGGTCGGCCGGGACCACGTCGCCGGCCTCGACCCGCACCAGGTCACCACGGACGAGGTCGGCGGCGGGCAGGACGACGTCCCGGCCGTCCCGGACGACCCGGGCGGTGGGCGCGGCGAGCTGGTCCAACGCGGCGATCGCCCGGTCGGCGCGGACCTCCTGCAAGACGCCGATGGCGGTGTTCACCAGCACCACCAGCACGATCACCGCGGTGTCCGGGTAGTCGCGCAGCACGGCGGTGACCACGGCGGCGGCCAGCAGCAACGCCACCAGCGGGTCGCTGAGCTGGTGCAGGACGCGGCCGCCCAGGTGACGGCGGGCCGGCGCGCCGTGCGACCCGGGACCAACGGCCCTGCCGCCCACGGCCGGCATGCGGTGCGATGGGAGCCGGCACGACCCGTCGCAGGATCCGGCCACCGCCGGCCCGGTTCGACGAGAGGGGCACCGCATGACCACTCTGGACGTACTGCGCGCGCATCCGTTCCTCGCCGGGCTGCCCGAGCCGTGGCTGCCCCGGCTCGCCGGGCACGCCCGGCCGGTGGTCTGGCACCCCGGGCACCGGCTGTTCCGGGCCGACGGGCCGGCGGAGCGCTTCTGGCTGGTCCGCACCGGCCGGGTCGCGCTCGACTTCGCGGTGCCCGGCCGGGGCGACGTGGAGATCGAGACGATCGGCGCGGGCGGGGTGCTTGGCTGGTCGTGGCTGTTCCCGCCGTACCGCTGGCAGTTCGGGGCGGTGGCCGCGCAGCGCAGCACGGCGGTGGAGTTCACCGCCGAGGGGGTGCGCCGGCTGATGGAGTCCGACGACGCGCTCGGCCGGCAGTTGACCACCCGCTTCATGAGCGTCGTGGTGGACCGGCTGCACGCGGCCCGGGGCCGGCTGCTCGACCTCTACGGCTACCCGGTGGGCGCCCCGCCCGCCGGCTGATCCGTCCGGCCCGCGCCACTGTGGACGCTGTCCGTCATCCCTCGCCGACCGGCCGGCCGCCAACCACCAGCTCATCGACCTCCAGCCTGCCGATGCGCAGCTCGCGGACGACCGCCCGGCGGATCGCCAGCCGCCCGATCGCGAGCGCGCCGACGGCGACGGCACCACAGGCCAGCGCCCCCACGGCCAGCGCCCCGACCGACGCCGCCCCCGCCGCCCGCGCGCCCGCCGCCGCCGCCCCGGTGGCGCTCGTCCCGACCACCCGCGCGCTCCGTACCGTTCGTCCCATCCCGCCATTGTCGGCGCACCGCCGGCGCCGTGCGACCGGATCGTGCGCACCCGACCCGCGATCCGATTGTCGGTGGTGGGTCCTATCCTCGGGCCCGTGACCGCCGAGCTGCACCTGCGTCCCGTGCGCGACGACGACCTGCCCCTCTTCTTCGCCCACGAGCAGGACGCGGAGGCCAACTGGATGGCCGCGTTCGGGCCGGAGGACCCGGCCGACCGGGAGCGGTTCGACGCCCACTGGCGGCGCGTGCGCGCCGACGAGCGGATCGTCCCCCGCACGGTGGTCGTCGACGGCGAGGTCGTCGGCCACGTGGTGGCCTTCCCCGTCGGCGAGCAGACCGAGGTCAGCTACTGGATCGACCCGCGACGCTGGGGGCGGGGGCACGCCACGGCGGCGCTCGCCGCGCTGCTGCGCGAGCTGCCCCAGCGGCCCGTGCACGCCCGCGCCGCCAAGGACAACCGCGCCTCGCTCGCCGTGCTGCGCAAGTGCGGCTTCGTCGTCACCGGCGAGGACAAGGGGTACGCCAACGGCCGGGGCACCGAGGTGGAGGAATGGGTGCTGGAGCTCGCCGGCGACTGACCCGCCGCCGCCCGCCGGGTCACCGCGTCCGCGCGAGCACTACTCTCGCGGGGTGAACTGGCTGGAACTGATCGGCTGGACCGGCTCCGCGCTGCTGGTCTGGTCGCTGCTGCAGACGCGCATCCTCCGGCTGCGTGCCCTGAACCTGGTCGGCTGCCTGATCCTGATCGGTTACAACGCCGCCGTGCAGGTCTGGCCCATGGTCGGGCTGAACGTCGTGCTCGCCGTGATCAACGTCTGGTACCTGCGGACCATGCTCGCCACCCGCCACGACGAGGCCACCTACCAGGTGGTCGAGGTCGGGGTCGACGACCAGTTCCTGGCCCACACGCTGAGTGTGCACGCCGCCGACATCGCCCGGTTCAACCCCGGCTTCCGCTGGCCCCCCGGCACCGCCGCCGAGCGTTCGGCGTTCCTGGTCGTACGCGCCGACGAGGTGGTCGGCGTGGTGCTGTCGCACGCCGAGGCCGACGGCGTGGCGCAGGTCGACCTCGACTACGTGACCCGACGGTTCCGGGACTTCACCCCCGGCGAGTTCGTCTACCGGCGCAGCAGCCTCTTCACCGACCGCGGCTTCCACCGGGTGATCACCCCGCCCGGCATGGTCGCCCCGTACTACCACCGGCTCGGCTTCCGCCCTGAGGGCCGCTCGTACGTCCTCGACCTGCCCGCTCCGCCGGTCGCCCGGCGGGCCTGATCACATCGGGGACCGGATGAGGATTCGCCGGTCGGCCCGGTGGGCACAGACTGGCCTACGCCGGCCGTGACCCTCGGCCGGCGGTGCCCGTCGTGCCGGCGGGCACCTGTCCCGCGTGAGGAGAGCCGGGCGTGCAGAGCATCTGGACCCAACTGGCCCTGGTCGGTGTCCTGGTCATCCTCAACGCGGTCTTCGCCGGCAGCGAGATGGCACTGGTCTCGCTGCGGGACAGCCAGATCCAGCGGCTGGAACGCACCAGCCGGGCCGGCCGGGTGCTGGCCCGGCTCGCCAAGGACCCGAACCGCTTCCTGGCCACCATCCAGATCGGGATCACCCTCGCCGGCTTCCTGGCGTCGGCCGCGGCGGCGGTGTCGCTGGCCAAGCCCCTCGTGCCGCTTCTCAGCGCGCTCGGCGGCGCCGCCGAGACCGTCGCGATCGTGGTGGTCACCCTCGCGTTGACCTTCGTCACCCTGGTCTTCGGCGAGCTCGCCCCGAAGCGGATCGCCATGCAGGCCGCGGAGCGGTGGGCGCTGCTGGTCGCCCGCCCGCTCGACCTGCTGGCGTCCGTGACCCGGCCGGCCGTCTGGGCCCTCGGCGCCACCAGCGACCTGGTGGTACGCCTGGTCGGGCTCAACCCGAAGCACGAGCCCGACGAGATCGGCCCCGACGAGCTGCGGGACATCGT
This sequence comes from Micromonospora sp. M71_S20, assembly GCF_003664255.1. NCBI lineage: Bacteria > Bacillati > Actinomycetota > Actinomycetes > Micromonosporales > Micromonosporaceae > Micromonospora > Micromonospora sp. M71_S20. Next base: position 699 of record NZ_RCCV01000001.1, on the reverse strand, counting down.
CGCCGGCAACCACGGCTTCACCAAGGAGCAGCGGACCATCATCGCCGGCGCCGTCGAGATCGCCGACCGGCAGCTGCGGGCGGTGCTCGTACCCCGGTTGCAGGTCTTCACGCTCGACAGCGGCACCACGGCGGAGGCCGCGCGGCTGTTGCTGGCCGCCACCGGCCACTCCCGGGCGCCGGTGGTCCGGCACGGCGGCCTCGACGACGCGGTCGGCGTGATCCACCTGCGTGACCTCGTCGGCGTCCCCGAAGACCGGCCGGTCGACGAGTGCGCGCGCCCGCCGATGCTGCTGCCGGACTCCCTGCCGGTGGTGGACGCGCTGCGGCAGTTCAAGGCCGAACGCCAGCACATCGCCCTGGTGGTGGACGAGCGGGGCGCCGTCGACGGCATCGTCACCCTGGAGGACATCCTCGAGGAGATCGTCGGGGAGATCTACGACGAGACCGACCGGGACGTGCGCTCCGTGCGCACCGAACCGGACGGCGCGATGTGGCTCCCCGGGACCTTCCCCGTGCACGACCTGGCCGATCTCGGTGTCGAACTGCCCGGCCGCCCCGGCGGCGACTACACCACCATCGCGGGTCTCGTGCTCGCCTGCCTCGGCCACATCCCCACCGTGGCGGGGGAGAGCGTCGTCGTGGACGGATGGGAACTGGAGGTGACCCGCATCGACCACCGCGCCATCGCCGGGGTCCG